>NZ_JBITCR010000001.1:515460-1049693 GCF_044453405.1 Nocardioides sp. NPDC051685 | reverse complement strand
GTTGATAGGCCGGAGGTGTACAGCAGTGATGCCCAGCCGACCGGTACTAATAGGCCGAGGGCTTATCTTTCATAAACCCTCAACAAAAACAACAAACGAAGACCGTCAAGGCTCGCGTCCACAACCAACTGTTGTAACACAGGTTTGGTCACCACCCGGAAACACGGGGAGCGTGATCTCTAGAGTTACGGCGGCCATAGCGAAGGGGAAATACCCGGTCCCATCCCGAACCCGGAAGTCAAGCCCTTCAGCGCCGATGGTACTGCAACCGAGAGGCTGTGGGAGAGTAGGACGCCGCCGGACATAACTTTGCGCAGGGCCACCTCTTCGGAGGTGGCCCTGCTGCCATTTATGCCCATTGCGACGCAGCGTATCGAGCTTGTCGAGATGCGGTGTATCGAGCTTGTCGAGATGATGATCATGGCGATCTCTTCGCGCCACGCCCGGTTGACGTGAGCGGCGTCACGGGGTCCAATGACATAGTTGGGTCCGTATCAACGTCTCGAACTAGGAGTTCCCATGGTCAAGAAGCTGCTCATCGCCGCCCTCATTGCCGCGGGTCTCGGTGTGGCCATCAAGCTGGTCACCAGCCGCTGATCCAGAGCTTCTCCAGTTGCCCGGTGCCCTCGAGGCGCCGGGCAACTGCCATTTGAGCCCTGCGAGGAGTCCGCGCCGGGGGCGCGGATCGGCAAAGCGGCAGGCCCCACTACTTGATCTTGATGCTGGCCAGAGCCCGTTCGTAGACCTTCGGCGCCGCCGTTGTGTCCGGCATGCTCCAGCCCTCGTAGGTCATGGCCAGGACGACGTCCTGGTTCTTGTCGATCACCGTGGCCCACCCGGTTCCGGTGCTCTCATCGACCTTCATGGAGTAGCGGCCGCGGATGGCCGGCCAGCCGTCGATGTTGATGTTCCTGCTGGCCAGTACCTTCCCGCCCATGGCTTCCGCGCCGCCCGCCATGCCCTGCGTCAGGTCGAAGGGGATCCCAGGGTTGAGGTCGAGCACGGTGATCGCCATCCGGTCGCCCGAGTCCAGATCGATCGTGTAGGTGGTCTGAGCCATGTTGTCGTGTTTCTCGACCTCCTTCTCGGGCTGAGGGCCGGGGAAGCTGATCGTGAAGTACTTGGTGTCGAGGGACTCGAGAGTGTCCGCTGGCGACGGCGTCGGACTGGGAGTCGGGGCGTCCGTAGGCGAGGGACTCGCGCGTGCGCTCGGCACCTGACTGGCGGCCTCGGATGGGCCGGTTGGCGCGCCACATGAGGCGAGAAGGCAGGTGCCGGCGACGACGATGGTCGCGACGTGGACAGAGCGCATCGGCTGACTCGAGGTTTCCGTGTGGGCTCGGGCATCTCTCTCCGAGCAGGCGTTCGGGAAAGATAACGCCTGCTCGGAGCCCCTGTCCTGGGAATGCCCGCCGGGACACCCTCGGCGGGCTCGCGCCTCAGCCGAGGAGGTCTGAGATGGAGGTGCGTACCTGGTCGAAGGCGAGCCAGGCGAAGAGCAGGGCGCAGATGATGAGGCCGATGTTGGAGACCCACTTGTTGCGCCACTCCGCGGGGGTGTGGCCCGTGTTGAGCAGCCAGAGCAGAGTGATGGCCAGGAACGGCATGAAGAAGGCGCCCAGCACCCCGTAGATGAGGATCAGCCAAGTGGGCTGGTCGGCGAGCAGCAGCCAGATCATCGGGGGGAAGGTGAGCCAGAGGATGTAGGAGCGGTACCAGATACCGCCGCTCTGCGCCTCGGGCTGGTCCGCCCGACCGCGCAGGGTGCCGACGAAGTCGGCGAACATCAGGCTGACACCGTTCCAGACACCGACGAGCGAGGACATCGCCGCGGCCCAGAAGCCGATCAGGAAGAGCTTGCCGAACCAGTTGCCGTAGCGGTCGGCGAGCACCTTCGACAGGTCGAGCATGCCCTGGTCGCCGGTGCCGATCGCGATGTTGGCCGAGTAGAGCAGCTCCGCGCCCACGATGAGGGTGGCGACCACGAAGACGCCGGTCACGACGTACGCCGTGGTGTTGTCGAGCCGCATCACGCGCATGAAGCTCGGGGTGCTCCAGCCCTTCTCGCGCAGCCAGTAGCCGTAGGCGGCGAGGGTGATCGTGCCGCCGACGCCGCCGGCGACCGAGAGGAGGTTGACCAGCGATCCCTCAGGGATGGTCGGGACCAGGCCGAGCAGGATCTCGGGGAGGTTGGGCAGCGTCACCAAGGCGGCGCCGATCATCGTGACGAACATGATCCCGACCAGCACGGCGAGGAACTTCTCGAAGAGGCCGTAGCGGCCGGTCCACACGATGGCGAGACCGATCAGCCCGGAGACGATGCCCCATACCTTCACCGAGGCGAACGAGAACAGCGCCGCCAGGGCCAAGCCGGTGCCGGCCATCGCCGCGGCGCCGTAGATGAAGCCCCAGATCACGATGTAGGGGCCGAAGTAGATCGTCGTCCAGATGCCCAGGCGCCGCCAGCCCTGGAAGATCGTCTCGCCGGTCGCCAGGCTGTAGCGCCCCGCGCCCTCGACGAGCACGACCTTCAGCACGCAACCGACGACCACCGCCCACAGCAAGGCGTAGCCGTACTTGCTGCCCGCGATGAGGGTCGCGACCAGATCGGCAGCGCCGACACCTGTCGCGGCCACGACGAGGCCGGGACCCAGGATCCGCCAGCGTGGGGTTTGAGACGTCTCTGTCCTCGCTGCTTGTGACATGGGGGACAGGTATACCCCCTTTTAGGTAAGTTCCGCGATCTTTTGCCGGAGGACGGCACGCTCTCGGTCGTTCGTGCACATCGCTGCCGCCCGCTCCAGCTCCGCGTGCGCCTCGACGGTCCGGCCGAGGCGGCGCAGCAGCTCGCCGCGTACGGTCGGGAGGAGGTGGGTGTGGTCGAGCCGCTTGTCCTCCGCGATCCGGTCGACGATCTCCAGGGCGGGCACGGGCCCCTGGGCCATCGCGACGGCGACGGCGCGGTTGAGGTCGACGATCGGGTTCGGCGCGATCCTGCCCAGGGCCTCGTAGAGGACGATGATCCGCTCCCAGTCGGTGGTCTCGACCGAATCGGCGACCGCGTGGGTGGCGGCGATCGCGGCCTGGAGGCCATAGGGGCCGAGGCCACGTGGGGTTGCCTGTTCGAGGGCGGCGAGGCCGCGGCGTACGGCGCCCTGGTCCCATCTGGTGCGGTCCTGGTCCTCGAGCAGGATCGGGTCGCCGGCAGCGTCGGTGCGTGCCGGGAAGCGGGAGGCGGTGAGCTCCATGAGCGCCAGCAGCCCGTACGCCTCCGGCTCGTCCGGCAGCACGCCGATCAGCACGCGCGTCAGTCGGCGTGCCTCGCGGGCGAGGTCGGTGCGGATCAGGTCCTCGCCGGACGTGGCAGTCGAGCCCTCGGTGAAGATCAGGTAGAGGACGTTGAGCACGCCGGCGAGCCGCTGGCGGCGTTCGTCGGGCGCGGGCACCTCGAAGGGCACCTTCGCGGCCGCGATCGTCTTCTTGGCGCGGGTGATCCGGGCCTGGATCGTCGGCACCGGCACCAGGAACGCCCGGGCGATCTCCTCGCTGCTGAGACCGCCGACGACCCTGAGCGTCAGGGCCACCCGGGCCTCCTTGGAGAGCACCGGGTGGCAGGAGACGAACATCAGCGCGAGGACGTCGTCGTCGATCCGCTCGACATCCAGGTCGTCGGCGTACGCCTCGTCCTGGTCGTGGGCGATGGCCTCGTACTTCTCGCGCTGGACGCCGGCGCGGCGGATCGTGTCGATGGCCCGCCGCTTGGCGGTGGTCATCAGCCAGCCGACCGGGTTGGCCGGTTGGCCGTCGCGGGGCCAGGACACCAGCGCCTCGGCGAGCGCCTCCTGGGCTGCGTCCTCGGCGAGGGCGAAGTCGCCGGTGTAGCGCGCGAGCGCGCCGACGATGCGGGCGGACTCGATGCGCCAGATCGCTTCGACGGCGCGCGTCGCGTCACTCATCGGTGTCTCCTCGGTGGTCTCGGTCCTCAGAGCTGCCCGTTCTTGGTCCGCCAGTCGAGCTCCTTCTGGATCCAGGGGTTGTCCTGCGGAAACTCGTCGATCGTCGGCACCCGGCGGACCTCGACGGCGGAGCCGGGGAAGTAGCTGAGCCGCTTGGCCCACTCGACCGCCTCCTCCTTCGAGCCGACCGAGATCAGGTAGAAGCCCCCGAAGAGCTCCTTGGTCTCGCCGTAGGGCCCGTCGGTGACCACCGGCGGCTCATCGGCGTCGGCATAGGTGACAACCGTGTGCTCCTCGGGGTCCAGGCCTTCCATGGCGAGCAGCACGCCCGCCTTGATGAGCTCGTCGTTGAGCTGCCCCATCTTCTCGAGCATCTGCTCGAAGGGGATGGCGGCCATCGCGGCGTTCTGCTTCTCCTCGTCGATGGTGCGCCAGATCAGCATGTACTTCGGCATCTCGGTATCTCCTGTGTCTGTCGGGCCGTCTTGCCGGCCCGTTCACCCCTTGGTCGAACGAGGTCTACGCGGGATCGACAATGCTGCCAAGAATATTTCTGGGGCCTCGGTAGGTTGGGGACGTGAAGATCTCGCTGTGGCCCAACCTCGTCTTCCCCACCGCCGACATCCTCGCCGAGGCGCAGGCCGCCGACCAGGCCGGTTGGTACGGCGTCTGGGTCGCCGACCACTACATGCCCAACACCGGCTCCGATGAGGTCGACGACGGACCGATGCACGAGGTCTGGGGGATCCTGCCGGCGCTGGCCGCGACCACCCAGAACGTACGCATCGGGCCCCTCGTCTCCCCGACGACCATCCACCACCCGGCGCTGCTCGCGAACCGGTCCGCGACGATCGACCACATCGCCAACGGCCGCTTCGTGCTCGGCATGGGCGCCGGCTGGCAGATCAACGAGCACAAGGCGTACGGCTTCGAGCTGCCGGGAGCGAAGGTGCTCGTCGACAGGTTCGAGGAGGCGATCGAGGTCACCCGGTCGCTGCTCGACAAGCCGCGGACGACGTTCGAGGGGACCCACTTCCAACTCACCGACGCCCCGTGCGAACCGAAGCCGGTGGCCTCGCCGCTGCCGATCCTGGTCGGTGCCAAGGGCCCGCGGATGCTGCGGGTCGTCGCCCGGCACGCCGACGAATGGAACACCTGGGGCACGCCCGAGAGCGCGGGCGCGGTGCGGGCCAAGCTCCTGGAGGCGTGCGAGCAGGTCGGCCGTGACCCGTCCACGATCAGGACGACCACCAACCTCATGCTCGATCTCGACGGCGCGAACCCAGGCTTCGCCAGAACGCAGACCGGCTCGGCCGGTGAGCTGCAGGACTTCGTCGGGCGCTACGTCGAGGCCGGATTCGACGAGTTCATCCTGCCGACGTGGAACCTCGGGAAGACCGGTGCCGAGCGGATCGAGCGGGCCGCCCAGCTCAAGGCCGAGGTGCTCGACCCGGCTCTCTAGGCCGGGCGAGGATCGCGCTGTTGATCACGTCGGTCCCGGGGGCGTCGACCTCGGGGTCGGCCTCGGCCACCACGGTCAGGCCGGCCAACGCCGCGGGGCCGACCCGCGGATAGAGCAGCGTACGCAGCCCCCGGGCGCTCCGCGCCAGGACGAGACCACTCGGACCGAGGTGGGTGACCGCCTTGTCGAGCACCGCAGCCTTGGCGGCGTCGTCGGCGCCGACCAGGCCGGCGAGGAGCACGACGTCGACGGGTCGCGGCGGTGTCGCGGCCGCAGCCTCCGCGTGCTCGAAGGTCACGCCGGCGGCGCCCAGGCGCCCGAACGCGGCGGAGGAGAGCCTGATCGCCTCGGCGTCGTGGTCGACGCAGTGCACCGTGATGCCCTGGTCGGCGAGGCAGAGCGCGGTCAGCGGAAGCGGCCCCGAGCCGAGGAGCAGGACGTGTCGTGGTGTGGTGCCCTGGCGGCGTACGGCTTCCAGCTCCATCTCCACCAGGAGCCGGTAGTTCTCGCGGTAGGGGAAGCGGGCGAATGCCTCCACTGGGTCGGGCGCGCGCGAAATCTGGTGGGCCCAGACTCGCTCGAGCGCGTGCTCGCCGGCCGCCGCGACCGCACGGAAGACGGCCGGCGAATGCGACGGCGGCAGTGCCGCCAGCACCGCCTCGGCGGCGGACTCGGGCACGCTCAGCACCGCGGTCACCAACCGGTTGAAGAGGGCGTTGACGACGATGCCGGGTGCCAGGGACTGCTGGTCGAGCAGGTCGTCGAGGGTGGAGACCAGGCGTTCGTCGATGGCTTCGAACGCTCCCGGATTCACAACGGGCAACCCTTCCATATCGGCGGGGGCCGCTGCAGGGAGTTCCATCGAGGAGACCCGCTCCGTGGCACGGATGTTTCTGGGACGATGTAGAACCACGCCGGCCGGCTACGACGTACCCCCGTAAGCACGCCTACGGAAGGCGCCCAGGAGGCGCCGTTGAAAGGGAAGAGTCATGAAGTACGTCATCCTCATCCACTCCAACCCGCAGCCGTGGGGTCACCCCACGGGTGACTTCACCCCCGAGATCCAGTCGCTGCCGCAGGGGGCCAGGGAGAAGCTCAACGCGGCCTTCGAGGGGATCATGGAGGAGCTCTCGGCCAACGGGGAGCTCCTCGGCGGGCAGCCGCTCGCGGACCCGGCCTCGGCCAAGCTCTACCGCTGGGACGCCGGCGAGCCGATCGTCACCGACGGTCCCTACTCCGAGGCCAAGGAGCATCTGGCCGGTTTCTTCCTGATCGACGTCGAGTCCCAGGAGAGAGCCGAAGAGGTCGTACGCAGCTTCAGCGGCCCCGGTGAGACGGTCGAGCTGCGGCCGGTGGCAACCTACTGACATGACGGTGACGGGGGTCGAGGATGTGTGGCGGCAGGAGTCCGCCCACGTCCTCGGCGCCCTGCTGCGGGTCCATCCCGACCTGCCCGACTGCGAGGACGCCGCCCAGGAGGCGCTGATCGCGGCGAGCCGGCAGTGGTCCCGCGACGGCCTGCCGGCAGACCCGCGTGCGTGGCTGATCCGAGTTGCCCACCGGCGGCTGATCGACCAGATGCGCTCGGACGCCGCCCGGACCCGGCGCGAGGTCGCCGACGGAATGGCCCGTCGGCTCGACGAGCCCGACCCGGCGGCGGTGGAGATCGGCTCGGCCTACGACGACTCCCTGCGGTTGATGATGATGTGCGCCCATCCCGCGCTGCGCCGCCCCTCCCAGGTGGCGATCACCTTGCGGTGCGTGGGCGGTCTGACGACGGCGGAGATCGCGGCTGCGTACCTGGTTCCGGAGGCGACCATGGGGCAGCGGCTCAGCCGGGCGCGGGCGACCCTGAAGGACGAGGAGTTCTGCTCGCCGGCGCCCGATGAGCTGCCCGAGCGGATCGCGTGCGTGCTCGACGTCTGCCACCTGATCTTCAACGAGGGCCACACCCGCACCAGCGGCCCGGACCTGCAGGGCATCGAGCTCACCGACGAGGCGATCCGGCTGACCCGGATCGTGCGCGGCGTGCTCCCGGAGCACGACGAGGCCACCGGTCTGCTCGCGCTGATGCTGCTGACCCAGGCTCGCTCGTGCGGGCGCGTCGACCACCTCGGCGACCTGATCCCGCTCAAGGACCAGGACCGCTCGCAGTGGGACCAGGAGCTGATCCGCGAGGGTGTCGCGCTGCTGGAGGAGGTTCTCCCCGAGGGACCGGTGGGCCGCTACCAGCTGCAGGCGGCGATCGCCGCGGTCCATGCCGAGGCGGAGTCGTACGAAGCCACCGACTGGCTCCAGATCAACCTGCTCTACGGGATGCTCGCGCAGGTCGCGCCCTCGCCGGCGGTCACGCTCAACCGGGCCGTCGCCGTGGCGATGAGCCTCGGCCCCGAGCACGGGATCGAGATCGTGCGCGAGCTGCTGGAGCACCCGGCGATGCAGCGGCACCACCGGGCCCATGCGGTGCTGGCGCACCTGCTCGAGCAGTCCGGCGACCTCGCCGCGGCTCGGGAGCACTATGTGCTCGCGGCCCGGCTGACCCAGAGCGTGCCCGAGCAGCGCTATCTGAACCGCCGGGTCGAGGCCCTCGACCACCGCTGACGGCCGCACGGCCGAGGGATCAGAGCTGACGGATCACATCTGCACGGCGCCGTCGATGACGAGGATGATCCCGAAGACGGCGAACAGGGCGGCGGCGCCGTACTTGATCACCTTCTCGGGGAGGTTGCGGCCCAGCAGGGCGCCGACCCCGATCGCGAGCGCATCGGCCACGACCATCCCGACGGTGGAGCCGATCCAGGTGCCGAGCCAGCCCTCCTGGGTGGCCAGGGTGATCGTCGCGAGCATCGTCTTGTCGCCGAGCTCGGCCAGGAAGAACGCGATCCCGACGGCGAAGATCGCCATGCCGCGGCTGTTACGCGCCTTCTTGGCCTCGTCCTCGGTGAGCTCGTCGCCCCGCAGGGTCCAGCCGGCGAAGATCAGAAAGGCGACCCCGGCGACGATGGTGATGTAGTGCTGGTGCTCGGCGAAGGCGTCTCCGATGAGCGCGCCGATGGCGACCGAGGCGAGATGGACGATCGCGGTGGCGGCGGTGATCCCGAGGATCACGTCCCGAGCCCGATAGCGGGTGGCGAAGGTCATCGCCATCAGCTGGCTCTTGTCGCCGAGCTCGGCGACAAAGATGACCGCGGTCGACAGCAGGAAGGCGTACACAGGGTTCCTCTCCGGCACCGGCCGGGGGCATCCGCATGCGGGGTGGACATCCTTCGACCAGCACCGTCACGTAGATATACGGGTGCTTGGTCGAAGGTCTCGTCCGCCACTCTCGTGGCCGATCGCGCCGGGCCCGGGGGCCAGTGTGTCGACGCGACTGTTGAGGACTACTCCCCTTCGTGGTCGTGAGTCTAGGACACGGGCCGAGGTACGTCCCAGTCGCGCGGGCATGGCCTGGGTCACTCCGACTCAATACATGATCTACTGAATTCAGGATCCGATGTACTATCTGTCCATGGTCACCACGACGACGGCTTCCCTGGACGCGCTCGCCCGCTTCGGGCACGCGCTCTCCGACGCCACCCGCGCCCGGATCCTGATGCGGCTACGCGAAGGACCGGCCTACCCGGCGGAGCTGGCGGACTCGCTCGGGGCGACCCGCCAGGCCGTGTCGAACCACCTGGCCTGCCTGCGTGGCTGCGGTCTGGTCGTCGCCGTGCCCGAGGGGCGGCGTACGCGCTATGAGCTGGTCGACCAGCGCGTGGCCCATGCTCTGGCCGACCTCCACGGGCTGGTCCTGATCACCGACAAGGCCGCCTGCGCCGGCGCCGACGAGCTGGAGTGCTGCTGATGGGGCACGGGACACATCAGGCCGAGCTCGTCATCTCCGGTCCGGCGCCCGAGCGGAGGGCGGCGCTCGTACGCCGGGTGCGAATGTTGGTGGGTTTCACCATCGGGTACAACGTGATCGAGGCTGTCGTCGCGCTCGTCGCCGGGGTGGGAGCGGGATCGGCTGCGCTGGTGGGCTTCGGGCTCGACTCGGTGATCGAGGTGGCCTCCGCGATCGCGGTCGCCTGGCAGTTCGCAGGCCGCGACCACGAGCGGCGCGAGCGGGCCGCGTTGCGGGTGATCGCCTGCTCGTTCTTCGCACTCGCCGCCTTCGTGAGCGTCGACGCCATCAGCGCGCTGGTCATGCACCGGGCGGCGGAGCACTCGAACGTCGGTATCGGCATGGCGGTGCTGAGCCTGCTGGTCATGCCGCTGGCTTCATGGGTGCAGCGGCGTACGGGCACCGAGCTCGGCTCGCACTCCGCCGTCGCCGACTCCAAGCAGACGCTCCTGTGCACCTACATGTCGGCCGCGCTCGTGCTCGGTCTGGTGTTGAACAGCCTGCTCGGCTGGTGGTGGGCCGACTCCCTTGCCGCGCTGGCCATCGCGGCCGTCGCGATCCGCGAGGGCGTGAACGCCTGGCGAGGCGAGGTCTGCTGTTCGCCCGCCGAGGCATTCGTCGACAACGGTCGTCCTGACGAGCCCTGTGGCTGTTGCTGACCGGAAACCGCTGCTGGACGTAATCTTTACGGATTCTTCGAAGTTCTCCAGCAAGGATTCGAACCTGGCTACGCTGAGGCCATGGAGGAGGCCGGAGTGCGTGCGGTCCTCTTCGACCTGCAGGACACGCTCGTCCCGAGCGGCCACCGGGCCGAGCACGACGCGGTGGCCAGGGCGATGGGAGTGGATCTCGGTGTCGACCCCGACGCGTTCGCGGCGGCGGTCTCGGCGACGTTCGACGAACGCGTACGTGGCCTGATGGCCGATGTCCACCACACCGTGCGCTATCTGGCCAGGCGGGTCGGCGGGTCACCCACGGAGTCCCAGGTGGAGAGCGCGATCACGCGGCGGCTCAACTACGAGCTGTCTCTGCACGCCGCGACCTGGGCCCTGCCGGCGCTGGAGTCGTTGCGCAAACGAGGCTTCAAGCTCGGCCTCGTCGCCGACTGCTCGGCCGAGACGGTCGCGATCTGGCCGGAGAGCCCCCTCGCCGACCACCTGGATGCCGTCTCCTTCTCCTGCCAGACAGGTGTACGCAAGCCCGACTCGGGCGCCTACCTCGTCGCCGCGGCTGCGCTGGAGGTTCCGACCAGTGAGTGCGTGTATGTCGGTGACGGCGCCGATCACGAGCTGAGTGGCGCCGAGACGGTCGGCATGCGGGCCGTGCGGTTCCGAGCCAAGGCGCTCGAAGAGCCCGACGAAGACCTCGCCTTCGACCTGGATCCGGACTGGACCGGGCCGACGATCAGCGACCTGGGTGAGCTCGTCGGGATGATCGGGGTCCCGATGCCGCGCAAAGGGTCCGAATCGCGGACGTTCGTCTCCGGCAATGTGGTGCCGTGGGGATCGAAGAGATCCAACCGCTGATGTCCAGCCGAGGGCCGATGACCGACCTGTCGGTGGTGCGGGAGGGCTGTCCGGCCCGGGTCAGGGTCCCACTCCTGAGGGGCGATGTCAGCGGAATCAGGGATCCGTTTTGTCTTTCGGTCCGCTCCTCGGCACGGTTCCTGATCGCCATCGGAACGGTGTCCGATATCACACCGGCCATGTTACCTGTCTTTTGACAGATTTCCCTTCCATCTGGCCTGTCGCCACCTCGGCGACATCGCTCCATCAGGCGGCACTGTAGGCGTGAATTCGGTGGCAAATGGTCCTTCACCCCTAGCCAGTTCACGCTGAAAACGGTAAGAATCGATCGACCGACAGGGAAGATTTTTCTCCGACTCCGACCCCACATTTCGGACTCAGGTTTCCAACAGTCATGGTTTGCCCCCGACGCCCTTGACCGACATGCTTACCTGTCAGTCGACAGGTTCATCATGGTTCAAGGAGGACGCGGGTGGCGCTAGCTGCAGACCACAGCACGGACACGGTGCTGAACGCACGGGCAGACGCTCGCGCGCAAGGGGGGCAGGTCAGCGACTGGATGCCGTACCTACCGGCGTCGACGAGCCCGTTCTGTCCGGACGACGTCGACCCGGAGAGCCTGACGTGGGCCGAGACGGTCGCGCCCGGCGGCTACACCCACAAGGTTCTCGCCCGCGGCACGCGGTTCCGGCTCGAGGACCCGACCGGTGAGGCCTGCGCCCACACCCTGGTCTACAACGCGCTCGAGCCGACGGAGCGGCTCAACGTCGCAGACACCCAGAAGATCCCGTGGCAGGCCTACCTCGGCGCCGGCCACCCGCTGCTCTCCGGGGACGGCCGGGTGCTCGCCACGATCCTCGCCGACACCTCGGGCCGTCACGACGCGTTCTGCGGGACGAGCACCGCCGCCTGGAACGCGCTGCGCTACGGCACCGCGCTGCCCGAGGGGCCGGCGCCGGCCGGTCGTGACCTCTTCGTGAAGGCGGCCGCCAAGAACGGGCTCGGGCCGGCCGACGTACCTCCGTCGGTGTCGTTCTTCCAGGGGGTCCGCGTGGCCGAGGACGGGAGCTTCGACTGGTCCGGTTCGTCCGGTGCCGGGACCTCGGTCGAGCTCGTGGCCGAGCTGCCACTGATCGTGCTGATCGCCAACGTCCCGCATCCGCGGGACCCACGTCCGGAGTACATCGTCGGGCCGCTGCGCGTGCACGCCTGGCGTACGCCGGAGACCACCCCGACCACCCCGGCGGACGAGCGTTTCGACGCCTCTCCCGAGGTGCGGCGGGCATATCTGAACACACTCGACTACGCGGAGGCTCGGGGCCTGTGACAACCACGATCGACAACCCGGTGATGAGGCCTGTGACGACCATTCCCGTCCCTGTGACCACCTATCTGACGCCCGACGGGCAGCTGGTCTCCAGCGTCCCGGTCGGTGCGTCGTACGCCGACGGCACTCACCTGGAGTGGGGTGACCCGCTGGTGCCGGGTCCCGTCGTGCTGGACGAGCAGGTGGCTCCGCGGGCCTCGTGGTCGGGTGTCGTACGTGCCGGGCAGGTGTTGACGATCGTCGATGTCGGGGGCAACCAGTCGGGTGACTGCCTGCTCTACAACGCGCACCACACGGACGAGCGCTACAGCGCGCCGGACACGCTCGCGTGGCAGGACAACGCCTACATCCGCACTGGGACCGTGCTGCGCAGCAACCTCGGTCGCGCCCTGATGACCGTCGTCGGCAACGAGATCGACCGCCAGGACACCATCGGTGGCGCCTGCTCGCGGGAGTCCAACACGCTGCGCTACGGCCACCACGTCATGTATCACCACGGCTGCCGGGAGAACTTCCTCACCGAGGGGGCCAAGCACGGGCTCGGCATGCGCGACATCGTCTCCAACATCAACTGGTTCATGAACGTGCCCGTCGAGGAGGACGGTGCCCTCGGCATCGTCGACGGCATGTCGGCGCCCGGCAAGCGGGTCGCGGTGCGTGCCGAGATCGACACCCTCGTGCTCATCTCCAACTGCCCGCAGATGAACAACCCCTGCAACGACTTCAACCCGACGCCGCTGCGGATGATCGTGTCCGAGCCGGACGTCGACTACGAGGCCGACGCATGACGTTTGGGGCCGAAGCTGGACTGTCCGTCGACACCGTCCTGGTCGCCAACCGAGGGGAGATCGCCCGCCGGGTGATGCGGTCCGCGCGCGAGCTCGGGATGCGTACGGTCGCGGTCTTCTCCGAGGCCGACCGAGCGGCACCACACGTGCGAGAGGCCGACGAGGCCGTCTGTCTGGGCTCCGCGCCCGCACGGGACTCCTACCTCCGTGGCGACCTGATCATCGCAGCAGCCCTGCGCACCGGCGCGGGGCTGCTCCATCCCGGCTACGGGTTCCTGTCCGAGAGCGCCGCCTTCGCCCGTGAGGTGGAGGCGGCGGGGCTTCGGTTCGTCGGCCCGACGCCCGAGCAGATCAGTGCCTTCGGCGAGAAGCACTCGGCTCGGCGGCTCGCCGAGAACGCCGGGGTGCCGATGCTGGCCGGCACGGGGCTGCTCTCCGGCCCGGACGAGGCGGCCGAGGAGGCTGCCCGGATCGGGCTGCCGGTGATGGTCAAGGCGACCGGCGGTGGTGGCGGCATCGGGATGACCGCGTGCACCTCGGAGTCGGACGTGCGGGTTGCCTTCGAGCGGGTCGCCCGGCTGGCCCAGACCAGCTTCGGGACCGCCGGGGTGTTCCTGGAGCGCCTGGTGCGGCCCGCCCGCCACGTCGAGGTGCAGGTCTTCGGCGACGGGGAGGGCCAGGTCGCCGTGCTCGGCGACCGCGACTGCTCGCTGCAGCGCCGCAACCAGAAGGTGATCGAGGAGGCGCCCGCGCCTTCGCTCCCCGAGCACGTACGCACCGTCCTGCACGACTCCGCGCGCCAGCTCGCCAAGTCGGTCTCCTACCGCTCGGCCGGAACCGTGGAGTTCGTCTACGACCCGGGCCGCGAGCAGATCTCGTTCCTGGAGATGAACACCCGCCTCCAGGTCGAGCACGCCGTCACCGAGCAGGTCATGGGCATCGACATCGTCGCGCTCATGCTGCGACTGGCCCGCGACGGCGTCACCGCGCTGCCCGACGAGCTCTTCCGCAGGTGCCCCGCACCCCGGGCGTACGCCGTCGAAGCACGGGTCTACGCCGAGGACCCGGCCAAGGACTCGATGCCGTCGTCCGGTCTGGTCACGCGCGCTTCGCTGCCGGAGGCGTCCGACACCGTCAGGGTGGACTCCTGGATCGAGACCGGGCTCGAGGTCTCGCCCCACTACGACCCGCTGCTCGCCAAGGTGATCGCCACCGGCGCGACCCGCGACGAGGCGCTGGACACGCTGGGCTCAGCGCTGGCCCAGACCCGGATCGACGGGATCGTCACCAACGTCTCGGCGCTGCGCGCGATGACGACGTACGCCGAGCTCCGCTCGGCCACGCACTCGACCTCGACCTTGGCCGAACGAGCCAAGGCGGGCAGCGGTGGCGACCCCGATCCGCGCATCGACGTGCTCGACCCGGGTGTGCTCACCACCGTGCAGGACCTTCCCGGCCGGGTGGGCTACTGGCAGGTCGGCGTCCCGCCTTCGGGTCCCTTCGACCCGGTCTCCTTCGCCGAGGCCAACCTGGCCGTCGGCAACCACCGGGGCGCCCCGGGTCTCGAGGTCACGGTGCCGCTGGCGACCGGCCGGGCGACGGCCGGGGGGCCGACGCTGGTCTTCTCCGATCCCGCCGTCGTCTGCGTGACCGGCGCCCCGATGCCGGTCAGCGTCGACGGCGTCCAGGCCCCGCAGTGGGAGCCGATCGAGCTCCCCGCGGGGGCGACGTTGACGCTGGGTCGCACCGACGGGCCGGGGCTGCGGACCTACATCGCGGTTCGCGGTGGCCTGGACGTACCCGACTATCTGGGCAGTGCCTCGACGTTCACGCTGGGCGGGTTCGGCGGGCACGCCGGACGTACGTTGCAGCGCGGTGACGTGCTCCGCCCGGGCACCGCGGTCGACCCGCAGGCGCAGCCGGCGGCGACGCCGGTGTCGCGGCGGCCGTCGCTCACCAACAGCTGGGAGATCGGCGTCACCGAGGGTCCGCACGGGGCGCCGGAGTTCTTCACGCGCGCGGACCTGGACCAGCTCTACTCGGCGACCTACCGGGTGCACCACAACTCGGCCCGCACCGGCGTACGCCTGATCGGGCCGAAGCCGACCTGGGCCCGTGCCGACGGGGGCGAGGCCGGGCTGCATCCCTCGAACATCCACGACACGCCCTACACGGTGGGGTCGCTCGACTTCACCGGCGACACCCCGATCATCCTCGGCCCCGACGGGCCGTCACTGGGCGGCTTCGTCTGCCCGGCGGTGGTCGCCAGCGGTGAGCTGTGGAAGATCGGACAATTGCGTCCGGGGGACGCAGTTCGGTTCGTGCCGGTGCGGGAGGGCAAGGCGGCCGGCCTGGTCAACCACCGTTCCTCCGCCACGGTGGAGTCGACGGGTGGCGACGGTGACGACGGAGTTCTCGGCCGGCTGCCGGAGACACCGGCGCGACCCGAGGTGACCTACCGGCGCAGCGGAGACAACTCCGTGCTCGTGGAGTACGGGCCGATGACGCTCGACCTGGGTCTCCGAATGCGGGTGCACGCGTTGCAGTCGGCCCTGGCCGAGCACGCGCCCCCGGGCATCATCGACGTCACCCCCGGGATCCGGTCGCTGCAGGTGCACACCGACTCCTCGGTGCTGCGGGCCGGCCAGGTCGCCGGGCTGCTGCGTGAGCTGGAGGAGGACCTGCCCGCCACCTCGGAGCTGACCGTGCCCTCGCGGCGGGTGCGGCTGCCACTCTCCTGGGACGACCCGGCGACCCGGGAGGCGATCGAGCGCTACACCGCCGGCGTACGCGACGACGCCCCCTGGGCGCCGTGGAACATCGAGTTCATCCGCCGGATCAACGGGCTCGCCTCGGTCGAGGAGGTCCACCGGACCGTCTTCGACGCGACGTACCTGGTTCTCGGGCTCGGGGACGTCTATCTGGGTGCGCCGGTCGCGACGCCGCTGGACCCGCGGCACCGGCTGGTGACGACGAAGTACAACCCGGCGCGCACCTGGACGGCGGAGAACTCCGTCGGGATCGGCGGCGCGTACATGTGCATCTACGGCATGGAGGGGCCGGGCGGCTATCAGCTGGTCGGTCGGACGACGCAGGTGTTCAACCGCTTCCGGAGGTCGACGTCGGTCGGTGGGCTCTTCCACGACGACCCGTGGGCGCTGCGGTTCTTCGACCGGATCGAGTGGTATCCCGTCTCCGCCGCCGAGCTCCTCGAGCTGCGGGCGGAGGTCGACGCCGGCCGCGGGTGGTTCGAGACAGAGGAGGGCACCTTCTCGATCAAGGAGTACGACCGCTTCCTGACCGCCAACGCGGACTCGATCGCGGCCTTCCGCGACCAGCAGTCCACTGCCTTCGAGGAGGAGCGGCAGCGCTGGATGGCGGCCGGTGAGTTCGACATCTGCGATCGCATCGACGCGCGGGGCGAACCCTCGGAGGTCGTGGTGCCGGAGGGGTGCGTGCAGGTGACCGCCCCGTTCACCTCGACCGTCTGGAAGGTCGTCGCGAGCCGCGGGTCGCGGCTGGCCCAGGACGCGCCGCTGATGGTCGTCGAGGCGATGAAGATGGAGGCGAGCGTCCCCGTGCCCGTCGCCGGCGAGCTGGTCGAGATCTACGTGAAGCCGGGGGAGCAGATCGTCCCGGGCCAGGTCATCGCCGCGGTACGGCCTCTCGACGGGTCCGCGTCTTGATCCCTGCGATTCCCGGTGGCGCGGTCTCCCGTGCCACCGCGGCCCTCGACCGGATCGAGGCATCGGACCGGCCGGAGATCTGGATCTCGCTGCGTACGCGGGCCGACCTGCTCGCGGAGGCCGCTGCGATCGACGCGAAGGTGGCCGGCGGCGACGTCCTGCCGCTGGCGGGACGCCTGCTGGCGGTCAAGGACAACATCGACGTCCGCGGCCTGCCGACGACCGGCGGGGCGCCCTCGTACGCCTACACGCCTTCCGCCGACGCCACCGCGGTCGCCCGGCTGCGTGCGGCCGGAGCGCTGGTCGTGGGGAAGACGAACCTCGACCAGTTCGCGACCGGGCTGGTCGGCACCCGCAGTCCGTACGGCGCGGTCCGCAACGCCTGGGACCCGGCCCGGATCTCGGGCGGGTCCTCGTCGGGCTCTGCGGTCGCGGTCGCGCTCGGGCTGGTCGACCTCGCGCTGGGGACCGACACCGCGGGCTCCGGCCGCGTTCCGGCGGCGCTCAACGGCATCGTCGGGGTGAAGCCGTCGCGCGGCCTGGTGCCCGTCACCGGCGTCGTGCCGGCCTGCTACACGCTCGACTGCGTCACCGTCTTCGCCCGGGACCTCGGGTCCGCGCGGGCGGCGGCGGAGCTGATGGCCGGTCCCGATCCGTCGGATCCGTTGTCACGTACGCTGCCGGCGGATGCCGGGCTGCCGCCGGTCCCGAGGGTGGCGGTGCCGACAGGCGAGCATCTCGACGGGCTCGCCCCGGGGTGGGCCGCCGCCTTCGCCGCCGTCGTCGAGCGGCTCGCGTCCGCCGGCGTCGAGATCGTCCAGACCGACATCTCGCCGCTGCTCGACGCCGCCAGGCTGCTCTACGAGGGCGCCTTCGTCGCCGAGAGGTACGCCGCGGTGGGCTCACACATCGAGGCCAACCGCGACCTCATCGGGACCGACCTGGACCCGACGGTCGCCGAGATCGTGCTCGGCGGGGCCTCGGCGAGCGCGGCCGACTGGGCGCGGGACGTCGCCCTGCTGGCGCGGCTCGGAGCGGCGGGGAGGGAAGCCCTAACCGGCTGCTCCGCGTTGCTGACGCCGACGACGACCTGGCATCCCACGCTGGCCGAGGTGGCCGCCGATCCCGTCGGCGCCAATGCGCGCCTGGGCCGCTACACGAACTTCGCGAACCTGCTCGACATGGCCTCGCTCGCGGTCCCGGCCGGCCAGGTCGACGGCCTGCCCTTCGGGGTGATGCTGACCGGGGCTGCCGGCAGCGACCGCACCCTGGCCGCGCTCGGACACACGCTGCTCAGCCCCTGTGTCGATCTCTTCGTGGTCGGCGCACACCTGTCGGGACAGCCGCTCAACCACCAGCTGGTCGAGGCCGGGGCGACGATGCTGCGCCCGGTGTCGACCTCCGCCGACTACCGACTGTTCGCGCTCGAGACGGTGCCGCCCAAGCCCGGACTGGTCCGGGTCGGTGAGGCCGGGAGCGGGGTGCCGATCGAGGGCGAGCTGTGGCGCGTCCCCGCCGCGGGCTTCGGGACATTCGTGGGTGGCGTACCTGCTCCGATGGTCATCGGGAAGGTCACGTTGGCCGACGGCTCCTCGGTATCGGGATTTCTCGTCGAGCCTTTTGCCGTGGATAAGGCTGTCGATATCTCGTCGCACGGGGGTTGGCGTCGTTACCGGTCTGAGCAGGGCCTTTAACGTTCAGCGTGGATATCGGTTACGGGACCGGGGTCATTCCTCTGGATGGCACACGACTCTGTTCACAGGCCGAAACCCCCGTCAGACTAGGCAGAATTCCGCCAGCATTATCGCCCCGGGAGGATGCTGTGCCGTGCCTATTGGATCGTCACGTCATACACTTTGTTGACACGGAATTCAACCCTCCCGTGGGACTTTCGACTCTGTTCTTTAGGGGAAGAAGACTCTTTCGAATCTTCCCCGAAACTCGGGAGGCCGCTTAGATGGCGTACATGACAACTAGGCGTTCTCGGCCCGGCCGCCCCAGGCATGTGCCCGATTCGGGCACTGCCTCACCACGTGACCAGATCCTCGATGCAGCTGCGCGACTCTTCGTGTCCCAGGGCTTCGCGGCGACGTCCACCCGCGAGATCGCCGACCAGGTCGGCATCCGTCAGGCCTCCCTCTACTACCACTTCGCAGGCAAGGACGAGATCCTCGTCGAGCTGCTCCGTAAGTCGGTTCGCCCGACCACGGACAAGGTCGAGAAGATCCTCAACCAGGTGCCACCGCTCGACTACGAGACGGCCCTTTATCTGCTGGTTCTCGTCGACGTACGCACGCTTGCGGACGTGGAGCACAACGTCGGCATGCTCTACATGCTGCCGGATGTCACCAACGGCGAGGTCTACACCGAATTCCGCAAGGAGCACCAGGAGCTGGCTGCTGCCTATGCCGATCTCGCCAGCAAGGTGGCCTCGGAGAAGGTGCTGGAAGGTGTCAGCCTGAAGCAGCTGGGCAACATGCTCATCCAGCAGGTCGAAGGCGTCATCAACATGCGCGCCGAGATGATCACCGAGAACACGGTTCGCAGGATCTCGTGCCCGGAGGCGTGGGCGATCGCGTCCTCGTGCCTGCGGATGTGCGGGGTCAGCCAGGACAAGATCCAGGCCGCGAACGAGGTCGCCGTGGACATGCTCGACGACTTCCTCGAGGACAGGGTCCGCGAGCTCGCCTGACAAGGCAGGCTGACAAGACGGTAACTGGTGGGTAGGGCTTGCGCGTGTGAGTTGCCCTGTTGAGGCTTGAACGACACACTTTCCGAGCCCGTTGCCCGCTTCCCCACCGCGAGGACCCCACACGTGTGCATTGACCCTTCCGGAGGCCACTGATGGCCCGGAAGCAGACAGCCATCCTCTCCGTCACCCGCGGGGTCACGACGCTCAACGGCCTGGTGGTGGATCGCCCGTGGGGAGAGGACCCGCACCAGGCCGGCATCCGTGCCGTGCGGGAGCAGCTCGCCGGCCCGAGCCGCAAGCCCGTCCAGGTCGTCGCCACCGACGACGAGGCCCGGGTCCGGATGGTCGTCCATCCCGACGGGCACGTCACCGACTTCGAGACCCTCGAGGTCTTCGGGAGCTACGGGTCCCCCGACGACGTTCCCGGCGCAGCCTGGCTTCCCGCCTCCGCTGCGCCGATGGTCATCCAGGCCGTCATCGAGCCGATGGACGAGCCCGAGGAGCCTGAGCCGTACGTGCCGCCGGTCCTCGCTGTTCCGGCGCCTGTTGTCGAGACACCTGAGCCGGAACCGGAGCTGGAACCAGAGCCGGAACCAGAGCCCCTCCCGGAGCCGGAACCCGAGCCGGCGCCGGCTCCGCCGCCCCCACCGATGCCGCCGCCGGCACCTGCGCCGATGCCGGAGCCCGAACCAGAGCCTGCGCCGCCCGTCGCCGAGCCGGTCGCCGAGCCCGTCGCCGAGCGGTCGGCGGCACCGCTGGTGCCGCTGCACCACATGGAACCCGGCCCGTACCGGCGGTCGCGGATGACCCGTCGCGGTCGGGTGGTGCTGGTCGTCCTCGCCGTACTCCTGCTGATCCTGATCTATGAGGTCGTACGCGTCGTGACGTCCGACGCGGACTCGTCGACCATGAAGGAGCCGCAGAGCCAGCAGTCCGCGCCGAGCGCGGGGGCGAGCGACGAGGTCATCGAGCCGCCGTCGCCGAGCCCCTCGGCCTCGAAACGCGTCGAACCGACACCGAAGCCGACACCGAAGCCGACACCGAAGCCGACACCGACGCCCGAGCCGACCAAGAAGCCGGAGCCGACCAGGACGCTGTCGGTGAAGGCGATCGCGATGACCGAGGCGATCGGGCTGCGGATCGACGCCAGCCGGTTGCCCGTGACGGCCACGATCGCGATGGACCCGTGGGGTGCGCCGGAGCGGTTCACGCGTACGGTCATGATCACCGAGCCCAACCAGCTCGTCGTCATCAAGCCGGTCGCGTCCGGGCACGCGGCATGGAGCGTGCGGGTCGAGGGGGCGCCGAAGGTCACCGGCTACACGCACTCGTGGCCCAAGGGCGATCGCGAGTTCGTGCGGCGCTGACTTGCCTGGGCTGAATTGCTACCACGGTCGGATGTGTGGGACTTCCGTCCGGCGTACGCTGCACAGGAACGTGTTCCTGCGCCTCGGAGGTTTCGCATGCCGCTCAAGATCACCCCGCCCGCCGGCACCCGCACGATTCCGGGCCGGACGCTGGGCCGGGCGCTGGGGACGGTCGAGCACACCGCCAAGCAGGGCGTGCGCTGGGCGCTGGGGCACGGGTTGCCGCGTACGGCCATCGTCCGTTCCGCCAGGAAGGGCGATCTGCAGGGGGACCTGATCCTGAGTGGGCCCGGGTCGCACACGTTCGATCTGGTCGACCTGTTCGAGGAGTTCCGTGCGCGCGGACCGCTCTACCAGGGCGGTTTCAGCCTCCTCGCGGTCGACCACGAGGTCATCAAGGAGGTGCTGACCAGCAACGACTTCGTCACCGGGTTCTTCGCGCCCGACGAGTCGGGCACCGGCCTGCTGGCCCGAGCGGCGTCGTGGTCGGCCAGCGACGTGTTCGCGCCGCTCCAGCCACCGTCGCTGCTGGCGACCGAACCTCCGGAGCACACCCGCTACCGCAAGCTGGTCACCCGAGTGTTCACGGTGCGTGCGGTCGAGAAGCTGCGTGCTCGCACCGAGGAGATCGCCCGTGAGCTGCTCGACGACCTGGAGAAGGAGGCGGCGTCGGGGGCCGACGTCGACCTGGTCACCCGCTACTGCGGACTGCTGCCGATCACGGTGATCTCCGAGGTGCTCGGCGTCCCCGTCGACCTGCGCGAACGCATGCTCGAGCTCGGCAAGGGCGCGGCGCTGAGCCTCGACATCGGGCTGGGCTGGCGCACCTTCCGGGAGATGGAAGCCTCGCTCGAGGAGTTCGACACCTGGCTGCGCGGCCACCTCGAGTATCTGGCCGACCACCCCGGCGACGACCTGCTCAGCCAGCTCGTCGCCCTCCGCGACGACGGCGACCGGCTCAGCGAACGGGAGCTGCGGGCGATCGCCGGGCTGGTCTTCGCGGCCGGCTTCGAGACGACGGTGAACCTGATCGGCAACGGCATCGCGCTGCTCCACGACAACCCCTCGCAGCTCGAGCTGCTCCGGGCGCAGCCCGAGCTGTGGTCGAACGCCGCCGACGAGATCCTGCGGCTCGACCCACCGGTGCTGCTGACCGGCCGGGTCGCCCGCCGCAACTCCACCATCGCCGGCCAGGCGATCCCGCGCGGCACGATCATCAACACCGTGCTCGCGGCCGCCAACCGGGATCCCGCCGTCTTCACCGACCCGCACAGCTTCGACGTCACCCGCGAGAACGCCCGCGACCACCTCTCCTTCTCCAGCGGCCGCCACTTCTGCCTCGGCGCCGCCCTGGCGCGGATGGAGGGCGAGATCGGTCTCCGGCTCCTCTTCGAGCGCTTCCCCGACCTCGAGCTCGTCGGCGACCGCGAGCGCCACCCCACCCGCATCCTCCGCGGCTACTCACACCTCCCTGCCCGCCTCTCCTGACCCGCCGAGGCGTCAGGTACGTCGGCCGAGGTGGCACCGCTGTGCCCTCTCGGCCGACGCGCGTGACGCCTCGGCGGTCAGCGGGGACTGGCGGCGTCGAGGAGTCGTTGACCGAGCTCGGCGACGCAGTGGCGTACCTCGTCGCCCTCGACCACGCGGAACGGGACGGCGCGACGGGCCAGCTCCTGGGCGTACCAGCCCGGGCTGTTGGTGCTGCCGACGAGACGGCAGCGGTCGTCGTCGAGGGGCTCGAGACGGCCCAGGACGCGCGGCAGATAGCGGTCGACCTGGTCGAACGGGGCGTCGAAGACGACCTCGACCGGATAGGCCCAGCCCTCTCCGAGGTGCTCCTCGACCTCGGTGACGGGGTCGATCTCGGGACGTACGAAGGTCGTCTCCTCGATGTCGACCGCAGCCATCCGGTCGACCCGGAGCACCCGGCGGGCGTCGGCGGTGTGCGACCAGCAGAGCAGATACCAGCGGGCGTGGCGTACGACGACGGCCCACGGGTCGACGACCATCTTGCGCTCGTTGCCGTTCTCGGTCGTGTAGGCGATGGTCGTGCGCCGCCGGGAGTCGCAGGCCTGGACCAGGCTGGTGGTGATGTCCGGGTCGGGTGAGACGGCGCTCTGGTCCGGGACCGCCGAGATCGTACGCCGCACCGCGGCCACCGTCTGGGCCAGCGACTCGGGCAGCACCCGGCCGATCTTGCCGACGGCGCTGCCGACCGGACCGGTGGCGTCGGCGATGTCGTGGTGGCCGTCGAGCAGGGCCATCACCAGGCCGAGCGCCTCCGCGGTGGTGAAGATGAGCGGGGTGCGCATCCCACGGCCCAGGCGGTAGCCGCCATAGGGGCCACGCTCGGACTCGACAGGGATGCCGGCCTCCCGCAGGATCGCGACGTAACGACGGGCGGCGCGCTCGGTGACCCGCAGCCGCTCGCCCAGGCGCTCGGCGGTGATGCCCGGGGAGGACTGCAGCAGCTCGAGGGTGAGCAGTGCTCGAGCGGTCGGGCTCTCGTCATGTCCCATCGTGGCGGCTCCCGGAAGTAGGTCGTCCGGATTCAGATTAGTCCGTCACTTTCGGCGAGGTCGGTCCCGTACCCTTACCGGCATATGAGACTTCTGCTGATCAGACACGGCCAGACCCCGAGCAACGTCTCCGGGGCGCTCGACACCGCCTTTCCCGGCGCCGGGTTGACCGAGCTGGGGCACTCCCAGGCCGCGGCGGTTCCGGACGCGCTGGTGGGGGAGCGGATCGTGGGGCTGTACGCCTCCCGGCTGGTGCGCACCCAGCTGACCGCCGCGCCGCTCGCTGCCCGGCTCGGGTTGCCGGTCGTGGTGCAGGAGGGCTTCGAGGAGATCAACGCCGGCCACCTGGAGATGGCCACCGACAGGGAGTCGGTGACGATCTATCTCGAGGCGCTCGGCGACTGGATCGGCGGCACGCTCGAGACGCCGGTCCCCGGCGGTGAGGCGGGCCACGAGTTCCTGGCGCGCTTCGACGCCGCGGTGCAGTCCGTGGTCAAGCAGCACGAGCCCGACGACACGGTCGCGATCGTCTCGCACGGTGCCGCGATCCGGATGTGGACCGGACTGCGCACCTCGCAGTCGCCCGCCTTCGGCGACGACAACCGGATCCGCAACACCGGCCTCGCGATCGTCGAGGGCAGCCTGGAGGAGGGCTGGACGACGATCTCCTGGAACAACGACCCGCTGGGCGGGCCGCACCTGATCGGCGATGGCTTTTGATCCTCCGGTCGGTCCTGCTCTTCGTGCTCGCCGCGGTCGCCGAGATCGGTGGTGCCTGGCTGGTGTGGCAGGGGCTGCGGGAGCATCGCGGCTGGCTCTGGGTGGGCGCCGGGTTCATCGCGCTCGGCCTCTACGGCGTCGTCGCCACCCTGCAGCCCGACGCCCACTTCGGGCGGATCCTGGCGGCGTACGGCGGGGTCTTCGTCGCAGGCTCGATCGCCTGGGGGATGGCGATGGACGGCTACCGGCCCGACCGCTGGGACATCGCCGGAGCGGCGCTGTGCCTGGCCGGGATGGGCGTGATCATGTACGCGCCACGTGGGTGAGGATGGGGTCATGGCCTCCGAGGAAGACTCGCCCCGCACCTTCGTCCCCGTCGCGCCGGCGGAGCGGCCACGCCGCAGCCGCAGCACTGCCCGCGTACTCCTGATCGACGACCGCGACCGGATCCTGCTCTTCGCCGACTCCGACCCGGGGATCCCGGGCGTGCGCTGGTGGATCACTCCTGGCGGTGGCATCGACGACGGCGAGAGCGAGGCGGTCGCGGCTGTCCGCGAGGTCGAGGAGGAGACCGGTCTGCGGATCACCGAGGCAGACCTCGTGGGGCCGACGATGCGGAGGACGGTGGTGCACGGTTACAGCGACGTGGTCATCGACCAGGAGGACGTCTTCTACGCCTGCTGGGTTCCCGCGTTCGAGGTCTCCACCGCCGGCCACACCGAGGAGGAGCAGCTCACCATGGCCGCACACCGCTGGTGGACGCGCGAGGAGCTCGCGACGACCGATGAGGAGATCTGGCCGGCGGTCCTCCTCGACCTGTGGAAGGACGCCGACGTACGCCGCGACACGGCCGCCTCCGCTCCGGTCGATGGCGGCTGGGTGGAGGAGTCGACGGTCCCGGCCTGACGACCGACCTGCAGAAACGCCGCAGCCGACCATCCCCCTCGATGGTCGGCTGCGGTCTTGCGAGATCTGGTCGACATCCCTCGGTGCGACGAGATCTCTCGCATGTGTCGTCTGCGCGAGCGTGAATCCCCCGATCCGCTCGCGCGACGACACTCAGTCCGTGGAGCGGCCCCCCGACCGCGCCCCGGGCCTCCCCCTCAGTAGGCCCAGGGCGTCCACCCACAGCCTCAGGCTGTGAACGACGGACCGAAGATGAAGGCGCATGGTCAGCGGAAGGCGCCGAGCGCGACGATGCCGGTGGCGGCCACGGCGGCGACCCCGAACATCGTGGTGCCGACGGCCGGCGGCATCCCGCCGCGATGCTTGTGCTCGGGCTGGTCGTTCTTGCGGATGCTGCGGACGGCGTCGAGGACGTTGTTGCGGATCGACTCGACGGCGGTCAGGTCACTGCGGTGACGTGCGGTGATCGTGGTGGTTGCCATGGTGATTCCTCTTCTCGGCGGGCGGCGCTGGCCAGCCGTTGTCCGGCGGCCTTCACGTGAGTGGAACGGGGCCGTAGCGGGTTCATGACGCGGCTTTCTGCCACTTTGGAGTTACGAAATCTCCACAATCGAGAAACATCACCTCGAGCCCGTACGCTGCGCGTCATGACCACGTCCTTGGCGGAGATCACTCGGGAATGGGGCCGGATCGGCGTCATCGGGTTCGGCGGTCCGCCCGCCCACATCAGGCTGCTGCGCGAGACCGTCGTCGAGCGCCGCGGATGGGTGGAGCCGGAGGAGTTCGAGGATGCGATCGCGACCTGCAACCTGCTCCCGGGACCGTCCTCGACACAGCTGGCGATCTTCACCGCGTGGCGGGTCCGTGGGGTGCTCGGTGCGCTGGTCGGCGGGCTCGCGTTCATCCTGCCGGGCCTCGTCCTGATCCTCGCCCTGGCGGCGCTCTTCCTGGGTCAGCCGCCGGCATGGGTGCTGGGTGCCGGCGCCGGTGCCGGTGCGGCGGTCGCCGCGGTCGCGGTCCAGGCGGGCTGGGCACTGGTGCCGTCCTCCTACGAGCGGACCCCGTCGCGTCCGCGATGGATCCTCTACGCCGTCCTCGGGACCCTCGCCGCCGCGACCACCGGGGCGTGGGTGGTCCTCGTGCTCGTCGGGGCCGGGCTCGTCGAGGTGGCGATGCGGAGGCCGTGGCGTACGAACTCCTTCCAGTCCGTCCTCACGCTGCCGGTCCTGGCTCAGGGAGCAATCACCGTCGGCGTGGGAGCGCCGCTGGCGTGGACGGCCTTCAAGGTCGGTGCGCTGTCGTACGGCGGCGGGTTCGTGATCATCCCGCTGATGCAGTCCGACGCGGTCGATCGCCACGGTTGGATGAGCGACGCCGAGTTCCTCAACGCGGTCGCGCTCGGGCAGATCACCCCGGGCCCGGTCGTCCACACCGTCGCGGTCGTCGGCTTCGCGGCCGCCGGGCTGCTCGGTGGGCTGCTCGCCGCGGTGATCGCCTTCGGGCCGTCGTTCGTGATGATCATCGCCGGTGGGCGGCACTTCGAGGCGCTGCGCTCCTCACCGCTCGCCCGCGCCTTCCTCGACGGCGCCGGGCCGGCCGCGATCGGTGCGATCCTCGGCTCCGCGGTGCCGCTGGCGATGGCGACGAGCGAATGGTGGCAGTGGGTGGTGCTCGCGGCTGCCGGCGTACTCCTGCTGCTGTTGAAGCGTGGGGTCGTGCTCACGCTGCTGCTCGCGGCGGCTGTCGGGGTGGTTGTTGCCCTGGCCGGCGGGCCGCTGCCGTGAATGCTCACCGAGGTAACTCGGCCGGCGTTCGCTTCCCTCGTGGAGTTCAACGAAGGAGGTTGGAGTTCACCGAGTTACCTCGGTGAACATCCGGCCCTTGCCTAGAGGTAGAGGCCGCCTGAGGAGTCGCCGTGGTCGTGCTGGCCCTGCTGCTGCGGGCCGCCCTGACCCGGGGCCGGCTGGCCCTCGGGGGAGAGGCTCACGCCCGGCGGCAGGCCCTTGCGGATCTGCTCGAACTGGGCGCGCGCGGCGACCTGCTGGGCGTAGATCGCGGTCTGGATGCCGTGGAAGAGGCCCTCGAGCCAGCCGACCAGCTGGGCCTGCGCGATCCGCAGCTCGCCCTCGGACGGGGTCTGCTGCTCGGCGAAGGGCAGCGAGAGCCGCTCCAGCTCCTCGACCAGCTCGGGCGCGAGCCCGGACTCCAGCTCCTTTATCGAGGCATGGTGGATCTCACGGAGCCGGTTGCGGGAGGCCTCGTCGAGCGGGGCGGCCTTCACCTCCTCGAGCAGCTGGCGGATCATCGATCCGATCCGCATCACCTTCGCGGGCTGCTCCACGAGGTCGGTCACGTCGCGCTCTTCGTCCTCGGTGGCCTCCGTCGCGGTGGCGTCCTTGAGTACGTCGGCGGGCACCGCGATCGGCTGCCCGTCGGGTCCGATGACCACGACTTCCCCGGTCTGCTCCTGCGTCATGCGCTCAACCCTACCTAGCCCGCGGTGGTCAGCAGGATCTTGCCGGTGTGCGTGCCGGACTCCATGAGCCGGTGCGCCTCGGCGGCCTCCGCCAGCGGAAGTACGTCCTGCACGACCGCCTTCACCTCGCCGGCCTCGATCATCGGCCAGATGCGCTCGACGACCTCGGCGCAGATCCTTGCCTTCTGCTCGACCGGTCGTCCGCGGAGGTTGGTGGCGATCACCGCGGCGCGCTTGCGGAGCAGGGCGTTGATGTCGAGCTCGGCCTTGGTGCCGCCCTGCATGCCGATGATGACCAGGCGGCCCTCGGGGTTGAGGGCGTCGATGTTGCGGGCGAGGTATTTGGCGCCCATGTTGTCGAGGATGACGTCGGCGCCGCCGTAGACCTTGGTGACCTCGACGAAGTCCTGGTCCTTGTAGTTGATGACCACCTCGGCGCCGAGCGACTTGGCCAGCTCGGCCTTCTCGGCCGAACCGACCGTCGTGATCACCCGGGCACCGATCTGGCTGGCGAGCTGGATCGCCATCGTGCCGATCCCGCCGGCGCCGCCGTGGACCAGGAACGTCTCGTCGGGGGTCAGCCCACCGACCATGAACACGTTGGACCACACGGTGGTGGTCACCTCGGGGAGCGCCGCGGCGGTGACCAGGTCGACGCCCTCGGGCACCGGCATCACCTGTCCGGCCGGCACGGCGACCTTGGTCGCGTAACCACCACCGGCCAGGAGCGCGCACACCTCGTCGCCCACCTGCCACTCGTCGACGCCCTCGCCGACCGCGGAGACGACGCCGCTGCACTCCATCCCGATGATGTCGCTGGCGCCCTTCGGGGGCGGGTAGAAGCCCTGCCGCTGCAGCAGGTCGGCCCGGTTGAGCCCGGCCGCGGCGACGTCGATCACGACCTCACCAGGTGCGGGCTCCGGGTCGGGGAGCTCGGTGACGGTGAGGACCTCGGGTCCTCCGGGCTGCTCGGCTACGACGGCTCGCATGCCTCAACCCTAGGGGTCTGCGGTGGTGGTGAGTGGCGCGCTGGCGTCGTGTAACACGTCGTTCGTAGGACTTTCCGGTCGTTCTGAACGACCGGATAGTCGGTGTAACAGCGTGTTACAGCTCGCGCGCGAGCCGTGCGGCCACCCCGCGGCCATCCCTCAGAGCGACTTCAGGTCCGTCCAGGTGTCGATGTCGCGGTGCTCGTCGCCCTCGGCGGGGACCTCGACGAGATCCAGGTCGGCCAGCAGCTTGCGCAGCGGCATCCCGTGCTGCCCCTCGTGGTCCGGGCGGACCTCGGCGAGCCGAGCGGCGGAGAGGACCAGGGCGAGCTGCCGGTGCCCGTCGGGGCCGACGAGCACGGCGCCGTCGCGGCCGAACGCCGCCTCGCGCAGCCTCGACAGGGTGCGCGGGCGCAGGAAGGGCATGTCGACGGCGATGACGCCGACGTACGCCCTCGGGTTCAGCAGCGCGTCCACGCCGGTCAGCAGGGCGGCGACGGGGCCGCCGAAGCGGGGATCCTCACGGACGAAGGTGACCGGGCGCTCGGTGTGCACCGGGTCGCCCACGACGACGACCTCCATCGCGTCGACGACGGCATCCAGCGCCCACGCCAGCATCGTGCGGCCGCCGAGCTCGATCCCGGACTTGTCGATCCCGTCGAGGCGGGAGCTGCGTCCTCCGGCGAGCAGCACGGCAGCGTACGGCTCCCATTCGTCCCAAGCAGTCACACAGCGGGACTCTAGTCTGGAGATGTGACCACCTGGAACAGCCTCCGGATCAGCCTCGTCCAGCAGGCCTCGGGTCTCGATCCCGACGCCAACCGGTCCCTGCTGGCCGAGCTGACCCCGCGCGGCGGCGACCTGGTCGTCTTCCCCGAGGTCTTCGCCCGCGACTTCGGCAAGCCGGGATCCGACCTGAGCCCGTACGCCGAGAGGCTGGACGGGCCGTTCGGGACCGAGCTCTCCCGGGTCGCCGGGGAGCGCGGAGCGACGGTGGTGGCCGGGATGCTCGAGACCAGCGGTGATCCCGACGGCCGGCCGTTCAACACGTTGCTCGTGCGGGGTGGTGCGGAGGCGGCGTACCGGAAGATCCATCTCTACGACTCCTTCGGCTACAAGGAGTCGGACGCGCTGGTCGCGGGCGCGATCGAGCCGGTGGTGGTCGACATCAACGGCGTGCCGACGGGGCTGATGACCTGCTACGACCTGCGCTTCCCCGAGCTCGCGCGACGTCTGGTCGACCAGGGTGCCGAGCTGATCGTCCTGCCGGCCGCGTGGGTGGCCGGGCCACGCAAGGTCGACCACTGGCGCACGCTCGTTCGTGCCCGCGCGATCGAGAACACCGTCTTCATCGCGGCGGCCGCCCAGTCGGCGCCTCGCTACTGCGGTCACTCGATGATCGTCGACCCCCTCGGGGACGTCCTGACCGAGGCCGGTGACGGTGACGAGATCGTCTCCGCGACGATCGATCGAGCCGTGCTCGAGGACGCCCGTCGGACCAACCCGTCCCTGGTCAACCGCAGAATGTGACCCTGGTCAACAACTCCCCGTCACAGCGGTAAACGGATATCGATGACTCGTTAGGTTCACCCCATCCCCGGTATCCTCGCCTGTTATGGACCGAGCCCCCCGCCGTCGCGCTGACAAGAGCAAGCGTGGCCGTCGTGCAGCCGGTCGCAGCGAGCCCACACCCGCCTACGTGGAGCCCACCTCGAGCGAGGCGCTGGCCTATGACCAGTGGGCTGAGGACGACTGGTCCGCCGCCGGTCATCATGAACTCGGCCAGGAAGCCGATCAGCCCTACGGCGGGCAGAGCAACAGCCAGGGTTGGAGCGAGACCGGCTGGGCCGACGAGACGTGGTACGACGAGCGGCAGCCGTCCCAGGAGCCGCCCACACCGGGTGGCGGGCGCCGGATCGCGGGGCGCACCGAGCCGGAGCAGTTCGACGAGCCGACCGGTTACACGGGCAAGCGCGCGCGCCTGACGTCGCCGGAGCCGCCGGCCCCCGTCGGCCGTGGCTACGACGGTGATGGATTCGGAGGTGGCTACGCGGACGTGCCGGTCCGGCCCGCGCCCACGCCGGAGCCCGCCCTGAGCAGTCCGACCGCGCCGCCCCCGAGCGCGCGGCAGGCGCCGGCCTACTCCACGACGGGCAGCTACGCAGTCATGCCCGGTCTGGTGCAGGCGCCGCCGACGCCGTCCCACATCCAGCAGCCGGCCTACCAGCCGGACCAATATCAGTCCGACCCCTACCAGTCCGGCCACCTCGAGCCGGTCTACGATCCGGCGGCCTACGAGTCTGAGTCCACCGGCCGGCCCGCCGCCGCTGCCAAGGTGACCTCGTTCCTCGCCCAGCCCCGGGTCCCCGGCGCCGGTGCCGCCCGCGCGGGCCTGGGGATCATCGAGAGCCTGACCGCCGGCACGATCCGGGCGATCTGGCTGGCAGTGCTCGCCGTCGGCCTGCTCGGCCTGGCGGTCACCGCCTTCGACCTGGGGCCGGAGATCTTCGGCGGCCTCGGCGCCGCCGTGGTCGGCACCGCCTACACCTTCGCGCTGGCTCACCGCACCGGTGGCCGGCCGCTGGTCTTCGGTGCGCTGGCCGGGGCCGCCGGGCTCGTCGTGGTGCTCACGGACAACGAGGCGTTGCGTACGGGGGCGGCGGTTCTCGTCGCATCGGTGGCGGCGGTCCTCGCGGTGATGGGCACGGTCCCCTCACGTCGCTTCCCGAAGACGATCCGGGAGACGTTCATCGCGGTCGGCATCGCCGCGCTCGGAAGCTTCGCCGCGCTCGGCTTCGAGCCGGTGGTGATGGTCTCCCGGTTCGAGTACGCCACGCTGGCCTGTTCGCTCGCGATCGCCTTCTTCGCGGTCTACCGCCTCGGTGCCGGTCTGCACGGCCTCGGCCGGCGCGGTGCGATCGTGGTCGGCACCGGTGGTCTGATGCTCGCGCTCACCCTGATCTACGCCGAGATGCTGCGCCGCTACGGCAGCACCGACCTGATGGACTCGGTCGACGAGATGCAGCGTTGGTGCCGCATCCACCTCGGTGGCTACCCGCACCCGATCCAGGCGCTCTTCGGAGTCCCGGCGCTGGTCTGGGGCACCCACATGCGTGCCCGGCGCCGCCAGGGTTGGTGGGTCTGCCTCTTCGGTGTCGCGCTCACCGCGCCGGTCGCCAGCACCTTCCTCAACCCCGATGTCGGGCTCGCCGAGGCCGCCCTCTCAGTGGTCTACAGCATCCTCATCGGCATGGCGATCGCCTTCATCATCATCCGCATCGACCTCGCGCTCACCGGCTCGACGGCTGCCGGCAGTGGTCGCAGGGCGGCGCGTGAGGCCGACGAGGCCAGCGCCGTTCGCCCCGAGCCCGGCCGCACCCACGCGCTGCTCTGAAGCCCTGATCCGCTAGGGATACCGTCGGGTAACCCCTACGTTCTGGGTTATGAACCGCAGAACCCCCACCACGATCGCTGCCGAGATGGTGGCGAACGTCATGAGCGTCGAGGTGCAGCCCGGAGACGCGGTTGCCGCCGGGGACACCGTCGTGCTCCTGGAGTCGATGAAGATGGAGATCCCGGTCCTCGCGGAGGCCCCGGGCACCGTGGTGGCGGTCAAGGTCGCCTCCGGCGATGTGGTGCAGGAGGGCGACGTTCTCGTCGAGTTGAGCGCCTGAGCCTCGGGCGCACTAGACTCGGCCAAGCGCCCACGGGCGCATGGAGGGATGCCGGAGTGGCCGATCGGAACCGCCTTGAAAGCGGTCGTAGGGAGACCTACCGCGGGTTCGAATCCCGCTCCCTCTGCCAGAGCTAGACCTCTTGCAGGTGTCGATCCACATCGATCATCAACCGCCGCAGCTCGAGGAGGAGATCCTCGAGATCGGTGCGGTCGAGCACATCGTCGGCGAGGACGGCGAGCCGGCTCAGCAGCGTGCCCCGGTCACGGAGCGCGCTGACATCGGTGAGCGCATGCCACTCCTGACCTGTGTCGAGGATCAGCAGCGCCTCACGTACGCCCCCCAGGCGCTGGCGCACCGACCAGCGCCAGAGACCGACGTTGGTCCCGGGACGGGGAGCGGCGATAGCGGTATCCAGGGCCCGAAGAGCATCCGACATATTGGGAAGCACACCTGTCATGAGCAGATTGTGACCTAGGTCACGTAAAGGAGCAAGCCGATGCGGCTCCCGGCACTCGTGTCGTCCACAATGGAGAGCGTGTCATCTGCTGAGCTCACCTACTACCGCCTCGCTCCTACCGTGCAGGCCCGCCTCCTCGGTGCCGCCGTGGTCGGCCTGGCGCTCGTGGTCTTCGCCGGCACGGCCGTCGTGATCGCGGCCCGGATCGACTTCGCGTGGCTCTTCATCCCCCTCGTCCTCGGCATCGCCGGTGTGATCGGGTTCGGCTGGTGGCTTCGCAACAAGGCGTACGTCCTGCGCGCCAGCGCCCAGGGCTACCGGATCGCCTTCGTGCGGGGTGCCGGTGTCCGTGAGGCCCGCTGGGCGGACGTCCAGGAGGCGGTGACCACCATGCCCGCCGGCACGCCGTGCCTGGAGCTGCGGCTCAAGAAGGGCGGCGCCACCACGATCCCGGTGACCATCCTCAGCATCGACCGCGAGCAGTTCGTACGCGATCTCCAGGGCTATCTGAAGGCCACCATCAAGCCCCTCGGCCCGGCTGCGGGAACGACCGAAGCGCCCTGATTGGTCCCAGGAGCGCTGGTCTTGTAGCCTGTTCGCGCAGTATGGAGGCGTCGCCTAGTCCGGTCTATGGCGCTCGACTGCTAATCGAGTTTGGGGCTTAAACCCCATCGAGGGTTCAAATCCCTCCGCCTCCGCAGGTTTCATCGAGTTTGGCCCCCTTTACAAGGGGGCCAAACTGCTTTCTGACCTGCAATTTTATGCATTGCAACAGACCGTACGCCGGAACGTGAACTATCCGTAACGCCGTGCCATGCACAATAATCAATCCGTAGGCCTCTCGGCACCAGACATGGCCTCGAGATCAGGAAGGAACGACATGAAGCACGTACGCAAGGCGGTGGCGCTCGCGCTGGCCTCCGCCGCAACTGTCGTCGCCATCGGTGCATTTGGAAACGCGACGACGGTTTCTGCCGACTCGAGTTGGGGCATCACGGCCACTGACGACTCGAGCTGGGGTGTCGGTCGCCGCTAGCACGGGGAGGGCTTAGCTCTTCCCGTGGTCAGAGGCGGGACGTCCGTCGGCCATCGGTTGGTCGTTTCCGCTTCTGCCGATCTCGTAGCCCAACTGGAATCGGGTGTCGACATCAAACTCCTCCTTGAGGTCTGACACGTATCCCGCATAGGTACGCGGACTGACGCCCAGGCGCTTCGACGCTGCAGGATCGGAGTGTCCCTCAATGAGCATGCGCAGCGTCATGGCGCGCTGTTCGCCAGCGATGTCTCGAAGGGTCGTGGAGTCGGAGCTGGAGAACGGCCGGGCTCGTTCCCATGCTCGCTCGTAGACGTCGACCAGATAGGCAACGACGGAAGGCTCGCGGACGGCTACGGCGGTGTCTACGCCGTCAGGGCTGGGAATCACAGCGATCCGGCGGTCGAAGATCATCATGCGGTTGAAGAACTCGTCGAGGGTGCGTACTTCCCCTCCGGCTTCGGACACGGCCGCCACGTACTCGCGAGTCGCGCTGTTACGTCGAGCGGCGTGCTGGTAGAGCGTGCAAACCCGTACGCCGCGCTCGAGAAGCTCTGTGTCCTTCTGGATCGCTGCGGTGAGCTTGCTGCCGGTGTCCCTTCGCGTCTGGGGCTGCGCGGTGAGCATCTCCTCCTCGCACTCGGCAACGAGCGAATCGATGAACGGCTGGATCGCGGGGCTGTGCACGTACGCGAAGGGTCCCTGCTGGGCTGCGGGGGCCGATCGGCGCCAAGCATTGCGCAGGGCGGTGAAGTCGTTGGCCCACTCCGCCGACTCTTGGAGGAGCCGGATCCCCTCCTGGGTCATGGGCGCAACGATTCGCGCCTGCACTGTTGCTGGGTCGACGGTCACCCAGGTGTCCGCTGCCTCGTCGGGCTTGCGGACAAGCCCCAACTCCTCGAGGGCTGTCAGGGCGCTGGCGAACTCACCACCCTCGACGATCCGGTCGTCGGACACAGAGATCTCACCCAGGTCCGCGATGAGCTCGAAGAGCTCGATGCCCTTGGCCTCGAGCAGTGCACGCGTCTTGGGTGCGTGCCCTTCGTCCCTCACATTCTGCTCCTCGCCGGACGGCGTGGGTTGACGCTTGCTCACGCTCCACCTCCCCGATGCTGTGGCTAGCGCCAGATCTTCTCACACGTGGCGATTTCTGGTCACGGACCATCTTCCGCTAATCTTCTACACGTTGCTTCGGTAACACTGCGCCTGTAGCTCAACGGATAGAGCATCTGACTACGGATCAGAAGGTTTGGGGTTCGAATCCCTACAGGCGCGCAGAACGTGCAGGTCAGCAGGAACGTACGGCCTCCTCAACTGAGGAGAGACCATGCTGACTCAACAGAAACTCAACAGATCAGGCCCGCCATCGGCGGGCCTGGCCTCATTTCGGCGGCGCTCGGTGCGGCTCGCGCACCTGTGGTGCATGGAGACCAACACCACACCAGTGACCCCCAGCCGACACATCGACCGACACGCTGACGAGACCGCCCAGATGGGTGCCGTCGTCACCCTCTCCGAGCTCGCCGCGCAGCTTCACGTGAACGTTCAGACGCTCTACGACCTGCGCAGCCAGGGCCGCGGCCCGCGCGGCTTCCGGGTCGGGCGCCAGCTCCGCTTTCGCCTTGCCGAGGTCGAGGAGTGGCTGGCACGCCTCGAGCACGCCGACGCCGAGCGGCATCCCGGCGACCGTGCCGGGGGGAAGCGATGAGCGGCGGGCGCCCGCGTACCGAGATCGGCACCCACGGCGAGATCTGGGTGAGCCGTAAGGGCGAGAAGTACGTGGCGGGCACCTGGGTCCGCGACGACGACGGCAAGATGCGCCAGGCCACTGCCACCGGCGAGTCACGCACCGCGGCAGCTGCGCTGTTGAAGAAGCGGCTTCGGGACCGGAACAACGTGATCGGCGATGGCCGGCTGACGCGCACCAGCCCGTTCACCCTGCTCGCTGATCTCTGGCTCGAGGATCTGGAGGTTCAGGACCTGGCCGAGAACAGCCGACAGGCCTACCGCGACCAGCTGCGCCTGCACGTGCGCCCAACGTTCGAGCACTTCATCCTGGGCGAGATCACGACCGGACGGGTGGAACGGGTGCTCAAGGCGCAGCGCGCCATCTCCCTGACTCAGGCACGCAAATGCCGCACAGTGCTCAACCTGCTCTTCAACTTCGCGCTCCGCCACGACGCGCTTGCCCGCAACCCGGTCACCGGCACCTCCCGGCTCCCGCGACCGAAGGAGGCGCCGCAGGCGCTGACGCTGGCGCAGGTCGCCGCCATCCGCGAGGCAGCGGCCTCGTGGCGTACCGAGCCCGGCAGGCCCGGACCGAAGCCCGACGGAAACGTACGCGACATCATCGAGGTGCTCCTCGGAACCGGGATGCGGCCCGGCGAGGTCCTCGCGCTGCGTCCCTGCGACGTGAGCGACCGGCGGGGCGGCATGGTCATCAAGGTCAACGGCACCGTCGTTCAGATGAAGGGCAAAGGTGCTCTACGGCAGGAGCACCCGAAGACCCACGCATCGGTCCGATTCATCCCGGTGCCAAGATTCGCCGCCGAGGTCCTGCGCCGCAGGATCACGCCGCTGTACGACCAGCCCGAGCGGACGATCTTCGCCAACCGCAACGGCGGTGTGCTCAGCCCGCCCAACGTGCGGCGGACGTTCCGGGAGTTCCTCGTGCTGGCAGGACTGGCCGACTCAGGCATCAGCCTGCGCTGGTATCGCCGCACAGCGGCCACCGTGATCGCCCGAGCGATGGGCACGGACGTGGCCGCTGGCTTCCTGGGGCACACCTCGGCGGCGATCACCGAAGGCCACTACATCGAACCGGACCAGAAGGTCGACCTCTCCCTCGCCGTCCACCTGGACCGTACGTTGCGGGTGCTCCAGCCCGATCCCAGACTCTTGGCGGCCGCGACAAGTGAGGAAGAGGCCGACATCCTCGACGACATCGACCCACCGAGCGAAGACGACGAGCCCGCGATCTGAGCGATATGTCGGTCGTGGCGGCCCCTGCACACCTACCTGCCGAACCACCGATCACCGTCGACAGCCCACACGACCAATTTGGCGGCAGGAGTGGTCGGATTCACATCAACAGGAGGTAGGTATGAGTATCGATCAGGTTCCGTTCTCCCAGCGTGACGGGGAGGAGCTGCTGACGTTCGCCGAGGTGGCGGAGGTGCTGAAGGTCTCGCCGAACACGTTGCGCTGGTGGCGCCAGCAGAACACCGGGCCCGAGCTGTTCAAGATGGGGCGCCGGCTGGTCAGCACGGTGGGCGACGTTCGCCGGTTCATGCGTGAGCAGCGGCTTGCGAGTCGTCGGCTGATCTGAGCGAGTCCTCAGCAGGACCACGTGGTCTGATGTGGACGGATCCGGCGAATCGCCGGAACCGTTCCTTGGTCACCGCGCAGCTTACGGTGCCGGTGAGTCACCGGAACCGTGGCATCGAAATGACGCCGATGACCGGTGCCGATGAATCATCGGAACCGCCCACTCCTCCGAACGGCCCTCAGGCGCACTGCGGTGAGCGGTGCCCATCGCCGTACGGTGGTGATGAATCAACACCACCGTCTTCTTCCGCGACCTCGCCGTCGCTCCGGCACGGTGCTGGACGGTGTCCGGCACCAGTCGCTCTCGCATCGCAGGCACGCACATACAGCGAACCACGTGCCGGCCTGAGGGGAACATACGTTCGACCATGCGCTCTTTTGGTGAGTATGTCAACGGTCAAAGCCTGATCCGTCCACTGCTGTCTGCAACCGTCAACAATCGTCACAGTGGGCAGCGCCGGATAGTCGAGGATTTGCTACACTTTGGGATGTGGACGAGTGGGAGATCATGGTCACCGACACGTTCAGTGAGTGGTTCGACCTTCTCGACGAACGATCCCGGCAACAGCTCATTGACGCCATCGACCGGCTCGCCGAGGTCGGTCCAGCGTTGGGACGACCGCTGGTCGATCGTCTCCAGAGCTCCGACATTCACAACCTCAAAGAGCTCCGCCCGGGGTCGACCGGACGCACCGAGATCCGCGTGATCTTCGTCTTCGACCCCTGGCGCTCCGCGATCCGCTGGTCGGTGGGGACAAATCCGGCAACTGGTCTGGCTGGTACCGGGCCGCCATCCCGCTCGCTGAAGAGCTCTTCGAGACGTACTTGAAGGAACGAGAAGCAGAGGAGGGCACGTCATGAGCAGCTTCCAGAAGTGGAGCGACATCCGCCCCGGCCTGGTCGAGGCCGCCGGCGGCGAGGAACGCATCACCGAGGCACGCAAGCGGAACCAGGCCTACATCGACGGCCACCGCCTCGCCGAACGCCGCAAGTCGATGTCCCTGACGCAGAGCGATGTCGCCGAGCGGATGGGCGTCACCAAGAGCCGGATCTCCCAGATCGAGCGCGGCGAGGTCTCCACCATGGAAGCCATCAGCCGCTACGTCCAGGCGCTGGGCGGCGAGATCCAGGTCTCCGCGGTCTTCGGTGACGACATGTACATTCTGCGGGGCGCCGGCCACGACGCCGCCTGACCCTCGCTCGCACAAACCCTCACAGCCCGACGCCCCGCTCGGGCGAGGTCGCCGCAGTGCTCCACGGCGTCGACGGCTCGGCCTGCTGGGCGCGAGCTGTCCTGCTGGGCGCCGCGCGCGACGGGCTGGGCCGGCGGACGTAGCGGCGGGCGCCATTGGAGCCGTAGCGCTCGATGTCCTCGACCGCGCGCTGGGCGGCGTGCGCGGGTCCGAGGTCGGCCCGGTCGCGGCCGAAGACCTCGACCCACTGGCGGCGAGCATCCTCGACATCGTCGGCGACCAGGTGCGCGACGTTGCGGCGCCGCCCGCGGGTCATCCCGACATACGCGGCCGCGGCGCTGGTGCGCTCCCCGAGCAGTAGATGGGCCTCGTTGACCGTCTCGCCCTGGGCGCCGTGGATGGTGCTGGCGTAGGCGAGCTCGACATGCTCGGTCACATAGGCGGCCGGGAGCCGTCGGTGACCGGCTGCCCCCTTCATCCGGAGCCCACCGTCCAGACTGACACCCGTAACGGTCCAGCAGTCACGGTTTGCCACATCGAGTTTTCGACTGTTCTGGCGGGTGGTGATGCGGTCACCTGCACCGATCTGTTCCCCGGAGTCGGTCACCACCGACCGTCCCGAGGTCTCGGTCGGGAGGCGGTGTTGTCGAGCGGCCGCGTTCAGTGCTGCGACCTGCTCTCGGGTGTCCGCCGTGATCAGGAGGTCATGGGCGTCGGCGGCCAGCGTGGCGAGAGCGTGGAGGCGCTCGACGTCGCTGCCGTGGATCACGATCTCGCCACGAGCGAGCAGTTGGTCGAAGACCGTGTCGGCGTCACGACCGGCACGCATCTTCAAACTCAGGTCGGCGTACTCGGTGTCGGCGAAGCGATGCAGGACGTCGAGAGTCAGGCGCCCGCTGTCGTCGGCCCAGCGGGCGGCGAGGTCGAGAACGCCACCGCGGCCGACGGCCGGGAGCTGGTGCCGGTCACCGACGAACGCGACCCGGGCACCGGACTCATCGGCGAGGATCAGCAGCGCCCGGGTGAGATCCTGATCGAGCATCCCGGCCTCGTCGACGACCAGCAGATCACCCGGCCCGAGGCGCGCACGCCGGTCGACCGGCCCCCTCCCGCCATCAGCATCCGCGTGGACGCGTCCCCAACGACCGTCCTCGTCCCAGCGAAAGCCGTGCTGCCACGCCAGCCACGCGGCCGACGAGGCAGCGCTCCTCACCTCCCGGGCCGCGACGTTCGCGGCCTTCTTGGTCGGCGTGACCACCAGCATCCGCTCACCGCGGCGCTGGAGTTTGGCAGCCGCGACCGCGAGCGTCCGCGTCTTCCCCGACCCCGCGGCGCCCTCGATCACCAGCAACCGGCCCTCACCGATCAGCGCCATGACGACCGCCCGTTGTGCTTGGTCGAGACCGGGCACGCGGCCCAGAACCCCGAGCGTCGCGGAGGTCTCGGCACGCAGCGCCAGGCGGGCATTGAGATCGGCCTCGACGTCAAGAACCCGCCGCGAGGTAAGGGATCGGACATGCTCAGGCACGTCGCCCCGCGGCAGCAGCGGTCTGCAGCAGTCGATGGCACGGGCGGTGAGATCCTCGGCCAGTTCGCGCCGGACCTCTGGTACGGCGACGATCCCGACCTCGGCGACCAACCTTTCGACGCCACCACGGACGTCGGCGGCGTTCCACGCGGAAGCGGAGGCACCCAGTCGATCGATCACCAGCTGGGCCGCCAGGTCGCGGTCCAACCGGCCGATGGCGGTCGCCTCCGGTCCGGACGGCGACCCGGCCGACAGACGCGGTGGCCGGTAGCCCAACGCGAACAGCTCGTCGATCCAATGCTGCGCAAGACTCACGCCGTCGACGGGCGCTACCTTGTCCGGACGAGCATCCGCCCACGCCCGCGCATCCCATGCTCTCCGCAGCCGAGGACCGGGGTGCTCGCCCGGGTGCTCTCCCCGCCACGTGGCTTCGTAACGCTCCACATTCGTGCGGATCTGCGCTGCTCGTGAGGAGAACTCGCCCACGAACCGCCGCAGTTCCTGGAGCTCTCCCGAGGTCAGGTCCAGCGTGTACCCGTGAGCGGCGAGGACGCCACGGAACTCGGGATCACACATCACCGCGGCATGCCCGATGCCGTTGAGAGCGGCCAGGCTATCTCGTACCCCGACCGTGTGCAGGCCTCGCCAGGTGGCCTCGGCGAAGACCCGGCTGCTGATCTGCAGATGCAGATGCCGGTGCGGATCCCCGGCCCGGGAGGTGTAGTGCGTGATCACCGCCGCCTCCAGCTCCTCGACCGGCACCTGCACCTGCCGCCCCTTCGGCCCAACCCGAGTGGTCGCATGCTGCGCCAACCAGCCGATGATCTCGCGGGCAGCCCGCTGCTGCGCCGCCTCGTACGCGTCCCCGATCTCGGCATGCAACGCCGCCGCGAGCGACCACGTCTTCGGCCCGTTGACCGTCACCTCGACGAACCGCACCGGCTTCCGGTTCGTCCCGTCCGCCAGCCGATCCTTAAGCAGCCGGCCCTTCGCACACCCGGTCTCGACGTCAAACCCCGCGACCCACCGTTCGTAGACCAGCCCGTCCATCATGCCCCGGTCGGCGACCGCCTCTGGTGTAGCGCCGTACCGCCTGGCCAGGCCGCTTCCGTCGTCCAGGTAGTAGTCGTCAGCCCGGGACCGGTCGGCCTCCAGGTAGTTCCTGGCATCCCGCGCCGCCCCGTGATAGGTCTTCATCCCGCCGTGCACCACGTACCCCCTTGCTCCCCTCCGTGAGCAACCCGGGTGGTCCCGTCGAGGTCCGCTGACAACCGTCAACTACCCTGAAAACGCACCTCGGGCCGCCCGAAGGCGGCCCGGTTGCTCCCTACCGTCGTAGCATGCGTGCCGAGAGTCTTGAAGGCCTGAGGAGTGCCTGAGGCCTGCTGATTCAGGTGTCGGCAGTGTTCGACAGTCATCGTCGGTGTGCGGATAGCGCGGTGTGTCGTGGAGAGATGCCGTAGGGCTGCGAGCGACGGGGCCGACCGAGAGGACCCGTCGGCCGGCTTGTGGGGGCCGGTCTGTGGTCCTGGTGCGCCACTCGGGCGGGGATGTGGAATTGCCGTGGTTTGGTGAACGATTCCGAAATTTCGCGAATTCTGCAGCGCGCCGTACATGTACCCCGCTAGGTTCCTTGTTTGCCGCTCGGGTAGGCACGTTTGTTCCCCACCTCGTCAGGAGTTCTCGTGTCTTCTGTGTCTCGAGCGATCATTCGTGCGGTTCTCACGTCTGTGATCGGACTGTTGGGCCTGCTGCTATTAGCTGCCGGTTTGACCATTCCGGTGGCGGCCCCGGCTGATGCGGCCCGTGGAGGCCTGGCGTCCGGGTCGCGTTCGGCGCCGTTGAAGGCGCCGAGTCCTGCGGTGGCGGCGAAGCCGTCGCGGTCGTTGGTCTCGACGACCGTGGCCGCGCGGAAGGATTCCAAGCGGGAGGATGCGGGCTCGGGGAGGCCGTATCGGGTTCGTGAGCTGAAGAGCAAGCGTGGTGAGCGGTCGACGACGCATGTGATGTCGGATGGGACGCGTCAGGTGACGTTGTCCACTTCGCCGGTGCATTGGCGTGAGTCGTCCTCGGATGAGTGGGAGCCGATCGAGACCGAAGTCGAGCCCGGGACGGGTGCGACGGCGTTCGTGAACGAGACGAACGTGTTCGAGACCCGTTTCGGTGAGTCCCGCGGGGATCTGGCCACGGCCACGGGGGATGGTTGGTCGGTGTCCCTGGGCGCGGTCGGCGCGGACGGGAAGCCCGCGGAGGGCAAGCTGGCGCCGGAGGCGAAGGGTTCCCAGGTCACCGTCGATGAGGTCTTCGGGACCGGTCGTGCGGCGGCGGGTCTGCGGTACTCGGTGGGTGCTGGTGAGCTGAAGGAGGAGATCCTCCTCCCGAACGCGGCGGCCGCCGAGACAGTACCGGCTGAAGGGTTCACATTTACGCTCGAGCTGAAGGGTCTGGTCGCCAAGGAGCTCGAGGGCGGCGCGATCGGGCTTTACAAGAGCAAGAACGCGAAGCGGCCGCGGCTGGTGTTGCCGGCGCCGTTCATGACCGATGCAGCCGGTGTCCGCTCGGACGAGGTGACGCAGGCCCTCGGCGAGAGCGCCGACGGCACCACGACGGTGACGATCAAGCCGGACACCGGCTGGCTGGGGGAGTCTGGTCGCGATTGGCCGGTCAGCATCGACCCCACGTTCGTGTATGCGCCGGACGAGACGGATGGTCAGGATGTCTCCATCGGGGCGGGGTCGCCGGACACGGCACGTCCCTCGGAGCCGACGATCGCGGTCGGGGTGGGCGCGACGGGTGCGTGGCGTGGCCTGTTCAAGTTCGACACCTCGGCGATCCCGACGGGTTCGCAGGTGTACGCGGCGCAGCTGCGGCTGCACTTCTCTTCGGTGCACAACTCCGAGACCGAGCCGGTGGAGATGCGCGCGTATCCGATCACGAAGGCGTGGACCGAGACCGCGGCGACGTGGAATCAGATGAACACCTCGTTCACGAACGGGAACTTCATCAACCAGTTCCTGATCGACGACTCCGACAGCGGCGCCACCTCGTTCGCGGGCCCGTGGAAGGACGTCAACGACCCGGCAGCGGTGTACGGCTCGTACGCGGCGCTCTCGTCGGGTACGACCGCGGATACGTTCGACTGGAACGCGAAGCTGCCGTGGTCTGGGCTGTATGACACCGAGACCCGGCATCTGCCGGGGGCGTCGCGGGGCACTCCGACCTATGTCGCGAACGGTGATCAGGGCAGCAGCACCTCGATAGGGATCGACCAGACCGCGGGCGCCGCGGGTACGGCGCAGTGGCGGCGGATCTCGTCCCAGCAGCACTTCGCGCCTGGTGCGACGGCCCGGATCCGGATGACCCGCCAGTCCGGCACGACCGCGACGGCGCCGATGGCGGATGCGGTGCGGTGGATCGAGTACAACCGGGCGTTCAAGCCCGCGACCCAGCGCGACGGATGGCACACCTACGGCCTCGGGACGATGGTCAAGAGCTGGATCGACAACCCCGCCGCCAACCACGGCGTGATGGTCAAGGCCCTGGACGAGTCGGCCACGGCCCCGGTCGGCGGTCCCTACTACCACTCCTCCGATGCCCCGTACGCGGCCGCGGCCGAGGGCGACACCCGCCCGCAACTGGTGGTCGTGCTCGGCCAGCCCGGCCCGGTCCAAGACGTCCCGTCGACCGTGCACGCCGACGGCCCGGAGCTGTCGTGGTCCTCGGCCTCGGACCCCTCGTTTGCGCAGGAGGATGATGTCGCGGAGTATCAGATCTTCCGCGGCTGTGTCTCGCTGCCGGCCGCGGCGTGCACTACCCCAGTGGGGGAGGACTTCACGACCGAGTACGCCCGCAACGGGGCGTTGAAGCTGGTCGGGTCGGTCCCCGCGGACACTTTGCAGTTCCGCGACGACACCGCGGTGGCCTCGACCGCGACCGAGAAGGCGACCTACCGCTATTGGGTGGTCGCCCGCACCGTGGCCGACACCCAGGCACCGTCCTCGGGAGGCAGCGCGGAGGAGGGGCGTGACGGGACGGCGGTGGGATCGCCGATGACCGTCCAGATCCCCCAAGAAGGCCGGATCGCCCGGATCTTCACGACCAGCCGGGTGCAGGGTGTTCCGGGCGGGGATGTTGCGGACACGACCCTGTCGGCGGCGAAGCCGACCACCAACATCCCCAACCCGGACTCGGTGACGGCCGGGGACCGGACCTGGGTGCAGGCCGGCAACAACTCCGCGACCTATGGGGATGAGCGGGCGGTGTTCGGGTTCGACACCTCCCCGATCAACCGCCGGGTCAAGGTGATGTCGGCGTCGTTCGAGCTGTGGAAGTCGAGCGGTGCGGGGACGACTGCGACCTATGACCTGCACGAGATGACCCGGGGGTTCGTGGAGAACCAGGCGACCTGGCAGAAGGCATCGACCGCTGACGCGTGGTCGACGGCCGGCGGTGACTACAAAGCGACCGCGGTGGCCTCCGCGAGCCTGAATAACGACCCGGACCGGGTTGTGTTCGACACCACCGGTCTGAAGGCGGCGGTCCAGGGGTGGGTTGATGGCACCGCTGGCGCTCCGAACGGGTTGTTGTTGAAGGTCCGTGACGAGGCGGCCTCCACCCATCGGGTCTCGATCCTGAACAGCGAAGCAGCCGACCCTGGCCTGCGGCCGCGGCTGCGGGTCGAGCACCTGGTGAAGAACGACGACCAGGTCTTCGAGGCACCCACGATGCCGGAGCGGTTCGTCCCGAACACCATCACGAGGGTGCCGGTCACGGTCACCAACACCACCGACACTGCATGGCCCAGCACCCTGGAGCTGACCTATCGGTGGACCGACCCTGGCTCGGCCACGGACAAGACGGTCGAGGGGGACCGGCTCGAGGTCGCCGTCGGGCGGGCGTTGCAGCCGGGTGAGTCGGTCGATCTGGTGTTGCCGGTGCGGGTTCCGATCAACTCGGACTCGGGCAACAAGCGTATCGCCTACGACTTCTATCTGGATCTGCGCGACACCACGACCGGAGCGTGGTGGTCGGCCGATCCTGCGCACGAGTACAAGCCGGGCGGTACCCAGAACTCGACCCCGGGCTGTGCGATGGTCAAGACGGGTCTGCTGTGTCAGGACCGGTGGGTGGAGTCGGCAACCTCCAAAGCCCTGGGTCTGGAGAAGTTCGGGACCTATACCGGTGAGGAGACCGGCGCCGGATCGCAGGTGCTGACGAACCTGTCCTCGGGCAATGTGTCGTGGTCGTATGAGCCGATCTCGAACCCGTCGGTGGGTCCCTCGGCGTTCGTGCGGATCACGTACAACTCGCGTGATCAGGTCGAGACCGGGGCTGGGTTCGGGGTGTCGGTGCAGCCGGGCACGTTGACCCGGTTGGGGAGCAGGCTGTCGGTGCCCTCGGGTGGGTCGACGAACAACGAGATGACCTTCATCGATGGTGACGGCACCGGCCACACCTACAAGATCCACGACGACACGACGACTCCCAACATTCTGGAGTATGACCGTCCCGCGGGTGTGGCGCTGGAGCTGCATCGCGATGCGACGGCGCCGGTGCGGGAGCAGTGGGTGTTCACGCGTCCGGACGGAACCCGGTTCTTCTTCGCACAGGCAGATGCGCCTGAAGAAAGGGACCCCGCCACGGGCCAGGTGGTCGCGACCGCGGTGGATGCCGGGCTACAGACCGCGGTCGTCGACACCTATGGCAACAGGCTCTCCTTCGGGTATTCGAGCACGGGCGAGCGTCTGGAGACGGTGAAGGACTCCCAGGGCCGTACGGTGCTGTCCCTGAACTGGGATGCAGCTGGTTTGACCTCGATCACCGATATCGCGGGTCAGCGGATCGGGTTCACCTACAACGCCGCCCACCAGCTGACGTCGCTGTCGGACACGTCGGCCCCGACCAATGGGGTGCCGGCCGGTTCGGAGCCGGTGAAGCGGTTCGGGTTCACCTACACCAGTAACTCGACCAACAGCAACGCGATGCTCTCCACGGTCACCGACCCACGTGATGGTGTCTCGAAGATCGCGTACTTCACCTCCACGGAGAACTCGGCCTACGCCAACTGGCCCAAGACCTTCACCGACCGCCGCAACAAGACCACCGACTTCACCTACTCCGACCCCGACTCCTCCGAGGGCGTCGACAACCAGGCCGTCATCACCGACAACAACGCCACCGCCTCCCCGGGTGGCAGCACGCCGGGCAGCCCCGGCGCCACCGTGACGACCTACCGGGTCGACGGGTACGGCCGCACCACCTCGGTGACCGACTCGTTGCAGCAGACCACCAAGCTCGGCTGGGACCGCGACCACAATGTGATCCGCCTCGAGGAGCCCAACGGCGCGGTCTCGACCTGGGACTACGACAACCGCACCGGATACCCGGAGACCATCCGCGACGCCCAGACCGTCAAGAACGGCGGTCCCGGGATCCGGCTCACCTATGAGCGCCTCACCAACGCCCCGGGTAGCCCGACCGTGCTGACGTCGAAGACCAGCGCTGCGGGTCGGCCCAAGACCCCGGACGACCCGGGCTCGAGGACGTGGATCTTCACCAACGACCCTGCCACCGGCGCCTTGAAGAGTGTCACGGACGCTCTGGGGAACACCACGAGCTACACCTACACCGCCACCGGGCTGCTGGCGACGGCGACCGATGCCAAGGGCGCGGTCACCACCTACAACACCTATGACGAGTCGGGCATGCCGACCAAGGTCACCACCCCGGTCACCGCCACGACCACCCGGTTCTCGGAGATGACCTACGACAAGCGTGGCAATACGCTGACCGTGACCGACCCGCTCCGGAACGTCTCGACGGTCGAGTACGACGGGTTCGGCCGACCGACCAAGGTCACCACCCCCGGCGACGACTCCGCCCCAGGATCGCCCAAGGCGACCCGTACGACGGTGTCGGCCTACGACCTCAACGACAACCTGACCTCCTCGACCGCCCCGAACGGGGCGGTCACCACCAGCACCTACAACGCCGCCGACCTGCCCACCCGACAGGAGCTGCCGGCCAACAGCGACCCGGTCACCGAGCGGGCGATCACCTCCTCATATGACGATCTCGGTCGCCTGGTCGAGCAGACCGCACCCGAAGGCGTGGCCACCACCACCAACGCCGACGACTTCGTCACCCGCTACGTCTACGACAAGGTCGGCCAGCAGATCCGGGTCGACGTCCCCTTCGCCGACACCGACGGCACCAAGAAGACGGCAACCACCACGTCGAGCTACGACAAGGTCGGGAACCTGGTCAAGACCGTCGACCCGGTCAAGAACGCCACCGCGGTCGACTCCGACTACACCACCCGGATCAGTTACGACCTCAACCACCGCCCCATCACCTCCACGGACGCGAAGGGGTATGTCACCAAGACCGAGTACGACGCCGACGGCCTGGTCACCGCGACCATCGACCCCCGCGGGATCCGGGTCCGCAAGGTCTACGACCCCGTCGGGCGCCTGACCGAGACCCACGTCCCGCACACGCCGTGGGGAGCGACCTCGGCGCGGGACCAGGTCACCAAGGTCGACTACGACAAGGTCGGCCAGGTCATCAAGAAGACCAGCCCCACCGGCCGGGCCTCCGAGACGATCTACAACCTCGCGGGGGAGGTGACTCAGGCCAAGGCGCCGTTCAAGACCGGTGATGCCGACTACCCGAGCCCGGCCTCGACGTTCTTCACCTACGACGGCGCCGGTCGTCTCGAGAAGCAGTCGCTGCCGACCTTCGACACCGCGCCGCCGGCTGAGACATCGAACCAGTGGACGAAGTTCGCCTACTTCCCTTCCGGGGAGATCAAGACCTCGACAGACCAGTTGGGCGTGGCCACCTCCTACGTCTACAACCAGCTCGGCCAGCAGACCCAACGCTCCTACTACGGTTCCGCCGGAGCCTCGCAGTCACGCACGACCTCGATGACCTACAACCCCGACGGGTCGCTGCGAGCCAAGGACGAGCAGGCGCCCATCGAGCCCACGAAGTACTACGGCAACTCCTCACCGCATGTGTTCGCAACGACCGGCACCTGGACCACCGTCACCGGTGGCACCAACACCGACGGCGCCAACTATGTGATGCACGCCGCCGCGGCTGCTGGTTCGACGGGGGCCGCTGACACAGCGACCTGGCGGATGACGCCGGACAACGATGACACCTACGAGATCCAGGCCGCCTGCCCGGTCCGCACCGACACGACCACGGCAGCCACCTACACGATCAACACCGCTGACGGCGCGAAGACCGCGACGATGAATCAGAAGGCCTGCACGAGCGCCCAGAAGTGGGTCTCGCTGGGTTCATACCGGTTCGCCGGCGGCGTGACAAAGACGATGGTGCTGAAGCCGTCGACCGATGGGGCAGTGGTCGCCGACACCATCCGGCTCATCCCGTCTGCGCCCGGCCCCTCGAAGTCCTACACCTACGAATACGACCGCAACGGCCTGACCACCACCGTCAACGACCACACCCCCGGGGCGAAGACCGACGCCTACACGACCGCCTACGACGGCATGGGGCGGCCGGCGACCACCCGCGAGCTCGCCGGCACCTCGCCCAACCAGGTCACCCGGCGCACCACCACCTACACCTACGACCTCAACTCCAACCTGACCAGCACGTTCGCCGACCGCAAGCCCGATACGGACACCGGTGGCGGGAACCTGGCCGCGACCCGCTACACCGGCTACACCTACGACGTCCGCAACATGGTCGCCACCGTCCGCACCGGCGATAACGCCGCCGAGGCGAACGCCCCCACGAACCTGGGCTACACCTACGAGTACGACTCGCGCGGGCTCCCGGCCTCGCTGACCAAACCCAACGGCAACCGGGTCGGCTACTCGTTCTACGAGGACCGGCTGCTGCGGACCTCCGATGAGCGCACCAGCGCAGACCGAGGTAAGCAGGTCGTCGCAGCCCACACCCTGGACTACGACGCCGACGGGCAGAAGTCCTTCGATGTCGCTAAGCTCGACCAGGCCGGCAGCACCGGCACCCTGGACCAGCGCTCCACGTTCTCCTACACACCCGCGGGCCAGGTCGCTGGGGTGGACAAGACCGGTGCCGATGCCGGTGAGGACGAATCGTATGTCTACGACGCCGCCGGGAACATCACGACCCAGACCACCGGTGCGGTCACGACGACGTTCACCTACGACCGGAACCGGTTGACCACAACCAAGGTCGGGACCGGTGCCACCATCTACAGCCGCTATGACCCCTACGGGCGTTTGGTCACTCGCGACCAAGGTGCACACGAGATCGAACGCTACGGCTATGACGGGTTCGACCGGACCATCCGGGAGCAGAAGTACACCACCACCGGCACACTGCAGCTGACCAAGACCCAGACCTTCGACCCCTTCGACCGCACCACCACCCAGACCACCGCGATCACCGGGAAACCGACCAAGTCGCTGCGGTTCACCTACCTCGGCACCTCCGAGCAGGTCGCGGTCGAGGAAGAGAAGAACACCGGCGGGACTTGGGAGGTCGCCAAGAAGTACGCCTACGGCCCGGACGGGTCCAAGCTGCAGCTGACCGACACCCCGGTCAACGGTTCGACGACCGAGACCCAGTACTACGGCACCAACCCCCACGGCGACATCGAGACCCTGACCAAGGCCGACGGCACCACCGCCTCGACCTACCGCTACACCGCCTACGGCGCTCCGGATAAGAAGGGCACCACCGGCCAGGACGCCTACTCCACCGCCGCCAGCGAGACCGACCGGATGGCCGCCGACCTCGACAACGTGAACCCCTACCGGTTCTCCGGGAAACGGATCCACGGCGGCACCGGGACCTACGACATCGGGTTCCGTGACTACGACCCCGGCATCAACCGATTCCTCACCCGCGACTTCTACCAAGGCGCCCTCAAGGACCTCGCGCTCGGGACCGACCCGTGGAACACCAACAGATATGCGTTCGCTGGCGGGAACCCGATTGGCCGCATTGAGCTCGACGGCCACATCGCCATCGACGGCGACGGCAATCCGGTGTACGTGTCCCACGCATCGGACTGGGCCGACGCACACGACACAGCCGTTGAGGTGACGGCGGATGCCGTCGATGACTGGGCCGCCGACAACGGGATCGAGGGAACCACCACGACCGATGTTTCCGGCCACAACGAGGCGAACCGAATCGACAACGCTGGGCCGAGCGGCGACCACGACGGATTCGCCGACGTGATCTTCTGGGGAACCGGCGAAGATTCCAACCAGATCTGGGTCTGGGAGATCAAGCACAAGGACAAGACCGGAAAGAATGCCAAGGAGGCGGCGGCTGCTCTAGTCCGGTATGTCGAGGGACTCGAGGAGATGTACCCAGACGCCATCGTGAACCTTGGAGTGAATCTTCCGTCGGCTGGCTTCAACCTGAGGAGGGAGCGCACCGGTCGAGTGTGGTCAGACGAGAGTCGGCGTGGCGTGCGCCCCTGGGCTTTCGGCGGAAAGGGGGGCGACGAACCTACGTCTCGCTCGAACCGACGGCCGACGGAGTACGACCGATCTTCCTCGAGTTTGTCTGAGAGCATCGACGACTTGCCGAGTCCTCAGAAGCCCCCAAGGACAGGAAGACCGGGGCCCCTGTTCGTGCTGGAAACCTACCTGGAAGGACTCAGGATCCTTACCGACGACGACTATGGTCAGGTGCCGTGCTGGCAAGATCCCCTGTGTGCGTGAAAGGAGTGCGTTGCGGTGACAGGCGACGACGAGCGACTTCAGTTCCAGGCAATGGTGTCGTTCCGAAGGAGCGATGATCTTGAGTCCCGTGTGGAGGACTGGTTCAGACTGTGCCGCGAGCATCTCTCAGGGCCGGTGTTCGCCGGGCTCGGAGAACCGCGCCATGGCGGATCGAACTGGGGTGTTGACTTCGACGGTGAGTTGGACCTTGGCTCAATCACGTTCCCGCCGCGGATGTCTCTGCAGTACTGGTCGGTAGTACCGGATCCGATTCCTCCGGGTCCGTTCGAGTCGCCTCGTCCGTTGGGTGAGGTGGATGTCAGCGTCTGGATGGACAAGTTTCCGTTCGGAAAGTTCATCTGTGAGGCGAGTTCCGACAACCTCAGCGCAGCAGATGTGGCGGTTCACCTTCGTGAACTCGTGGCCGAGCACGTATCCCGGTTCCGAGTCGGCTACGGCGCCGTCACGAGTGCGGTGAATGGAGTCGGCCGCCCGCCACTTGAGCCCGCGCTTCGCCGATCGTATGTTGATGGTTTCTACCAGTCCGAGCAGGTGCTGCGTGGGTACGCATGGGTGACCGTTGTTCCGGTCGGGCTGGAGCCGCTCATTGAGGAGCGCGCCAAGGCGTTCCCGATGCTGCAGACCCGCCGGGCGGACTCCGGAGTGCTCTTGGTTGAGGCTGGTCCGCGTCCCGAGGACTACGACGAGGCGATGATGCAGGCGCTGTGGGAGTGTCTGGCGCCGGCCTTGCCGAGTGGAGTTCCTCGGAGGATGAAGGTCGGGCCGCCGCAGGGGTTGGTCTTTCGCGACGCGCGAGAGGTTGCCCCGTTCCATCTTCGGGCAGAACCGGGTCCCGGCGACGGGCGATGACGCCGTGCTGCAACGTGGCCTGGACACCTGGTCTGTACGGGGCGGGGCGGTGTCATCATCGCGACACTTGGGTCGTCGGCATCTCGTCGTACCCGTTGATGGTGCCGTGATGGAGTGCCCGCGTTGTCAGCAGGGAGACGTGCAGGTGTACCGGCTTCGGTCCACCGGGGCACTGTTTCAGGTGTGCGATGAGTGTGAGGCGTTGTGGCTTCCGACGGATGAGCCGACTGGGGATGCCTTCCTTCAACTCTTCGAGGTCTTCAACCGCATGGGCTTGCCGGAGTCGTGGGCTGAGTTGGAGGCCGTGAGCGACCGCAGCTGAGGCCGATTCCGCAGGTGTGGTGCTCAACGAAAACCCCACACATCAGCCTTGCGAAGGTGCTGGTAGAAGCCTCGAAGTGGTCCGAGATGTCGGGTAGTCTGACGACGAAGGAACCCGGAGTGTCGGACGTTCCTGCTGGTCAGAGGCAGAGATGCTGCGAGCCGAACCGAAGATCGACGAGATCGGCCGGGATGTCGGTCTATGCGATCTTGATCAGAAGGTTTGGGGTTCGAATCCCTACGGGCGCGCAGAATGCGTAAGTGAGAGATTGGCCCCGGATTCGGCGACAAGCCCGGTCAGGGGCCTTCTTCATGTCCGGGGTCGGCGAGATCGACGGGTTGCGCGCGCCGGCTCAGGCCCGGCCCCATAATGTCCCGGTGACCCTTCCCCAGAACCTCGGGCGTCTGCGCCAGGTCAAGCCCCTCGGCTCCGGCGGTTTCGCCGAGGTGTGGCTCTACCACGACCCGGTCCTCGACTCGCTTGTTGCGGTGAAGGTGCTCAGCGCCCAGTGGACCCAGGCGGCCGACATCCGCGAGCGGTTCCTGCAGGAGGCCCGCTTCCTCCGCTCGGTCGACTCGTCCCACGTCGTCTCGGTCCACGACATCGGCGAGACGCCGGAGGGTGCGCCCTACTTCGTGATGGCGTACGCCGACGCGGGCAGCGTCGCGGAGCTGATCAGCCAGCACCCGCAAGGCATGCCGCCGCAGCTGGTGGCCGATCTGGTGGCGCAGGCCGCGTCCGGCCTCGACGCACTGCACGTGCGCTCGGTCATCCACCGCGACGTGAAGCCGGCCAACATCCTGCTCGCCGGTGGGTCCGACGGGCGGCTGCGCGCGATGGTCGCCGACCTCGGTGTCGCGCGGGCGCTCGACCAGCACACGGAGGTGACCAGGCAGATCGGGACGCCCGCCTACATGGCGCCCGAGCAGTTCGACGAGTCGCTGCCGATCGACCATCGTGCCGACGTACGCAGCCTGGGTGCGGTCGCGTGGGCGATGTTCGCGGGCCGCTCGCCCTCGCCGGCGTTGACGGTCGTGTCCCGGGTGCCCGACCTCGGCACGGTCGCGCCCGTTCCGGCGACGGTGTCCGCGGTGATCATGCGCGCCCTCGAGCCGAGGGCCGAGGACCGCTGGCCGGACGCGGGTAGCTTCGCCGCAGCACTCACCGCCGCGGCCGAGGGGAAGGCGGTCGCCGTGCCTCCTCCGTCGGACGCGGCGACCGTGCTCCGTTCGCCGGGCCCGACGCAGCCGCCTCCGGCGACGCAGCCGCAGCCGCAGTCGCTGCCGGCAGCCCGCGGGCGCAAGGCGATCCTCGTCGCGGTCGCCGTCGGCGCCGCCCTGGTGCTGGGTGGTGCCGCGACCTGGTTCGTGGTGCGCGGCCAGGCGGAGGACCCGGTCGGCGATGAGGTGACCACGACCGGGAAGCCGGTCAGCGGCGCGGAGACGGCGGCCGTTCGGTTCGTCGATGCGCTCCAGGCGGGTGACTGCGAGGCCGCCGGCCTCTACATCCCCGACCTCGCGGACCCGGCCGCGTGGAACTGCACCGATGACGCCAACGGCGGGGACGGTTTCTACTACCACATCCTCGAGGACCTCGACGCCGACGGCGAGCGACGGGTCGAGGACCTCGGGGACGGGCTCTTCCGGGTCGTCTGGGTGGACCAGGGCTACGTCAACATGCAGCGCCAGGAAGACACGCTGTTCAAGGTGCAGCAGGTCGTCTGCTGCTAGTGGCGCGTCCCGGAAGTTCCTGGGCGCTTCGCGCCGCCATGGCACGCACCTCGCTGCGTCGGCGCCGCTCGGAAGACGCCGGTATGACTTCGCGGCGCCGCATTGCGATGCACACACCCTGACCACGCCAAGCGGTCAGGAACTTCCACGACACACCACTAGCCCGAGATCCGGGTGACCGTCCCGGGCAGGCTGAGAAGGACGAAGGCACCGGTTGCGGTGAGGGTTCGTAGGGTGTGGAAGATCAGCCACGGCTTCTCGAACGAGGACACGGCACCGCCGGCCGCCAGGGCGTCGTTCAGCGGCAGGTTCGCCGCGAAGGTGATGACGACGGCGGCGACGGCGAGGCAGGCGGCGGTGATGGAGAGCGGGCTCCGGTGCCAGCCGAGGAGAAGCAGGGCCAGGAGCGGGGCGCCCAGGAAGAAGGCCAGGAACACCGGGTTGACGATGACCACGTTGAGCCGGTTCATGACCCGTGCGTAGACCTCGTCCGGCTGGCCGTGCAGCGCCGGCATGAAGGCGACCAGGAAGGCGATGTAGATGCCGGCGGTGACGCCGTTGAGCAGCCTCGCTCCGGTGAGTACGACCTCGCTCATGACTGCTCACCCCGGTCGAGGTCATCGATGCTTCGAGCAGCGCGGCCCAGGACCGACTCGACGTCGCCGGTCACGTATGCGTTGCGTCCGTCGAGAACCTCCTCGAAGAGGTACGCCAGCCCGGCCGCGTCTGCGGCCGGCAACCCGGCCGCGGTCAGGACCGCGATGTAGTCCTCGGTGGGCACGGGCTGGTAGGCGACGGCCGGTCCGCCGATGGCGTGCGCGGCCTCCTCGAAGGTGAGCAGCTGAGGCCCGGTGAGCTCCAGGACCCGGCCGACGTACTCCTTGTCGAGGAGGACTGCGACGGCGACGTCGGCGATGTCGGCGGCGTCGACGAACGGCTCGGCGACGGTGTGCTCGACCATGCTGAGCGACCCGGCGGCGAGCTCGTCCGCGAACGCGCCTTCGGTGAAGTTCTGCAGGAAGAAGGCCGAACGCAGGATGGTCCACTCGGCGCCCGAGGCCGTCATGGCCTGCTCGGCTCGCTGGGCACCGTCCTCACCGCGGCCGGAGAGGAGTACGAGCCGGCTGCAGCCCGCGGCGACCGCCTGGGCGGCGAACGCGCCGATGATCTCGTCGGCGCCCGGTAGGCCGAGGTCGGGCTGGAAGGTCAGGTAGGCCGACGCGCAGCCGTCGACGGCCTCGGACCAGGTGGTCTGGTCGTGCCAGTCGAACCGGGGTGTCGAGTGGCGGGTGACGGCACGTACGTCCCGGTCGAGGGCCTGGAGGCGGTGGGCGACGCGCAGTCCGGTCTTGCCCGTGGCACCGGTGATGAGAGTTGTCATGCGTCCAATCTGGTCCGTCGCGAGCGACGATGGAATACGTCCAACTCCAGACGGCATGCGTTATCGTCTCATCATGTCGTCACTCGACCTGCTCATGGACGGTCCGCGGGCCCAGGCCGCCTTCCTGCTGAAGGCGGTGTTCGCCGGGGAGTGGTCGATCACCGCCGAGGACGAGGTGCCGCTCACGGTCATTGCGATCGCCCGCGGCGAGGCGGTCTTCACCGGCTGTGAGGGACCGCAGGAGGTGGCGGCAGGTGATGTGATCGTGTGCCGCGGGCCGGCGACCTATGTCATCGCCGACTCGGCCGATCGCCCCGCCGACATCCGGATCCTGCCCGGCCAGATCTGTGTCGACCCGAGCGGGGCACTGCTCGCCGAGGAGCTGGCGCTGGGCGTACGCACCTGGGGAAACAGTCGCTCGCCGGAGGCGACCGTGATGCTCATCGGGACCTATGAGCGCGAGACGTCGGTGGGCTCGCTGCTGTTGTCCCGGCTACCGACGAGCGTGGTGCTCCGCGGCTTCGACACCGCCGTCCTCGATCTGCTGTCGGCAGAGCTGGAGCGCGACGAGGCCGGGCAGGCGGCTCTGCTCGACCGGCTGCTCGACGTACTCGTGGTCAAAGCCGTGCGGGAGGTGCTCGCGGATTCCCCGGCCCTTCCGGCCGACGACGCGGTGGCCGCGGTGTTGCGGACGATGGAACGGCACCCCGAGTTGCCCTGGACGGTCGCCGGCCTCGGTGAGCAGGTCGGTCTCTCGCGTGCCGCTCTGGCCCGGCGCTTCACCGAGCAGGTCGGCGAGCCGCCGTTGGCGTACCTGACCCGGTGGCGGCTCGCTCTGGCCGCAGACCTGCTGGTCGGGACGGACCTGACCCTGTCGGCGATCGCGGCACGCGTCGGCTACGCCAACCCGTTCGCCCTCAGCGCCGCCTTCAAGCGCCACCACGGCACCTCGCCGACCTCCTTCCGGAGCCGCCACGTCGCCTGAGGCCCTGGCCTACTCCTCGCGAAGGATCTTGGGCGGTCCTGCGGGAGTGGTCTCGCCGCGCTCGACGACGGCGGTGTGTCGGCGGGCGTTGCCGATGGCGTTCTTCGCAAGGCCGCCGGTCACACCACGCAGCCCTGATCCGTCGTAGTGGTAGCGAGCCCGAGACTTCGGAGGATGAACATGGACGCGGCGACTTGGCAGGCGAACGAGTTCGAACAACACCGAGCGCACTTGCGGTCGGTGGCCTATCGGATGCTGGGCTCGGCGGCCGAGGCCGATGATGCTGTCCAAGAGGCGTGGCAGCGGCTCGGTCGATCCGACGCTGATGCGATCGAGAACCTACGCGGCTGGCTGACGACGGTGGTCGGACGGGTCTGCATCGACATGCTCCGCTCGCGCAAGTCCCGCCGGGAGGAGTACGCCGGGGTTTCGAATCCCCGAGCCGATCGTGATCGCTCCGACAACGGAGGCCCGCAGACCGCGGGACCCGAAGACCAGGCGATCCTGGCCGACTCTGTCGGGCTCGCTGTGCTCGTTGTACTCGAAACCCTGACCCCGCCGGAACGCCTGGCGTTCGTGCTGCACGACATGTTCGGGGTCGCGTTCGACGAGATCGCCCAGGTGCTGAACCGGGAGCCGGCATCTGCGCGGAAGCTGGCGAGCCGGGCGCGACGCAAGGTCCGCGGCGCCAATGCCTCTCCGGATCCCGATCTCGGCAGGCAGCGCCGGGTCGCGGCGGCGTTCCTTGCCGCGGCACGCGACGGCGACTTCGACGCTCTCCTGGATCTACTGCATCCCGAGGTCGTCTTCCTCGTCGATGCCGGAAGCGTCCGCCGCGCAGCACCCGCACTGCTCGAGGGATCGGCGGAGGTGGCCCGGCAGGCCGCTCTGCAGGGCCCGCGCTTCGCGTCGCTGTGCCGGCTGGCACTGGTCAACGGTGCGATCGGGATCCTGGCGGAGGCGCGATCGGGACCGATCGCGGTCGCCGGCATCACCGTGGTCGAGGACCAGATCTTGCGCATCGATCTGGTCCTCGACCCCGAGAAGGTGCGTGCCGCGACATCGGCGAGATGACCGACGGAAGCGGTGCGCGTGGACGGAGCTCAGCCGTCCTGCCGCTTCCGGAAAGGCAAGCAGAGCAGGCCGAAGGCTGTCAGTGCCAGCGCCGTACGTGCCACGTGGGCCCACTGCCATTCGTCGCGAATGCTCGCCCAGTCGGCCGGCGGACTCATTGCGTCCCACCCTCGCTGATCAGCGTTGATCGGCAGGTTGAAGGTGAACGAGATGACCAGCACGATCATCAGCAGTGCGAGCGCCGCCGCTGAGGGCCATACGCGCTCGCCACGCCACCGCAGAGCGCCCACCACGAGCACTGCCAGCGCGGCCAACGCCGGCAGCAAGGTGACGGAGGCGAGGACGTCCAACCACTCCAGCATCACCTGCCGCGTCACGATGTAGGTGCGGACTCCCTCACCACGCAACGTCAGCTCGATGACCAAGACGGTGACCATGAACCCCGCGAACACGCCACCGAATCCACCTCCCACAGACCGCGCGACCCCGAGCACCCGACGCCCCGGTAGCGTCCGGTCCCCGGTCACCTCGCCACTCCGAGGGTCTTGCCGATCGACTCCGGCTGCTCGAGTGCCCACAGCATGGCGTGCGCCACGTCCGCGCGCGAGATCACCGTGCCTCCCGGCAGATTGCGCCCGTACGCCGTCCGGTACTCGCGCGTCTCAGGGCTGTTGGTCAGCCGGGGAGGCCGGACGGCAGTCCAGTCGAGACCACTGTCGCGGAGCATGTCCTCCATCAGGGCGAGGTCTTGATAGTGCTCGCGCAGCACCCACTTGACCGCCGGGGTCATCACATACCGCATCAGCAAACCCTCGCCGGGGTCGTGACGAGGCGGGTGAGGCTGACCGGGCGAGGCGACGGTGCCGACCGGGGCGGCACTGACGACGACGATGCGCCGCACGCCGCTGATCCGCATCGCATCCAGGATCGGCCCGGTCCCGCGTGAGGTGATTCCGGAGTCCGCCCGTGACCGGGGGCCAAGCCCGGAGAGCACGGCATCCGCCCCACCGACCGCGGCCTCCAGCATCGCGGGGTCGGGCGCGGACAGGTCAGCGGTGACGAGCCGGGCCTGGGCCGGTAGGTCGCGGGGGTTGCGCGCCACGGCGGTGACATCGTGCCCGCCCGCCACTGCCTGATCTACCACGTGTCGACCGATGCCGCCGGTCGCTGCGAAGATTGTCAGCTTCATGAGGATCCTCCGATGAGTGATGGCTCAGGGGCAGCTTGTAGCCCCTCATCAAGAAGACGAACGCCGACAGATCAGTGTGACAATCGCTTCCGATTCACTCCTCGCGCAGGATCTTCGGCGGGCCGGCAGGGGTGGCCTCGCCGCGCTCGACGGCGGCCGTGTGGCTGGCGAGGGCGCGCTCGAGGAGCTCCATGAGCGGGGTCTCCTCGCGAGCGATCTGCAGGTACTTCGGGCCGAGGGCGACGATGATGTCGCGCTCGGCGAGGAGGGCGTTGTGGATGCGCTCGCGCTCGGCCGGATCGGCGGTGTACTCCGAGTCGAGGTAGGCGGCGGCGTGACGGCGGGCGTTGGCGATGGCGTTCTGGGCGCGGCCGCGCTTGCTGAAGAGCGAGCCGACGATGGTGACGACGAGTACGCCGAGGATGACGCCGAGGGAGAGGCCGGTGCTGATCTCGACCACGTGCACGGGATCGCCGTCGTTGACGAACGGGATGTTGTTCTCGTGGAGGGCGTGCAGGATGAGCTTCACGCCGATGAAGGCGAGGATCGCGGCCAGGCCGTAGGACAGGTAGATGAGCCGGTCGAGCAGGCCGTCGAGCAGGAAGTAGAGCTGCCGCAGGCCCAGCAGCGAGAACGCGGTCGCGGTGAAGACCAGATAGACGTTCTGGGTGAGGCCGAAGATCGCCGGGATCGAGTCGAGGGCGAAGAGGATGTCGGTGCCGCCGATGGCCACCATGACCAGCAACATCGGCGTCAGGATGCGCTTGCCGTCCTCCACCGTGAAGAGCTTGTCGCCGTCGTAGTGCTCACTGACGTGGAACAGCCGCCGGGCCAGCCGGACGACGAAGTTCTCCCCGTGGGAGTCGTCGTCGGGCTTGAGCATGTTGCCGGCCGTCATCAGCAGGATCAGCCCGAAAACGTAGAACACCCAGGCGAAGTTGTTGATCAGCGCGGCGCCCACGAAGATGAAACCGGTGCGGGCGATCAGCGAGAAGGTGATCCCGAAGAGCAGCACCTTCTGCTGGTCCTCGCGGGGCACCCGGAAGCTGGTCATGATGATCAGGAAGACGAACAGGTTGTCGACCGAGAGCGCCTTCTCGGTGATGTAGCCGGCGAAGTACTCCCCGCCCATCGTGCCGCCGCCGAAGACCAGGGCGCCGACGCCGAACAGCAGCGCGATCGCGACGTAGATCGCCGACCACGTGGCGGCCTCCTTGAGCGTGGGCGCGTGCGCCTTGCGTACGTGGAAGACGTAGTCGAACGCGAGCAGGCCGACGATCGCGACGACGGTGACCACCCACACCCACATCGGTGCGCCCATACTGACAACCCCCTGAGAGTCGGTCCCGAGAGTGGACCCGGCCTCAGCCTAGGCGGAGCCCCGGGGGATGGACAGCCCGTCGAGGATCTGCGGGATCGCGTCGTCGAGGAGCCGGTCGGCCCGGGGGTCGTCGCGGTGGAGCGTACGCATCGCGAGACTGTGCAGGAACACGCCCATCATCGTCTGGGCGAGGAGGTCGATCGGCATCGTCGAGGTGCGGTCGAGGCGGTCCAGGGCGAGCCCGACGACCTCGACGAGCTGCTCGCTGAGCGCGGCGAAGGTGGCTGAGCTGATCTCGCGGGCGTCGGGGTCGCGCAGGCTCTGCAGCACCACCTCGCTCTGCAGCACGAACCAACGGTCCTGCATCGGGCGCACCGCGTCGAAGGCCGCGCCGATCAGCGATCCGCTGGAGTCGGTGTCGGCATGTTCGCCGACGGCGGTGCGTACGGCCGCGATGAGCCGCTCGGACTCCTCCTTGAACGCCTCGAGCAGCACCTCCTCGACGCTGCCGAAGTTGGAGTAGAACGCCCCGCGCGTGTAGCCCGCTGCGCTGACCAGATCGTCGACCGTGACCCGGCGCCCGCCGCGCTCGACGAAGACGTCGACGGCCGCGGCCAACAGCCGTGCGCGGGTGTTCGTGCGTCGCCTGGGGGCCTTCACCTCGGTCATGTAGTCATCCTCACATATCGCCACGATACATTTTCGTATTCAATACGTTAATGTATCCACTGTGTCCTCCTACCTCTACCGACTCGGCCGGCTGGTCGCCCGTCGTGCCAAGACCGTGCTGGCGCTCTGGCTCCTGCTCGCCGTGCTCCTGGGTGCGCTGACCGTCTCGCTCGGCGGCAAGCTGCAGAACGACTTCACGATCCCGGGCACGGAGTCCCAGCAGGGGCTGGACGCGCTCACCCAGCGCTTCCCCGAGGTCTCCGGGACCTCGGCCCAGCTCGTCTTCGTCGCCCCGGAGGGGGAGAAGGTCGAGGACCACCGCACGGAGATCCGCGAGGTGCTCGACGCGGTAGAGAAGGTGGACCACGTCGCGACGGTCACCGATCCTCTGGCGAAGGACAGCAGGACGGTCAGCGACAACGGCCGGGACGCGCTGGCGACGGTGCAGTTCGACCTCGGTCTCGACGAGCTCCCCGAGGGTGTGACCGCGGACCTGGAGAAGGCCGCGGAGCTCCCCTCCGGATCGTCGCTGGAGCTCCACGTCGGCGGCGATGCGTACTCCGTCACCGGGGTGCACGTCAGCGCGACCGAGGGGATCGGGATCCTCATCGCCCTGCTGGTCCTCGCGATCACGTTCGGGTCGCTGCTCTCCGCCGGCCTGCCGATCCTGACCGCGCTGCTCGGGGTGGGGATCGCGATGGCGGGGATCTTCTCGGTCGCCGCGGTCACCACGATCTCGGCGACCACCCCGACCCTCGCGCTGATGATCGGGCTCGCCGTCGGGATCGACTACGCGCTGTTCGTGATCGCCCGGCACCGCAGTCAGCTCGCCACCGGCCTCGGGGTGGAGGAGTCGATCGCCCGGGCGGTCGCCACCGCCGGTAGCGCGGTCATCTTCGCGGGCGTCACGGTCGTCATCGCGCTGTGCGGCCTGGTGGTCGCGGGTATCCCGTTCCTGGCGGTGATGGGGTACGCAGCGGCGTCGGCCGTCCTGGTCGCGGTGCTCGTCGCCCTCACCGCCGTGCCGGCCCTCCTCGCGCTCGCGGGTGAGCGGCTCCGGCCGAAGCCTGGGTCTCGGGCCCACCGGCGTGAGGCTGTCGCGGAGGGGCGGCCTCACGCCACCACCCTCGGAGCACGCTGGGTGCGGCTGGTGACGAAGGTGCCGGTCCTCACCGTCGTGGTCTCGCTGCTGGTGATCGCCGTCCTGGCGATCCCGGCGCGCGACCTCGCGCTCGGGCTCAACGACAACGGCAGCGCCGAACCGGGGACTGCTCCGCGGGAGACGTACGACCTGATCAGCCGTGACTTCGGGCCCGGCTACAACGCGCCGCTGTTCGTGACCGCGGACATCATCGACACCACCGACCCGATCGGGGTGATGGATTCGCTGGGCAAGGCGCTGGGGACCTATGACGGGGTGCAGAAGGTCGCCCTGGCGACGCCGAACCGCACCGCCGATCTCGGGCTGGTCGTGATCTACCCGACCACCGAGAAGAGCGACCCGGCGACCGCGGCGCTGGTCAAGTCGATCCGCGCGGACTCGGCTGACCTGGAGAAGAGCTTCGGGATCGAGGACGTCCGGGTCACCGGACAGACCGCGGTCGCGATCGACGTCAGCGCGCGGCTCTCCGGGGCGATCCTGCCCTTCGGGGCCGTCGTCGTCGGACTGTCGCTGATCCTGCTGACGATCGTGTTCCGCTCGATCGCGGTCCCGCTGAAGGCGACGCTGGGCTACGTGCTGTCGGTGGCGGCCTCGTTCGGGGTGGTCGCCGCGGTCTTCGAGTGGGGCTGGGGCGCCGACCTGTTCAACGTCGCCAAGGTCGGCCCGGTGATCGCGTTCTTCCCGATCATCCTGATGGGCGTGCTCTTCGGGCTGGCGATGGACTACGAGGTCTTCCTGGTCTCCCGGATGCGGGAGGACTACGTCCACACCGGCGACGCGAGGCGTTCCGTCGACACCGGCTTCGCCGCCAGCGCCCGCGTCGTCACCGCCGCGGCGATCATCATGATCGCCGTCTTCGCGGCCTTCGTCCCTCACGGCGACCCGATCGTGAAGCCGATGGCGCTCGGGCTCACCGTCGGCGTGCTCGTCGACGCGTTCCTGGTGCGGATGACGCTGGTGCCGGCGGTGCTCGCCCTGCTCGGGCGCGGCGCCTGGTGGCTGCCGCGGTGGCTCGAGCGGCGGATGCCGGTCCTCGACATCGAGGGTGAGGCACTCGTCCACCACCTCGAGCACGCCGACCACGTCGCCGCTCACGGTGAGGTCGCGGTCAGGGCACGTGAGGTCGAGGTGCTGGAGGCGCTCGCGCCGCTCTCGCTCGACCTTCGCCCGGGTGGGCTCGGGATCGTCCACGGGTCCGACCCGGTGGCGCGCTCCGCTGCGCTCGCGGCGATCACCGGGCGGCTCGGCTTCACCGGACAGCTGGTCGTGCTCGACCGGCTGCTGCCGGAGGAGTCGGGGGCCGTACGTGCCCGGGCCGCTCTCGTCGGTGACGTCTCGGAGGCGCTCCGGCTCGTGGGCGCCCGACGCGTCCCGGCGCTCGTCGCGATCGACAGCCCCACCTCGCTCGACCCCGGTCAGCTCGCGGCCCTGTCCGCGCTGACCTCACGGGGCACGACGGTCCTGCTCGGGATGCCGTCGCCGCCCGCCGTACCGCAGGTCGCGGACGCACTCGCGTGCGCCGAGCCTGCCCGCGCTCTTCCTGCGCTCACTGACACCGCGGCTTCGGTCGCTGATCTGGAGACAGTTCGATGACACGTACGAAATCATGGTGGTCGGGCCGCCGGCTGGTGGCCGCCGCGATCCTGCTGCCCGTCGTCGTGACGGCGCTCGCGCTGGTCGCGCTCAGCGACCGCACCGAGAACCTCGACAAGGTCCCCGCCGCGGTGGTGAACCTCGACAAGCCGGTGACGACGGGGAGCGGGAAGAACAAGCAGACCGTGTACGCCGGGCGGGCGCTCGCCGCGGACCTGGTCTCCTCCTCGGGCTCCGGCTCGTCCGGACCCACGCTGGGCTGGGAGCTCACCGACGAGGAGGACGCGCGCTCGGGGTATGCGGACGGGAAGTACGCCGCGGTCATCACGATCCCCGAGGACCTCTCCAAGACGCTTTCCGGGCTGCAGGGCAGCGACCCGAGCGCCGGCCGCGTGAGCGTGGAGGCGTCCGACGCCTCCAGCGAGGTCACCGCCGAGATCGCCCGGCAGGTCGCGCGACAGTCGGCCTCGACCCTGGGGCGTACGGTCACCACCACCTACCTCGACGGGGTCCGTTCGCAGACGGGGGAGCTCAAGTCCAGCCTGACCGACGCCGCCGACGGTGCCGGCCGGCTCGCCGACGGCAGCGCTGCCGCCGACTCGGGTGCCGGGAAGGTCGCCGATGGCGCGCGTGCGCTCAGCTCCGGTGCCGCGGGCGCCGCCGATGGCGCCTCCCAGGTCGCCGGTGGCCTCGACTCGCTCGCCGGCGGGACCGCGCGGCTCGAGGCGGGCGCGGGCTCGCTGGCCGACGGCGCGGGCAAGGCGTCCAAGGGCGCGTCCTCGCTGGCTTCCGGGGCGGACCAGCTCAGCGGCGGGCTCGACCGGCTCGAGCGGTCGACCGCCGCGCTGCCGTCGCAGACCTCGTCGCTGGCGAACGGGGCGTCGCAGGTCTCGAAGGGCGTCGACGGCTACACCCAGCTCGCCAAGGGCTGGGCGCAGGTGTGCGCGAGCGACCCGCTGCTCGCGGCCTCCAAGCCGCAGCTGTGCGGCGCGACCGCGCAGGCGGTCGGCTCCGGTGGTGCGCAGGCCGACCAGCTCGCCGCCGGTGCGGCCCAGGTCGCCTCGGGTGCCTCCGCTCTCTCGCAGGCGGCTCCCGAGCTGACCGGCGGGATCTCGTCGGCGGCGGACGGTGCCGGGAAGGTCGCGTCCGGCGCGTCCCGGCTCGCGTCGGCCAACGCGCGTGTGGCCGCCGGGGCGCGGGAGCTCTCCGCCGGTGTCGGGGAGGCGAACGACGGTGCGACCGCGCTGTCCTCCGGTGCTTCCCAGCTCGCCTCGGGCACCAAGCGGCTCGAGGACGGCTCGTCCTCGCTGGCCTCCGGGGCCGACGACCTGTCCGCCGGGACGTCCTCACTGAGCGAGGGCGCGTCCTCGCTGGCATCGGGCCTCGACGACGGGGCCTCGCAGATCACGGTCCCCGGGAAGAAGCAGGCCGACGTCGTCGCCGACCCGGTGCAGGTCTCGGTCGCCTCCGCACACTCCACCTCGGGGGCGACCAGGCTGGCGCCGACGGTGATCGCGCTGGCGCTGTGGCTCGGTGCGCTCGCGATCTATCTGCTCCGTCCGGCCTTCCCCGCCGGGCGGCTGCGTGAGGCTCTCACGGCCCGCCGGCTCACCCTTGTCGGACTGTGGCCGGCGGTTCTGGTCGGGCTGGTGCAGGCTGTGCTCCTGGTGGGCGCGGCTCGCCTTCTCGGTGCGGATCTCGCCCGGCCTCTGGCCGCAGTGGGGATCGCGGTGCTGGCCGCCACGGTGTTCGTCGCCGTCCACCAGGCCGTCGTCGCGCTCGCCGGCCAGCGTCGCGGGTGGCTGATCTCGCTCGGCTTCCTCGCCCTGCAGCTGGTCTCCCTCGGCGGGCTGCTGCCGGCCGCCACGGCGTCCGAGCCGTTCGGCGCGCTCACCGGCATCCTGCCGGTCCCGCTCGCTGCCGAGGCGCTGCGCGGGGTCGTGGTCGCGCAGAGCGGTGCCGCGGTCGGTGCGCCCGTCGGGGGCCTGGTCCTCTGGCTCCTGCTCGCGGTGGCGGTCAGCGTCTTCGCGGCGAGTCGGGCGCAGCGTACGTCTGTGGCGGAGATCCGCGGGGCGGCGGCGTCGGGCGTGTAACACGTCGTTCGTAGGACTATCCGGTCGCTCCGATAGGGCGAGAAGTCCTACGAACGACGTGTTACAGCGCGCTCAGGCGGCTTCGCGGCGGCGGCTCAGAGCGAGGTGTCGTGCAGCACGATGTGCTCGTCGAGCGGGGCGCGGCCGATGTCGAGGCGGTTGACCGAGGCGTCAGGGTCGGCGGTGCCGAAGGAGATGCCGTAGAGCAGCTTGAGGTCGGCGGGGAGGCCGAGGTGGGCGCGGACGGCGTCGGCGAACAGCCCGTGCATGCCCTGCGGGACGCCGTGGTACCCGCGGGCGGTGAGGGAGAGCAGGAAGTTCTGGGCGTACATGCCGACGTCGTTGGCAGCGCGTACGACATCGCCGAGCTCGGGCACGAAGAGCAGCGCGACGTGGGGCGCACCGTAGAAGCGAAGGTTCTGGGCGACGGCCTTGGCCCGTCCGTCGCTGTCCTCGCGCGCGATGCCCATGGCGCCGTAGAGGACGGCCCCGGCCTGCTGCGACCGCTGGACGTGCACGCTGTCGTCGGCACCGTACGTCGTGGTGAAGTCGGGGCTCATCTGGCCGGCCTCGAACGCCTTGAGCATCGCCTCGCTGAGACGGTCGCGGGCGTCGCCGGAGAAGACGTGGACCTCCCAGGGCTGGGTGTTGCTGTGCGACGGGGCGCGCTGGGCGTCCTCGAGCACGCCGCGGATGTCGTCGGCGGGCACCGGGTCGGGCAGGAAGGCCCGCGCGGAGCGGCGCGAACGGATCACGTCCGTGAAGGTCTCGACGGCGGTCGTGCTCACAAGAATGGTTCCTCTCAGGTCTGCCGAGGGCTGATGACCTCGGTCCACTCCTGAAGCAAGACGGAGGGACTCTCCGGTATTCCGAGGCCACGGTGAAGGTGGTTCATCACACATCCCAGGGCAATTACCCGGTTCAGGTGATACCCCGGCGTCGGGTCGGGGCCTCGGGCTCGGTGGGTCGAAGACTCGAGTTCCGACCTATCTGAGGGGGAAACCCATGATTCGAAAGCTTGTCTGTGCGGTCGCGGCGGGGGTCGCCGCGGCGGCGCTCTGGTCGATGCCGGCTTCAGCGGCGCCGCTGCTGCAGCTCTCCGGCGCGATCTTCACGACCGACGTCTCCGGCGCGCCGGTCAATCTCAACCATTACGCCGCCAAGGAGGACGTCTATCTCAACGGCGGCCCCGGCATCAACGCGCCCGATGACGCGGCCGGCCTGCCCGCCGGGATCTACGCCTTCCAGGTGACCGACCCGTCCGGCAAGACGCTGCTCTCCACCGATCCCGTCGCCTGTCGCCGGGTCGAGGTCGACGCCAGCGGTCGCTTCGTCAGCGTCGCACCGAGCGGCGGCTGCGCGCACGCGACCGGCACCGACGCGGAGGACGGCGGCATCACCGTGCAGCTGTTCCCCTACCTCGACACCCCGAACAACGGTGGCGAGTACAAGGTCTGGCTGACGCCGTACGCCGCACTCGACTACACCGCTCCGGGCAACCGGCACGGCTTCGTCCCCGCGGACAGCAAGACCGACAACTTCAAGGTCAAGGCCAAGGCCATCGTCGAGATCGACACCCGGTTCTCGCGGCACGGCGGGGCGTTCATCGACGGTCTGGCGGCCGAGTGGACCGACACCCTGGGCGCGCACAACGTGAAGTACTCCGAATACGACCCGGCGGTCCTCGCGTTCCACGAGGCGCACGTCGAGGCCGCGGAGATGGGTCTGCACAAGATCACCGTGTCCGATCAGGCCGGTTGCGAGATCGACGACGTGCATTACGCCGGGGCGACCTTCCTGCCCGACGCGAGCGGCTCGGTCACCGTTCCGGTGCAGGTCAAGAAGCACATGAGCGGAGAACACACCTACTGGGTGGACGTGCACTGCGTCTGAGGCGCTGCGTCTGACCGTCTGAACCGGTCACCGTGACCATCAACCTAGCATTTGCTTGGTAGGCGCTCTAGACTGCCCGACATGGCAGTCGAGATCGACTTCAGCGGCAAGGTGGTCGCGGTGACCGGTGGCGCGCGGGGCGTGGGTGCCGGGATCGTCGCGCGGTTCCTCGAAGCCGGTGCGGAGGTCGAGATATGCGGCCGGACCGCGCCGGACGAGCTGCCCGTCGTGGACGGGCGCAAACCGGTCTTCTCCCAGGTCGACGTCCGGGATCCGGAGCAGGTCGCGGCCTGGATCGCCGCCATCACCTCGCGCCTCGGGCGGCTCGACGTGGTGGTCAACAACGCCGGTGGCGCGCCCTACGCCGACTTCGCGACCGCGTCGCCGCGCTTCCACGAGAAGATCGCCTCGATCAACTTCCTGGCCACCGCCCACGTCTGCCAGGCGGCGTACGAGGCGTTGAAGGCCTCCCGCGGGTCCATCGTGAACATCAGCTCGATCTCGGCACGCCGGCCCAGCCCGGGGACCGCGGTCTACGGGGCCGCGAAGGCGGCCGTCGAGAGCCTGACCGGGTCGATCGCGGTCGAGTGGGCACCGGACGTACGCGTCAACGCCATCTCCTGCGGCATCGTCGCCACCCCCGGGTCCGAGGATCACTACGGCAGCCCGGAGCAGCGGGCCGCGGTGGCCGCGACCATCCCGCGGGGCGTCTTCGCGACCCCCGAGGAGGTCGGCGACGCCTGCCTCATGCTCGCCTCCCCGCTCGCTGCGCACATCACCGGTGCCGTCCTCGCCGTCGACGGCGGCGGCGAGTGGCCCGCCTTCCTCCAGCACACCCCCAACTCCTGAGGAGAAACCGTGCCCGAAGCAGTCATCGTCTCTGCCGCCCGTTCGCCGATCGGCCGCGCCTTCAAGGGGTCGCTGAAGGATCTGCGTCCCGACGAGCTGGCCGAGCAGATCGTACGCAGCGCCCTCGCGTCGGTTCCGGAGCTGGACCCGGAACAGCTCGACGACCTGATGATGGGCTGTGCCCAGCCCGCGGGGGAGCAGGGCTACAACATCGGCCGGGTCGTCGGCGTACGTCTCGGTCTGGACGCCGTGCCCGGAACCACCGTCCACCGCTACTGCGCATCGTCGCTGCAGACCACCCGGATGGCCTTCCATGCGATCCGTGCGGGCGAGGGGGACGCGTTCGTGTCCGCCGGGGTGGAGTGCGTGTCCCGCTACGAGCACGGCAAGGCTGACGGGATGCCCGACACCAAGGCCGAGTCGTTCTTGAAGGCGGGCGAGCGCGGCGCTGCTCGGGTAGCGGCGGGCACCGCCTGGACCGATCCTCGCGAGGCCGGCGAGCTGCCCGACTACCACCTCGCGATGGGCGAGACCGCCGAGAACGTCGCCGAGATGTGCGGCGTCACCCGGGAGGCACAGGACGCGTGGGGCGTACGTTCCCAGAACCGCGCCGAGGCCGCCGCCGCCCGGGGCTTCTGGTCGCGCGACATCACCCCCGTGACGTTGCCGTCGGGCGAGGTCGTGTCCACCGACGACGGGCCGCGGGCGGGGGTGACCCTCGAGAAGGTCGCCGGGCTGGCGCCGGTGTTCCGTGAGAACGGCACCGTCACCGCCGGCAACTGCTGTCCGCTGAACGACGGTGCGGCCGCGCTGGTGATCATGAGCGACACTCGCGCCGCCGAGCTCGGGATCACGCCGCTGGCGCGGATCGTCTCGACCGGCGTCTCCGGGCTCTCGCCCGAGATCATGGGCCTCGGACCGGTCGACGCGTCCCTTCAGGCGCTCGCCCGCGCCGGCCTCTCGGCGTCCGACATCGACCTCGTGGAGATGAACGAGGCCTTCGCCGCCCAGGTGCTCCCCAGCATCGACCGGATCGGTCTCGACCCCGAGCGGGTCAACGTCAACGGCGGCGCGATCGCCCTCGGCCACCCGTTCGGCTCCACCGGCGCCCGCCTCACCACCACGCTCCTCCACGGTCTGCAGGAGACCGGCGGCCGCTACGGGCTGGAGACGATGTGTGCCGCCGGTGGTCAGGGGATGGCGCTGGTGATCGAGCGGCTGGGTTGATCTGACTGGTCGCCGCATCGGACGTGTAACACGTCGTTCGTAGGACTACTCGCCCTATCAGATAGGGCGAGTAGTCCTACGAACAGCGTGTTACACGACCGCCGCCGGACCCAGCGGGGCTAGACGCTCCGCCGCCCCAGATGGATCACGGCGACGGTGACGCGGCGCTCCTCGACCACGTAGATGATGCGGTAGCGGCCGACGCGGAGGCGGTAGCGGTCCTTGCCCCAGGCGTAGGCGCCGACGTCGCGCGGGGTCTCGGTCAGGGTGTCGACGGTGTCGAAGACCTGGATGAGGCCGATGGGGTCGTCGTCGACGTACGCCTCAGCCGACTGCAACGCCTCGTCGGCCCAGACGACTTGATAGGTCACTCGCTGGCGATGCGGTCGAGACCGAGGGCGCGGCGGGCCTCGGCATGCGGGGTGTAGCGGACCTCGCCGAGCTCGCGGCGCAGGGAGTAGCGCGCGAGCGCGAGATCGTCCTCGAGATCCTCGATGCGCCGGTCGTGGTCGTTGAGGTAGGCGCGGATGGCCTCGCGGGCGATCTCCTGCTTGGACCGGTTCTCCGTCCGGGCGCGGTCGGTCAGCAGCCGGTCGTCGGCCTCGCTGAGTCGCAGAGTCATAGCCATGGACCCAGCGTAACCCGAGGTGGTATCACGCGGTATCGTACGTATGTCCGAACCGTCGAGCTTCATCCTGGGGGACGTCCATATGTCGCTGACCGCGCTCTACCTGCTTGTCGCACTGGGGGCGGGGCTGGTCGCGATGTTCCTCAGGCTTCCGCCGTTGGTCGGCTTCCTGGCCGCCGGGTTCGGGCTGCACGCCGCCGGCGTCGGCGAGCTGGAGGGCCTGCACACGCTGGCCGATCTCGGTGTCACGCTGCTCCTGTTCGGCATCGGCCTCAAGCTCGACGTGCGATCGCTGCTCCGGCCCGACGTGTGGCTGAGCACCGTCGCCCACCTCGGGCTCAGCGTCCTCATCGGGGTCGGGCTGCTGGCCGGCATCGCCCCGCTCGGCTTCGCGCTCCTCGCCGACGCCGACCTCGGTGAGATGGCGCTGATCGCCTTCGTCCTCTCCTTCTCGAGCACGGTCTTCGCGATCAAGGTCCTCGACGAGCGCCACGACAACAACACCCTCTACGGCCGGATCGCCATCGGTGTGCTGGTCATGCAGGACATCGTCGCGGTCGCGTTCCTGACCATCTCCGAGGGCCACTGGCCCTCACCGTGGGTCTTCGCGCTGGTGCTGCTCCTCCCGGGCGCCTGGCTCGCCCACCGCATCTGGGACCGGATCACGTCGGCCGAGCTGACCGCGCTCTTCGGCCTGGCGATCGCGCTCGTGCCGGGCTACTGGCTCTTCGAGACCGTGGGGCTCAAGGGCGACCTCGGAGCGCTGGTGGTCGGCGTACTCCTCGGGTCGCACGCCAAGGCGCCGGCGCTGGCCAAGCTGCTGTTCAGCACCAAGGAGCTCTTCCTCATCGCGTTCTTCCTGAGCATCGGGCTGACCGGGGTGCCCTCGCTGGAGGACCTGGCGCTGGCCACCGTGCTGCAGGTGCTGCTGCCGCTCCAGGCCGCTGCGTACGTCGTGATCTTCGTCGTCATGGGGCTGCGCTACCGCACCGCGACGCTGGCCTCGTTCACGCTGACCAACTACTCCGAGTTCGGGCTGATCGTGATCGTGATCGCCGCGGCGACTGGTCTGGCCTCGGCGCAGTGGCAGACCGTCCTCGCGGTCGCGACGTCGCTCTCGTTCCTGGTGGCCGCCGTCTTCAACGCGTACGCCGCGAAGCTCATCAACCTGCTCAACCGGCTGCTGCCGGAGCGGCGGCCCGAGCGGCTCCAGGAGGCCGACCGGCCGATCAACCTCGGTGACGCCAAGGCGCTGGTGGTCGGGATGGGCCGGGTGGGACGTACGACCTACGAGGAGCTGCGCGACACCCAGGGCTACCACGTCCTGGCGGTCGAGCACGACTCGCTGCGGGCCGCCTCGCTCAAGGAGGAGGGCTTCGACGTGGTCGAGGCCGACGCCACCGACCAGGACTTCTGGGAGCGGGTCAAGAAGGGCGCCGGCATGGAGCTGGTCGTCCTCACCATGCCCTTCCACGGCGACAACCTGCTCGCCATGGACCTGCTCCGCAAGCTCGGCTTCACCGGCACCGTGGCCGCCATCGCCCTGCGCCCCGAGGAGCGCGACGAGCTCAAGAAGCGTGGCGCCCACGCCGTCCTGAACCTGTACGCCTCCGCCGGCTCCGACCTCGCCGCGAAGGCGCTCCGGGTGAACCAGGAGCGCCAGCTCTCCGCGTGAGTCGTGGCTCAGCCCAGCAGGTTGTAGCCCGACAGCGCACCCAGGTAGGTCCGGGTCAGGCCGGTGCCGGTGCTGTTGCGCTCCAGCGCATAGATGTAGCTGCCCGACCGCACGATCAGGTCGCCGCCCGAGCCGGCCCGCAGATCGCGAACGCCGAGCACCGCGTCATAGCCGGACAGGTTGATCGACAGGGTCTGCGTGGAGACCAGGCCGCCGGGCCCGTTGCTCTCGTGGACGACGGTGCTGGTGCCGTTGACGAAGAGTACGTCGGGGGTGTTGCCGCTGTTCCAGCGCCCGACGCCGACCAGGCGGCTGCCCGAAGCCGAGGACCTCATGGTGATCGACGCGCCGACCTTGGTCGAGCCCTTGCCCGGCCACAGCTTGATCGTGCCGTCGGAGGTGCGGCCCATCAGGTCCGGGTAGCCGTCGCCGGTGATGTCGCCGACCGCGTCGATGACGCTGACCGTGCCGAGGCCGGTCGCGATCGTGACAGGGCTGGCGAACTTGCCGGTGCCGTAGCCTCGGTAGAGGCGGACCGAACCGTCGGACATCTTCGCCAGGAAGTCGCCCTTGCCGTCGCGGTTCCAGTCGCCGGCGTTCATCAGCGCGGTGGCGCTGGTCAGGGTCACGCCGGAGTCGATCGGCTTGGCCAGGCTGAGGCGGCCGCTGTTGGGCTTGACGTAGAGCGTCGAGCCCGACCGCAGCATCAGGTCCGGGAGGCTGTTGCCGACCAGGTTGACCGCGCCGAGGAGGGTCTTGTCGACGCCGGCGAACGGGCCGAGCGGCTTGCCGAAGCCGGTGCCGCTGGCGGGGTAGATCCAGCCTCGGTTGGAGCCGTCGCGGCCGATCAGGTCGCCGCGGCCGTCGCCGGTGAAGTCGCCGTAGCCGGAGATCTGGACGAGCGAGGACCACGACGGGCTCTGCGTCGCGAGCTTGGTCGGCGAGCCGAACGTGCCGCTGCCCGAACCCTTGAAGTAGTAGAGCGCACCGGACTTGCGGCCGATCAGGTCGCGCTTGCCGTCCTTGTTGACGTCACCGGTCGCGGCGAGCTTGTCGAAGCCGCTCAGCGAGCGCGTCGTTCTCGCCCGGGTGAAGCCGCCGGCGCCGTTGCCGGTGTAGCGGACCAGGTAGCCCTTGGCGTTCTTGCCGACGAGGTCGTTGTGCGACGTACCGCCGATGTTGCCGACCGCGGTGATCTTCGAGACGCCGGAGAAGGTCGAGGTCGACAGGTTCTTGTAGACCGCCGCGAAGGTGCCGTCGCCGCGACCCTTGCGGATCCCTGCCGAGCCGTCGTTGCGGACGAAGATCAGGTCGGCCTTGCCGTCGCCGGTGATGTCCGGGGTCACGACCTGCTCACGCACCGTGCTGCCGAACGTCGTCGACGTCCTGGTCGAGTTGAACCCCGCGAACCCGCCCGTACGCAGCGTGAAGATCCGGCCGTCGGACGCCCGGCGCGCCACGAAGTCGGAGTGGCTCGTGCCGGCGATGTTGGACTCCAGGTCGCGACCGCTCCAGCTCTTCTGGAGGCCGGTGGCGAGCGTACGGATCTGGGGGAGCTTGGCCTCGAGGTTCTCGCCGGGGCAGATGGTCGCCGTCGTGTTCGCGTCGCGGTGGCCCTGGATCGCGTGGGGGAAGACCGTCTTGGTGCCGTCGGTCTTGGTCAGCGACACGTTGGTGGCGTTGGCGGTGACGCCGTGGAGGGCCAGCTTCCACGCGTAGAGAGCGCCGTACGCCTGGATCATCGCGTCCGTCGGCTGGTTGTCCGTCGAGCCGGCGTCGTCAGGACAGCCGGCCGCGACCGTGTCGAAGCAGCCGAGCGCCGCGGTGCCGAAGCTGTCGTAGTTGTAGCCGCTGGTGTGGGCGCCCTCGACCGGCAGCGCGACGCCACCGTAGCGGCCCTCCCAGATGCGGCCGAACTTGTCGACGAAGAAGTTGTAGCCGACGTCGCGGTAGCCGCGGGTGGTCACGTGGTACTCGTAGATGGCCCGGATGATGGCGGGAACGTCGGTCTCGGTGTAGTCGTTGGTGCCCGCGGTGTGGTGGACGAAACCGCCGTGGATCGTGCGGTAGGTCGGGTCCGTCTGCTCGCGGAGCGTCTCGTCGGCGCCCCACTGCGCACGGCTGTAGATCGTCGGGCTCGCGGTGTAGGTGGACGCGGCCAGGTTGAGGTCGGAGTCCTTGCTGCCCTGGTGGACGTCGGCCGCCCGGGGCTTGTCCTTGTCGGTCTCGATCTCGGGGAGCTCCTCGACCGTGTCCGAAGGTCTGCCCGGCTCGATCACCGCGAGCTCGAGGTCGCCGGGGATCTCGGCGGCGTCGGGGACGACGATCCGGGTCTGCACCTGGTCGACGTGCCCGGCCAGGAACTCGTCGGTGCCCGGGCGGACGCTCCTGGCCTCCGCTGTGCCGGCGTCCGGACCGTGGTCTGCGACCTCGACCGACATCGGGCTCCACGACGACCACACGTCGTCCTTCAGGGTGCGGATCTCGGGGCGTACGTCGTCGGGGATTTCGCCGGCCCAGGTCACGCCGACGACGCCGAAGCCGGTGACGTCCTGCGGGTCGCTCTTGATGACGTCGGTACGGGGCTTGTCGACCTTCGTCGCGTGCTTGGTCGCCTTGCCGGTCGAGGTGGTCAGTGCGATCTCCTCGACGTGAGACTTCACCGGGCCGGCGGGAAGGGTGGACGGCTCCCTGTTCGCCGCCTCGAACGCGGCCAGCGGGCCGGATGTGGTCGGTTCGGCGGTGGCGGAGTTCAGCGTCAGCGGGATCGCCACTGCGGCGGCGCCGAGAACGAGGGTGGTGCCGGAGAGGGACGCGATCTTGGCGCGTCGGGGCATCGAGGCCTCCGTGGGGGAAGTAAAGACGGGCTGAGGAAACCTATACCCCCGCGGGGTGGGGTGTCTCACCTATATCGAGGTGTCGCGCAGGTCCGTCTTCAGGACCTTGCCGCTGGCGTTGCGCGGGAGGCTGTCGACCAGCACGTATGCCCTCGGCTGCTTGTAGTTGGCGAGCCGGTCCTTGAGCCAGGTCGCGATCGTGTCGGCGGTCAGATCGTCGCGGACGACGACGAAGGCCTTGCCCACCTGGCCCAGCCGGGCGTCGGGGATGCCGATGACCGCGGCCTCGACGATGCCGGGGTGGCCGGCGAGGGTGTTCTCGACCTCGGCCGGATAGACGTTGAAGCCGCCGACGGTGAACATGTCCTTGATCCGGTCGGTGATCTTCAGGCAGCCGTGCTCGTCGAGGAAGCCGACGTCGCCGGTGTGGAGCCAGCCGTCCTCGTCGATCGCCTCGGCGGTGGCTTCAGGGTTCTCGAAGTAGCCGAGCATGACGTTGTCGCCGCGGATCCAGACCTCCCCGTCCTCGCCCGGCTCGGCGTCCTCGCCGGTCGCGGTGACGGTGCGGATCTCGAGACCCTCGACCGCGGGGCCGACGACCTTGGCGACATGCTCGGGGTCCTCGCCGGGGCGGGTGGTCGTGGCGACCATGCACTCGGTGAGGCCGTAGGCCCCCTTGACCTCGTCGATCCCGAGGATGTCGCGCATGTCGGCGAAGAGGCTCTCCGGGACGCTCGCGGCGCCGGCGATCGCGAAGCGCAGCGAGGAGAGGTCGTACGCCTTCAGGTCTTCGTGATTGATGAGGGTCGTGAAGATCGTGGGAGCGCCCGGGAGGACCGTGATCCGCTCGTCCTGGATCAGCTTCAGCGCCTGGGTGGGGTCGTAGGTCGCGATCGGGTAGACCGTCGCGCCCGAGGTGAACGCCGCGATGAAGCCCGCCTTGTAGCCGAAGCCGTGGAAGAACGGGTTGACGATGGCGTAGCGGTCCTTCGGGGTCAGCTCGGCGCCGCGTGCCCAGACGTCGGCGACGCCGATCGTCTGGCGCTGGGCGCTCATCACGCCCTTCGGTTTGCCGGTGGTGCCGGAGGTGAACAGCAGGTCGGCGAGGGTGTCGGGGGTGACGGTCGCTTTAGCGTCCGTGAGACGCTTTTCGGTCGTGCCGTCGCCTCTGGCCAAGAACTCGTCCCAGCCGTCGGCGAGGTCGACGATGGTCAGCAGGTGCTTCGGGAGCGGGCCGGCGTCGTGGAGCATCTGGACGTAGTCGGTCCCGAGGAAGCCGTTGACCGTCACCAGCGCGGTGGCCCGGGACCGCTCCAGGATCTCGCGCGCCTCATGGCCCCGGTAGCGGGTGTTCAGCGGCACCACGGCCGCCCCGATCGTCTGCGCGCCGAGGACCGCGACCGGGAACTCCCAGCGGTTGGGCGCCCAGATCGCGACGCGGTCGCCGCTGCGTACGCCACTGGCGAGGAACGCGCGCGCGGCCGCGTCCGCTGCGTCGGCGAGCTCGACGTAGGTGAGCGTCGTGGGGCCGTCGACGATCGCCGGGTGGTCGGCGTACGTCTGCTTGGCCTTCTCGATCAGGGCGGGGATCGTGCGGGGGGTCACCCTGGCAAGAGTAGTTGAGCAACTGCTTGTTTGGTAGACTTCGCCCATGACTGACACGGGGGTTGCGCCGAGAAGGCGGGGGACGGAGTCGGGGTCGTCGCGGCGGGCCGAGCTGCTCACGCTGGCCGGCGAGATGTTCGCGACCAAGGGGTTCTCCCAGACGACCGTACGCGACATCGCCGATGCCGCCGGGATCCTGTCCGGTTCGCTCTACCACCACTTCCGCTCCAAGGAAGCGATGCTGACCGAGCTGCTCTCCGGTTTCCTCGACGGGCTCAACGCGCGGTTCACCGAGATCGTCGAGTCCGGCGTCGACCCGCAGGCCGACCTGGACGGGCTGATCGCCGAGTCGTTCCGGACGATCCACAACGAACGGCTCGCCGTCGCGCTCTACCAGAACGAGGCGTCCTTCCTGGCCACCGTCGAGGGCTTCGAGTTCGTCGCCGAGCGCTCACGCGAGAACGAGGCGCTGTGGATCCGGGTCCTCGAGGCCGGTCAGGCCTCGGGCGTCTTCCAGGCCTCGCTCGACCCCGCGCTGACCTACCGGTTCATCCGTGACGGCGTCTGGTCCACGGTCTCCTGGTATCGCCCCGGCGGCCGCCACACCCCCGAGACGCTCTCGGCGCAGTATCTGAAGCTGCTCCACTCCGGCATCCTCGCCTGAGGTCGCCGAGTCGGCGCATCAGCCCCGCGTGAGATCGCCGAGCTGGCGCGTCAGTATCACCCCGGAGCGCCGAGTCGGCGCTTATGTCCCGCGAGGCTGTGGATAACTCGGGACAGATGCGCCGACTCGGCGTCGGAATCTGGGACAGATGCGCCGACTCGACGGTCTTAGGGGACCTCTTTGAAGCGGAGGCCCTTGGGGTCTTCTGCCTCGATGATCTTCAGCTCGTCGGGCGTGGGCTCGCGGGTGAGGGGGACGTCGGTGGCGTCGATCTCGAAGCCGGTGGCGTCCTGGAGCTCCTCGGGGGTGACGCCGGGGTGGATCGAGTCGACCTTGATGAGGCCGGCGTCGTCGTAGCCGAAGACGGCGAGGTTGGTGACGATGACGCCGAGGTCGTGGAAGCGGCCGGCGGTGCCGACCGCACGGTCGTTGCCGACGCCGCTGGCGACGTCGACGCGGTCGACGAAGATCCGGGCGGAGTGCTTGGCGACCCAGTAGTCGACGCGGTGGTTCACGGTGTTGCCGGGGGCGCCGCGTACGCCGATCAGCTGCCGCTTCGGCTGACGCCAGTCACCGATCGAGGAGATGTTCTGGTTGCCGTAGCGGTCGATCTGGCTGGCGCCCATCATCGAGTGCCGGCGGCCGCTGGCGACGATGTCGAAGATGCTGCGGAACGGCACCCAGGCCTCCGGGGTGCCGCCGGCGGCCGCGGTCTTCAGCAGCGGCGGAGCCTCGGCCATCATGAACGCCTCACCGTCGCTGAGCGCGAGCTCGGGGGTGTGGGTGGCCTTGGCCAGGCGTACGCCGATGGCCGGGACGATCCCGACGGCGTGGGCGAGCACCTCGCCGGAGCCCTTGAAGGCGTCGGAGACGGCGGCGACGCAGATGTCTGCTCGGCTGATCGTCTGCAGGGTCACAGGTAACGCTCCTCGAACTCGGTCCACTGCTCGTCGGACTCGGCCTTGGCCGCCGCGACGTACGTCTTCTGGAACTCTTCGTCCCGGCCGTAGTCGGGATCGCAGCTGGTGAAGTGGGCGCCGCCGGGGGCCTCGACGACGTGGTTCACGAAGATCCGGGGGACCAGCAGCGTCTGCGGTGGGGCCTTGGCGGTGAGGTCGTCGGTGGAGACGATCTGCTCGACCGACAGGATCGTGGTGTCGGCGGCCATCGCGAAGAGGTCGTCGAAGTAGGGGTCGGGGCCGAGGTACTGCCCGTTGCCCGCGGCGTCCGCGCGGTTGAGGTGGATGAGCGAGACGTCGAGGCGGAGGCCGGGGACGGCGACGTACTCCTCGTCGTCGTAGGGCGACCTCACCGTCTTGAGGTCGGGGTTCATTGCCATCACGTCGCTGCCGAGCCCGGCCCGGATGGGCTGGAACGAGAGCCGGTTCGCGCCGGCGCGAAGGCCGGCGACGAACATGCCCTCGTCGTACTCGCTCGTCTCCGGGATCTCGCCGCGCTCGCGGGCGCGGGTGAAGTTCGGGTCGAGAGGGATCGAGTCGAGGCTGACGAAGCCGTAGACCAGCCTGCGGATCTTCCCGGCACGGGCGAGCAGGCCCACGTCGGGGCCGCCGAACGCGACCACGGTCAGGTCGGTGATGTCGCTGCGGAGGATCTCCTTGACCAGGGCCATCGGCTTACGGCGCGAGCCCCAGCCGCCGATGCCGATGGTCATCCCGGACTCGAGCTTGCTGGTGACGTCGGACAGCGGGAGTGTCTTGTTCACGTGTCTCCTCGGAAGAGCTGAGCGGTGGCATGGGCGCGCTTGAAGTAGAGGTGGGCGTCGTGCTCCCAGGTGATCGCCACTCCGCCGTGGAGCTGGATCATCTCGGCCGCGACCTGCGAGAACGCGTCGGAGCACCAGGTCTTGGCGGCCTGGATGAGGCGTACGTCGGGGGTTGCCTGAGTCAGCTCCCAGGCCGCCGCCCAGCTCATCGTCCTGGCCGTCTCGACCTGGACGAGCAGGTCGGCGCAGCGGTGCTTGAGCGCCTGGAACGAGCCGAGCGGGCGACCGAACTGGTGGCGCTCCTTGAGGTAGGCGACCGTACGCTCCAGCGCCTCGCGCGCGGCGCCGGCCTGCAGCGCGGTCATCATGGTCGCGCCGACGGTGGTGACGTACGCCGGGGCGACCGTGCCGACCGGGTCACCGGTCGGGTCCTGGACGGTGACCGTCGCGAACCTCCAGGTCGGGTCCAGGGCGGGGGCCGGGGTGACCGTGACCGCTGACGGGTCCACGGCGTGGACCTGGTCGCCATGCAGCACGAGGAGGATCTCCGCTCCTGCCCCGTCGATGACGAGATCGGAGCCTGGGACCACCACCGCGGCCGTCGCTCCGCCGGCGATCCGCTCCAGCAGCTCACCGGCGGCAGGGGTCGCGGCGGCGGCCAGGACCTGGGTCGCCAGCAGGGTGCCGACGAACGGCGAGGGCGTGAGCGTGGCCCCGAGTTCCTCGAGGACGAGATGCGCCTCGATGTAGGAGCAGCCGACCCCGCCGTGCGCCTCGGGGACAGCCAGTGCGGTCACCCCGATCTGCTCGGTCAGCGTCTGCCAAAGGGTGGTGTCGTACCCCTCAGGCGTCGCGATCGCCGCCCGCAGATCCATCGACGCGGCCCGCTTGGCGATCACGGTGTGTACGGTCGCGACCAGATCGGTCTGCTCCTCGGTGAGCGCGAACCTCATCGGGCCGCCACCAGCGACTCGAGGATCCGGGCACGATGCTCGGCCGGGGTGCCCCAGGCGCCGACGAGCGCGCGCACCTTCAGGATCCACAGGCTCAGGTCGAACTCGCGGGTGTAGCCGATCGCGCCGTGGACCTGCAGCGCGGTGCGCGAGGCAAGGTACGCCGCGTCCCCGGCCGCCACCTTCGCGGCCGAGACCGATCGGGCTGCCGTCACCGCCTCGGCGTCGAGCTCGACGGCGGCGTTGTGCACCAGCGGGGCGGCGAAGTCCAGGGCGACGCGTACGTCGGTCAGCAGGTGCTTGACCGCCTGGAACTCGCCGATCGGGCGCCCGAACTGCGTGCGCTGCTTCACGTACGCGACCGAGTCGTCGAGCAGGCGCAGCCCCGCGCCGAGGAGCTGGGCCGAGCAGCCGAGGGTGGCGAGATCGAGTGCCCGCGCCGGGTCGATCGTGGCGATCTCCTCGCCGACGGTGACCTCGAAGAGCCGCCGGGTCGGATCTACCGAACGCCGCTCGGCGCCGACGGCCGCGCGGTGGAGTGTGGTGCTCAATGCGTACGTCCGCTCGGCGACGTCCGAGTCGAGCGCCCGCGTCGCGGGAGCCACCGACACCAGCGCCTCACCGGAGGCCAACCGCGGGAGAAGGTCCGAGTCGGGAGTGCCCGCAAGGAGGTGCGGTGCGACGGCGACGGACTCGATCCACGGGCCAGGGACGCCGTGGTAGCCGAGCCGCTCGAAGGCGACGGTCAGGTCGACCGGGTTCGCTCCGACGCCCCCGTGCTCCTCCGGCACCAGCAGCCCGGTGACGCCGAGCTCGGCGAGACGCTGCCACAGCTTCAGTCCCGCCGAGTGGTCACCGGCCGCCCAGGCGCGCGCGGCCGACGGCACGTCGGCGGCACCGAGGAGGTCGTCGAGTGCTTCGGAGAAGGCGTGCTGCTCCGGCGTACGTCCGAATCTCATCGGCCACCCCTCGGCAGGCCGAGCACACGCTCGGCGACGATGTTGCGCTGGATCTGGTTGGTGCCGGCGTAGATGGGGCCGGACAAGGAGAAGAGGTAGTCGTCGACCCAGCGGCCGTCGAGCTCGGCGTCGGCGCCGAGCAGGGACAGTGCGGTCTCGTGCAGGGAGAGGTCGAGGTCGGACCACCACAGCTTGTTGATCGAGCCTTCGGCGCCGACCGAGCCACCGGCCTCGACGTGGGTGACGGTGCCCCAGGTGTAGAGGCGGTAGGCCTCCGCGCCGATCCAGGCGTCGACGACCTGGTCGCGCAGGTGAGGCTGCGGGTCGGTCTGCCACAGGTCGATGAGGCGGTCGGCGGCGGCGCAGAACCGACCCGGCGATCGCAGCGACAGACCGCGTTCGTTGCCGGCGGTCGACATCGCGACCGTCCAGCCGTCGCCGACGCCACCGAGCACGTCCTCGTCGGGCACGAAGACGTCGTCGAAGAAGATCTCCGCGAACCCCGGCGTACCGTCGAGCTGGTCGATCGGCCGCACCGTGACGCCGTCGGCGTCGAGCGGGAAGAGGAAGTACGTCAGGCCCCGATGCCGTTCCGCCTCCGGGTCGCTCCGGAAGAGACCGAAGCCGCGGTCGGCGAACGGCGCTCGGCTGCTCCAGGTCTTTTGCCCATTGAGCCTCCAACCGCCGTCGACGCGGGTGGCCGTCGCCCGGAGCGAGGCCAGGTCGGAACCGGCCTCCGGCTCGGACCACGCCTGCGCCCAGACCAGGGTCCCGTCGGTCATTTCGCGCAGGTAGCGCTCTTTCTGCGCCTCGGTCCCGTGGCCGAAGATGATCGGCGCGAGCAGCGAGATGCCGTTCTGCGAGATGCGGGTGGGGGCGCCGGCGAGGTAGTACTCCTCCTCGAAGATGACCCACTCGGTCAACGAGGCGTCCCGGCCGCCGTAGATCTCGGGCCAGGTGACCACCGACCACCGTCCGGAGGCGAGAGTGCGCTCCCACTCCCGGTGCGCCGCGGCTCCCTCGGCGGTGTCCATCGACGGCAGTAGGCCGGGGTTGTTGGCGGCAAGCCACTCGCGGGCCTCGAGTCGGAAGGCCTCCTCGGCCTCGGTGAACTCCAGGGTGCTCATCGCGCTCCTCGGTCCGTGTAACACGTCGTTCGTAGGATCCAACCGGCGGTTCAGATAGGGCGAGTAGTCCGACGAACAGCGTGTTACAGCTCGCCGGGCCGGCCCTCCGCGCTCGAACCTCACGACTTCATCGACCTTGCGTCCATCCCCGCCAGGGAGTCCTTGCCGACCTCGGCGTTGTGGGCGTGGGCGGCGTGGTGGAGGCCGAAGACCGAGTCCATCCCGGCGCGCATGCCCATCAGGTCCTCGGCCTGGTTGACCGCCTTCTTGGCCAGCGCGAGCCCCAGGCGCGGCATCTCGGCGATCCGGCCCGCGAGCGCGAGGGTCTCGGTCTCGAGGTCGTCACGGGGCACGACGTGGTTGACCATGCCCCAGGTCTCCGCCTGTGAGGCAGAGAAGCGGCCGCCGGTGAAGAGCATCTCCTTGGCGGCGCGGGGGTTGGTGACCCACGGGTGGGCGAAGTACTCCACCCCGGGGATGCCCATCTTGACCACCGGGTCGGAGAAGAACGCGTCGTCGGAGGCGACGATGAAGTCGCAGGACCAGGCCAGCATCAGACCGCCGGCGATGCAGGCGCCCTGCACCATCGCGATCGTCGGCTTCGGGAGCTCACGCCAGCGGCGGCACATCCCCAGGTAGACCTCGGACTCGCGCGCGAACCGACTGTCCACACCTGACTTGCCGACGTGGTCCCACCACATCACGGCCTTGCGCTCGAAGCTCTCGTCGACGTCCCGGCCCGGGGTGCCGATGTCGTGGCCGGCACAGAAGTGCTTGCCGTTGCCGCCGAGGACGATCACCTTGATCTCGTCGTCGTTGGTCGCCCGGGTGAACGCCGCGTCGAGGGCGTAGGTCACCTTCGAGTTCTGGGCGTTGCGGTACTCGGGGCGGTTCAGCCGGACCACCGCGACAGGTCCGTGGGTCTCGTACGTCACGACACTGGTCTCGGTTGGAGTGGCGCTCATGCGGGAGACGCTACCAAACAAGTGCTTGGTTTGGTAGGTTGTCCGGCATGGACCTGACCTACTCCGCCGAGGACGAGGCGTTCCGTGCCGAGGTGCGCGAGTGGCTCGCCGACCATCTGGTCGGCGAGTGGGCGGCGCTGCGCGGCACCGGCGGGAACGGCCGCGACCACGAGTCGTACGAGGGCCGGCTGGCGTGGAACCGCTACCTGGCCTCACACGGGTGGACGTGTCTGGGCTGGCCCGAGGAGCACGGCGGCCGCGGCCTGCCGCTGTTCCAGCAGGTGATCTTCCACGAGGAGTACGCCCGCGCGGATGCCCCGGTCCGGGTGAACCACCTCGGGGAGGAGCTGCTCGGCCCCACCCTGATCGCGCACGGCACCGCTGCCCAGCAGGAGCGGTTCCTGCCCAAGATCGTCGCGGTCGAGGAGCTGTGGTGCCAGGGCTACTCCGAGCCCGGTGCCGGCTCCGACCTGGCCGGCGTGCGCACCCGCGCCCGGCTGGACGGCGACCAGTGGGTCGTCGACGGGCAGAAGGTCTGGACGTCGAATGCCCACCTCTCCGACTGGTGCTTCGTCGTGTGCCGCACCGATCCGGGCTCGTCGCGCCACCACGGGCTGTCCTACCTGCTGGTGCCGATGGCGCAGCCCGGGGTCGACGTACGGCCGATCGAGCAGCTCACCGGCACCTCCGAGTTCAACGAGGTCTTCTTCGACGGCGCTGTCACCTCGGCCGACCTGGTCGTGGGTGAGCCCGGCGACGGCTGGAAGGTCGCGATGGCGACGCTCGGGTTCGAGCGCGGTGTCTCCACGATCGGCCAGCAGGTCGGCTTCGCCCGCGAGCTGGAGACGGTCGAGGAGGCCGCCCGGGCCAACGGCACCATTGACTCGCCCGACATCTCGTCGAGACTCGCCCAGGCCCATGTCGGGCTCGAGGTGCTCAGGCTGCACGCGCTGCGGACCCTCTCTGCGTACGACTCCGGGTCCTCGGGCCCCGAGGCGAGCGTCTCCAAGCTGCTGTGGGCGCGGTGGCACCGCGAGCTCGGCGAGCTGGCGATGGACGTCGTCGGGCTCGCCGGGCTGACCACCGGCGAGGGCTACGCGCTCGACCGGCTCCAGTCCCTCTACCTCTTCTCCCGTGCCGACACGATCTACGGCGGCTCGGACGAGATCCAACGGAACATCATCGCCGAGCGCGTGCTCGGCCTGCCACGAGAGGCTCGTGCATGAAGCCGGAACAGCCCACCCCCGCGTACGTCCCCGGCCACTCACTCCTGGAGGGTCGGGTCGTCGTCGTGACCGCCGCCGCCGGTGCGGGGATCGGGGCGGCGGTCGTGCGGAAGGTGCTCGAGGAGGGCGCCAGGGCGGTCGTCGTCTCCGACACCCACGAGCGTCGGCTCAAGGAGTCGCGCGATGCCCTCGCCGAGGAGTTCGGGGAGGACCGGATCACTGCGGTGACCTGCGATGTCACCCAGGAGGACCAGGTCCAGGCGCTGCTCGACGCCGCCGAGCCGTACGGCGGTGTCGACGTGATGATCAACAACGCCGGGCTCGGCGGGACCGCGTCGGTGCTGGAGATGACCGACGACCAGTGGACTCGGGTTCTCGACATCACCCTGACCGGGACGTTCCGGTGCATCCGGGCCGTCGGGCAACGCTTCGCGGCCGCCGGGAAGCGCGGCGTGATCGTCAACAACGCCTCCGTCATCGGCTGGCGGGCGCAGGAGGGGCAGGCGCACTACGCCGCGGCCAAGGCCGGCGTGATGGCGCTGACCCGCTCGGCCGCCGCCGACCTGGCGCCGCACGGGATCAGGGTCAACGCGGTCTCGCCGTCCCTGGCCATGCACCCGTTCCTGGAGAAGGTCACGAGTCCGGAACTCCTTGAGGAGCTCAAGGCCCGTGAGGCCTTCGGCCGCGCCGCCGAGCCCTGGGAGGTCGCCAACGTCATGGTCTTCCTGGCCAGCGACTACGCGACCTACATGACCGGCGAAGTCGTCTCGGTAAGCAGCCAACATGCCTAACCCGCCGAGAGGTCAGTTTCTGACCACGAGAGGTCGATTTCTGATCGCGAGGGGTCAGTTTCTGTGCCGCGACCTTCTAGAAATTGACGCTTCGACGCCAATAATCGACGCCTCGGCGTCAGAAATCGACCTTTCGCGGAGAGTCTGGAGGGCTCATGTCTGAGGCATTCATCGTCGATGCGGTTCGTACGGCTGTGGGGAAGCGCGGGGGTGCGCTGGCCGGGATTCATCCGGCAGATCTGGGTGCGCACTCGCTGGCCGCGCTCGTGGACCGCACCGGGATCGACCCGGGGGCCGTCGACGACGTGATCATGGGGTGCTGCGACACCATCGGTGGGCAGGCCGGCGACGTCGCGCGGACGGCGTGGTTGGTGGCCGGCCTGCCCGACCACGTACCCGGCGTGACCATCGACCGGCAGTGCGGCTCCTCCCAGCAGGCGGTGCACTTCGCGGCGCAGGGGGTGATGTCGGGGACCCAGGACCTGGTGGTCGCCGGTGGGCTGCAGAACATGTCCGCGATCCCGATCTCGGCGGCGATGCTGGTGGGCGCCGAATACGGGTTCACCACCCCGTTTGCCGAGTCGCCCGGCTGGGTGAAGCGCTACGGCGACCAGGAGGTCTCCCAGTTCCGCTCCGCCGAGATGATCGCTGAGAAGTGGGACATCTCCCGCGAGGACATGGAGGCCTATGCCCTGGCCTCCCATCAGCGCGCCAAGACCGCGATCGCCGAGGGGCGGTTCGACCGGGAGATCGTGCCCGTCGGCGACTTCGCCGTCGACCAGTGCCCGCGCGACACGTCGCTCGAGAAGATGGCCTCGCTGGAGCCGCTCGCTCCGGGTGGGCGGATCACCGCGGCGGTCGCCTCGCAGATCTGCGACGCCTCCTCGGCGCTGCTGGTCGCCTCCGCGCAGGCCGTACGCACCTTCGGCCTCACCCCGCGAGCCCGGATCCATCACCTCTCGGTCCGCGGTGACGACCCGGTCTGGATGCTCACCGGACCGATCGAGGCCACCCGGCACGCGTTGGCCAAGACCGGCCTCACCGTCGACGACATCGACCTGTTCGAGTGCAACGAGGCCTTCGCCTCCGTCGTCCTGGCGTGGATGAAGGAGCTCGACATCCCGCATTCGAAGGTCAATGTGAACGGCGGCGGCATCGCCCTCGGCCACCCCATCGGCGCCACCGGCACCCGGCTGATGACCACCCTCCTCAACGAGCTCGAGCGCACCGGCGGTCGCTACGGTCTCCAGACGATGTGCGAAGGCGGCGGCCAGGCCAACGTCACCATCATCGAGCGGCTCTGAGCTCGAGCTGCTTCTCGGCGGCGGGGGAGCCGGGGGTGGGGAACCAGCGGTGGATGACCGCGGCCTGGCCGGCGGTCCACAGGCCGCTGATGACCCAGTAGACCAGCAGGGCGAGCGGAACGCTGCTGCCGGCGAGGAGCATGCCGCCGGCGGAGATGACGGGCATGAGCTCCTGAATCCGGATCATCGACTCGGGCATGTCGGCGCGCACCATGTTGGGCAGGACCCACAGCCGTTGGCTGAGGTAGCTGACCGCGGCGGCGGTGGCGGCGAGGCCGAGGGTGATCACCAGATGGGTGGTGTCGCCGGAGAGGTAGCCGCGGCCGGTGAGCGGCGTGCCGAGGAAGGTCGCCGCCCCGAGCGAGGCGACCAGCGAGTCGCCCATCGCGCCGACCGCATGCTGCCGGCTGACGTCGGAGAGCAGGTGGTAGAGCGCCAGGAAGATCGGCAGCTGGGCGAAGGCGGCGAGCATCGCGAAGCGGGGTACGCCGTGCTCCTCGTTGATCTTCCGCCGCTCCTCCATCATCGCCATCATGTCAGCCTGGGTCGGGCTGCCGGAGGAGCTCTTCTTGGCGTACTTCTTGGTCAGCGCCTGGAGCTGCGGGCGGGCGCGGGCGGCGGCGTGGGCGGTGCGTACGCCGCGGATCGTCAACGGGAGGAGGGCGAGGCGGACCAGCACCACGACGGCGGCGATGGCCAGTAGCCAGCTGACGTTGTCGCCGGCGAAGGCGAGGACGTGGTGGGCGCCGGCGAGTACGGCGGCGAGGGCATGCGACAACGGGGCGAGTACGGACATGGGTGTGCTCCTGAGGTGAGTGGGATGGCCTGACGTGGTTCGCCCCGGTGGGCGAGCGGTCAGACCTGCTCAGGAGCGCGCGGACGGCGCGGGGAGCAGACCGGGTCGGTGACCCGGGCAGCGAGATGGTGAGGCCCGTCGGAGGCGTCACGAGGGGCCGTCGAATGGGCCCTGACCAGGGCGAACGACCCGATGTTGTGGATCGCGCCGATGGTGACGGCGGCGAGGGCGGTCGAGACCGCGATGGTCAGCAGCGCCTGCTCGGGGTCGACGCTCATCAGCGCCGGGAGCATCAGCGTGAAAAGCGCGACGAGCGCGATGCGTACGCGGCTCGTGTCGGTCTTCACGCACGTCAGTGTACCGATGATGGTCAACCGGTGCGTCAGCTCAGGTCGCGCCGCATCAGGACGCGTGGGTGGCCGGCGAGGACCGAGGTGGTGTCGGCGGCCCAGGTGAAGCCCGCGGCCTCGAAGTTCTTGCGGATCCCGGCGTAGGCCATCGTCAGGTCGACCTTCGCGCCCTGGTTGTCGAGCGGATAGGCCTCGATGGCCGGGGCGCCGCGGTCGCGCGCGAACTCGACGGCACCCTCGATGAGCGTGTGCGAGATGCCTTGGCCGCGGTGGCCGGGCCGGACCCGGATGCACCAGACGGACCAGACCGGCAGGTCGTCGACGTGCGGGATCTTCCGGTTGCGGGCGAAGGTGGTGTCCGCGCGTGGCGCGACGGCGGCCCAGCCGACCGGCTCCTCGCCGTCGTAGGCGAGCACGCCCAGTGGCCCGTCGGCGAGCAGGTTGCGTACGAACTCACCGCGCTCCTGGCCGCGCATCTTGTTGTTGATCGTCGACGGGATCCGGTAGCTCAGGCACCAGCACACGCTGGCGTCGGGGCGTTTGGGTCCGACGAGGGTGCGTACGTCCTCGAACACCTCTGCCGGGCGAACCTCGATGGCCATGGGGCCAGCCTGCTGCTCAGGCGCGGTTCGCGTCCACATGTTTGAGGCGGTCGGCGGCTTGGGCGATGACGCGGTCCACCAGCTTCTCGCAGGTGGGGAGGTCGTCGAGGAGGCCGACGACCTGGCCGCTGGAGAGCATCCCTGCGGAGGTGTCGCCCTCGACGAGGCCGGCGCGGAGGAGCATGGGGGTGTTGGCGGCGAGGACGACCTCGGCCCAGGTGCGGTCGCCACCGTGGACCATGCTCCGGCCGTCCTTGACGAGCGTGCGCCAGGGGAGGCCGGACATCTCCTTGAACTGCCTTGTCCGCTTGATCGTGCGGGCCAGCTTCGCGGTGATGCCCTCCTTCTCGAGAGTGTCGATGAACTCGGTGCGGAGCAGGCGGTGCGGCATTCCGTCGGCCTTCGTGGTCACGACAGTGCCGTCGAGACCGAAGGTCAGGTAGCGCCGTCGTACGTCCTCGGGGACCGCGGAGTCGGCGGTGAGCAGGAAGCGGGTCCCCATGCCGATACCGGCGGCGCCGTAGGCCATCGCCGCGGCGAGTCCGCGGCCGTCGAAGAAGCCGCCTGCGGCGACGACGGGGATGTCGACGGCGTCGAGGACGGAGGGGAGGAGCAGGGTGGTCGGGACCGCGCCGGTGTGGCCACCGCCCTCGCCGCCCTGGATCATCACCATGTCCGCGCCCCAGCCGGCGACCTTCTTGGCGTGCTTGGCCGCGCCGATCGACGGCATCACGACGATGTCGTGCTCCTTGAGCTTGCTGATCAGCTCGGGCTTGGGCGCCAGGGCGAAGCTCGCGACCTTCACACCGTGGTCGATGAGCAGCCGGCAGCGGTCGGGAGCGTCCGAGGCGTCGGCGCGCAGGTTCACCCCGAACGGCTTGTCGGTGCGGCCCTTGACCTCGACGATCGCCTTCTCGAGCTCGTCGAGGGTCATCGTGGCCGAGGCCAGGATGCCGAGCGCGCCCGCGTTCGCGGTGGCGGAGACCAGGCGCGGGCCGGCGACCCAACCCATCCCGGTCTGGACGATCGGGTGGTCGACGCCGGTGAGGTCGGTCAGCGGCGTACGAAATGTCTGTTCGGTGCTCATCGAGCCTCCTGATCCTGCCGAGTCGGCGCGAATGCCCCAAGATCCGGCGCCGACTCGGCGCGTCTGCCCCAAGATCTGATGCCGACTCGGCGCGTGTGCCCCGCGAAACCGGCGCGAGTCGGCGCGTCTGCCCCAAGGTCCTGGGACAGACACGCCGGGTGGGCGCTGTGGGATGGGGCAGATGCGCCGAGTGGGCGCTGTGGGGTGGGACAGTTGCGCCGAGTGGGCATCACTTTCCGTCCTTCACGAAGGCGTCGCGGCGCTCGTCGGCGACGCCGGCGAGGTTGAGCTCGTAGGTGAAGCCCTGCTCGAAGCGGTAGGAGGCGTTCACGTCGACCGGGTCGATGCCGTTGAGCGCGGCCTTGGCGGCGCGGATGACCTGCGGGTCCTTCTTCGCGATCTGCCGGGCGACCTCGAGGGCTTTCTCGTCGAGGTCCGCCCGCGGGACGACCGCGTGGACGGACCCCAGCTCGTGGAGGCGTTGGGCGGTGATGGTCTGCGCGGTGAAGTAGAGGGTACGCAGCATGTGCTGGGGCACCAGCCGGCTCAGGTGGGTGGCGGCTCCGAGGGCGCCGCGGTCGACCTCAGGGACACCGAAGTAGGCGTCGTCGCTGGCCACGATCGTGTCGGCGTTGCCGACTAGGCCGACGCCGCCGCCGAGGCAGAAGCCGTTGACCGCGGCGATGACCGGGACCGGGCACTCGTAGATCGCCTTGAAGGCCGCATAGCAGCCGCGGTTGGCGCCGAGGATGCCCTCGAACCCCTCGATCTGCTGCATCTCCTTGATGTCGACGCCGGCGTTGAAACCCTTCCCCTCGGCGCGCAGGATCACGACCCGGGCGCCGTTGTCGGCGGCGGTCGTGACCGCGTCGGCGACCTCGAACCAGCCCTTGACCGGCAGCGCGTTCACCGGCGGGTGGTTCATCGTGACGACGGCGATCTGCTCGTCGGTGATCTCGGTGGAGATGCCCATGGCGTCCGTCCTTGAATGTGCACTGCCTAACCTAGCGATTGCTTGGTAGCCTAGCAGTTGCTTGGTTCACGCTGGCAAGACCGACGTACGTATCGACGCAGGGAGCACTCAATGACCGGACTCTTGGACGGCCGGATCGCGATCGTCACCGGAGCGGGGCGGGGAATCGGCCGGGCGCACGCGCTCGAGCTCGCCCGCCACGGCGCGAAGGTGGTCGTCAACGACTTCGGCGTCTCGCTGGCGGGCGAGGGGACCGGTGAGTCGCCCGCGTCCCAGGTCGTGGCCGAGATCGTTGCCGCAGGTGGGGATGCGGTTGCCAACGCCGCCGACGTGGCCGACTTCGCGGCGGCTTCGGAGATGGTGCAGCAGGCCATCGAGACGTACGGAGGGCTGGACATCCTCGTCAACAACGCCGGTTTCGTACGCGACCGGATGCTCGTCAACACCTCCGAGGAGGAGTGGGACGCGGTGATCCGGGTGCACCTGAAGGGGCACTTCGCGACGCTGCGGCACGCGGGGGCGTACTGGCGGGCGGAGTCCAAGGCGGGCCGTCAGCGGGACGCCCGGGTCATCAACACCTCCTCGGGTGCTGGCCTGCAGGGCTCGATCGGGCAGGGGACGTACTCCGCGGCCAAGGCCGGGATCGCCGGGCTCACCCTGGTCGCCGCCGCCGAGATGGCGCGTTATGGCGTCACCGTGAACGCGATCGCGCCCGTCGCCAAGACCCGGATGACCGAGGGCGCCTTCGACACCTCCGCGATGGCGCTCCCCGAGGACAACTCACCGGTCGTCGCCTGGCTCGCCTCTCCGGACGCGCGCGATGTCACCGGGCGGGTCATCGAGATCGACGGTTCGGTGATCACCGTGGAGAACGGCTGGGCCCACGGCCCTTCCGCCGATGCCGGGGCTCGCTGGGTGGCTGCCGATGTCGGACCGGCCCTCCGCAAGCTGCTCGGTGAGGCGCCGGAGCCGGAGGGTGTCTACGGAGCCTGAGTCGGCCGAGATCAGGCCGATGCCGCACGTGTAACACGTCGTTCGTAGGACTATCCGGTCGTTCTGATAGGGCGAGAAGACCTACGAACGACGTGTTACAGCTCGCCGGCCCGTCAGCCGAGCTCCGCGCAGACCGTCGCCGCGATGTCCGCGAGCGGGGTGTCGAGGGGCGCTGCGGCGGGGTCGTCGGAGCGGGTGAGGGCGGCGATGACGATCGGGGCGCCGTCAGGGGTCCAGGTGACGCCGACATCGTTGCGCGACGCGTAGTCGCCGCCGCCGGTCTTGTCGGCGAGCCGCCAGCCGGCCGGGACCCCGGCGCCGAAACGGGTGACGGTCGACTGGTTGGCGAGCATCCAGGTGACCAGCTGATCCCGGTCCGCACCACCGAGGGCGTCTCCGAGCACCAGCCGCGTGTAGGTCTGGGCGATCGCACGCGGCGAGGTGGTGTCGCGCGGGTCGCCCGGGATCGCGGTGTTGAGCTCGGGCTCCCAGCGGTCGAGCCGGCTCACGGTGTCGCCGAGGGATCGGGCGAAGGACGTCACGCCGGCGGGGCCACCGACGAGGTGGAGCAGCTCGTTGGCCGCTGTGTTGTCGGAGCGCGTCATCGTCGCCTCGGCGAGCTGCGCCACGGTCAGACCGTTACGAACAGTGAGCGAGGTGACCGGAGAGTTGACGACGACGTCGGCGTCGTCCCAGGTCAGACGCTGCTGGAGCGTACGCGCGGGCAGATCGCGCAGGATCGCGGCCACGAGCAGGGTCTTGAAGGTCGACAGCATCGGGAAGCGCTCGTCGGCACGGTGCTCGACGACGCGGCCGGTCCGCAGGTTCTTGGCCCAGACGCCGAGGTGGCGCTGGTGCTTCTGCTCGAGGGCGGCGATCGCGGGGCTGTCGGCGGCGTACGCCACCGAGCTGCCGGTCGCGGCGACGGTGGCAGCGGCGGCCGCTGTGGCGGCTCCGCCCAGCAGAGCACGGCGGCTGAGGATCGGGTGGGTCATGCATGGCATCGTGACGCCGCCGCGAGGCCGGCGTCCAAGGACGATCCGGCATGGACGTATGCATCGCTGACATGGGACGAGGTGGGGGCGATCAGCCATCCTGTACGCGTGGACCTACTGCTTCACCTGCGCGGCTTCACCGCGGTCGCCGACGAGATGAGCGTCTCCGAGGCCGCGCTCGAGCTGGGTGTCGACCAGCCGCTCCTCAGCCGTCGGTTGCGTGCCCTCGAGCGGGAGCTCGGGGTGGAGCTGCTCGACCGCAGCCGGCGGCAGATCGCGCTCACCCCAGCCGGCCACGCGCTCCTGCCGCGGGCGAGGCATCTCGTCGACCAGGCCGACCATCTGCTGCGGAGCGTCCGCCGGCACGAGCGCGAGCCGTTCGTGGTCGCGGTGCCGCCGGGCTGCGACCCCGCCCCGCTCTCCCGCTTGGTCGCGCTGCTGGAGGAGGAAGGCGTCGACGTACGCCTCGCGAGCGCCACCACCGACGTGCCGGAGTCGGCCGCCTGGCTGGTCGAGGCGTGCGACCCCGACGCGGCCACCTGGGTCACCCCGCTGGGTGCGGCCACCGCGCCTGGGACCGCGCAGGGGCCGGTGTCGTTGAGCGCCCTCCGACCCCGCAGAGGCGGGGAACGTACGCAGGTGCTGGCTCTCCCGCGAGACCTGGACGACCCCGCCGGCCGGCTGAGACGGCTGGCGGACCGGGCCGGCGTCGGACCGGCCACCCTGCGCGCGGCGCCGCACCGGCTCGCGGTGGCCGAGGCGCTGGCGGGGCGCGGGACGCTGGTCTGTGCGCGGCACGAGGCGGTGACGTACGGGCTGAGCTGGTCGCCCTTCATCGACCCGGTGCCGCGCGGTCACCGGCTCGTCGAGCAGGCGCCGGTGCCCGGGCCGCTGGCCGCCGGTCCGGTGCGGGAGCAGGCGCTCGCGCTGCTCGGTGAGGGCCTCGGCGCCCCTGAGAAGGAGCGCGGATGAGTCCGCTCGTCGGCAGCGACCGAGGCCTGATCGACCTCGCCGAGGCGGCCGCGGAGCGTTTCGAGACCCTCCAGGTGCGGGCCGTGTTCCTGGCCCGCGACATCGACACCGGCCAGGAGGTCGGGGTCGGCGTCGACCGGCCGATGCCGCTGGCCTCGGTGGCCAAGGTGCCGCTGGCCCTGGTCGTGGCGGACCGGATCGCCCGCGGTGAGATCGACGGCCGCGCGATGGTGACGCTGACCGCGGCGGAGCGGAGCTACGGGCCGTACGGCATCTCGGCCTTCGCCCACGACGCCACCTGCTCCGTCGCCGACCTGATGCTGATGATGCTCGGCCTCAGCGACAACGCCGCCGCGGACGCGCTCTTCGACCTCGTCCCGCCGAAGGAGGTCGACGAGCAGCTCGCCGAATGGGGGATCGAGGGGCTGCGGGTGCGGCACCGGATGCAGCCGATGTACGACTACGCCACCCGCGTCGCCGGCCCCGACTTCGCCCTCGCCACCCAGCTCGCGGTCGAGGGTCGCCGGCCGGGCGGCCGGCACGTCATCGACTCCCTCGACGTCGAGCGCGCCACGATCGGCTCGCCGCGCGCCTGCGTCGACCTGCTCCAGCGTGTCTGGCGCGACGAGGTCGCCAAGCCCGAGGCCACCGAGATGGTGCGACGGCTGATGGGCAAGCAGGTCTTCACCCACCGGATCGCCGCCGACCTGCTCGCCGACGACATCGAGCTCGCCGGAAAGACCGGCGGCTTCCTCACCCTGCGGCACGAGATCGCCGTCGTCACCCACCCCGGTGGCCGGGTCGCCATCGCCGTACTCACCGACTCCGACCGCACCGCCCGGATCCAGAACGACGTCGACCTCGCCATCGCCGCCACCGCCCGCGACGCCGTCGACGCCCTCGCCTCCCGCCACCCCTGAGCCGAGGCGTCACCTACGTCGGCCGAGGCGTCACCTACGTCGGCCGAGGCGTCACCTACGTCGGCCGAGGCGTCACGTACGTCGCCCGAGGCGTCACCCCGATGCCACCTCGGCCGACGCGCCTGACGCCTCGGCCGACCGGACTGACGCCTCGGCAAAAACCAGATGGCAACGTCCCCCTCCCGGTGGTGCAATTGGCCGGTGCCCGCCCTGCCCGGTTTCATCGACAACCTCATCCCGCCGACGCCGTTGTCGAAGCGTCTGGCGACGCAGTCGCTGCTCTTCGCAGCAGGGGACGGGACGTTCAACACCGCGGCCGCGTTCTACCTGGTCGCGTTCGTGGGGCTGACCCCGGCGCAGATCGGTATCGGCCTGACGGTGGCGGGGATCGCGTCGTTCCTCACCGCCTACCCGATGGGCCGGCTGGCCGACTTCGTGGGCCCGAAGCGGATCTGGGCGATCAGTGCCCTGATCAGCGCGATGATGTTCGCGACGATGCCGTTCATCCACGGTTTCTGGGCCTACCTGGGCGTCATCGTGGTCTTCGAGGTGGTCAACAACGCCGGCGGCGCCGGCCGGAATGCGTACGTCCTCGATGTGCTCCCCGACAAGGAGCGGGTCGAGACCCAGGCGTTCATGTACTCGAGCCTCAACCTCGGTTTCACCATCGGCGCCCTGATCGCCGGCATCGCGCTCGCGATGGACACCGACACGGTCCTCAAGTGGGGCGTGCCGTTCTTCGCGCTGGCCGTCGGGATCGCCAACTCGGTCTGGATCTCCCGGCTGCCGAGGGCGCCTCACGACGAGCGGCGCGCGGCCGGCGAGGTCACCGAGAAGGTGCCCGGTCCGGGTGCGCTGCGCAACGTCGGCTGGCTGCTGGTGACCACCTTCACCGGCACACTGTGGTCCAACCAGGTGCTGCTGCACACCGTGATCCCGCTGTGGCTGGTCAACTACACCGACTCACCGCGCTGGCTGCTGGCCTGGCTCTTCGCGACCAACACGGTGCTGTGCATCGTCCTCCCGGCCTACACCTCGAAGGGCGTCCACGGCGTCCGCGACGCGTTGCGCCGGGTCTGGTGGAGCAGTGCGTTCTTCGTCGCCGCCTGCGCGATCACGCTGGTCACCCACGACACCCACGGGTTCCTCACCATCTTCCTGGTCTGGCTCGGCCACGTCGCCGTCACCGGCGCCGAGCTGGCCATCGGCTCCGCCGGTTGGGCCTTCCAAGCCGAGCTCATGGACCCGGCCAGACGAGGTGAGTACGAAGGTGTCGCCGGCATCGGCCGCCAGCTCGGCGGAGCCTGGGCGCCCGCTCTGTTCACCTTCCTCGCCATGGGCTGGCACCCGGCTTTCTACAGCGGCGCGGGCTGGATCGTCATCGGCGCCATCATCGTCGCTGCCGCCGCCGCGATGCGCCCGTCGGTCGCCCTGGCCGTACGTTTCAAGGAGGCCCACTTCCCCCGCGAGGACGAGCCGGAGCCCGCGGTCGCCTAGCCCGGCCGGATCAGCGCAGGATCTTCGCGATCCGGTCGCCGAGATAGGGCGCGAGGGTGGCGGCGTAGAGCGGCGAGATGTGGAAGCCGTCCTGGTAGACCTGCAGGCTGCCGACGACGGGGGAGCACGTCTCGGCCCGGCAGAAGTAGTCGGTGAGGTCGATGCGATGGGCGTTGGCGGTGAGCCGGGTGGCGCCGGCGGTGCCGTCGTCGCGTACGACCTGCTTCCGGTCGCGCGCGCACGAGGTCGCCGCCGCGAGCCCGGCGTCGTCGATGCACGGCTGGACCACACGCGCGAACCGGGTCGTGCTGCCCTCGAAGATCGGGCTGTCCCGGATCGCGATGACCGGCACCGTCGGGTCGGGCCGGCTCGCCCAGGCCTCGGCGAGACCGTTGCTGAGCGCCTCGCCGGGGGTCTCACCGTCGTGGGCCTCGACCGCGATCTGGCTGGAGTGGATGACGAGGTACGCGTCGATCCCCGGCTCCGTCTCCAGATAGGCGGCGAGCTGCGACTTCCACTCCCGGCACAGGTCCACGGTCGTCCGCGGCGACCCGACTCGGTCCCGGGCGTTCCAGTGGCAGCCGGCGCGGCTGGCGACGTCGATGCGCCAGCCGCGACGCTCGGCGATCTCGCGGTAGGCGGGGACGAGCTGGTGGTTGTGCGAATCGCCGATCGCGAGCAGCCGGCGCGGATAGCCCCGTGAGGGCCCGAGCGTGCACACCTTGAACCGCACCGGCCGCTCCTTGTTGGACCAGCAGTCCGACCCGTCGGGCGCCTGGTAGCCGAGACTGGCGTCGAGCAGTCGGTCCGGACCTTCACAGCCGGCGGTCGCTGGGTCCAGGGTGGCGGCGCCGATGCAGCCTGCGTACCTCTTCGCGGCCTCGACCGCGGCCTGTCTCGCCGCGGCGTCCTGGCGCTCCACCTCGGCGGCGCCGGTGAGCGTCCCGGCGGCGACGAGCGCGAGCACGACCGGGACGGTCACGAGCCGCCGGAGACCGGCGAAGGGCGGCCCCACGCGCGTGACGGGCAGCTCGACGAAGCGGTGGGTGAGCCAGGCCAGTGCCACCGAGGCCGAGAGCACGACCACGGCGGCGGGGAGGGTGATCCGGGTGGCGTACGTCCAGCTCAGCCACGCCACGAGCAGCGGCCAGTGCCACAGATAGAGGGGGAAGGAGATGTCCGCGACGAACCGCAGCGGACGGATCGCGAGGAGATGCTGCGGGCCCCATCGGGCCGAAGATCCGGAGCCGAGCACGACCAGCAGCGCCCCGCCGACCGGCCACAGCGCCCACGGCCCCGGGAAGAGCGCCGCTCCGTCGAGCACGAACCCCGAGCTGGCGACCAGCAGCAGGCCGAGCCAGGCGAGCGCAGGGCGAATTGCGTCCGGCGGACGCAAATGATCGAGCCTGAGCGCGACCAGTGCCCCCAGGCCGAGCTCCCAGAAGCGCGCTCCGGTGTGGAAGTACGCCACCTGCTGGTCGGCCACCCCGAGCCACCATGCGAAGACGAACGAGGCGAGCGTCCCCACCGCCACGACGAGCGCCAGCACGAGCCGCAGCCGCCCCCGCGCCAGCCGCCCGACCACCACCACGACCACCGGCCAGACCAGCAGGAACTGCCCCTGCACCGCCAGCGACCAGAAGTGCTGCAGCGGGCTCGCGCTCGGCCCGGCCGCTCCGTAGGCGAGCTGCGAGCGGATCATCTCCCAGTTCAGGACGTACGCCGCCGACGCAGCGATCTCCCGCAGCGTCGAGCCCCACATCGACCGAGGCATGGCCGCGACCATCAGCACCGCCGTCCCCGCGAGCACGACCAGCGTCGGAGCCGAGAGCCGCAGGAACGTACGCCCGTAGTGGTCGGCCAGCCGCAGCTCCGAGGAGGTGACCCGGCGGACCAGCGACCGGGTCACCAGGAACCCGGTCAGCGCCAGGAAGACGTCGACGCCGCCGGAGACCCGGCCGTTGCCGAAGAGGTGGAAGACCACCACGAGCGCCAGCGCGAGCCCCCGCAGCCCGTGGATCTCGGCGATCCGTTGGGGACGTGGGGCGTCTGGCATCGCGCCAGGCTAGGTCTGGCCGGTGACACCGGGAAGACGGCGAAGTGAAGACCAGGTAGGTCGACCCGGCGCAACTGTCCCGCCAAACAACGTCGAGTCGGCGCAACTCTCCCAGGATCCGGTGTCCACTCGGCGCGTCAGTCCCAGAGGCTTGGGACATTGGCGCCGACTCGGGTGCCGGAGATGGGACATTGGCGCCGACTCGGCGGCTCTGGGCGGGACAGTTGTGCCGAGTCGGCGGTCAGGAGCCGAGTATGTGCTCGAGGTGGGGGTTGCCGAAGGTGCGCGACGGGTCGAGCTTGTCGCGCAGCGCGACGAAGTCACCGAAGCGCGGATAGCGTTCGGCCAGGTCAGCGGCGGAAAGCGTGTGCATCTTGCCCCAGTGCGGGCGGCCGCCGGCCTCGGTGGCGATCCGCTCGAAGGCCGCGAAATACTCGGATCGCCACGGAGACGAGGGTGCGGTGTGGATGGCGATGTAGACGTTCTCGCGCTCGAATCCGGTGGACAGCGGGATGTCGTCGGCGCCCGCGACCCGCACCTCGACCGGGAAGGAGATGTTCCACGAGGACGCCTCGACCGCACGCTGCAGCGAGGCGAGGACCTCCATGCCGGCGGCGCGCGGGACGGCGTACTCGCTCTCCACGAACCGCACCCTCCGCTCCGAGGTGAAGACGCGGTAGGAGATGTCGGTGAACTCGCGCGGCGAGAGCGCGGAGGCGGCGAAGCGGGCCAGCGGCTTGACCAGGCGGGGGACGCGGAGACCGAGCTCGACGGTCGCCCCGAACGCGGTATTGGAGAGGAGTTCGTCGTCGATCCACCCGCGGACCCGGCCCACGGGCTCCAGCGGAGTCTCCGGCAGCGGCAATCGGGTGTTGTGCTTGGTCAGCACCCGGGTGGTGTGCGGGAACCAGTAGAACTCGAAGTGGTCGGTCTCCGACGCGTGCGAGTCGAAAGCGGCCATCACGTCGGCGAGCTCCCCGTTGCCCTCACGCGCATGCAGTGCGAAGAGCGGCTCGGTCTGGAGGGTGACCTCGACGATGATCCCGAGTGCGCCGAGCCCCACGCGGGCGAGGTCGAAGACCTCCGGATTCTCCGTCGCGGAGCAGGAGAGAACGGAGCCGTCGGCGAGGAGCAGCCGCAGGCCGCGTACCTGGGTCGCCAGGCCACCGAAGCGCGCTCCGGTTCCGTGGGTGCCGGTCGAGATCGCACCGGAGATGGACTGCTCCTCGATGTCACCGAGGTTCGTCATCGAGAGCCCGAGCGCCTCGAGGGCGCGGTTGAGGACCTTGAGGCGGGTGCCGCCGCGCACCGTCACGAGCCCGGTGGTCGAGTCGGCGCGGACGATCCCGGACAGCCGGTCCAGGCTGACCTGGACGTCGACCGGCGACCCGATCGCCGTGAATGAGTGGCCGGCGCCGATCGGCTTGACCCTCCGCCCGGCCTCGGCGGCGGCCACGACGACCGCGGCGAGCTCCGCCTCGTCGCGAGGCACGACGACCTCGATCGCCCCGGTCTGCTGGTTGCCCGCCCAGTTCTGCCACTCACCCACGCGGCAAGGGTGTCGGGTCGGAGCCGTCCGGTCAACAGATCCTTCGGACCGCGCGGCGGCACAGTTGGTCATCTGCCGTTGACGCGACTGCCACGCGGGGCATAAACACTTGGGTCGTGGTCACGACTTCCCACCATCTCTCCGCCCAGCAGCACGAGCGGCTCGACCGTGCGACCGCCGCTCTCGACGGCCCCGTCGGAGCCGTCGACCTGGAGGCGTTCGACGCCAACGCCGACGACCTCGTGCGCCGGGCCGCGGGCACCCCGATCCGAGTGGCCAGCAAGTCCGTACGCTGCCGGGCGCTGATCGACCGTGTGCTCGCCCGCGAGGGGTACGAGGGGATCCTCGCCTTCACCCTGGGCGAGGCGCTGTGGTTGGCCGAGACGCACTACGACGTCGTGGTCGGCTATCCGACCGTCGACCGGGCAACGCTCGCCGCCCTCGCGAAGGACGAGGAGAAGCTCGCCCGGATCACCCTGATGATCGACAGCGCGGAGGGGTTGTCGCTGGTCAAGGCCGCGATCGGCACCCCGGCCGCCCCCGTACGCGTGGCCATCGACCTGGACGCGGCGCTGGTCATCGCGCGCCGCATCTGGCTCGGCGCCCGCCGCTCCCCGGTCCGCACCCCCGAGGATGCCGTCGCGCTGGCCCGGATCATCGCCGAGGACCCTGACTTCCAGCTCGTCGGGCTGATGGCCTACGAGGGCCAGGTCGCCGGTACCGTCGACCGCCCGCTGAGCGGCAACCCGCCCGCGCCCGTGATCCGGCGGATGAAGAAGGCCTCGATCGCCGAGATCACCGAGCGCCGCGGGAGGATCGTCGCGGCCGTACGCTCCCTGACCGACCTCGAGTTCGTCAACGGCGGCGGCACCGGCTCGATCGAGTCCACCCACGCCGACCTCTCCGTGACCGAGATCGCCGCCGGCTCCGGCCTCTTCGGTCCGACCCTCTTCGACCGCTACGACGGCTTCACACCCCACCCGGCGGCGTACTTCGGGCTGAGCGTCGTCCGCCGTCCCGCCCCCGGCATCGTCACGGTCGCCGGCGGCGGCTGGATCGCCTCGGGTCCACCAGGACTCGACCGCGTCCCGAGCCCCACCTACCCCTTCGGCCTGTCGTACGTCAGCACCGAAGGTGCCGGGGAGGTCCAGACGCCGCTGCGTGGCCATGCCGCCGACGAGCTCGCGATCGGTGACAAGGTCTGGTTCCGCCATGCGAAGGCCGGCGAGGTCTGCGAGCGGCTCGACGTGCTCCAGCTGATCGAGGGCGACTCGATCATCACCGTCGCGCCGACCTACCGCGGCGAGGGCCAGACGTTCCTGTGACACGTGCGGTCGCCGACCCGCCACCTCGTGATGGGCCAGCGACCGGTTCGTGGCCTGCGGCTATTCGATAGCCCCGATCAGGTCGGCCGCTCGTGCGGCGGCGGCATCGATGCTGGTCTGGTCGGCCAGGCAGATCCGCAGACACGATGCGGCGACGATGGCCTCGATGCTCGGGGTGATGGAGTGTCCTTCGGAGCGCATTGCGATGACGACTTCGACCAAGCCCAGTAGCAATGTGCCCAGCAGGTTGCTGTCCGGTGTCATCCGTGCCTCCGGATGAGCCGCTGCGACCTGCGCCCCCAGTCGTGCGTACGCAGCCCCGAGCTCCTCGCGTGCGGAACCGAACGGCTCGAAGACCTCCTTGCGTTGCACCTCGGGCAGCCTGGCCAGCGCTCCGGCGTTGCGTGGCGCATCGGCGAGGGTGCGTACGTCGAGCATGACCAGCAGATACAGCAGGGCCTCGGGTGCGGCTTCGGTCTCGGCTCCGAGGATCTTGATCTTCTCGATCCTGTCGAGGGTGGGCCGGATGGATCGTTGGAGCAGCTCGGCAAGAATCGCGTCCTTACCGGCGGGGTAGTGGTAGTAGATCGAGGCTTGGCGAATCCCGACGGCCTCGGCGATGTCCCGGGTCGAGGTCGCTGCGAAGCCGCAGTCCACGAACAGGCCCGCGCAGACGTCGAGGATCTCCTCGCGTGGCTCCATGTCAGATCGTCGCCCGCCCGCTACGCGCGGAACGAGACGCGGGCGCCCTGCTTGGCGCGCGGTTGGTGACATGTGGGTCTCCTGGCGTGTCGAGACTGCGAGTAACGCTGAACTGGGTCAGCCGATCCTTCGTTCGTTGAACCGGAGCCCTGAACCAAGTGGTATATGCCACTTGTCACAGATTGGCATATACCACTTGGAATCGCAAGAGTGTTCCGCAAGCTCAATGTGGGAACTAGCTGAGGTCGTACCGCTGCTCGTAGGTCCAGCGATCCGGCGGATAGACCGCCTCCACGAACTCGATTGCGTGATCGTGCTGGTCATAGACGGTGTGCTCGACCACGAGGACCGGTGCGCTGTTGTCGGTCAGTCCGAGGTCCTCTGCGTCCGCGCCGGCCGCACGCGCGCATGTTCGGTCGCGGGCGTAGGTCCCGTGGCGGCCGGTCTGAGTCTCGACGTATGCCAGTGTCCCGGAGAGAATCCGCTCCTTGACGAGTAGCTGAGGAGCGGATGCCGTCAGTCCGGCGCTGAACCAGGATGTCGAGGTCTCGGCTCGGCGATCACCTTCCCAGGTGATGCGGCGCCGGCGGATGGCCGCACTTCCGGCCTCGAGCTGCAGTGCCCGTACGACGTGCTTCGGGGCCTCGGGGACGAGCTCGGCCGCCACGATCTCGGCGCGGGTGTCGTCGGCGTAGATCCGTCCAGACGTACGAGCCTTCCTGTAGCGCTCACTCGCTCGACGGTTGACCGCCAGGTCGGACACGAAGGTCCCCGAGCCCTGCACCGAGTGCACCAGGCCGAGTTCCCGAAGAAGCATCAGAGCCTTGGTTGCCGTCGGGCGCGAGACGCTGTAATCCGCAGCCACCGCGCGTTCGCTCGGGATCTCGTCCCCGGGGCGCAGCTCACCGCTGAGGATCCGGGCGCGAATCTGCTCCGCGATCTGACGGAACTTCGGTGATCCTTGTGCCTTGCTGCTCATCGCCACTTCGTCCAACTGGTGAATACCACTTGTGAACGGTAGCGCGTCTCCCGACCAAAGGTGAGAATCGAGAGCGTGCGGACTCTCTATGTGGCGGCTGGTGGGGGAGGCGACGCCGTCGGTACGTTGTTGGCTCGGCGCCTGCTGGAGTCGATCGGGGGTGAACCAGCCCTGATTTCGACCTGTGCGTGGGAGCGTCTCCGCATTGATCCTGTGCCAGGTCCACGATCTCGCAGCGACTTCGTTGGTCTTCGATCCGTCGGTGGAGTTCGAGCCGAGGTCGTGCCCACCAGCGACACCCTTCCTGCCGGCCGATCAGTGCTGCCCAGGTTGGCCGGGGATGTCGACGCCCGAATCTTCGTGCACGATTTCACCGGGGGTGCGGTGGGCCTAGCCGATCAGCTCCGAGCCCTGGCCAACTCGGTCGGTGCCGAGTCCCTCACCGTTGTCGACGTCGGCGGAGACGTTGTTGCACATGGTGGTGAGCGCGGGCTTCTCAGCCCGTTGGCGGACTCGTTGACCCTCGCAGCGAGTATCCGGACGGGGCTCTCCGTTCGGCTCGCGATCCTCGGTCCGGGAGTCGACGGAGAACTCACCGCAAACGACGTGACCAAGATTCTGAGGCACCTTCGAGCTGAGAGAATTGGCGTTGTGACGCCCGACGATGTGGCGGCACTTCACGATGTCCTTGTGTGGCATCCGACGGAGGCGACGACCCTTGCGGCAGCGGCCGCGCTCGGGCACCGAGGCGCCGTCGACATGCGGCGAGGTCTGGAGCCCGTGCCGTTGCTCGACGACAGCGCGGCCGTATGGGTCTTGGACTCTCCTGATCCGGCGAGCTTTCCCCTCGCATCGGCGCTGATGCAGACGCGCAGCCTCGTCAGCGCCGAGCGGATCATGCGAGACGTCGCCGTCGACGAGCTCGATTACGAACGTCGGCGAGCCACACAGCGCAACTCGCAGCCGCCGGCCGAGTCGACCTCCGTCGTCGTGGAAGCCAGCCGCCACCAAGGTGCAACGTTCATCACGACGCGCAGACTGCTGGAGACGGGGACAACCGATCTGCTCAGCCTTGAGACGGCGCGAGTCGATGGGCTCGGGCTGTGGGATCTCGATGAACTCGCAGCCAGTGCAGTGACAACCCGCCACTGACCGCCAAGCTCGGCCGGTCACTCGCCGAGCAGCTGGAACCAGCTGTGGGTGAGCAGCTCGCACATGCGCTCCTGGTCGACACCCCACATCCCGTCGGTCCAGCGCTGGAACACGTAGTCGAACTGTCCCATCGCCAGCGCGCCACGGAAGTGCCGGCTCTCGGCCTCGAACCGGCCGGCCTTGGCGAGCCCGGCGCTGATGTCGTCGATCGCCTGCTCGATCCAGGTGTCGATGCCCGCGCACAGGTCGGGGTCGATCGCCTGGGCGGCGCGGCAGATCTTGATGATCGGCTGCACCGTCGGCCAGTGAGCCGCGACGTCACGGATCCACGCGCCGAGGTGCTCGCGGGTGCCGTGCGCCACGGCGTCGATGAGTGCCAGGGCCGTCGTACAACCCTCGGGGGCCCGCGCGAGCTCCCCGTCGAGCCGCTCGGCGATCAGCGCCTTGACGATCTCCGACTTCGAGGGGAAGTAGGCGTAGAAGGTCACCCGTGTCGTGCCCGCCGCGGAGGCGATCTCGTCGATCGTCGTGGCTGCGTAGCCGCTGGCGACGAACCGCTCCATCGCCGCGTCCAGGAGGAGGCGGCGGGTCATCTCCCTCTGGGCTGTCCGGCGGCTTGCCATGGCGTCACGATATGCGACGCCGAGAACGCCGCGGCGATTTCCAAGTTTTCTCGAAACCCGATGCCGGGCAGGTGGGCCGTCGGTAGGTTCGGTCCCGATGGACGATCACGTGACCTGGGCTGACAAGGGCTTCTGGGAGCCGGGCGAAGCCGCCGATCTCACCACGTACGCTGCCTCCGGCCGCAACCTCTTCGACGGCTCGTTCACCTGGCCGGTGATGGTGCTCAAGAAGGGCGCGTTGGAGCACAACATCGCGACCCTCGCGGAGTTCGCCGAGGAGCACGGCCTGCTGCTGGCGCCGCACGGCAAGACCACGATGGCGCCCTCGCTCTACCAGCGGCAGCTGGACGCGGGGGCGTGGGCGATCACGGTCGCCACGCCGAGCCAGGCGCTGGTCGCCCGCCATGCCGGCGTACGCCGGGTCCTGGTCGCCAACGAGATCCTCGACCACAGCGCGCTGAGCTGGGTCGCCTCGGAGCGTGCGGCCGATCCCGAGTTCCTCCACCTGCACTGGGTCGACTCGATCGAGGGAGTCGAGGCGGCGGCCGAGGCCTCGGCCCTGGTGGGTGTCGCGGACCGACCGCTGGCGGTGCTGATCGACCTGGGCTTCCCCGGCGGTCGCACCGGCTGCCGCTCCGTCGAGGAGGCGGTCGAGCTCGCCCGACTGGTGGACTCCACTCCCGGCGTACTCCTGGCCGGCGTGGCCGGCTACGAGGGCGGACTGGGGACGGTCGAGGCCGTCGGCGACTATTTCGACCGGCTCAAGGAGCTCGCCTCGACACTGTTCACCAAGGGCCTGGTCGCTGCCGACGCCATCGTCTCCGCAGGTGGGAGTGCCTTCTTCGACGTCCTCGCCGAGCGCTGGTCCACGGGCTGGCCGGACGGGATGACGCCTCGCAAGGTGCTGCGCAGCGGTGCGTACGTCACCCACGACCACAGCCTCTATGCCGAGGAGACGCCCTACAACCGCATCGAGGGCACTCTCGACCCGGCCATCGAGGTCTGGGCCCAGGTGGTCTCGGCGCCCGAGGAGGGGCTGGTCATCGTGGGCATGGGCAGGCGGGACGCGCCCTACGACAGCGGCATGCCCGTCCCGCTCGCAGTGCGGCGCAACGGGTTCGGCGGCGCGGAGCCGTTCGAGGGCACCGTCGAGAAGATGGGCGACCAGCACGGCTTCCTGCGCACCGATGCCGGACTGCGGCCGGGTGACCTGGTCAGCTTCGGGATCTCGCACCCGTGCACGGCGTTCGACAAGTGGCGGCTGATCCCGGTCGTCGACCTCGACTACACCGTGACCGAGCTGGTCCGGACGTACTTCTGAGGGATCAGGCGATGCCGGAGAGCCGCACCCGGAGCTGGTAGAACGCGCCGTGGTCGGTGGCCCGCCGGGCCGACGGGCCGGAGTAGACCTGGTAGCGGTCGGGACGCAGCGACGGGCTGAGGAAGGCCTGGTCGATCGGCGCCCGGCGCCCGGTGGCGCACTCCTCGTGCTCCGCGAGCGGGCTCACCAGGCCGGTCCCGGGTGAGGTCAGGGCACACAGGATGTCGTTGCGCTGGTTGAAGTCGCCGGCGACGACCATCGGCACCTCGGCGCGCGCGACCACGTCCCTGACGATCTGGGCGTTCACGTCGCGCCACTTCTTCTGCCGGGGAGCCGACGGGATGCTCGCCGGGAAGTGGACGGGAAGGACCCCGACCCGCTGCCCCGAGGAACGCTCCTCGAGCACGACCACCGGCGAGGTCACGCGGGCTCCGTGGCGGTAGTACATGGTCACCGTGTCCGCGCTGACCAGCCGGAAGACCGAGCGGCGGTAGAAGACCCCGTCGTCGGTGGCGTCGGGCGTAGAGACGAGCGCATACTCCCGGCCGAACGACTCGAAGGCCTCCCGCTGCGGCGCCTCCACCTCGGCGAGCACGCCGAAATCGACCACCGTACGCCGCAGGTGCCCGACCACGATCCGCATCCGCGGCACGCCGTCGAGCCGGCCGGCGGCAGCGCCCCCGGGTGCGGTGTGGTGGTCGGCCCAGGCGTTGAGCCAGGCGAAGCGCTGGAAGCCGGGCTGCACCGGTGCCGCCTGGGTGACCTCGACGGTCGGGCCGGCGGCGGCGGTCGTCGGGACGAGGAAGCTCAGGGCGGCGCCGAGGACGCCGCAGAGCGCGACTGCAGGCACCGAAGCGCGTAGCAACGCCGCCCGGCTGGGGCCCGAGGCGAAGAGTCTGGGGGACACGCCTACCGACGGTATGAGTCCGCCGTGTGCGCTGAACCAAACGCTTTCGAATACTCAGAAACCTCGGGTGAACCTGCGGGTCTACAGGTCCATGAAGATCAGAGCGCCCGCGATGTCGGCGGTGCCGTAGTGGAGGAAATCGTCGACGGTCGTCTCCGGCACGCCCTTCTGCGCGGTCACGAAACCCACGACGACCGCCTTGGAGGAGTCCTTCGCGACCCACTTCCCGATCACGTCGTCCTGGACGAGGCTGCCGGTGGGCAGGTCGATGTCGGTCTCCTTCACCGACTCCGCGGCCGCCGTCGCCTTCGCCTCGCTGTCGAAGACGTAGATGACCCGGAGCATCCGGAGCTTCCCGCCCTCGGCGTCGTGGATCCCCATCGCTGCGTAACGACAGCCCTTGCGGTCCAGCGCCGCCGACGCGATCGGCCCGCAGTCCGGATAGTCCTGGGCGGCCACGTACGTCGCGTTCATGCTCACGTCGCCGAGCTTGAACCTCCAGTCACCCTCGAAGAGCTCCGCGGCCAGTCCTCCGGGGGCAGGGGCCGCGGACGACGGGTCCGGCGAGGTGGTCGGCGTCGCGGTCACCGTCACCGGACCGGGCCGGGTGGTGGGGTCCTCGGCGCCGCGGAGGATGACGATCGCCGCAGTGATGATCACGCCGATCACCAGCACCCCGGCGATCGCGCCGAGCCCGATCACGATCGGCCACGGGTTGTGCGGCTTCTCCGGTGGCGGTGGTCCTCCGGCGTCGAACGAACTTTCGTTCGGCGTCCATCCGGGCTGCGTGCCGAGGTCCGGCGCCGGAGGCATCGCACCGTAGCCGTCCGGCTGCGACGGTGGTGGCGGTGGTGTCGGTGTCGTCATCAGTCCCTTGCCCGAGTAAAGAATCTCGTGGGAGAAGCGTTCCCACGCGGTTCCACGATTCTCTCGTACGTCCCAACCGCCGCTGCTACCTTCAGCGATGCGCCGACGGGTGGGCGCCGTCTCGGTCACTCACGTCTCCGCAAAAGGATCCCCATGCGCCCCCGCTTGGCCACCTACGTCATCTCTGGTCTGCTTCTCGTTCCGGCCCTCGCTCTTTCCGAGGGGCACGCCTCTGCGGCGCCGACCTGCCACGGCGTTGCCGTCACCGTCGACCTGGGCAAGGGGCAATCGGCCACCTCGGGACGTGATGTCATCCTCGGCACGAGCGGTGACGACACGATTTACGCCATGAGCGGTGACGACCTGGTCTGCGCACTGGGCGGCGACGACACCATCGTCGGGGCCGACGGCTCCGACCGGATGTACGGCGGCAGCGGTGCTGACAACATCTCGGCGAGCCTGGGTGCGGACCTGCTCGACGGCGGGCCTGGCAACGACGTCTTGAACGCGTCCGTCGGCAAGGACGTCATCCGTCCGGGCACCGGCAACGACCGCATCGACGGTGGTTCGGGCGCTCAGGATCGAGTGACCTATGCCGGTCATGTCCGAGGCGTACAGGTCTCGCTCGCCACCCGAGCCGCACAGGCCACGGGTGCAGGCAAGGACTCGTTCATCGGGGTGGAGGCGATCACGGGAACGGCGTACGCCGACACCCTGATCGGAGACATCGACGAGAACTACTTCTACGGTGGCCGAGGCGCTGACAAGCTCTACGGAGGCGGCGAGAACGACTGGTTGCACGGCGACAGCGGCAACGACCATCTCTACGGCGGCGACTACGCCGATCATCTGTGGGGCGGGTCCGGATCGGACCACCTGTATGGCGGCACCGGAAGCGATGCGCTCTACGGCGGCTCCGGCACCGACTATGTGAGCCAGTAGATGGAAACCAAGTGGAAGGTCCTCATCGTCGTCGGCGCGGTGCTGGCGATCTGGGTGATCCTCGAACTGCTCGGGTTCATGGCCGACGTGGTTCTCGGGGGTGTCCTGAGGAGCTATCCGGTGGCCTTGGCGATCGTTGCGCTGGCCGTCGGCTACCTGCTCGGCCGCGACAGCAACCGGTAGTCCCGAAATTAGTTCGGGACGTTCCGGTCCCTATACCCGCGGGTAATGGACCAGAACGTCCCGGACTACCTCGTCACACCGTCTCGGTCACGGAGCGACGGGGTAGTGGCTGGAGATCGCGATGCGGTTCCACGTGTTGATCGAGATCGCGACCAGGGTCAGCGCGGCGATCTGCTTGGCGTCGAGGATGCTCTCGACGTCGACCTTGGGGGCAGGCGCGTTGTGGAGTTCGCCGATGCGGGTGATCTGCTCGGCGATGGTGAGGGCGGCCTGCTCCTCGGGCGTGAAGTACTGCGACTCCCACCAGGCGGCCACGACGGCGAGGCGGTCGGTCGTCTCGCCGTTCTTGAGGGCGTCCTGGGTGTGCATCCGCAGGCAGAAGGCGCAGCCGTTGATCTGGGAGGCGCGGAGCTTGACGAGGTCGACGGCGAGCCGGTCGAGGCCGGCGACGGTGATGGCCTCCTCGACCGCCTCCTCGACGGCCATCTGGGCCTTGTACGCAGCGGGGAACAGCTTGGTCACGTTGACGTTGGCGAGCATCGGGGTCCTTCGGTTCTGGCCCGCCACTGCGCGGGCACTCGCACTGCTTGACGAGACGTCGAGAACGAATGTGAGGTCACGGCCTCACATTCGCGCTGTCTGCCTCGTCACACTGAGCGAGCGCGAGAGAAAGGTGCCACGATGCCTGACATGGACGACCTGGGCGAGGTGATGGTCGAGCGTCGTCGCCTGATCGCGCTCGCCTACCGACTGCTCGGCACGGTCGAGGAGGCCGAGGACGCGGTCCAGGAGACCTACCTGCGCTGGTATCGCCTCTCCGACGACGAGCGGGCCGCCATCGACAACCCGTCCGGCTGGCTGAGCCGCGTCACCAGCCGGGTCTGCCTCGACGTGCTCAAGTCGGCCCGCTCCCGCCGGGAGAGGTACGTCGGCCCCTGGCTGCCCGAGCCGGTCCGGCCGGGTCTCCTCGTCGGACCCGAGGATCCGGCCGACCGGGCGACCCTGGACGACACGGTGAGCACCGCGCTGCTGGTCGTGCTCGACGCGATGACGCCGGCGGAGCGGGTCGCGTTCGTGCTCCATGACATCTTCGCGGTCCCATTCGGCGAGATCGCCGGGGTGGTCGGTCGCTCCCCGGCCGCGGTGCGTCAGCTCGCCGCCTCGGCGCGCCGCCGGGTCGCCGAGCATCGTGCGGACGTCGCCCCGCCGCCCGAGCACGACGACGTCGTCCGCGCCTTCGTATCGGCCACCGCCGGGGGAGACCTCGGCCGGCTGGTGACCCTGCTGGACCCGTCGGTCACGCTCCGTTCCGACGGCGGCGGCCGGGTCAGCGCGGCCCGCAACCCGATCGAGGGAGCGGAGAAGGTGGCCCGGTTCCTGCTCGGCGTGCTCACGAAGCGGCCGACCTGGACGATCCGCACCGAGGCCACCGCCGACGGTCTCGGGTTCACGCTCGTCGAGGACGGCGCTCACCGAGGCGTCGCCAACCTCCGGGTTGCCGGCGGCCGGGTCACCGACGTCTGGATCGTGCTCAACCCGGACAAGCTCGCCCGCTGGAGCTGATCCCAGGCATCGTCACAGCCACGGCCCGAGCTCCGGCGCGGCGACGAGGCCGTGCGGCCGTCCGGCGAGCCAGGCGGCGACGTCGGGCAGCGAGCCCTCGACGCCGCGCAGGTCGTCGTCGGAGAGCCCCCGCTTCGTACGGATCTCGTCGGCGAGGGCGAGCAGGAAGTCGTCGGGGAGGTCGGCGAAGGTGATCCCGACGCCGAGGTCGACGGCGTGGACGAAGAGCTCGCGGGCGCGCATCCAGGGGACGTCGGAGGCCTTGCGGGTGACGAGCTGCGCGGTGATGATCTCGTGCTCCCACTGCTCGGCGCTCAGCCGGCCCATGGCCGCTTCGAGCTCGCCGGCGCTGCGGTGATACCACGCGCGGAGCTCGTCGGCCGGCCGTGTCGCGGCTGCCTTGATGTCGGCGTTGCGCTGCTCGGTGGAGGCGTACATCCGCTTCTCCACGCCGGTCTCGGCCCAGGAGATCAGGTTGCCGAGGGCGTCGGCGTTGGCGGCGACGTGGCCGAGCAGGTGCTTGCGGGTCCAGCCCGGCAGCTGGGAGTCGTCGTCGAAGGCCGCCACGTCGAGACCCTCGATGGCGCCGGTCAGCAGGGCCGTGCCCTCGGTGACCCAGCGGCGGGCGTCGTCGAACGTACGCGTCGGGGTGGTGCCGATCAGGAGGCTCATCGCGTTCAGCCCTTCACGATCGTGTTGGTGAGGGTGCCGATCCCCTCGACGGTGATCTCGACGGACTCGCCGCCCCACAGGAACTCCTGCGGCGCCCGGGCGTGCCCGACCCCGCAGCCCAGGTCCACGTGCTGGTCCCCGTCGAGCCTGACCGCGTGGGTTCCCGCGGCCGTACGGATGGTGGTGAGCTTCATCGTCTGGTGTTCCTCACTTGTCGATCCGGGTGTGGTCGGGACGCACCGCCTCGAAGGCGTGGCCATTGTCACAGCGTCGCCCCCAGCTCGGTCAATCTCCTGCGGCGGCGAGCGATCGGTGCCAGGTTTGGTGTGATCAGGAAGAGGTGGGATGGACAAGCCGCTCAAGACCCGGCCCCCGTACGCGATCACCAGCGTCGACCACGCACTCAAGCTGGCGACGATCCTTCAGCTCGAAGGCCGTTTGACCGTCTCGGAGGCAGCGGCTCGGCTCGACGTTGCCCGCTCCACCGCCCACCGGCTGCTCGCGATGCTGGTCTACCGCGACTTCGCGGTCCAGGACGAGGACAAGGTCTACCGGGCCGGACCGGTGCTGGAGCTGGCCGCCCACTCGCGCTCGACCGCCTCACGGCTCCGCCAGGTGGCGCTGCCGCACCTGCAGCGCCTGGTCGACCTGCTCGGCGAGTCCGCCAACGTCGCCGTACGCGCCGGTGACACCTGCCGGTTCATCGCCTCGGTCGAGTCTCCCCAGTCGCTCAAGGTCGGCTCCCGCGAGGGCATGGTCTTCCCGGCCCACCGCACCACCGCCGGTCTCCTGCTCCTGGCCCAGATCTCCGACGACGAGCTCGCCTCGATCTACTCCCGGGAGAGGTACGCCGATCACCTGGCCGATCGCCCGGACCTGGACGCGCTGCGTACCGAGCTCGAGCGCGTACGCCGCAACGGCTTCGCCTTCAACGACGGCCGCTCCGAGCGTGGTGTGATCGCGGTCGGCGTCCCCGTCCGTGGCGCCGGGGGCGACGTCGTCGCCGGGATGTCGATCTCCATGCCCAGCGTCCGCTACGACAAGGAGTCGCTGCCGAGCGTCGTCGCGACCCTGATGTCCGGTGCTGCGGCTCTGGAGCGTGACCTGAGTCAAGGGTGATCTGCGTCAAGTTACCCCCGGTAGCATCGGTTGGCGAGTTACCGTGGAGGTCGATGAGCGACAATCCGCCCTCCAGCGACACCCCAGCAACGAAACCGATCGACTGGCTGGCGACCACAGCCGGTGCCCTCGCAGCCGTCACCTCCGCGCTGCTGCTCTCCACGCTCGGTGCCGTCGGCACCCTCGTCGGGGCAGCGATCGGCAGCGTCGCGGCCACGATCGGCTCCAACCTCTACTCGCAGTGGCTCGCCAAGACCCACCAGAAGGTGACCAGCGTCCAGGCGCTGGCCCGGTGGCGTTCGGCCGGGCTCGCCGGCGTACGGAACGGCTCGATGTCGACGGCCGAGGCAGCAGATGACGCCGCGGCGGCGGAGAGCGGCGAAGCGGAGCCGACGCCGCCCTGGCGCGAGCGCCTCAAGACACTGCCCTGGAAGCGGATCGCGCTGCTGTCGCTGGCGATGTTCGTGGTCGTGATCGCCGTGATCACGACCTTCGAGCTGCTGGCCGGACGCAGCGTCAGCTCGATCGTGGGTGGCGGGAACGGCGGCACGACGATCTCCGGTGTGACCGGGGGCGGTTCGGACAAGGGCGACGAGGGGCGGAGCGAGGATCCCTCGACGGGCGCCACCGCAACGCCGGAGGAGTCGGCGAGCGCGAGCACCGAGCCCTCGGAGAGCACCGAGCCGTCGGAGTCGGCCACGACGGAGGAGCCCAGCGCCGAGCCGTCGTCCTCGACCGGGTCGAGCGCTTCGCCCACGGCGCAGCCGAGCGAGAGCGGCAGCGCGTCGAGCGAGCCTTCGCCCACGGCCCCGACGTCATCGGCCGTAGGGGACGAGCCCACTCCCTGAGCCAGGGGCACTCACATCCGGAAGAGGATCTCCGCGCCGAGGTCGGTGTTGCCGTAGGAGGTGTACTCCTTGCCCTTGGCCACGGTGATGGCGTCGTTGGCCGTGACCATCGTGTAGACGACGTACTTGCCGTAGTCCTTCACCTTGAACCAGCCCTGCGTGTAGCCGGGCAGGGAGGCTTCCTCGGGTGGGATCACGTGCTTGGGCTCGATCTTCGCGGCGGCCTTCTCGGCGTCCTCGACGGTGCTGAAGTCGTAGATGAAGTGGGTCATCCGCAAGTTGCCCTGCTGAGCCTTGTAGGAGACCCGGACGGCGTAGTCGCAGCCGATGTCGCGGATCGCGCGCCGAAGCGTCGCCTTGCAGCCGGAGTAGTCCTTGCCGCTGAGGTAGCGGGCCTTCAGCGTGACCTCGCCGTAGGTGAACTTCCAGGGGCGCGGGACGTCGGCCTTGGAGAGGTGTTCGGGGCCGATCGTCGAACGCGAGGTGGCGCCGTCGCTCGGGTCGGTCGGCGAGCTCGTCCCGGGCCAGCCGCTGGCCTCGCCGCCGACGTCGGAGGTCCCACCGCCCGCCCCCGCCGACTCGCTCGGTCCCGTGCTCGTGGAGGTGGTTTCGCTCGCCGTCGGCGCCCCGGCGGTCGTGGCCGCGTCGTCCTCGCGGGTGAAGAGGGCGTAGACGACGACCCCGCACACGACCACGAGCGCGAGGGAGGCGGCGATGGTCAGCACCTGGCGCAGCGCGCCGCCGTGCCCGGCTCGCTCCTTGCGGGCGTTGAAGGCAGGCCGGTCGCCGATCTCCTCGGAGAGCCCGATCAGGCGCTCGTTGTAGTCGAACGGCGCAGGCTGCTTCTGCGGCTCCTCGTCAGGCGCGCCCGAACCGGGGGAGCCTGGGGGCGGCGGATACGGCATGGGGTTTGTCTACCATCTATCAACGGTCGCCACGCCGAAGGTGTGGAAGACGGACGATTTCCATCCGAATCTCCCGCTCGAGCAGCGAGATGAACAGGGATACCCACCGTACGCGGCCCACGGCGCGGGCACCTACAACTTGGCCATGCTTACCCAATCCTCTTCGACCGGCCGAGCGCCGGAAACCCTGCGGTCGTCGCGTGTTGCTGCAGTGCAGAAGTCCGAAGAACGAGTCTTTGCAATGCAGATTCTTGGGGAATCGAATGTGATGCGGGGTGGCGGAAAGAACACGAAACTCAGTTACCCGTTCCCGGTAAGCCGCGAAACCCGTGGTTCCGGGGGCGGAGCCCGCAATGAGCGGGCCTTTCCCCCAGGAGGAGACGTATGAGGTTCGAACGCACCACCTTCCGTCCCCGCACGCTCGCCGCGCTCGTCGCGGGTGTGGGTCTCGCGGCCTCCGCCGCAGTCGCCGTCCCGGCAGCCGCCGCGGACGCCGAGTTCAGCAAGGCCGAGGTCGCGTCGGTCAAGTCGGCTGTCGCCGAGTCCGCCCCGGTCGGCTCGTCGTGGTACACCGACCCGGCCACCAACAAGGTCGTGATCACGGTCGACGAGACCGTCTCCGACTCGGCGATCGCCGAGGTGAAGAAGGCCGCGGCCGAGAAGACGAGCCAGGGCGACCAGGCCGTGACCGTCAAGCACACCAAGGGCGAGTTCACCCCGCTCATCGGCGCTGGTGACGCCATCTACGGGGGCGGCTACCGCTGCTCCCTCGGCTTCAACGTCAAGGTCGGCGGCGCCGACTACTTCCTGACTGCGGGCCACTGCACCAACGACGTCTCGACCTGGTACGCCAACTCGTCCCAGACCACGCTGCTCGGCTCGACCGCGGGCTCGAGCTTCCCGGGCAACGACTACGGCATCGTCCGCTACAACTCGACCATCACCAAGACCGGTGGCTTCACCGCGGGCACCGCCCGGGTCGGCCAGAGCGTCACCCGTGACGGCTCCACCACCGGTGTCCACACCGGCACCGTGACGGCGGTCAACGCGAGCGTCCGTTACGCCGAGGGCACCGTCAGCGGTCTGATCCAGACCAACGTGTGCGCCGAGCCCGGTGACTCCGGCGGTGCGCTCTACTCCGGTTCGACCGCGCTCGGTCTCACCTCCGGCGGGTCGGGCAACTGCACCACCGGCGGCACGACCTTCTTCCAGCCGGTGACCGAGGCGCTCAGCGTGTACGGCGCCACCATCTACTGATCAATCACAGGTACGCCGCGGGGTGAGGTGGTTTGGGCCACTTTGCTCCGCGGCGTACGAAATCTCGTCGAACTACGAAAGTTTTTTGCCAACGACTGGCCGATGAGGCATCTACAACGACATACTCACTGTGGTCGTGTTCGGGCACATCGCGGTGGAGGAACGTATGAGGTTCACCAGGTCACGTAACCGTCTGCTCGCTGCAGCGGTCGGTCTAGGACTCGCGGCCGGCGCCGCGGCCATGCCGGCGGTCGCCGCCCCTCCGGATGAGAAGCGCAGCGCCAGGGCGCTCGCGGCCGTCTACTCCGCCGTCGATGCCGCGGTCAACAGGTCCGCGCTGTCCGGCATCGCGTGGTACACCGACGAGGCCACCGGCAAGGTGGTCGTGACCGCCGACTCCACCGTCCCCTCGGGCGCACTGAGCAGGCTGACCGACGCCGTCGGCGCCGATGCCGACGCGATCACCCTCAAGCGTGCCGAGGGCGAGTTCAAGCCGTTCCTCGGCCCTGGCGACGCCATCCACGGGGACGGCTACCGCTGCTCGCTCGGCTTCAACGTACGCAGCAACGGGACCAACTACTTCCTCACCGCCGGTCACTGCGCCGAGGAGGTGGAGACGTGGTACACCAACTCCGATCAGACGACCCGGATCGGACCGACCGTCAAGTCGAGCTTCCCGGGCAACGACTACGCCCTGGTGCGCTACGCCAACAGCTCGTTGAGCCACCAGGGTGGCTACAGCGTCGGCGACGCCCGGGTCGGCCAGCGCGTCACCCGCGACGGCTCGACCACCGGTGCGCACTCCGGCGAGGTCGAGGCGCTCGACGTCTCGGTCCGCTACCGCGGGTCCGGCACGGTGCGCGGGATGATCCAGACCGACATCTGCGCCGAGTCGGGCGACTCCGGTGGCCCGCTCTACGCGGGCTCGACCGCCCTCGGGATCACCTCGGGCGGGACCGGCGACTGCTCCTCGGGTGGCACCACCTTCTACCAGCCCGTCCGCGAAGCTCTGAACGCGTACGACGTGAACATCTACTGAGACAGGTGGATGCCTCTCGCCGAGGCACGGAAGGACCGAAAATGGGGCGAAGTGGTCTGAACCACTTCGCCCCATTGGGTAATGATTTCGTGGTAACGGTGAAATTTTCTTCCTTGGCATGGCCGCCCCGCTGACCCGCCGACATACTCCCGAGAAGGTCGTGCTCGGGCACATCGCGGTGGTCGGGCACTCCTGGCGCCCGCAACCACGCGGGTTCCTGGTCGTTTCGTAGGAGGAACGCATGAGGTTCACCACGTCCCGCACCCGCCTGGCCGCAGTCCTGGCCGGTCTTGGCCTGGCAGCCACCGCTGCCACCATGCCCGCCGTCGCCGCGCCAGCCCACAAGCAGTTCAGCCCGAAGGCGCTGGCTGCCGTCAACTCCGCCGTCGACAAGTCGGCCGTGTCCGGCATCGCCTGGTACACCGACGAAGCCACCGGCAAGGTGGTCGTCACCGCCGACTCCACCGTCTCGAAGGCGGAGCTCGCCAAGGTCACCAAGGCCGCCGGCGCCAACGCCGACGCGCTCACGATCAAGCGTTCCGCAGGCAAGTTCACGACGCTGCTCGCCGCCGGCGACGCGATCTACGGCTCGGGCTACCGCTGCTCGTTGGGATTCAACGTGCAGAGTGGCAGCAGCTACTACTTCATCACCGCCGGTCACTGCGGTGACGTGGTCCCGACCTGGTACGCCAACTCGGCCCAGTCCACCCTGATCGGCCCGACGGTCTCCTCGAGCTTCCCGGGCAACGACTACGCCCTGGTCCGCTACGACAACGCCTCGCTCTCGCACCCCGGCGGCTTCACGGTCGCCGACGCGTACGTCGGGGAGAAGGTCACCCGTGACGGCTCCACCACGGGCATCCACACCGGCACCGTCCAGGCGCTCAACGTCACCGTTCGCTACCAGGGCTCTGGCCGGGTCAGCGGCCTGATCCAGACCAATGTGTGCGCCGAGCCGGGCGACTCCGGCGGCGCGCTCTACGACGGCACGAAGGCCCTCGGCATCACCTCGGGCGGTTCCGGCAACTGCACCACGGGCGGAACGACCTTCTTCCAGCCTGTTCGTGAGGCCGTCAACGCCTATGGCGTGACCGTCTACTGAGCCACACTTTCCGCTGGTCGAGTCCCGTTCCCGGGGCTCGACCAGCGGTCGTTTCAGACCGCGACCGGGATCAGGGCTGAGTCCGCCGACTCGTTGATGAGCCGGGCGTACGCGTCGAAGAGCCGCTGCTCGGAGAGGCGCTGCCGGTTGCGGAAGATGCGCTCGAAGTGCTCCTCGCGCTGGGCGAAGGCGGCCTTCCAGGACTCGGCCATCTCGGCCGGGTCGAAGGTCGCCACCAGGCGCGGGTCGCCGACCATCGCCGGAGCGTCGCCGACGGGCGTGGTCACCGGGACCGCGCCGCAGGCCATCCCCTCGAGCAGGCACAGCGGGGCGGCCTCGCCGAACGCCGAGGTGAGCGTGATCAGGTCGGCGGCGTTGTAGAGCGGCGCCATCTGGCTCTGGATCCCGAGCGCGTGCAGGTTGGTCTCCAGGGCCGGCCAGGCGCCGAGCTCCTCGGTGATCAGCTGGGCGAAGGCCGGGTTGTCGGCGGTCATCCCGGCGCCGCACATCACGAGGTGGGCGTCGGGGTGCTCCTGGACGAAGCGGCGCGCAGCCCGGACGAAGAGCGGGATGTTCTTCATCTCGTCGAAGCGGGCCGCGATCATCACGACCGGCTCCTCGCCGCTCACGCCTAGCTCGGCGCGCTTGCTCGCGCGCAGCTCGGCATCGGTGCGGAACTTGTGGAGGTCGACCCCGTTGGGGAAGACCGGCAGCCGCTCCAGTGGGATCCCGGTCGCCTCGTGATAGGCCAGCTGGGTCGACTCCGCGCAGCAGACCGCCGCGGTCAGCAACCCGGCCCGGTCGAGGTCGATGAGCTCCTGTACGCCGGCTCCCTGGTGCTCCGGGTCGGAGCGGTGCAGGCAGGTGATCAGCGGGGTGCCCGACGTGCCGACCCGGCCCAGCACCGTGAGCGGCTGCTCCTTGAGGGAGAGCACCACGTCGGCCTTCGCCACCGACTGCGCCACCCGCTTGAGCTGGCTGGCGGTGATGGGGCCCGTCGGCGTACGCCTCAAGGCTCTCACCGGCACACCGGCCGCGGTCAGTCGCCGGTAGGAGTTGTCGGAGGAGATCCGCTGGGCGGTGAACTCGCGCTGCACACGGTCGCTGAGGCTCAGCACGCTGTGTTGCTGCGGTGTGGTCGCGTCGAGTGCGCGGACGACTGCGGTGTGCAGGATCCGGGCGCCACCGGCGAAGAATCCTTCGTACAGGGAGAGGACGGCGGGGCCGTCCTCGAGGTATGCCACGGTAGACATGTCGACCTCACTTTTCCGCAGAGGCATCGCCCGAGCGGTGATGGTGGTGGGGCTACGGCAGAGATTTGCGGCTTCGTCCGGACGCTAACGCGTCCGTGGGCGCTTCCCAAGACATCGTCGGCTCGGGGCGAAGGATTTCACTTGATGGTCATCTTCACGCGCGCATCGTAGGGAGAGGCGGAGGATTTATCGAAACCGGCGGGCATCCGGAGTCGATTTACGTTATCTGATGTGGTGTGCGTCACGCTATGCGTTCACCGAGATTGCTCGGCGAACGGTTGGAGCGGGTCTCGGACGCGCTGCCGGATAGGGCCCCGTGGGCGGCCGGATCCCGCTACCTTCGGGGAGTATGACCGAGGTGACGACGTACCGCTATGTCCGTTTCGCGCTGTGCTGTCTGCTCGCCGGGCTGGCGATCTCGGTGGGCGCTCAGACGATCGCGAGCGGCGAGTGGGAGACCTCCATCTCGTCCTACTACTACACCGCGGCGGGCCCGGTCTTCACGGCGGTGCTCTGCGCGCTGGGCGTGTGTCTGGTGGTGCTGCGGGGCTACACCGACGCGGAGGACACCGCGCTCAATCTCGCCGGGCTCTCGGCGCCGATGGTCGGCTTCGTGCCGACCCCGGAGATCGGGCAGCAGATCGACAAGGCGGCCATCGTCAACAACGCCTGGAGCTATCTGGCGGTGATGGCGATCGGCTGGGTGGTCGTGCTGATCTTCGGCCTCCGCAAGCGCGCCGCCGCCGGGGCCTGGCCGTCGCGCTGGGGGCTGATCGGCCTGGTCTCGGTCGCCGGGGCGTGGGTCGTCGGCGTCGGCTGGCTGCTGATCGACCAGGAGAGCTTCGCGACCAAGGCGCACGGGCTGGCGGCGATCTTCACCTTCACGCCGTTCGCGCTGGCGGTCGTGCTCAACACCGACTGGGGCGTGCGGAAGATCGCGCGGGAGGCCGACAAGGCGCGTACGCGGCTCGACAAGACCTACTGGGCCCTGGTGCTGGCGATGGTGGTGCTGCTGGGCGCCGGCATCGTGCTGGGTCTGACCGGCTGGACCTACTGGCTCCTGGCGACCGAGGTCTCGCTGCTGGCCTGCTTCGCGATCTTCTGGGTCATCCAGAGCTTCGACCTGATGGACCCGGAGCGCGACGCCGCCACCACGCGTCCGCGAGACCCGCTCACCGGAAGTCGATGAGCAGGTCGTCGTCGCCGTTCTCGGGGTCGGTCACGACCCGGGGGAGGCGTACGGCGGTGTCGGTGCGCTTGGCCAGCGGCACCGACGGCTCCTCGTCGGCCTCGTGCCCACCGGTGGTCGAGCCTGTCGAGACCACCGGGGCGTGGGGGAGCACCTGCGCGCGCCAGGCACGGCAGTTGTAGGGCAGCTGCATGCCGTCCATGCCGCGGCCGTAGTCGTCGTAGAAGGCCAGCACCTCGCGGCGCTTGTGGTCCTGGGCCTCGGGTCTGAGGACCGCGATGTTGGAACGCGACAGGACCAGGTCCTGGATCGAGTGGCGGTCGACGACCTGCCAGTGCCGGAAGGTCTGCGCCTCGACGGCCGAGAACATCCCGGAGTCGTCGAGGATCGGGTTCGGGTCGAAGCCATTGTCGTGCGTGCCGATCAGCCTGCCGAGCTTGCGCACCCAGGGGATCCGCTCGTCACGCTCGTTCTGGATCACGGCGAGCCGTCCGTCGGTCCTGAGGACGCGGCCGATCTCCGCCAGCGCCTTGGCGTGGTCGAACCAGTGGAACGCCTGGCCGACGACGACCACGTCGTAGAGGCCGTCCCCGGTCGGGATCTGCTCGGCGGTGCCGCTGGTGGCGCGTACGTCCGGGAGCTTCTCGGAGAGGATGTCGAGCATCGCGTCGTCCGGGTCGGTCGCGAAGACGTCGTGGCCGAGCTGCACGAGGACCTCGGTGAGCTTGCCGGTGCCGGCGCCGAGCTCGAGAACGCTCACCGGTTCGTCGCCGACCAGCCACTTCACCGCATCGGCCGGGTAGGACGGGCGCCCGCGGTCATAGCTGTCCGCCACGCTTCCGAAGGAGCGTGCCGGGTCGGGGTTCGCTGGGTCCGTCATCTCGGTCAGGGTAACGCGCGCTTAAGGTTGACGCGTGAAGGACGATCCGCTTGCCCGGTTGGTGTCGCTCGAAGGTGTGGCCTCGGGCTTCGCCGCAGCTCGTGACGGCATCGACGTGATGCTGCGTGACCGGGGACTGCGGCGTACGTCTCCGGAGACGACCGCCGAGTCGCTGCTGCGCGGGGCGCACGCCTCTGCTGTGCTGGAGGGGTCCTCGTCGTCCCTGGGCGAGGTCCGTGCCTCCGGCGGGGACGCGATCGCGCAGGACGCGGTGCGGCTCTCGACCGAGCTGCTCTCGCTGGTGCCGGTGGTGAAGCAGGCGCCGTTGCAGGCGTTCGCGCGGCTGCACGCGCTGGCGGCCGGGGCGTCGCTGGACGCCGAGGAGCTGGGCCGTCCGCGGTCGGCCGAGTCGGCCGAGCGGTTGCGGCGTCTCTCCGATCTGCTGCTCGCGCCGACGTCCGCGCCGGCGCTGGTCGTGGCGGCGTTCGTGCACGCCGATCTGGCGACCGCGGCTCCGTTCGCCTCCCACAACGGGATGGTCGCGCGTGCCGCAGAGCGGCTCATCCTGGTCGCGCGCGGGGTGGACGAGAAGTCCCTGGTCGTGCCCGAGGCCGGCCATCTGGCGCTGCGCGCCGCCTACGAGTCGAACCTGCGCGGCTTCCGCGAGGGCGGTCAGGCGGGCGCGCACTCGTGGCTGCTCTATGCGGCCGAGGCGTACGCCGCCGGGGCCGAGGCATCGCCGCTGCGCCTGAACGCGGCCGAATAAAGTGGTGGCACCCGGTGGGTTGTGAGCACCGGATGCCACCGTGTCCACGAGGCTTTCTGGTTACCAAGCGTGCAAGGTCTGGTCACTGCGTCGGGATGTCTCCCCGGCTACAGCACCCCATCAGATGGGTGGATCGCCGCGTGGGTGCCTGGCCTCGTGTACGTCTTGTTACGTGTTCGTTTCTACGCTGATCGGCGGCCAGATTCAAGGCTGGAATTTCTGCAGGATGAGGAGGATCATGTCGCTCCTGCAGAATCGCGTCAGGCGCCGAGGCGACGGCGCTTCGTGCCCGCCCAGATGACGCCGCCGGCGATCGCCACGGCACCCCCGACGGCCAGCGCGGCCAGGGTCGGCGTGGACGGCGTGAGCACCCGGCTGCGCAGGGCGACCGGCTTGTTGAAGACCAGGATGTCCCAGCCGCGCTCCTTGGCGACCTTGCGGAGGTCCTTGTCGGGATTGACCGCGAACGCGTGACCGACCTCCTCCAGCATGGGGAGGTCGGTGACGGAGTCGGAGTAGGCGTACGACTGTTCCAGGTCGTACCCGAACCGCTCGGCCAGCTGCTGGACCGCGCGGGCCTTCTCCTCGCGGTAGGCGTAGAGGGCGATCTCGCCGGTGTAGCGGCCGTCCTCGATCTTCATCTGCGTGGCGACGACGTGGTCGGCGCCGAGCATCGCCCCGATCGGTTCGACCAGCTCGGTGCCGGAGGCGGAGACGATGATGACGTCGTGGCCCTGGGCGTGGTGCTGCTCGATGAGCTGCACGGCCTCCTCGTAGACGAGCGGGTCGACCACGTTGTGGAGGGTGTCGGCGACGATCTCCTTGACGGTCGCCACGTCCCATCCGGTGACCATCTCGGAGAGCGCCTTGCGCATCTTCTCCATCTGGTCGTGGTCGGCACCGCCGACGACGTAGACGAACTGCGTGTAGGCCGAGCGGATCATGGCCGCGCGGGTGATCAGGCCGCCGGCCTGGAAGTGCTTGGAGAACGCAAGCGTGCTCGACCTCGCGATGATCGTCTTGTCGAGATCGAAGAACGCAGCGATGCGTGTCATGGGCACATGGTAGACGGCCCTTGGGCGGGCCGATCACCCTCCACAGGGCGGGTTCGGGACGGGGTTATCCACAGGCGCCGGATTTGCGGCTGGAAATGTGGGTGCCGCGGCGGATCCTGCTGCCATGACCTCGGAACCTCTCGTCATCACCTCGGACTCGTTGCTGGCCGCTGAGGCGGCCCGCCTGGCCGCCGCCTCCGGCGTCACCGTCGAGGAGTGCACCGACGCCGTAGGCGCGCTGCGTCGATGGCAACGCCCACCACTGATCCTCGTCGGCGCCGACCTCTTGGCGGAGGTGGCATCGCTGCGTCCGCCCCGGAGAGACGGGGTGTACGTCGTGGGATGGGGTTCGACCGGGGAGCCGCTGCTGCGGGCTGCGCTGGAGATCGGTGCGGAGACGGTGCTGGAGCTGCCCGCGGCCGAGGCCGCTGTCGCCGGACTGCTCGCCGACGTCGGCGACGGTGAGGGCGGCGCCGGCATGGTCGTCGGCGTGCTGGCCGGATCGGGTGGCGCCGGGGCGACGACGTACGCCGCGGCCCTGGCCAGCTTGGGGGCCGACCGCGGGCCGACCCTGCTGATCGACGCGGATCGGCTCGGACCTGGCGCCGGGCGGGTGCTCGGCCTCGACGAGATTCCGGGAGTGACCTGGGGTGATCTCGGGCAGACCGCGGGGCGGCTGGGGGCGCGGGCGCTGCGCGAGGCGGTGCCGCACGTCGGGTCGCTGGGCCTGCTGGGGTGGCCGGGTGGCGAGGTGGTGCCGCCGCGGCCGGAGGTTGTGCGCGAGGTGCTCGCCGCCGCGCGTCGCGGCCATGACCTGGTCGTGGTCGACCTGCCACGCGAGTCCGACGCCGGGACCGAGGCGCTGCTGACCGGCTGCGACATCGTCCTCGTCGTCGTTCGGGCGAACGTCACCGGCACGGCGTCCGCCGCCCGGCTGATCTCCCGCCTTCCCGAGCGGGATCGGGTGCGGGTCGTCGTCCGTGGCCGCGCGGCCGAGCCGGAGGCCGTCGGGCGTGCGCTCGGGCTCCCGGTGATTGCCTCGATGTCCGACCAGCGCGGGCTCTCGGAGGCCATCGACCTGGGCCTGGGGCCGATCCGCTCGAAGCGGGCGCCGCTGGCCCGTGCCGCGGCCGAGGTGCTGATGCGCTGCCGGGTCCGCGCCGGGGTGATGGTCGCATGATCGGCGCCGTCGACATCGCGCCCCAGGTCGTCGACCTCGTCCGCGACCACCTGGCGCGTACGCCGGGAGAGCTCACCCCACACCGGGTCCAGGAGGCGCTCCGCGCGGAGGGGCGGATCGTCGGTGACGCGACCGTGCTGGCGGTCTTCGAGATGCTGCGTCGCGATGTGGTCGGGGCGGGACCGTTGGAGCCGCTGCTGCGGTTGCCCGGGGTGACCGACGTGCTGGTCAACGGGGCCGATCAGGTCTTCATCGACCGCGGAGCTGGTCTGGAGCCCGCTCCGGTCGCGTTTCCCGACGACGATGCGGTCCGACGGCTCGCGCAGCGGCTGGCGGCCGGGGCCGGCCGACGGCTGGACGACGCCTCGCCCTACGTCGATCTGCGGCTGGGCGACGGCAGCCGGTTCCACGCGGTGCTCGCGCCGCTGGCGCGTCCGGGCACGGTGATCTCGTTGCGCGTGCCTTCTGCGCGCGCCTTCACGCTCTCCGAGCTGGAGTCTTCGGGGATGGTCGTTCCGTTCGTGGCCGATCTGTTGCGGCGGCTGGTGCTGGCACGGTCCGCGTTCCTGGTGTCCGGAGGCACCGGCACCGGGAAGACCACCCTGCTGGCGTCGCTGCTCTCGCTGGTGCCGCCCGAGGAGCGCCTGGTGCTGGTGGAGGACGCCTCCGAGCTGCGTCCGGACCACCCCCATGTGGTCGGCCTCGAGGCGCGCCCGGCCAACATCGAGGCCGCCGGTGCCGTCGAGCTGCACACGCTGGTCCGCCAGGCGCTCCGGATGCGGCCCGACCGGTTGGTCGTGGGCGAGGTGCGTGGCGCCGAGGTCGTCGACCTCCTCGCCGCGTTGAACACCGGCCACGAAGGCGGCTGCGGCACGCTGCACGCCAACTCCGCCGCCGATGTCCCGGCCCGCGTCGAGGCGTTGGCGCTCGCCGCGGGCCTCGGCAGAGAGGCGGCGCACAGCCAGTTCGCCAGCGGGGTGGACGTGGTCGTGCATCTGCGGCGGCGTGGGGGCCGCCGGGTGCTGACCGAGATCGCGGTCCCGTGTCGCGGGGCCGACGGGCTGGTCCGGATGGAGACCGCCTGCTCGGTGGCCACCGACGGAGACGTGATCGCCGGCCCCGCCTCGAGCCGGCTCGAGACGTTGCTGGGAGCGGAACGTTGAGCGGGCTGAGCCTCGGGCTGATCGCCTGCCTGGCCGGTGCCGCGGCGGCGCTGATGATCCGCCCGCGAGCCGCGGTCGGGTCACGGCCGCCGGTGTGGCGGGTGCCGCGGTGGGCGTTCCTCCTGGTCGCCCTGATCCCCGTCGTCTTCCCGGGCAAGGCGGTCGTCGCGACTGTCCTGCTCGGGATCGCCAGCTTCGGCGGCGTCGCCCTGTGGCGGCGCCGCCGCGAGCGGATCGAGGCGGGACGTACGGCTGACCGGGTGGTCGAGGCCTGCGAGCAGATGGCCGCCGAGCTGGCCGCCGGGCACCCGCCCGGGCCGGCGCTGTCGCAGCTCGCCACCGAGTGGCCGGTGATCGAGCCGGTCGCGGAAGCGCAGCGGATGGGCTCCGACGTCCCGGCCGCCTGGCGACAGGTCGCGAGCGTTCCCGGTGCGGGTTCGCTCCGCGTGGTCGCCGCGGCCTGGCAGATCGCGCACCAGACCGGGAGTGGTCTCGCGGACGCGCTCGACCGGGTTGCGCTCGATCTGCGGGCAGCGGCCGCCACCCAGCGGGTGGTCGACGGCGAGCTCGGGTCGGCCCGCTCCACCGCACGCTTGATCGCGGGCCTGCCGGTGGCTGCCCTGGCGATGGGCAGCGGAGTCGGCGGCGACCCGCTGGCGTTCCTCCTCGGCTCGCCGGTCGGCCTGGCCTGCCTCGGTCTGGGGCTGCTGCTCGGCTGGCTGGGGCTGTGGTGGATCGAAGCGATCGCGCGCGGGGTCGAGGCCAGATGAGTATCTGGCTCGCGGTGGTCGCGCTCGGGTTGGCGGCGGCATTGCTGCCCGCGCCGACAGCACCACTTCCCGGCACGGTCGCGGCCGTTGCGGAGCGGCGTGAGACGGACGGCTGGATGATGCGCTGGCGACCGCTGCTGGCGCTGCTCGCCGCCGTTGCGGTCCATGTGTTCGTCGGGGGCACCGTGGGTGTCGTGCTCGCTGCGCCGGCGAGCGTCGTCTGCTGGCTGGTCATCGGCCGGGCCGAGCCTGTCGAGGTCCGGCGTGAGCGGGAGGCCGCGAAGGCCGAGCTGCCTGCCCTGGTTCGCCTTCTCTCCGCTGCCCTCTCCTCCGGCGCGGCGCCCGCCGAGGCGTTGGTGGCGGTTGCGGCAGCCCTGCCCGGTCCGGCGGCTGCCCGGCTGCTGCCGGCGGCCTCCCGGCTCCGTCTGGGGGCAGATCCGGAGAAGACGTGGCGCACCCTGGTGGACGATCCCGCGCTGGCGCCGTTGGGCCGGGCGCTGGCCCGAGCTCAGGCGACCGGCGCCCCGGTCGCCACCACCGTCGAGCGCCTCGCCGACGACCTGACCAGAAACGCCCGCGCCGAGGTCGAGGACCGGGCCCGTGCGGTAGGAGTCAAAGCCGCCGTACCTCTCGGCATCTGCCTCCTCCCCGCCTTCCTGCTGCTGGGCGTCGTCCCGGTCGTCGGCGGCCTCCTCACCAACCTCGGCATCTGACCCCCCTCGCCGAGACGTCACCCCCGTCGGCCGAGACGTCACTTGCGTCGGCCGAGTTGGCATTCGACTGCCAACTCGGCCGACCTGCGTGACGTCTCGTCAGGATTGTTTTCCCTGATCAACGGGCCGTTTGTCATCCACAGGGTGGGTTCGGGATCGAGTTGTCCACAGCGGACGACAAGGCGGTCGCGAATGTCGCTGGAGCAGGTCATCGTCGTCCTTGAACGGCCGTAGGGACGGCCATCGACCAGAGAGGACCAACCATGGCCAAGGCACATCTCGAGAAGAACGAGAAGGGGATCACGACGGCTGAATATGCCGTGGGCACGGCGGCCGGTGCGGGGCTCGCCGGCCTGCTCTACAAGCTGCTCACCGGTGGCTTCGGCAACGACCTGCTCAACCGGCTGTTCCAGCACGTCCTCAGCCTGCTGGGGATCTGAGCCGTGGTCCGTGGGCAGCGGGGCGAGCGGGGTGCCGCCACCGCAGAGCTGGTGATGGTCATCCCGCTCCTGGTGGCGGTGACCATCGGGCTGGTGTGGCTGCTGTCGGTGGGAGCGGCGCAGATCCAGGTGGTCGACGCGGCCCGGGAGACCGCCCGGGCTGTCGCGCGAGGCGACGACAGCGGCTCCGCCGCGGCTCGCGGACGTCGGGTCGGACCTGCGGGCACCCAGGTGAGTGTCAGTGCCGGTGCGGAGGAGGTCGTGGCGTCGGCTCGCGCCCGCGTGGACGGTCCAGGAGGGATCTTCAGCTGGATGCCGGGGGTGACGGTGCGGGGCGAGGCGGTTGCCGCGACCGAGGCGACCCAGGAGGAGCGGTGAGCGACGAACGCGGCTCGGCTGCGGCGTTCGCGGTCGGCGCGATCGGGCTGCTGCTCTTCCTCGGTGCAGCGCTGGGTGTGGTGGGCGCGGTCTTCGTGGCCCACCGCACCGCACAGTCCGCGGCCGACCTGGCAGCGTTGGCGGGGGCCAACGCGCTCCAGATCTCCGAGGACGCATGCGCGGCAGCAGCGACGATTGCCGACCGCAACCGGGCCACGCTGGAGTCGTGCGAGATCGCTGGGGAGGACGTCACCGTCACGGTGCGGGTCGAGGGGCCACGCTGGCTCGGCCAGCCGGGGGATCCGGTCGCCAAAGCGAGGGCCGGTCCGACCGGTTCACGATCGGACTAGGCCTCGTCGGACTTGGGCTCGGACTTGGGCTCGTCGGACTTGGGCTCGGACTTGGGCTCGGCGTCCTGGAGCGTCTTGACGATGCTTCGCATCTGGCGCTTCTCCTTCATGTACTTCATCTGGTGCTTGCCGCCCCACTTGGTGAGCGAGAGGCCGAAGAGGAGAAGTACGCCGGCGACGAGGCCGATCACGAAGATCGTGGTCGCGCCGACCGGAAGACCGAGAAGAGTGGCGGTCGGGTCTTCGAGGTCACCGTTGCCGGTGGTGAAGAGACCGATAGCGATGAGAGCTGCTGCAACGACGATCAGCACGAGTCCCAGGATCAACATTTCCCCAGCGTAGGCCTATTTCTGCAGCAGGAGACGCAACAACACGATCGCGCCCCGCTTGTCGAGGGGATTGTTCTGGTTGCCGCACTTGGGCGACTGCACACAGGAAGGACAGCCGTCGTCGCACTCGCACGCCTCGATGGTCTCCAGGGTGGCGCCGAGCCACTCCCGGGCGGCACGGAATCCACGCTCGGAGAACCCGGCGCCACCAGGGTGACCGTCGTAGACGAAGACGGTGAGCATGCCGGTGTCCGGGTGAGACGCGGTGCTGACACCACCGATGTCCCAGCGGTCGCAGGTCGCGATCAGCGGGAGCAGCCCGATGGAGCAGTGCTCGGCGGCGTGGGCGGCGCCCGGGATGTCCGCCTTCTCCAGGCCAGCCGACTCGAGAGCCGAGGCGGGCACGGTCCACCAGACGGCGGAGGTTCGCAGCGTACGTTCGGGGAGGTCCAGGAGCTCCTCTCCCAGCACCTCGCCGCTCGGCTGGCGCCGACGCAGGAAGGAGACGACCTGGTGGGTGACGTCGACATCGCCGTACGCCAGGTGGCACTCGCTCCAGGCGACCTGCTCGCGCTCGGCGACGATCGAGATCTCCGTGATCTCCCGGGCGGAGGTGGAGTAGCCGGGGTCGTCACGGGAGATCACCGCGACGTTCTCCTCCAGGTCCAGCTCGTGCACGAGATAGGTCTCACCGCGGTGGATGTAAACGGCGCCGGCATGCGCGCTCGCGTGCGAGCTCGCCGCATCGACCGTGCCGACGACCCGGCCGGTCTCGGCCTCGATCAGCTGTACCTGCGACCCGCCCGAGGAGCGGATGTCGGCGAGGTCGGCAGCACGTCGGCGGTCGGTCCAGTACCAGCCACGAGGCCGCTTGCGCAGCAGCCCTGCGGCGACCAGGTTGTCCAGGATCTCCCGGGCGCCCGGTCCGAAGAGCGGCAGGTCCGTCTCGGTCAGCGGCAGCTCCTGCGCGGCGGCACACAGGTGGGGGCCGACGACGTACGGGTTCGCCGGGTCGAAGACGGTGGCCTCGACCGGCTGACCGAGAAGCGCATCCGGATGGGTGACGAGGTAGGTGTCCAGCGGGTCGTCGCGGGCGACCAGGATGCCGAGGGCGTCGCCCGCACCGCGTCCGGCGCGGCCGATCTGTTGCCAGAAGGCCGAACGCCTGCCGGGGTAGCCCGCCAGCACGACCGCGTCCAGGCCGCTGATGTCGATGCCGAGCTCGAGCGCGTTCGTCGCCGCCAGCCCGAGCAGCTCGCCGGAGCGGAGCGATGCCTCGATCGCCCGGCGCTCCTCGGGCAGATAGCCGCCGCGATAGGACGCCACCCGCCCCGGCAGCGAGGGATCGACCTCGGCGAGCTCGGCGGCCGCGGTCAGAGCGACCTGCTCGGCACCGACCCGAGAGCGTACGAACGCCAGGGTGCGTACGTCCGAGGAGACCAGGTCGGCGAGTAGATCGGCGGTCTCGGCGGAGGCGGCGCGGCGTACGGGGGCGCCGTTCTCGCCGGCGTACGTCGTCAGCGGGGGCTGCCACAGCGCGATGGAGAGCTCGCCGCGAGGTGACGAGTCGGCGGTCACCGGCAGCACCGGGAGGCCGATGAGGCGCTCGCCGGCGGTTGCCGGCTCGGCGACGGTCGCCGAGGCCAGGATGAACGTCGGCGAGGAGCCGTAGAGCGCGCAGATGCGCCGCAGCCGCCGCAACACATGTGAGACGTGGGCCCCGAAGACACCGCGGTAGTGATGACACTCGTCGATGACGACATAGCGCAGCGACCGGAAGTAGGCCGTCCAGCGCTCGTGTCCGGGAAGCAGCGAGCGGTGCAGCATGTCGGGGTTGGTCAGGATGTATTCGCCGAAGTCTCGCGCCCAGTCCCGCTGCTCCCGGGTGCTGTCACCGTCGTGCGTCACCGCACGCACATCGACGCCCAGCTCGCGCAGGCCGGTCAGCTGGTCCTGGGCGAGCGCCTTGGTCGGTGCCAGATAGAGGACACCGGCGCCGCGTTCACCACGTGGACCCCGTCCGTCTCGGATCGCGGTCAGGGCGGGCAGCTGATAGGCCAGCGACTTTCCCGACGCGGTGCCGGTCGAGACGATCACATGGCTGCCCTCGTACGCGGCCTCGGCGGCCACCACCTGATGCTGCCAGGGGCGCTGGATCCCGCGAGCGGTGAAGGCGCCGACCACATCGGCGGAAGCCCAGGTCGGCCAGTCGGCGAAGACGGCCTCACGTGGCGGAACCTGCTCGAGGTGAGCCAGCCGGTCCTCGCGACCGGGGACGGCGGCGAGCCGGCGTACGAGATCACCGGTCGCTGTCGTCAACACCTGCCTATTCTCCCAGAATCCTGGTGGTAGCCACGCTTGCGGCCCTGGATCGTATCCATGACGTTGCGAGTTTCTTGCGCGCATGCTGGTGAGGCGTGGTTACATTACGATCGACTCTGGGTATCGGACGCGAGGATGCTCGATACCGGAGCCGGTTGTCTCACGTTCCTTGGCAGGAGAACTTCGAAGTGGATCTGACGCTTGCGACTCGCGAGCTCGACTCGGCCACCGTTGTGGCCGTGGGCGGCGAGATCGACGTCTATACCGCGCCGAAGCTGAGGGACAAGATCACTGAGCTCGTCGCCCGGGGTCACTACGACATCGTCGTCGACCTCGAAGCCGTGGAGTTCCTGGACTCCACCGGCCTCGGCGTCCTCGTGGGTGGCCTGAAGAAGGTCCGCCAGCACAACGGCATGCTCCGCCTGGTCTGCACCCAGGAGCGACTGCTCAAGATCTTCCGGATCACCGGACTCGCCAAGGTCTTCGACATCCACGCCAGCGCCGAGGGCGCGGCAGCGGGCTGACCCGACCAGGCCATAGGCTCCAGGTGTGAGTGACCTCCCGCACCGGCTCCGTGACGCCCTCCAGCAGGCCGACTTCTCCTACGACTCCGTCGCCGAGCTGCTCGGCCCGATCGCGCACAATGCGCTGAGTCGCAACGAGACGCTCCCGGGCCGGCGGCGCACCCACGGAGGCTCCCCGCTGGAGACCCTCATCCGGCTCTTCCTGCTGCAGACGACCGTCTCGCTCGACCTCGCCGAGGCAGCTCTCCCCGGGCTCGTCGACCGGCTCGCCGTCGAGGGGATCCTGGAGCAGTCGGTCGGCGAGGTCGCGGCCCGCCTCGACGTACGTCCGTACGCCACCGATGACACCGCCCTCTGGGTCGTCTCCGACCTCACGCCGGGGCTCGACGGCGGCCCCCAGCGCGTCGGTCCCGAGCACGTGCTCGGGATCAGCCCTGCCTCGACCTCCCTCGCGCAGCTGACCATCCGCGACCAGGTCGGCACCTCGCTCGATCTCGGCACCGGCTGCGGCGTCCAGGCGCTCCACCTGGCCACGCACAGCGACCGGGTGGTCGCGACCGACGTCAACCAGCGAGCACTGTGGATCACCGCGTTCAACGCCGCGCTCAACGACGTGGCCGACCGGATCGACGTACGCAACGGGTCGTTCTTCGAGCCTGTCGCCGGCGAGCGCTTCGACCTGATCGCCACGAACCCGCCGTTCGTGATCAGCCCGGCGACCGGCGAGCGCCTCGTCTACCGCGACTCCGGCCTCCCCGGTGACCGGGTGGTCGAGGACATCGTCAAGGCCGCCCCCGGGATGCTCACCGAGGGAGGCTGGTGTCAGATCCTGGGCAACTGGATCATCTCCGAGGACCAGCCCTGGGACGACCGTCTCGAGGGATGGCTCGGCGACGAGGTCGACGCGTTCGTGGTCCAGCGGGAGATCCTCGACCCCGCGGCCTACGTCGAGCTCTGGCTCAAGGACTCCGGCCACCACGGCGCCCAGGACTACCTGACCCGTTATGACACCTGGCTGTCCTGGTTCGAGGAGCAGAAGATCGAGGGTGTCGGGTTCGGCTGGATCAATCTTCACCGCACCGGCGCAAGCAACCCGAAGCGCGAGCTCCTCGAGTGGCCCTACGACGTCGAGCAGCCGATCGCCCCGGCGCTCAAGGCATGGGGCGAGGCCGCCCGCGTCGAGGTCACCGAGGACTCCACGCTGGTGCTCGTCGAGGACGTCCAGCAGGAGACCCTCGGCCAGCCCGGCGCCGAGGACCCCAGCACCGTCATCCTGCGCCAGCAGCGGGGTCTGCGCCGCGCGCGCCAGGCCGACACGATCGAGGCGGCCTTCGCGGGCGCATGCGACGGCGACCTGACCGTCGGCCAGATCCTCGACGCGCTCGCGCAGATCCTCGACCGCGATCCCGCGGTCGTGCGCAGCAGCTATCTGCCGATCGCCCGGGAGCTGGTCAGCGAGGGCTTCCTCCGTCCCGCGCCAGGCACGCCTGGTCCCGCAGCCTGACCAGGCGTCGGCGCACGCTCGAGACGAGCAGGTCGGGATAGCCCAGCGGCTCGAGGTCGGGCAGGTCCCGCATGCCCCACGGTCGCTGCGTCTGCCACGGCCAGAAGCCTCGGAGCGCGGCGGCCAGCTGCTTCCCGTGAGCCGTCGGCATCGTCCTCAGGCCCAGCCGCTCCTTGAGCGCGGTCGCGGTGACCAGACCACCCGGCCCGGCGAGCCCGTTGGCACCCAGGACCATCCACACGATCCCGGCGGCCACCTGAGCCGGCGCCGCGGGCCGGTCGATGACCAGCGGGTCGATCTCCCACAGCCGCAGCAGCGCCCGACGCAAGGCGAAGCCCACCTCCTCGACCGGGAAGTCGGCCGCGACCTCGTCGAGCAGCGCGGCCACCGCCGCCAGCTGCGTACGTCCCGCCGCGTCCTCCACGACCGGCAGGTCCAGCGCGTCGTCGACCAGCGGCGCGGCATCCAGCGCGGTGACCGCCTCGTGGCCGCCGCAGAGCGCGGCCAGCCAGTCCAGCGCCACTTCGTGCTCGGGACGCGGCGCGGCCGGCCGGGTCAGCTCGGCCTCCAGCCGCTCCAGGATCATGTTGGTCCTGGTGAGCAGCTGGGCGCACTCGGAGCAGACCAGATGCTCCGGGGGCGTGGCCAGGCCTTCTGTGTAGTCGATGTATTCGGTGTCGATCATCAGGAGAGACCTCTCGGTTCGGAAAGGGTCTCGCCGTCCTCGAAAAGCCACTCTAGGGGCGACCACCGACAGTTTCTGGACAGCAGCGGATGAGACACCGATTTCACGCTCCCGCTCCCGGCCGTGCTAGGTATTGTCTTCGCGGCGCCCAAGGCAACACGCCATGTTGTCCGAGAGCTCAGTGCCGCATGAACCGCGGTGACTGGACCCATGCCGGCTGGAGACACGCGCTAACGTGTCTCGCCAGAGCTTGTCAGTGGTGCCAGGCTCTGCTGCAGTGAGATAAGGACGTCAGTGGCACACAAGTTGGTGATCGTCGAGTCCCCGGCGAAGGCTCAGAAGATCGGCGGATACCTCGGACAGGGGTATGTCGTCGAGGCATCCGTCGGGCACATCCGCGACCTTCCGCAGAGCGCGGCAGACACCCCCGCCAAGATCAAGGACAAGCCGTGGGGGCGCTTCGGCGTCGACGTCGACAACGGCTTCACCCCTTACTACGTCGTGCCCAGCGACAAGAAGAAGCAGATCGCCAAGCTCAAGTCGCTCCTCAAGGACGCCGACGAGCTCTACCTCGCCACCGATGAGGACCGCGAGGGTGAGGCCATCGCCTGGCACCTCCTCGACGAGCTGAAGCCGAAGAAGGGCATCCCGGTCAAGCGGATGGTCTTCCACGAGATCACCAAGCCGGCGATCCTTGCGGCAGCGGAGAACCCGAGAGAGCTCGACATGGACCTCGTCGAGGCCCAGGAGTCCCGCCGCATCCTCGACCGTCTCTACGGCTACGAGATCTCGCCGGTGCTCTGGAAGAAGGTCATGCCCCGGCTGAGCGCCGGGCGGGTCCAGTCCGTCGCCACCCGGCTCGTCGTCGACCGCGAGCGCGAGCGGATCGCCTTCCGCACCGCCTCCTACTGGGACCTGGCCGGCACCTTCGACGCCGGCTCCGACCACGACCCGCGGATGTTCCCGGCCAAGATCACCTCGATCGACGGCAACCGCGTCGCCCGCGGCGCCGACTTCGGCCCCGACGGCGTGCTGAAGAGCGACAAGGTCGTCCACCTCGACCGCAGCCGCGCCGAGGCTCTAGTGGCAGCCCTCGACAACCAGACCTACGAGGTCCGCAGTGTCGAGTCGAAGCCTTACAAGCGCAGCCCCTACGCCCCCTTCCGCACCACCACGATGCAGCAGGAGGCCAGCCGCAAGCTCGGGATGAGCGCGTCGACCACGATGTCGGTCGCGCAGCGTCTCTACGAGAACGGCTTCATCACCTACATGCGTACGGACTCCACCACCTTGAGCGGCGACGCCATCAGCGCCGCCCGCGCTCAGGTCAGGGAGCTCTACGGTGCCGAATACCTGCCGGATGCGCCGAGGACGTACGCCTCCAAGGTCAAGAACGCCCAGGAGGCCCACGAGGCGATCCGGCCCGCCGGCGACTCCTTCCGGACGCCGGCGCAGACCGGGCTCACCGGTGACCAGTTCCGCCTCTACGAGCTGATCTGGATGCGCACCGTCGCCTCCCAGATGAAGGACGCGGTCGGCAACTCGGTCGCGATCCGCCTCGGTGCGACGGCGACGACGGGCGAGGACGTGGTCTTCTCCGCCACCGGTCGCGTGATCACCTTCCACGGCTTCCTGAAGGCGTACGTCGAGGGCACCGACTCCGCCGAGCAGACCTCCGACGACCAGCAGACCCGGCTCCCGAACCTCGCCGAGGGCGACACGGTCAACGCGGCCAGCATCACCGCCGACGGCCACGAGACCAAGCCCCCGGCCCGCTACACCGAGGCGACCCTCGTTCGTGAGCTCGAGGAGCGCGAGATCGGCCGCCCGTCGACCTACGCGAGCATCATCCAGACGATCATCAACCGCGGCTACGTCTTCAAGAAGGGCACCGCGCTGGTGCCCGCCTGGGTCGCGTTCTCGGTGGTCCGGCTCCTCGAGGAGCACTTCCCGCGCCAGATCGACTACCGGTTCACGGCGAGCATGGAGGAGACTCTCGACGAGATCGCCAACGGCCACAAGGACATGACCACCGAGCTCGGGGAGTTCTACTTCGGCTCGGAGCGGGTCAAGGGTCTCAAGCCGCTGGTCGACGGTCTCGGCGACATCGACGCCCGCGAGCTGGCGACCTTCCCGGTCGGCAGCCCCGAGGCCGGGGTCAACCTCCGGGTCGGTCGCTACGGCCCTTACATCGAGGGCCCGGGCGACGACGGCACCCCGTTCGCGGTGCGGGCCAACGTCCCCGACGACCTGCCCCCCGACGAGCTCACCCTGGAGAAGGCCAAGGAGCTCTTCGCCAACCCCGCCGGCGAGGAGCTCAACCTCGGCGTCCACCCCGAGACGGGACTCACCGTCGTCGCGAAGAGCGGCCGGTTCGGTCCGTACGTCACCGAGCAGCTCCCCGAGGACGCCAAGAAGGGCGCCAAGCCCCGCACCGCCAGCCTCTTCAAGTCGATGTCGCTGCAGACGATCTCGCTCGAGGACGCGGTCAAGCTGCTGACCCTTCCCCGGGTCGTCGGCACCGCCGCCGACGGCGAGGAGATCACCGCCCAGAACGGCCGCTACGGGCCCTATCTGAAGAAGGGCACCGACTCCCGCACGCTGAGCTCCGAGGACCAGCTGCTCACGATCACCCTCGAGGAGGCCGAGCAGATCTACGCTCAGCCGAAGCAGCGTGGCCGTGCCGCGGCCAAGCCGCCGCTCAAGGAGCTCGGCCCCGACCCGGTCTCCGGGCAGCCGATGATCGTCAAGGACGGTCGCTTCGGTCCCTACGTCACCGACGGTGAATACAACGCCACCCTCCGGGCCGCCGACGACCTGGAGACCCTGACCGCCGAGCGTGCCGCCGAGCTGCTCGCCGACAAGCGCGCCAAGGGCCCGGCGAAGAAGACCACCAAGCGGACGACGAAGAAGACCACCAAGAAGTCCCCGGCGAAGAAGTCGACCGCCAAGAAGACGACCAAGAAGGCTGCGACCAAGAAGTCATAGTCCGTACGCCGCGGCCTGGCCGCACTCGACAGAACCCCGCCATGGCGGGGTTCTGTCAGTTGAGGGCGACCCTCAGCCGAGCGACCCGACGACCTCGTCGTAGTCCAACCGGTCGGCGGCGATGTAGAAGAGCCGAGCGCCGGGACCGACGACCAGATCCCAGGAGGGGCTGACCTGGATGCCGCCGTCGGTGCGGACGGCCAGGAGCGTGGCGCCGTGGCCACGCCCGAGAGCGGACTGCCAGGCGCCGACGGCCGCGGTCGGGGCCGAGTCAGGCACGGTGAGCGAGTAGGTGCCCTTGCCGCCGGCGGTGGCGAGCTCCTGGTAGACCTCCGCGATCCCGGGGTCGCTGAGCTCTTCCGCGATGAGCTGGGTGTTGTGCCACTGCACGCAGTGGACGGTGGTGTCGATGCGGAAGATCGTGCGCTGCACCCGCAGGTCCCGCAGGGCGACGATGGTGTGTACCGACGGAGCCGCCGTGTTGGCCGCGACGGTGAGGGTGACCGCCTCGTTGTCGTCGCGTGCGTCGATCAGCACGCTGTGCGCACCGGACAGCCCGGTCCGGGCGAGCACGGAGAGATCGGTGATGTCGCCGCGTACGAAATGAAGGCGGTCCTCGCCGGCCATCGGGTGCTCGGCGAGCTGGTCCTCCCAGGTCGCGAGGACGACCTCGCGTTCGGGCTCGGAGAGCAGCTCGGCCAGGAGCCGCTCGGTGCGCCCGGCGGTGTAGCCGAGCAGCACGATGTGGTTCTGTCCGCTGAAGCTGATCTCTCCACGCATGCGGCGTCCTTTGGCGTTCTCGATGATTGCCGAGATCCGGCTGAACAAGATGGCGAGGGTGGTGATGGAGCCGAAGACGACGTACGCCCCGACGAACCGGCCGCCGGTGGTCTCCGGGAAGAAGTCTCCGTAGCCGACCGTGGTCGCGGTGACCAGGAACCACCACCAGTAGTTGGCGGGATGCACGATGTCGGTGCCCGGCTGGGCCAGCGCCATGGCGATCCAGCCGGTGACGAAGACGAAGCAGATGATGGCGAGCGGCAGCACCCAGGCGTAGTGCCGCGAGGTGCGCCGGACCATGCGCAGAAGGAAGAACATCAGTAGCCCACCCAGCCCTTGCGGGCGTAGTCCAGGATCGCCGGGTCGAGCAGCGTGGTGACCGAGGTGGGCCGTTCGGCACGGTCGGGCGGGAAGGACGCGGCTGCCGCGAGCACGGTGTCGCTGGCGTAGCGCAGCCCGCCCGGCGCCTCGTCGTCCAGGGCGAGCGGGGGAGCCGACGAACCCCGCCCGGCGAGGACGTAGCCCCAGTTCCCGAAGGACGGCACGTCCGCCTGGTACGGCGTGGTGCGGTAGCCGGCCGCGGCGAGGGTGTGCCGCACCGACCAGAACGCGTCCGGCGCGAAGAACGGGCTGCCCGACTGCACGACCAGCCGCGCGGACGGAGCCATCAGCCGGGAGATCATGGTGTAGTTCTCGACCGAGTAGAGCTTGGCCAGCGCGGTCGAGTCCGGGTCGGGGAAGTCCGCGATGACCACGTCGAACGGTGCCCCCGAGTAGTCCCGCACCCAGGAGAACGCGTCCGCCGGGACGTACGTCAATCGCGGGTCGTCGAGGGAGCCGTGCGTCTGCACCCGCAACGGCGCGAAGGTGCGCGCCAGCGACACCACGGCAGGGTCGAGGTCGACCAGCGTCACCGACGAGACCGACCGGTAGCGCAGCACCTCCCGCGCGGCGAGCCCGTCCCCGCCACCCAGGATGAGCACCCGCGCATGGGGACCGTTCATCGCCGGATGGACGAGCATCTCGTGATACCGGTATTCGTCCAAGGACGAATACTGCAGGTCACCGTCGAGGAAAAGGCGTACGTCGTCGAACTCCGGTCCGAACGGGGCGCCCCGGGTCACCACGATCTCCTGGTAGTCCGAGCGCTCGGCGTGGACGATCGGGTCGCGGTAGAGCGCCTGCCGGGCGTTGAGCTCGAAGGAGTCGGCCAACACCGCGGTCGTGCCGAGGGCGACGGCGAGGACGCCGCAGACCGCCGTGACGAGCCCGCGATGCCGGCGCGACCCGGCCAGCGCGACCCCGACCGTCCAGGCGGCGAGCACGTTCAGGGCGGCCGTGGCCACCGTGCCCACCAGCAGCCCCAGGGTCGGCAGCAGCACGAATGGGAACGCCAGCCCGCCGATCAGCGCACCGACGTAGTCGACCGCGTTGATGTCGGCGACCGCGAGCGAGGCCTGTTGGCGGCGCAGCCGCTGCAGCAGCTCCATCAGCAGCGGGATCTCGGCGCCGACCAGCGCGCCGATCAGGAACGTCACCAGCAGCATCATCGGGGTGTAGAGATGCAGCCACGCGAACGCGGCGTAGAGCGCCGGCACCGAGGCGCCACCGACCGCGGCGAGCGCGATCTCCACCCCCACGAACGCGCGCAGCGGCCGCGCGGTGAGCGGCTTGGCGAGCACGGCGCCGACGCCCATCGCGAACATCGACACCGCGATCACCAGCGAGGTCTGCGCGATCGAGTTGCCGAGCAGGTAGCTCCCCAGCGTCACCAGCGCGAGCTCGTAGACCAGGCCGCACGCCGCGCAGACGAACACCGCCGCGAGGACGAGCAGCCGGGCTGCTCGTCCCGCGGGCAGCGCAGGCAACGATGGGAGGCTCAGGCTCACGTGATCGAGGCCGCCACGATCACGCCGACGGCCAGCTGCACCGCGACCGCGACCCAGATCGCCGGGTCATCCTTGTCGTCGGTCATCAGCTCACCGAGCCGCCCCGGGGTGAGCAGGTCGAGGATCACGAATGCGACCGCCAGAAGGGCGATCCCGATCAGGCCGTACGCCGCGGTCGTGAGCAGCCCCTCGAGCGTGTCCGCCTCCGCGGTGTAGATCGAGGTGGCCACGATCGTGGCGATCGCGACGACAGAGGCACCGAGCAGCAGTGCGGGGTCGCGGCGGTGCTCCACGAAGATCAGCTGCCCGAGCTTGCCCGGGGTGAGCAGGTCGATCACGTAGAAGCCGATCACCAGCAGGAGCAGCCCGAGGGCGGCGAAGGCGACGGTGGACAGCAGTCCGCTCATGAGGTCGGTCATCGGTTCATCTCCAGTCTGAGGGTGGTCACTTGCCGGATCCGCTGCCGCCGCCGCGGAAGGAGGATCCGCCGCTGCTGCCGCCACCGCTGTTGCGGCCGTAGTAGCTGTTCCAGCCCCAGAGACCGATCACGGTGCTGTGGTGGCGGTAGCCGCGGTCGTACTCGTAGAGCGTGATCGTGGATCCCGAGGGCGTGCGCGGCTCCACGACGACCAGCCAGTCGTCGTCGTAGCGCAGGTAGCTGTTGGAGCCCTCGGCCCGGTTCTCGTCGGCGTCGGAGCCGGCGGCGATCTTGTTGGCGACCGAGGTCACCGTGCCGTCGTCCTCGAAGACGATCCCGGCGTCGTTGTCGGGGTCGGAGCCGCTCACGTGGTCGAAGTTCTTGCGCAGGTACTTCTCGGGGCTGTTCCCGTCGCCCGAAACCGCGATGGCGATGATGATGGCGAGCACGACGCACACTGCGACGATCGCCCAGCCGATCAGCTTGCGGTTGGGGCCGTTCGGTTCAGACACTTGCGCCCTCCTCGGGCCGGTAGCTTGTGACGGTGGCGACGATCTCGCCGGTCTGTGGGTAGGTGTGCCAGGTGCTCCAGGTGATCTGCAGCTCGCCGAGCTCCTCGAGAGCCAGCGCGGTCACGGCGTGCGGGTCGCCCGGGAAGTGCGCGACGACGGCATCCGTACGCCCCTCCAACCGCTCCACGAGCTCCGATGCCCGCTCGGCGAGCTCCTCGGGTTCCAGCGTGGCGACGTGCGAGCCGAGGCTGTAGGAGCCCTCCGCGTGCGCCGCGGGAAGGGGCGCGGCCTCGGCGATCCCGCACGCGACGGTCTCGTGCAGGAGCGGGCGGTCGTGGCGGCGTACGACGACCTGGTGGCTGGCACCCAGGACGCTCAACGTGACCGTCAGTCCGGCCCCGAGGTCCACCGTCAGGGAGGCCAGCGGAGTGCAGTCGATGGGAGCGAGGCTCCAGCGCAGGGTGTTGCCGCGTACGTCCGCGAACGGGACGTCGAGGAGCGTCACTCGTCGTCCAGGGTCGCGGGCCGGTCGGTGGAGGGGTAGACGGTCAGCTCGAACGGCTGCAGCACCTCGCCGAGGGAGGGCTCCCAGTTGCTGCCCCACTTCTCGAAGCCGAGGAGCTTGCCGTCGACCGACTTGTAGTCGGCGTACTCGGCCCTGCCGGACGGTGCCGTGCCGGTCGCGCCGGTCGCGGTGAAGGCGGCCGAGCCCTGCTCCTGGAGCCGGTAGGCGACCCCGCCGACGATGACATCGCGGTCACCGACGGCGCCCTGCTCGATGTCGCCGAGCGGGATCGCGTGCCACAGCGAGACCTCGAAGCTCTCGTCGTCCTCGATCGAGAGCCACTTCTTGCCCTCGGCGTCGTCGAGCATGTGCTCGGTCCAGCGGTAGCCGTCCTCGTCGAAGTCGAGGCGGCCACGGACGAACCAGTTGTGGCCGAGGTATTCGATCACGTCGCCGTTGCGCACCTGGCGCAGCTGGTCGGAGGCGTGCTTGTGCTGGTCGCCGATGAAGTCGTCGGGCTCCTTCTGCGCCGTCGGCTGCTGCCTGCTCTTCCAGAGCAGGTAGGCCGCGACCGCGACCGCGGCCAGCAGCAGGACGATCAGGACGTAGATCACCGGAGACTCCTTGGGGCAGCGTGAGGACGACCCGAACCTTAACCTGGCGCTGCCGCGTTCGGCAGTCTCAAACGCGGTGGTCCGGGCGGCGTACGTCTGGGTTGTCGGTCCCACCCCGTAGGTTGGGCTCGTGAACGAGCGTCAGCGAGTGAACCATGAGGTCATCACGCAGCCGCGTCCGTATTCTGGCGCTTGCGCTACGGAGGTGGCTGCGTGAACGAGCGTCAGCGAGTGAACCATGAGGTCATCACGCAGCCGCGTCCGTATTCTGGCGCTTGCGCTACGGAGGTGGCTGCGTGAGGTTTCCGGGTGTCTATGCAGAGCACGGTGTCTTCGTGTGTTTCGAGGGCGGCGAGGGGTCGGGCAAGTCGACCCAGTCGCGGCTGCTCCACGAGGCGCTGACCGCCCGCGGCCACCGCGTCCTGCTGACCTTCGAGCCGGGCGACACGGCCGTAGGAAAGGACGTACGCCGCATCGTGCTGTCCCCGGAGACCGGCGACCTCGACGACCGGACCGAGGCGCTCCTGTTCGCCGCCGACAAAGCCGAGCACATCGAGTCGATGGTCCGCCCGGCGCTGGAGCGGGGCGAGGTGGTGATCACCGACCGCTATGTCGACTCGATGCTGGCCTACCAGGGTGCCGGCCGGGTGCTGGACGCCGCGCAGCTCGAGGAGGTGGCGCGCTGGGCGACCGCCGATCTGCGTCCCCACGTGACCGTGCTGCTCGACCTGGACCCGACGGCCGGTTTCACGCGGTTCGAGGAGCGCGACCGGATGGAGCAGGAGTCGGTCGAGTTCCACCAGCGGGTGCGGTCGGCGTTCGTCGCGCTCGCCGAGCGCAACCCCGAGCACTATCTGGTCCTGGACGCCCGCGCCCCTGTCGAGGAGATCCACGCGGCGGTGCTGGCACGGCTGGAGCCGCTGCTCACCCAGGCGGTGACCGCATGAACGTCGCCACCACATCGGTCTGGGACAACCTCGTCGGCCAGCGCCACATCATCTCCACTCTGCAGACCGCGGCCTCGGGGCACGGCATGACCCAATCGTGGCTCTTCACCGGGCCGCCCGGATCAGGACGGTCCAACGCCGCGATCGCCTTCGCCGCCGCGCTCCAGTGCCCGAACGGCGGCTGCGGCCAGTGCCACGCGTGTCACACCGTGCTCGCCGGCAGCCACGCCGACGTCAACCTGGTCCGCACCGAGAAGCTGACCCTCGGGGTCGACGAGATCCGCGACCTGGTGCGTCAGTCCGCGCTCACGCCGGCCGGCAACCGCTGGCAGATCCTGATCATCGAGGACGCCGACCGGCTCACCGAGCAGGCCAACAACGCGCTGCTCAAGGCGGTCGAGGAGCCCGGCGCCCGCACCGTCTGGATGCTCTGCGCGCCGACGGTCGAGGACGTCCTCCCGACGATCCGGTCCCGGTGCCGGCTGGTCACGCTGAGCACCCCGACGGCCCCTGACGTGACCGCGTTCCTCCAGCGCACGCTCGGTGTCGACGAGGCGCGCGCGGCCTATGCGGCCCGCGCCAGCCAGGGCCACATCGGTCGGGCCAAGGCGCTGGCCCGCGACGACGACACCCGGCGCCGCCGTGAGCAGGTGGTGGCCTATCCGGCCAAGCTGCGCACCCTGGCCGACGCGCTCAGGGCCGCCGGCGAGCTCGCCGCGGTCTCGAAGGAGGAGGCCGACGCGGTCACCGCCGACCTCGACGCTCGTGAGAAGGCCGACCTCGACGCGGGCTACGGCGTGGTCGAGCGAGGACGCCGGCCGCGTGAGTACGGCCCCGCGCTGTCTGCGCTCGAGAAGGACCAGAAGCGCCGCGCCACCCGCCGTCACCGCGACGTGATCGACCGTGGGCTGATGGACCTGGTCTCGGTCTACCGCGACGCGATCACCCTGGCCGCCCGTGCCCCGGTGACGCTCGTCAACGAGGAGCACCGGCGCGAGATCGAGCAGATCGTCGCGTACTCGACCCCCGAGCTCAATCTGCAGCGCATCGGTGCGATCTTCGAGGCCCGTGAGCAGCTGCTGGAGTTCAACGTCCAGCCCCAGTTGGTGCTGGAAGCCATGATGGTGGCGCTGTTGCCGCCCGGAGGAGACCAGTGAAACGCAAAGCCGTTCTCGTCGTGATGTCAGCGCTCGCCCTCGCGGGCTGCGGAGGTGGTGGCACCCCCGACGCCGACCAGGTGAGTCCGAGCGCGGCGGCGACCGCGGCTCCGAAGGCGGAGCTGCAGACCTTCTACAGCCAGAAGCTGGACTGGAAGGAGTGCAACGGCGCCTTCGAGTGCGCGACCCTCGAGGTCCCGCTCGACTACTCCGACCCCACCGGCCGCACCATCGAGGTCTCGGTCATCAAGGACCCGGCCAACAAGAAGAAGATCGGCTCGCTGGCGATCAACCCGGGCGGACCGGGCGGCTCGGGCATCGACTACGCGCTCTACAACAACCAGTCGTTCAGCAGGACCGTCCGCGACTCCTACGACATCGTCGGTTTCGACCCGCGCGGTGTCGGGCAGAGCACCCCGGTCGACTGCCTCGACGACAAGGCGCTGGACGCCTACGTCGCGGTCGACCCCGACCCCGACACCCCCGCGGAAGAGAAGGCCTACGCCGACACCGGCGTCCAGATGGCCAGGGGCTGCGCAGCCCAGAAGGACGGCATCTCTGCCCACGTCAGCACCGTCGAGGCGGCGCGGGACATGGACGTACTCCGGGCCGCGCTGGGTGAGGACCAGCTCGACTACTTCGGCGCCTCCTACGGCACCCAGCTCGGTTCGACCTACGCCGAGCTCTACCCCGACCGGGTCGGCCGGTTCGTGCTCGACGGTGCGATCGCGCCCGGTCTGAGCGTCCTCGACGCCAACCTGGCCCAGGCGAAGGGGTTCGAGGTCGCGCTCCGCTCCTACGTCGAGCACTGCGTCGACGAAGGCAGCTGCTTCCTCGGCGACACCGTCGACGAGGGTGTCGAGCGCGTCCAGAAGCTGATGGCCGACATTGACGCGAAGCCTCTGCCCGCCGGCGACCGCGAGCTGACCGCGGGCAACGCGCTCTACGGCCTGATCACTCCGCTCTATGTCGAGTCCTACTGGCCCTACCTCACCGACGCCCTGCAGGCGGCGCTGAAGGGCGACGGCTCCCAGCTGATGAGCCTCTCGGACAACTACGCCGGCCGCGACCCCGAAGGTGGCTACCTCGACAACACGATGGAGGCCAACTGGGCGATCAACTGCCTCGACGACTCCTCCGGCCTCAGCCCGGAAGAGGTACGCAAGCAGCTGCCCGCCTTCGAGAAGGCCGCACCCACCTTCGGTGCCGCGCTGGCCTGGATGCTCAACGGCTGCGCCGCGGAGAAGTTCAAGGCCACCGAGCCCGAGCCGGAGATCGACGCCGCGGGCTCCAACCCGATCGTCGTCATCGGCACCACCCGCGACCCGGCCACCCCCTACGCGTGGGCCGAGAAGCTCGCGGAGGCACTCGACTCCGGCGTACTCGTCTCCCGCGACGGCGACGGCCACACCGGCTACATGCAGGGCAACGGCTGCGTCGACGACGCCGTCGACGACTACCTGGTCGGCGGCAAGGTCCCCGACGACGGCCTGGAGTGCTGACGCCTCGCCGAGACTGAGGCGGTTCCTTCGTCAAGGTATGCAGGTCAAGGAACACATCCCCAGCGGAACTCCGCACGGGATGTGAGCGTTCGGCTGCATACCTTGACGAAGGAACGGCCGCTAGCGCCGGTGGACCGGGTCCGCGATCGCCTGGATCCGCTTCGTGGCCAGCTCGATCATCAGGGTGGCGGCGGGGGAGAGGGTGGCGTCGGTGCGGTGGACGATGGCGAAGGTGTCGTACGTCCGGGGCCGCAGTGACACCCACCCTGCCTTCGGCGCCAGCCGGGGGAGCAGCTGCTCGGCTGCTCCCTTGGCGATGACACTGTCGGCGTACCCCATCCCCACCAGCTCGACCGCCGTCTCGATGTCCTCGACCTCGACCCGGCTGGGTGGGTTGCGTCCGGTCTCGTGGAGCAGGTTCCGGATGGTGACCCGGGTGGGGTCCTCGGAGCTCCAGGTCGTGTCGGCCATCACCAGCGTGGCCAGCGAGAGCCGGTGAGGGGTGACCGGCGTCGCCAGGTGCGCGGGGTCGGCCGAGATGTAGACGAGCTCGTCGCGGGCCACGGGCGTGACCTTCAGCCCCGGGCCGGAGACGCTGCCGACCAGCAACATCGCCGCCTCGAGCCGTCCGCGCCGCAGGTCCTCCTGGACCTCGGTCGAGTTCTGCCCGATCAGCTCGACGCGTACGCCTGGATACCGGTCGAGCACGTCGGCCACCAGCCCGGCGCCGCCGTAGAGCCGGGCGATCCCGAACATCCCGAACCGGATCGTCCCGGTCTCGAACTGCTTCACCGCCTGCACGGCCTTGCGCGCGTCCTCGGCGGCCGCGACCGTACGCTCCGCGTGCGGCCTCAGCTCGTCGGCCACTGCGGTCGGCACCACCCCGCGCCCGACCCGGCGGAAGAGCTGGACGCCGAGCGTACGCTCCAGGCTCCTGACCTGCTCCGAGATCGACGGCTGCGCATAGCCGAGCTCATCGGCCGCCGCGGTCAGCGAGCCATGCTCGTAGACCGCGAGGAACACGCGGAGCTGGTGCAGCGACAACATAGAGACATCCTATGTCGTTTCAAGGAAAGATCGTCTACCTCTATGAGTCGCCGACGGTCATCATTGAATCACCACCACTGCGTCCGCAGTCGGTGGTTGATCCATGTTCCTAGGGGAGTAGAGCAGTAATGAAGCACGGCGTTCGCCGCCTGGGCCGCCTGATCGGCAAGGGCAAGCCCACCCGCACGACCATCGACGAGCACGTCGAGGCGCACCGTTTTAGTGTCGAGCGCGCAGTCTCGGTACACTCATCCGGTCCGCTCAACCAGAGCCGCTACATGCGGTAACGGATGACGGTACGCCGCCTTAGCTCAGTCGGTAGAGCGTCTCACTCGTAATGAGAAGGTCGTCGGTTCGATTCCGACAGGCGGCTCCGCCAAGAACCCGGTTCTGACCAGCCACGACGGCTGCAAGAGCCGGGTTTTGTGTTTGTCATTCGCCGGTCTCGTTGTCGTCACGTTCGCGTGCTCGGGTTGATGCGGAACACGGGGTAGTCCGGGGCGATCCGCTCGAACTCTGTCAACGGCGCATCACGGTCGACCGGCGCGTGGCTCCTGGCGCCCGGCGCGAGTTCCAGGAAGCGCCGCAGGATCGGCGCGCGGGCGCTCGGTTCGACCTCCTCGAGGTGCACCTGTTCACGACGACCGTGGTGGAGCACGGCTCGTCCGTCTGCCGCGCGGACGTTGCGTACCCAGTTGGCCTGCTGGCCGAGCATCGCGACCAGGTACCGCTGGCCGTCGTACTCGGTGAGCACCAACGGGAACGCGATGACCTTGCCGCTACGCCGACCGATGACCTCGAGCGTGACCGCCCGCTTGGGCGCTGCGATCCGGTACCGGTACTGGACGGCGCCGATCCGGTTCAACACTCGTGCGACCCGGTTCGGCCGCCCACCCTGATACATCCACCGATCGAACCGGTGCAGCATGCTCTGCATCAGCCTTGACTCCTCAGGTGATCCGACGACTCACAGCACCTGCCACGCTGCCTGCGGACGGAACTCACCCGTAGGGTCGAAGGTCCTCGGCGAAGCCGGTCCTTGAGCCCGTTGACCGACCTCGACGATCAACAACGAGCTCTCTCATGACCGCCCTCGGACGACTCGGGTGAGAACATTTGTTACCAGATATCGAGGTTTGGGGGTCGTCGATGCGGGAAGGCTGCTATCTCTTCCGTGTGCGGCCCCGGCGCCCACGCTGCTGGAGTACCCCCCACTCGGCATCGAGGGCGTCCTGGGCCGCACGCCAGTCAGGCTCGATCGGCTGACACGACCTCGACCGACGGCTCGGTGTGGGGCCCGGCCCACCAGACGACGGTGGTGATCACGCCGATCACCAGCAGCGCGCTGGTCAGCCAGAACGGATACGTCCGGTCGATCCCGGAGAGCCAACCGGAGATCCAGCCGAACGGGGCGGCAGCGAGCATCACCGCGGTGCGCTGCAGCGCCATCACGCGGGACCGCTCGGCCTCGTCGACGTGGAACGCGACGAGCGACTCCGAGAGCATGAAGAGCATTCCGGCGCCGAAGCTGTCGAGAAGGAGGCACACCCCGAGAAGCGCGTACGTCACGAGGTCGGCGTCACCTCGGGCGGCGGGGATCGCGACGAGCATCAGCTGGCCGGCCAGATAGATGCCGAAGCCCCACAAGGTCGCCTGCTTGAGATCGTGCCCCGACGTCAGCCGGCGGATCAGCGTGAAGAGGAAGAGCACCGACAGCAGCGAGCGCACCATCGGGAAGAACGGCAGCACCGGGTCGGGCACGTGCAGGTGGTGGCTGACCAGGACCTGCCAGAAGGTGCCGTTGACGAGGGTGACCGCCGCGACCAGGGCGGCGATGGCCAGCGCCAGAAGCGAGCCGTGCGAGCGGCCCAGCAGGCGCGCGGCCTCGCGGTAGCCGACGAAGAGCCGCCACAGGCTCTCGTGGCGGGTCTCCTCCATCCGGATCCGGCCCTGCCGGGTCTCGGTGGAGGCGGCGTACAGCAGGATGATCTTGGCCAGCATCACCACCGCGGCGTTGATGAAGAGCACCCGCACCGCGGGCTCCAGGCCGAACCGCGCGACCATGAAGGCGGCGATCGGGGCGAAGAGCGCCGAGCAGTCGGCCGCGACCCGCACGAGCGAGTAGATGCCGGTGAGCTGGTCGCGCTCGGCGTCCTCGACCATCAGGCAGTCCCAGGCGTTCGCGGTGACCTGGAGCGCGCCGTTGAGCAGCGAGGCGGCCAGGAATGCCCAGAAGTCCTGAGCGAATGCCCAGATCAGACAGGGGATCACGAAGGCGATCACATCGAAGACCGCGTTCGTCAGCCTGCGCCCCATCCGGTCGGTGATGATGCCGCCGGCGAGCCCGAAGAACACCTGCGAGACCATGCCGGCGGTCGCCAGCAGACCGATCTGCGCGTCGTGCAGCCCGAGGGTGAGCATGAAGACGGAGAGGTACGGCAGCACCAGCGCCATCGACAGGCCCCACATCGGCTCGGTCCACACGCATGCGCGCGGGTTGCCGCGGAGATGGATGAGGGTGTGCCAGAGGGAGCCGGGGGATGCCACCGGGCAAGTGAACCAGGTGTGAGGCCGGTCCCGACAACGATTTCGACCTCGAGGTGTGGACGGCCTACGGGTTGCCGGCGTCGTCGGCGCAGGCAGGATCCGAGACGGGCTTGCGACGCACAAGCCCTCGCATCACGTGCCGGACGGCCCTTGACGAGCACGCCGATCCCCTGCTTATGTTAACGCTCACATTCTGTGATGGCAGTCACATCACAGAATGACCCGGCGTTGTCAAAGCTGACCCTGGAGCGCGCGAATGGACCAGTCGAACCTGACCGAGCAGAACCGGCGCCGGAGGCATGTGGCGCGGACGTTGGCGGCGCTTGCGTCGCTCCCCTTGATCCTGGCCGGCCTGGTGGCGACCGCGCCCGCGCAGGGCGCGAGCGACGCGGGGCTGGTCGTCCACTATCCGCTCGACCAGACCAGCGGCACCACGGTCGTCGACGAGTCGGGGGCCGGCCGCAACGGCACGATCGCCGGCGACGCGACCTGGCTCGGCGGCGAGGGACTCTCCCTCGGCGGCACCAACGGGCACGTCAGGCTGCCGAACGACGTGATGGCCGGCCTGACGTCGATCACCGTCTCGCTCGAGGTGAAGATCGCAGCGGACCAGGCCACTCCCTACTTCATCTGGGGCCTCGGCAACACCGGCTCCAACGGCTGGGGCAACGGCTACCTGTTCACGACCGGCAACGCCTACCGGACGTCGATCGCCACCGGCAACTGGAGCACCGAGCAGACCGTCACAGCCGGCCGCAACCTCGCCCGCGACACCTGGAAGACCATCAGCTACACGCTCGCCGACGGCACCGCGGTGCTCTACGAGGACGGTGTCGAGGTCGCCCGCCGCACCGGCGTGACCATCACGCCCGGTCAGATCGGCAACGGTGTCACGACCGCGAACTACCTCGGCCGATCGGTCTACAGCGGCGACCGCTACCTGAAGGGACAGCTGCGCGACTTCCGGATCTACGACCACGCGCTGACGGCGGCGGAGGTCCACGAGCTGGGCTACGTCACCGACGAGGAGCGCGTCGCGCGCGACCTCGCCTGGCTGGACCTCGGTGACACGTCCCGCGTCGTCAGTGACCTCTCGCTCCCGACCAGCGGCCCGAACGGGTCCACCTTCACCTGGACCTCCTCCGACCCTGCCGTCGTCTCGGCGACCGGCGACGTCACCCGCCCGCCCTACGGCAGTCCTGACGCCACCGTGACCCTCACCGCCACCGCAACCCACGGCTCCGCCGGCCAGCCCGAGGAGTTCACCATCAACGTGCCGGCCGACATCAGCGACGAGGAGAAGGTCACCCGAGCCGCAGCAGCGCTCCGGGTCTGGGACGCCGACGAGATCCGCGGCAACATCACCCTGCCGACCGAAGGCCTGCACGGCACGACGGTGAGCTGGACGTCCAGTGAGCCCGCCGTCGTGACCCCGACCGGCGAGGTGAACCGGCCGGCGTACGGCAAGAAGGCCGTCCGCCTGGCACTCAACGCCACCGTGAGCCTCGGCAAGGTCAAGGAGAAGCGGCAGTTCCGGCTGACCGTTCTGCCGCTGCCGAAGAAGGAGCCGCTCGAGGGCTACACCTTCGCCTACTTCACGGGCGAGGGAACCGCGGACGGCGAGCAGGTCTACCTCGCGGCCAGCAAGGGCAACGACCCGCTCCACTGGGACGAGCTCAACGGCGGCCAGCCGGTGCTCCGGTCGCAGTACGGCGACAAGGGCGTACGCGACCCGTTCATCATCCGCTCGCCCGAGGGCGACAAGTTCTACCTGATCGCCACCGACCTCAAGATCTACGGCAACGGGGACTGGGACGCGGCCCAGCGGCACGGGAGCCGCTACATCGAGGTCTGGGAGTCCACGGACCTGGTGAACTGGTCCGAGCAGCGACACGTCCGGGTGTCGTCGCCCCAGGCCGGAAACACGTGGGCGCCCGAGGCCTACTACGACGAGGGGATCGGAGCGTACGTCGTCTTCTGGGCCTCCAAGCTCTACGACGAGTCGGACCCCGAGCACGCCGGCAACACGCACAACCGGATGGTCTACGTCACCACCCGGGACTTCCGGACCTTCAGCGAGCCCCAGGTGTGGATCGACCCGGGCTACTCGGTGATCGACTCGACCGTCGTCGAGCACGAGGGGACCTTCTACCGGTTCACCAAGGACGAGCGGAACAACACCTCCACCACGCCCTGCAGCAAGTTCATCGTCGAGGAGAAGGCCACCTCGCTGCTCGACCTCGACTGGGACTTCGTCGCGGAGTGCATCGGCAAGGCCACCGCCGAGAACCCGGGCATCGACCGAGGCGAGGGGCCGACGATCTTCAAGTCCAACACCGAGGACAAGTGGTACCTCTTCATCGACGAGTTCGGCGGCCGCGGGTACGTGCCGTTCGAGACCACCGACCTCGACTCGGGCTTCTTCCAGATCTCCAGCGACTACCAGCTTCCCAGCCGCCCCCGCCACGGCACGGTCCTGCCGGTGACCAAGGCCGAGCTGGACCGCATCCGCACCGTCTACCGCGTGTCCTGAGGAGACCAGAAATGCGCTACCCCCGTGTGTTGACCGTCCTGTCCGCCTCCGCCGTCCTGGCCCTACCCCTTGCGTACGCAGCCCCCACCCTGGCGGCGGATCGCCGTCCCGCCGCTGTCGATCCCGACTACACGATCACCGCCCGTCCCGCCGAGTCCGGTCCCGAGATCAGCGACAGCATGTACGGCGTCTTCTTCGAGGACATCAACTACGCCGCCGACGGCGGTCTCTACGCCGAGCTGGTCCGGAACCGGTCCTTCGAGTTCCTGCCCGTCGACAACCGCTCGTTCACCGGCATGACCGGCTGGACCCCGCGAGCAGAGGGCGGAGGCAGCGGCACCGCCACCGCCGTCAACGACGGCTCCCGGCTCAACGAGCGCAACCGCACCTACCTGCAGCTCACGCTGGCCAACACCGGCGGCGGGACGTACGGCGTCTCCAACGGCGGCTGGAACAACGGGGTCGCTCTCGAGGCCGGCAAGAGCTACGACTTCTCGGTCTGGGCGCGCTCGGACACCGCCGGCGGTACGCCGCTGACCGTGTCGCTGCGCGACGAGTCCGGCGCCACCTCGTACGCCGATCCGGTCCGGCTCCAGGTGAACGGTGACACCTGGAAGAAGTACGCCGGGACCTTCACGGCGAGCTCCACGACCGACTCCGCAAGGCTGTGGCTTCAGGGCGGGGGCACCGGCACGCTCCGCCTCGACATGGTCTCGCTGATGCCCGAGGACACCTTCATGGGCCGCGAGAACGGGCTGCGCAAGGACCTCGCCGAGAAGATCGCGGCGCTCGAGCCGGAGTTCGTCCGCTTCCCCGGTGGTTGCCTCGTCAACACCGGCAGCATGGCCGGCTACGACGAGGCGACCGGCTGGCAGCGGGCCCGCGCCTACCAGTGGAAGGACACCGTCGGCCCGGTCGAGGAGCGGGCCACCAACGCCAACTTCTGGGGCTACAACCAGTCCTACGGCCTGGGCTACTTCGAGTACTTCCAGTTCGCCGAGGACATCGGGGCGATGCCGCTGCCGGTCGTCCCCGCGCTGGTCACCGGCTGTGGCCAGAACAAGGCCACCGACGACGACGCGCTGCTGCAGCGCCACATCCAGGACACCCTCGACCTCATCGAGTTCGCCAACGGCCCGGTCGACTCCGAGTGGGGCGCGCTGCGCGCCGAGATGGGGCATCCGGAGCCGTTCGGGCTCACCCACCTCGGCGTCGGCAACGAGGAGAACCTGCCGAAGGAATTCTTCGAGCGGTTCGAGAAGTTCCGCGCGGCCATCGCGGAGCGCTACCCGGAGATCACGATCATCAGCAACTCCGGCCCCGACGACCAGGGCGCGCTCTTCGACCAGCACTGGGCGCAGAACAAGGCGGCCGGCGTCGACATGGTCGACGAGCACTACTACAACTCCCCGACCTGGTTCCTGCAGAACAACGACCGCTACGACAGCTATGACCGAAGCGGGCCGAAGGTGTTCCTCGGCGAGTACGCCTCCCAGGGCAACAAGCTCTTCAACGCGCTGTCCGAGGCGGCGTACATGACAGGCCTCGAGCGCAACGCCGATGTGGTGAAGCTGGCCTCCTACGCCCCGCTGCTCGCCAACGTCGACCACGTGCAGTGGCGCCCGGACATGATCTGGTTCGACAACGACCAGTCCTGGAGCTCCGCGAACTACGAGATCCAGAAGCTGTTCATGAACAACGTCGGCGACCGGGTCGTGCCCAGCGAGGCGAGCGGCAAGGTGGTCGAGCCGAAGCCGATCACCGGTGGGATCGGCCTCTCCACCTGGGCCACCTCCGCCGCGTACGACGACGTGTCGGTCACCGCGCCCGACGGGACCTCCCTGTTCGCCGACGACTTCGAAGACGGAAACGCCGAGGGCTGGAGCTCCCTGGCCAACCGAGGGAGCTGGTCGGTCGTCGATGGCGCTTACACCCAGACGGACGCAGGCGCCCAGGACACCCTGGTCAAGGCCGCGGACATCACCGCGAGCGACTACGACCTCGAGCTCAAGGCCAAGAAGCTGTCCGGCTCGGAAGGCTTCCTGATCGCCTTCGGGGTGAAGGACTCCGGCAACTTCTACTGGTGGAACATCGGCGGCTGGAACAACACCCGCACCGTCGTCGAGAAGGCCACCAACGGCGGCAAGGAGACCCTGGTCGCCCGTGAGGGTCACTCGGTCGAGACCGGACGCACCTACGACGTACGGATCGAGGTCCGGGGCACCCACGTGCGGCTCTTCCTCGACGGCCAGCTCTTCCAGGAGTTCGACGACGGTCAGGTCACCGAGCCGTTCGCCCAGGTGGTCACCCGTGACGCGGCGACCGGCGACCTGCTCGTCAAGGTCGTCAACGCCCAGGCCGAGCCGGCGGTCACGCGCATCGACCTCGGCGTCAAGGTCGCCTCGAGGGCGGAGATGACCGTCATCAGCGGCGACCCGGAGGAGCAGAACACCCGCACGGCGCAGCCCATCAAGCCGGTGACCAGCACCATCCGCGGCGTGGACAGCACCTTCACGCGCACCTTCGATCCGTACTCCGTCACCTTCATCCGCATCCAGACCCGGTAGGGGAGCACCCATGTCCGACCGCCTGAACCACTTGACTCACCTCGGTCTCCGGACCGGTCTCAGCAGGCGTCACCTCCTGCAGGCCGGGGTCGGCCTCGGGGCGGCTGCCGCCGTCGCCGGGTACGCCGCGCCTGCCGCCGCCGCACCGTCAGGGGCGATCCCCAGCGATGCCGAGATCTGGGGCGTCCCGACCCTCAACCCGCTCGTCGAGCGTCGCGCCGACCCGTTCGTCACCCGGCCCGTCGACGGGATGTACTACCTGACCGGCTCGGTGCCGGAGTACGACCGTCTCGTGGTCCGAGGGTCGGCCTCGCTCGCCGGCCTCGCCGCCGCGGCGGAGTCGGTGGTCTGGCGCCGACCGGCCAGCGGGAAGATGGGCGGCCACATCTGGGCGCCGGAGCTGCACCGCATCGACGGCCGCTGGTACATCTACTTCGCGGCCGGCGACTCCGACGACGTCTTCCGGATCCGGATGTACGTCATGGAGTCCACGCTCGCCGACCCGCGCGACCCGGCGGGCTGGGGTGCTCCTCAGCAGATCATCACGCCGTGGCAGAGCTTCGCCCTCGACTCCACCACCTTCGAGCACGCCGGCCGCCGCTACCTGGTCTGGGCGCAGAGCGAACCCGAGATCGCGGTGAACACCAGCCTCTACATCGCCGAGATGAGCTCGCCCTTCGCGATCAGCACGTTCCCGGCGCGGATCGCCACCCCGACCCGCAGCTGGGAGGTGCAGGGCTTCAAGGTCAACGAGGGGCCAGCCGTGCTGGTCCGCAACGGCCGCGTCTTCATGACGTTCTCGGCCAGTGCCACCGACGCGCGCTACTGCATGGGCCTGCTCACCGCCTCGGCGGACGCCGACCTGCTCGACCCGGGATCGTGGACCAAGAGCCCCGACCCGGTGTTCACCACGAACGAGCAGACCGGGCAGTACGGCCCCGGGCACAACTCGTTCACGGTCGCCGCCGACGGCGTGACCGACGTCCTCGTCTACCACGCCCGCGACTACCGCGACATCACCGGCGACCCGCTCTACGACCCGAACCGGCACGCGCGCGTGCAGAAGGTGGTGTGGCACGAGGACGGCACGCCGATGTTCGGCGTCCCGGTCGGCAAGGGCGGCCCGATCGTGCGGCTCACCCCGCTGGACGCGCCGGGCTCGTTCGTACGCCACTACGAGTACGTCATGCGGGTGGACCGTGCCCCGAGGGAGCTCGCCGACAGCCAGTTCCGGTTCGTCCCAGGGCTCGCGGGCGACGACACGGAGTCGCTGCAGTCGGTCAACTTCCCCGACAGGTACGTCCGGGTCACCGGCGGCACGGTGCGGATCGACCCGGTCGAGTCCGGACCGGCGTACGCCGCTGAGGCCAGCTTCCGCCGGATCCCGGTCAGGGATGGGATCTCGCTGCAGGTGGCCAGCGACCGTGGTGACTACCTCCGGCACGACCGCGGTGCGCTCACCGTCGGTGGCTCCGTGGGACGACGCTCCAGCACCTTCGTCCTGACCTGAGCCGCTGGAGGGACCCCGGTCAGCCGGCCGCGATCTCCGCGAGGAGGTCGGCGGCCGGGGCCGGGTGGACGAGCCAGCGGAGGTGGCTCGACTCGAGGGTGTGGACGGCGTACGGGTTGTCGGGGGTGAGGGCGTCGCCCTCGCGGATCAGCCGGTCCTGCATGGCGGGCGGCATGCTGACGTCCTCGCTGAGGCGTACGAACACGCGGGGGACCGTGCCCCAGGTGGCCGCCTGGGCGCGGTCCTCGGGGCCGCCGGCGTCGAGGTTCTCGTCGGGTTGGAAGGTGTTGAGGAACGTACGGAACTCGTCGTCGGTGCCGTCGGCCATGAAGGCGTGCTTGAGGCCGGCGAGCACCTCGGGGGAGGCGGTGCGGAAGTTGCAGCGCAGCAGGCCGACGTCGGCGGGGTTGGCGGCGGCCGCGCCGATCAGCGCGGAGGCGTCGAAGGAGGCCATCTCCGGCTCGGCGTTGTACGCGACCGCATCCAGCTCCACCGGCGCCCAGGCCGACACGTAGACCATCGTGTCGATCAGGTCCGGGCGGGCGTTGGCGGTCGCGGTCAGGGTGATCCCGCCACGGCTGTGCGCGACCACGATCACCGGGCCGTGCGCCTTCGCCCGCTCGAGCACCGAGACCAGGTGAGCCACGTTGTCGGCGAGGGTCACGCCCTTGATCCCGCCGGGAGCCGAAGCGAGCGCGGCGAGGTCCTGAGGCGCCTGGTAGGCCGGCGGGAACGTCGCGCCGAAGCCGTGGCCAGGGAGGTCGACCGCCAGCGAGCGGAGCCCGCGCAGGGCCAGCTCGCCCTGGAGGGGTGCGAACGAGAACGAGTTGGCGAAGGCGCCGTGGACGAGGACGAAGGTCGGCTCGGGCGAAGGCATGCCGAGACACTAGCGCCCACTCGGCAACAGCACCTGGTGACGTACGAACGAGGTGCCTGACCAGCAGAAACATGCTGGTCAGGCACCTCGGTGCAGGGAACAGGAAGCGGTCAGCCGGCGACAGCCTCCCCGCGGGCGACCATGCCGGCCTCGTTGGAGAGCTTGACCTCCTTGAGGAACAGCGCGAGCGCGAAGCCGAGGAGGACCAGCGGCACTAGGTACCAGAACGCGGGTGCGAGCGCCTCGGCGAAGGCGTCGACGACCCAGCCGTGGAGCGGCTCGGGCAGCTTGTCGACAGCGGCCGGCGTGAGGCTCCCGCCGGAGAACCCGGCACCGTCCGCGGGCATCATCCCCGAAGCCGCCATCTTCTCCGCGAGGCCCTCGAAGTTGTCGGTCAGCCGCGTGGTGAACACGGTCGTGAACAGGGCCGTGCCGACGGTCGCACCGATCTCCCGGAAGAAGTTGTTCGCCGACGTCGCGGTGCCGAGCTCGTGCGGGTCGACCGCGTTCTGCACGGCGAGGACGATGGTCTGCATGACCAGGCCCATCCCGGCGCCGAGCACGAAGATCATCAGCCCGAAGACGACCATCGACATGTCGCCGGTGATCGTGGTCATCCAGGCGATCGCGGCCGCGGTGATGAGCAGCCCGACGACGGGGAAGATCTTGTAGCGACCCGTCTTCGAGATCATGATCCCCGAGACGATCGCGGTGAGCATCAGGCCGGCCATCATCGGCAGCATCAGCAGCCCGGAGCCGGTGATCGAGGCGCCGGTCGACATCTGCAGGAAGGTCGGCAGCATCGCCATCGCCGAGAACATGCCCATCCCGAGCACCAGGCCGATCAGCGTGGTGACGGTGAAGGTCGGGTTCTTGAAGAGCCGCAGCGGGATCAGCGGCTCAGGAGCAAGGGTCTCGGCGACGATGAACGCCGCGACCGACGCCAGGGTGCCGACCAAGAGTCCGAGCAGCTGGGGCGAGGACCAGTCGTAGCCGTCGTGGCCGAGCGACTCCCACGAGGTCAGCAGCACGATGCCGCAGGTGGAGAGCACCATGAACATGATCCCCAGCCAGTCGACCGGACGTCCGGAGCGGTGCGAGGGCAGCCTCAGGGCGTACCAGGCCACGACCAGCGCGATGATCCCGACGGGTACGTTGATCCAGAAGGTCCAGCGCCAGCCCGGGCCGTCGGTGAGCCAGCCACCGAGGAGCGGCCCGATCACCGCGGAGATACCGAAGAGCGCGCCCATCGGACCCATGTACTTGCCACGCTCGGAGGCCGGCACGACGTCGGCGATGATCGCCTGGGACAGGATCATCAGCCCGCCACCGCCGAGCCCCTGGAGACCGCGGGCGGCGACCAGCTCGGGGAACGTCTGCGCCATGCCGCCGAAGAGCGAGCCGAGCGTGAACAGCGCGACGGCGACCAGGAACGGCCAGCGGCGACCCCACAGGTCACCGAACTTCCCGTACAGCGGCATCACGATCGCGATCGCCATGATGTAGGAGGTGATCACCCACCCCTGGTGCTCGACCCCGTCGAGCTCCCCGACGATCGTCGGCATCGCCGTGCTCACGATCGTCTGGTCGAGGGAGGAGAGGAACATCGAGGCCATCAGGGCCCCGAAGATCAGCCAGATCGTACGCGGCGTCAGCACGACCAACGGCTTGTCGGGCGCGTCGGGCGCGACCGTGTGGCTCATGGGTTGGACCTTCCAGGCAGGAGTTGAAGAGGTGAGGACACACGGGTGCCGTGTGACGTGAGAATCCCGAGAGGTTGCGGCTGGTCGTCTAGTCGTCGAGGAGCAGGCGGAGCTGGGCGACGGCCTCGGGCAGATGCGCCGCCGCATCGCCCTCGTAACCCGACCGCGCCCAGGCGAGCGCGCTCGATCGCATCAGCAGGCCGGCGACCATCCCGATCGTGTCGTCGTCGACGGGGGAGGGCCGTGCCTTGCGTCGTTCGGAGAGCAGCGCCTCGAACTCGCCGACGATGCGCTGGTGCCAGGCGACGTGCCGCTGCATGAGCCGGGGTTCCGAGGTCAACAGCCGCATGGCTCGCTCGACCTGCTCGATGTTGGGGGCGGCGTCCTTGAGGAAGCCCGCCACCAGCGCCTCCAGGTCGGTCATCAGCCGCCCCGACGGCCCGCCGGCGACGAACTGAGCCCGCACGTCGGCATCGAGGTCGATCTCCTGGATGCCGAGAACCGCGTCGTCCTTGGAGTCGAAGTAGTTGAAGAACGTACGCGTCGACAACCCCGCCGCGGCGCTGATCTCCTCCACGGTGACGTCATCGAGCCCACGCTCGCCGACCAGCCGCTGAGCGGCCTCGATCAGCGCCAGCCGACGCTCCCGCTTCTGACGCTCGCGGGCGTTCGTCGGCGGGGTGGAGGTGGGCACGGCACTATTCTTGCATTGAGTGCAAGTTGCAGTCAATGCAAGAATCGTGTGTTCGCGGTTACGCCAGGCCGGTCAGACCCCTGCCGCCGCCTGGTGGAGCGCGCGGATCTCGTCGACCAGCTCGGGGACGGGGCCGACGACCTCGACGGCGGGGGCGACCTCCTCGATCGGCAGCGCTCGCACCGGCGACTCGCCGGCGCCCCAACCTGCCCGCCACTGCGTCAGCTGCTCGGAGGAGGCGATGTAGACGACCCGGCCGACGCCGGACCAGCCGTGCGCCGCCGAGCACATCGGGCAGTGCTCGCCGGAGGTGTAGACCGTCGCTCCGGCGCGTGCCTCCTCGTCGAGGTGGAGCGCGGCCCAGCGGGCGAGCTCGATCTCCGGATGGGCGGTCGGGTCGCCGGTCGTGTGCTCGCGGTTGCGGCCCTCCTGGAGCGGCGTTCCGGTGCTGTCGGCAAGGACGGACCCGAACGGTCCGTCGCCGTCCGCCAAGGCCTCTGCCGCCAGCTCCAGGCAGCGTCGCAGGTGGGCCATGTCAGTCTGGGTGAGGTCGGTGGTCACCGTTCCAGTCTGCTGTCCCGAATGACGTACGTCGCCTCATTTCGCGACGGGTCAGCCGGCCTCGATCACCGCGCAGGCGATGCGGTCACCGGCGTCGCCGGTCTTGGTGGTGTCCTCGTCCGGGCCGTCGGGGGCGTACCGCTCCGGGACGTTGGCGTAGTTGTCCCGGCCGGCGTGGATCATGACCGCGCTGCCGTCGGCGTCACGGAGGTCGTCGAGCGTGAAGGGGCCGGCGAACTCCAGGCTGGCGGTGCCGTCCTCGTTCACGAGGAGCGCCGGCAGGTCGCCGAGGTGCTCGCCGTGGGCGCTGTCGTCGGGGTTGAGGTGGCCGCCCGCGGAGAGGAAGTCGCCGGTCTTCGACGGGTCGTCCGGAGCCGCGCTGTCGGCCTCGCACTTGCCGGTCGTGTGCACATGGAAGGCGTGGTAGCCCGCCGACAGCCCGTTCACTCGGACGCTGATCTGGGTGGCCCCGTCGTCCTCCTCGATCTCGACGGTCCCGACCTTCTTCCCGTAGGGGTCAGCGAGCTTCGCGCTCACCTCGCGACGGTCGTCGGACTCTGCTTCCTCCCCGCAGGCGGCCAGGGTCAGCAGGCCGGCGACCGCGAGGACAGCAGCAGGTGCGAGACGGGACATGGGATACCTCCACGAGAACGGGATCCGGTCACCTCCACCGTACTCGCGCGACCGGCTAGGGCGACCCGCGTGGCTAACTGTTGCGGGGCAGCAGATTTGCTGACGCTGCCGGTGACGTTTCAGGTCGTGGGGTCCCAGAGTCCTTCGGCCTTGCCGCGGGCGAGGTGGTCGGCGTAGACGCCGACCTTCCAGGTGATGACGGACCGGCACTCCTCCAGTGCCTGGATCTGTGCGTCGACGCGCCGCCGGTGGGCCTCGAGAAGCTGCAGGCGTTCCGCCTCGTTTCCCGGACCGTGCCGCACCAGCTCGGCGAACTGCTTGAGGTCGGCCAGTGGCATCCCGGATTCCCGTAGCTTGACGCAGATCAGCAGCCAGTCGACGTCGAGCGCGCTGTAACGTCGTCGGCCTCCGGAGGTTCGCCGGACCGGTCCGACGAGCAGTCCCTCGCGCTCGTAGAAGCGCAGCGCGTGGACGCTGAGTCCGGTCCGCTCCGCCACGTCGCCGATGCTCAGTGGCGTTGCCGGAGTCTCGGTGCTGGCCATGCGTCGCAGTCTAGGACTTGATCTAGACCTCGCTCTAGATCGTAGCTTCGACGGCATGACCAGCATTCAGCAGCCGCTCGGCTCGCCCTTCTCCGCCACCAGCACTGCCCAGGACGTCACTGCGGGCCTCGACCTGTCCAGCATGAATGCCGTGGTGACCGGGGGCTACTCCGGGCTCGGCCTGGAAACCACCTGTACCCTCGCGGCCGCCGGAGCCCGCGTCATCGTTCCGGCGCGCCGGCCTGACATCGCGCGGGCCGCACTCGCGAATGTGAAGGGCTGCGAGGTCATCCACATGGACCTGACCGACCTCGCCAGCGTGCGGGCCGCCGCCGCGCACATCCGCGACTCCCTGGCCAGGCTCGACCTGCTCATGGCCGTCGCCGGGGTGATGGCCACTCCCGAACGGCGCGTGGGACCCGGATGGGAGGGCCAGCTCACCGCCAACCACTTCGGGCACTTCGCCCTCGCCTGCGAGCTCTATCCGCTCCTGGCCGCCGCCGACGGTGCACGCGTCGTCGTCAACAGCTCCGCCGGCCACACCCTGACCGACATCCGCTGGCACGACCCGCACTTCCGCACCGGCTACGACAAGTGGCTGGCCTACGGCCAGGCCAAGACCGCCAACGCTCTCTTCGCCGTACACCTCGACACGCTCGGGCGCAGCGACGGCGTCCGAGCCTTCTCACTTCATCCCGGCAAGATCATCACCGGGCTGCAGCGGGAGATGGCACTCCAAGAACAGATCGACCGCGGGTGGGTGGACGAGCACGGCACCGTGATCGCCACCGACTTCAAGACCCCTTCCCAGGGCGCCGCCACCGGCCTGTGGGCCGCCACCTCCCCTCTCCTCGCCGACTGCGGGGGCCTCTACCTGGAGGACTGCGACGTCGCCGGCATCTCCGCCCCCGAGGCGTCCATGGACGACGGCGGCGTCCGCGCCTACGCCATCGACCCCAGTGCAGCCGCACGGCTGTGGGACCTGTCCATCGCCGCGACCGGCACCGCCCCGATCACCCGATGACGTCACCGCACCACTGACCATCGAAGGCCGACGTCGCCTCCTCAGCAGCCGTCGCGGAGCAGGCCGGGCTGGTGCCCGACGGAGACCTCGATGAACTCGATCTTCGAGTCTCGGGTGTTGCCGGAGAGGAGGAAGCCGATCCAGCGGTCGCCGTCCTGGACGATCCAGGTGGTCTGGCCGTAGTCGTTGGTCTTCTCCGAGCCCATCCCGTAGACGTCCTTCAGCACCATGAGGGTGTCGCCGATCGTGACGCCCTGGGCGGTCTCGAGGACGGGCTTGCTCATCCCGAAGGAGCCGATGTTGCCCTGCTGGTCGTAGGTGAGATCGACGCCGTCGCCGAGCTGGTCGGCCCACCTCCAATGCTTGCCTTCACAGGCATCCTCGCGCGCGGTGTCGCGGGTCATCCAGCCCTGATCGACCAGGGTGCGTACGTTGCCCTCGGCCTTGATCTTCCCGAACGCGCCGGGCGCCAGCGGGCCGCCCCAGTCGAGCTTCGGTGTCGGCTCGGCCGACGGGGTCGTGGAGACCGGGACCTCCGACGGCACCGGGGTGGGGGTCGCGGAGGGCTCCGAAGACGGAGCCGAGGACGGCACGGGCGAGGGCGATCCGGAAGACGTTGCCGGGTCGCTCCCGCACCCGGCCAGGCCGAGCAGTCCGGCCACGGCAATCGTTGCGAGCGCGGCACGGAGCTGGAGGCGGGATGTGGTCATGGCTGACTCCTCGTCGGTCGTACGCCCCGAGCGGGCGTCCTGCCGATCTAGACGGTCCACGGCCCGTCCCGGTTGCACCCGGGACGGGCCGTTTCCGTGCGCCTAGGCCGAGGCCATGTCGGGAACGGTCCGGGCGGCCCGCCCGGTCCGCAGGAAGAGCAGCGCGACGGCGGAGATCGCGACGACGACGGCAGCACCGACGTACAGATTCACCGGGGTCCACGAGGCGTCGAGCAGGCGCCCGGCGAGCATCGGCGACAGGATGGCGCCGATCCGGCCGATGCCGATCGCCCAGCCCATGCCGGTGCTGCGGATCTCGGTGCCGTAGACGGCCGGGGTGATCGTGTAGAGGCCGGCGATGCAGCCGTTGATGAGCGCGCCGACGCCCACGCCGATGATCAGCGCGACCGTGAGCAGCGCGGTGCTGGTGATGAAGACGACCATCGTCAGTGCCGAGAGCACTGTGAAGCCGATCAGGACCAGGCGGCTGTCCAGCCGGGAGGCGACGAGACCGTAGAGCACGGAGCCCGCCGTGCCGCCCAGCGCCAGCATCATCCCGGCGGTGACCGCGTCCGCCTCGGCCATCCCCGAGGTCACCAGCAGCTGCGGGGTCCAGCTGTTGACGAAGTAGAAGCCGAACATCGTCGCCAGGAACGCCACCCAGATCAGCAGGGTCGAGCGGCGCAGGTCGGCACCCAGCAGTACGCCGGGGTTGCCGCTGCGACGCCCAGTCGGCACGGGCGCCGACCCGAGCGAGTCCGCGGTGACGGCGTCCTGACCGAGCCGCCCGAGGATCCGGTTGATCCGCTCGACGGCCTGCCGCGGCCGGCGCTGGACCAGGAAGTCGACCGACTCGGGCAGCAGCACGATCAGGAGCACGAGCGCGATCGCGGTGGCGACGCCGCCGGCGACGAAGACGCTGCGCCAGCCGAGATCGGCGAGCATGCCGCGTGCGGCCACACCGCCGAGAGTGGCGCCGATGCCGTAGCCGGCCGTGTAGAGGCCGATCGCCAGGCCGCGCCAGCGCGCCGAGGCGTACTCGCTGGCGATCACGTTGGTGCTGGCCAGGATGCCGCCGACCCCGAGGCCGGTGACGACGCGGGCGAGGCCGAGCAGGAGGGCCGACGGGGCGGCCGCGGAGAGCAGCATGCCGATGGTCGCCAGGCCGACGCTGACCAGGATGAGCGGCCGGCGGCCGATGACGTCGGCGACCGGGGCCAGCGCCAGGGAGCCGACCGCCATGCCGACGAGGCCGGCGCTCAGCAGCACGCCGAGCTCCGAGCCGCTCAGTGCGAACTCCTCGGTCAGCGAGGAGGCGGTGAAGGCCATCGCCATCACGTCGAATCCGTCCAGACAGTTCAGCAGTACGCAGAGCGCGACGACCATCCACTGATACGGAGTCATCGCGGCGGCGTCGATGCGCGCACGAAGGTTCATCTCGGGTCTCTTTCGGGGTGGGGGGTCACGGAAGATGCAGGGTGACGGCGGCCGGCTCGCCGGGCTCGCCGCGGGTGGCGCGGGCGACGCAGAGGCACAAGGACGCGTACGTCTCCTTCTGCCGTTGGCTCAGGAACACGTCGCGGTGGTCGATCCGGCCGCTGACGTCGAGGACCTTGACCTGGCAGATACCGCACTCGCCCTTGCGGCAGTCCCACATCACGTCGACACCGGCGTCCTCGAGGGCGTCGAGCATCGAGGTGTCCTTGCCGACGCGGACGGAGCGGTCGAGCTGGGGGAGGTGCACGACGAAGTCCTCGGCGGCCCAGGCACCGCTGCTGCCGAACGTCTCGAACCGCAGGTTGGGCTCCGGCAGCTCGTGGGCGACCCAGGCCCGGCGGATCGCGTCCATCAGCCGGATCGGCCCGCACATGTACATCTCGGTCCGCGCCGCCGCCGGGGAGCCGGCGATCTCGCCGACCAGCCCCTCCACGTCGAGGCGTACGTCCTCGTCGTCGACGAACACCCGGACGCGGTCGCCGTGCACCTCGACGAGCTCGTCGAGGTAGGCCATCACGCGTCGGCTCCGGCCCGCCAGGACGAGGGTGTAGTCGGCGCCGCGGCGGCGGAGGGTGTCGGCCATGGCCACCAGCGCGGTGACGCCGATGCCGCCGGCGACCAGCACGTAGCGGTCGGCGCCGACCCCGAGCGGGAAGCTCTGGACCGGGCCGGTCATCTCGACCGTGTCACCGGCCACGAGCCCGTGCATGTGGCGCGATCCGCCGCGGGACTCGCGGGCCAGCTGCACGCCGAGGGTGAGGCGACGGCCACCGTCCTCGGATCGTACGACCGAGTAGGACCGCTTGCGGACGTGCCCGCCGAGGTCCAGCCGGAGGTCGATGTGGGTGCCGGGCGCGGCGTGGACGGGGCGGTCGGGAGCGAGCACGATGCGGCGTACGCCTTCGGCGAGCTCGTCGGTCTCGGCCACGCGGCCCTGCTGCCACCAGGTCTGGGTGTTCACTGCCATGGCGGCCGCCTCACTTCGCAGCCGCGGCGGCGGGGAGACCCTCGGCCTGCAGCATGCGGTCCAGGATCCGGCGTACCCACATCCCGCCGGCGTCGATGTTGAGGCTGTAGAACTCGTGGTCCGGGTTGGCGTCGATCGCGCGCTGCTGGGCGGCCAGCATCTCCTCGTCCTCGCCGAAGACGCCGTGCACGCCCTGGCGCAGCTGGGTCGTGATCGTCTGGCTATCCAGGCGGTAGTTGCGCATGAACGCCCAGAAGTAGTGCGAGGTGCGCGCGGTCTCGGGGGTGATCGTGTTCATCACGAAGCCGTTCACGCCCTGGCTGCGGTCGCCCTCGGGGGCGCCGGTGCCGGCCTTGGCTACGCCGACGTCGATGCAGATCGTCGAGGGGGCCTCGAAGTGGATGATCTGCCAGCGGTCGACCTTCCCGGAGAAGCCGGGGAACCTGTCGCGCATGTTCTTCAGCCAGAACGGGGGCGCGTCGATGTCGCGCATCCAGCGGGTCACGGTGACATGCGTGTCGTCGTGGCTCACCTCGAACTCGGCCTCGGAGAGCTCGTCCTGCCCGATGCTCGAGCTGTGCACGAACTCCTCGTGGGTGAGGTCCATCAGGTTGTCGAGCACGAGCTGGTAGTTGCACGGCGCGTAGATCGTCTCGCCGTCGCCGGCCCACTCGGGGGAGTCCATCTGGTGCATGTCCGGAACGTCGGAGGGGTCGGCGAGGTCGGGGTCGCCCACCCAGACCCACACGTAGCGGTAGCGCTCGACGACCGGGTAGGACGGGACGGTCGCGCTCGGGTTGATCGTCTCCTGCGCGGGCATGCTCGTGCAGCGGCCGGCGGAGTTGTAGCGCAGCCCGTGGTAGGGGCACTGGATCTCGTCGCCGAGCACCTTGCCCTTCGAGAGCGGCGCGAGCCGGTGCCAGCAGGCGTCGGCCAGCGCGACCGCACGGCCGTCGCTGTTGCGCCACAGCGCCAGCGGGACGCCGGCGATGGTGCGGGCGAGCGGCTGCTTCGCGGTCACCTCGTGGTCCCAGGCCGCGACGTACCAGGCGTTGCGGGGGAAGTTGAAGATCTTGCTGGCCGCGGTGATCGGCGGGGAATCCAGGATGGTCATGGGGAACTCCCTATGGGGATAGGTGTTGTGCTCGTCACAAACTACCTATGTCTATAGTTAGTGGCAAGAGTTGGATACGCTCGCGCCACGGTCACTGCGATGGGGGAGGGGTCACGATGTCGCTGAGGTTCGCGCTGCTCGCGCTGCTCACGTCGCGCCCGATGACCGGCTACGACGTCTCCAAGCAGTTCAGCCAGTCGGTGGCCCACGTGTGGCACGCGCCCGACTCGCAGATCTACCCGGAGCTCAACCGGATGGAGCGCGACGGCCTGCTCGAGTCGGCGGTCGTGCCGTGGGGCAAGAAGGGCACCAAGAAGGAGTACGCCGTCACCGAGGCCGGGATCGCAGCCTTCCGGGAGTGGATGGACGCTCCCATCGAGATCCGCCGGCAGCGCGAGCCCGCCTACCTCAAGGCGGCCTACCTGGAGTGGGCCGAGCCCGGCGCCGCGCGCGCCGAGCTGGAGCAGTTCCGTGACTACTGGACCGAACACCTGGCGATGCTCGTGGCCACCCGGGCCACGCTCGTCGACCGCAGCCATCCCACGCTGGCGAGCCGGCTCGAGCGCTACGACGAGCGGGAGTGGGACCGGATCGTCCGCTACAAGATCTTCGCCTACGACGGCCTGATCGACCAGGCGCGCAGCGCGATCGCCTGGGCCGAGCGCGGCCTCGTCCTCGTCGACGAGCTGGAGGGCGCGCCGGTCGACTGACCTCGCGCTGTCGGTGGTCGCGGGCACAATGCGTCGGCGTGGGAAGACGTACGGCGCTGGGGCTGCTGGTCGTCCTGCTGGCGATCGCCGGCTGGGCGGTCTCGTCGTGGCTCCCGGAGGACGCACCGACGGACCGGCGTACGCCCCCACCGGTTGCGACGGCGGAGCCGTCGAGTGGGCCGGTGGACGTGCGGAAGGTGCGCCGCGACCTCACCGGGTTGGCGACGGTCGCGCGGCGGCCGGAGGGGCTGGCTGCGTACGAGCGCTCGTCGTTCGGCGGCGGCTGGGCGGACGGGGATGGCAACGGGTGCAACCAGCGTGACGACGTGCTCCGGCGTGACGCCGTCGAGGTGCGGACCGGGCAACAGGGCAGGTGCGATCACGACGTGCTCGCCGGGACGTGGGTCGACCCCTACACCGGCCGCCGCCTGACCTTCACCGACCTGAAGGAGCCCCGGCAGGCCCAGGCGATCCAGATCGACCACATCGTGCCGCTCTCCGAGGCCTGGCGCTCCGGAGCGAGCAGGTGGTCCGAGGACCGCCGCCGTGCGTTCGCCAACGATCTCGGCAACCTGCTCGCCGTCGACGGCCCCACCAACATGAGCAAGAGCGACGACGACCCGGCGGGCTGGCGTCCGCGGAAGGGGTTCCAGTGTGCGTACGCCGCCCGCTGGGTCGAGACCAAGGCGCGCTGGTCGCTCGCGGCCGATGACAGCGAGCGACAGGCGCTCGGCGAGATGCTCGGCTACTGCTGAGGGCCGGGCTCAGACGGCGCGACGGTAGATGGCCATCGCGCGGTCGTAGGCCTCCCACGCCCGCCAGGACTCCAGCGCTCGCTCGCCCTGGGGCTTGAGGCCGTCGACCTTGTGATAGGAGTCGCCGCTGGCGTACTGCGACTCCCGGCCCGTCACCAGCGACAGCAGCATCGGCAGCACGCTCTCGTCGGTGACCGTGATCGTGGCCACCCGGAAGGTCTGCCGCACCCACTCGGCCCGCTGGTCCGAGCCCAGGACGAGCACGACCGGCAGCTGTGGGGCGCGGGCGATCGAGTCCAGGATCGGGCCGAGCCCGTCGGGAACCCACCGCGCGTCCGTCGGCGGCGTAGGTGCCTTGGGGATGCTCATGGTGGTGTACGCCGGGAGCGGGCCGGTGAGCGGGCCGGTGCCGTTCTCGACGGACGTCGGGGTCGGGTCCGGCGCGACATCCGGAGTGACCTTCTCGGCGACCTTCTCGGCGACCTTGTCGCCGGCCCGCCGGCGCGGGCGGACCGCGGGGATCTTCGCGGTGAAGCTGAAGCTCCCGGTGCGGGTGGAGTCGACGTGGCGACCGGGTGTCGGCTCGGGCGCCCGGCCGAGGACCGGCGGCGCCGGAGCGGTGGCCGTGGTGACCAGCTCGGCGGCGTGCTTCCCGTGCGGGCGGATCGAGCCGTCGGAGGCGAACTCGAACAGCGCGACCCGGACCTTGTCGGCCCACTCGACCGCGTCCGAGGTGTAGCCCGCGCGGCTGAACAGCGCGACGGTCCGGGCATCGTAGGCGTAGCCCGCGCCGCGTACGGCACAGACGCTGCGAGCCTCGGTCGGTGCGCGGGTGAGCACGACCTGCGCGACGACGACGTTGTCGGGCCGGCCGCCGATGATGTCGACGTCGGCGGCCGCGGTGCTGCCCGAGGGGGCGGCGTCGGGCCAGCCGAGGGAATGCAGATGCTCCGCGGCGCGTTTCTCGGCTTCTTCGCCCGTTCTGGGCTGCCTCGGGGATGCCAACCTAGGGTCCTTCCTCGATCCGCGCTTCGCGCGGTCCCTCCCTCGGGCCTCCCTGCCCGATCGAGTTGGGGAGGATGATAGGCCCGCTGCGTACGCCCTGTCCCGCTGGGTGGTGAATCAGGCCGCGATGTTCGCTCCTGGCGGATCGGCCGCGAATGTCGGCGCTCGCCGCTAGCGTGATCTTCATGAGGCGCCCGCACGAGAACGTCGCTACGGTCCTGGTGGACCCGCGCATTCTCGGCGACATCGAGATCGAGCTGATGTCGCTCGACATGCCGCTGTGGCGGGTGTGCGCGGCGCCGATCGTGAAGGACGGCCAGCGGCTCGCGTTCCAGATCCGCCACAAGCTGCTGATGTCCAAGCGCGGCGAGTGGGACTGCGCCAAGGACTGGGTCCCGGTCTGGATCGGCTTCGGCTCGACCTGGGCCGCTCCCGGCGAGTCCATCCCGTGGCCTGCTCACAAGGCGCTGTGGACGCTCTTGGAGGACTACTCCGAGCAGGTCCGCTACCACAAGCGGCTCGGTGGGATCCCTAGGATCCCGCGGCTGCGGGAAGCCTGCTAGCGGTTTCAGCGGCCGAGAATCTCGTCGGCACGTCGGTGCAGCGGTACGACGAGGTCGGTGTAGTCGCCCATGCGGGTCCGGCCGAGCATGCGGGCGATCGCGAGGAGCTGTGAGCGTTGCCCGTCGGGTGTGTCGAGCATGTAGGCGAAGCGATGCCTGATCGTGGCTGCGGTATCGGGCACGAGGAGGCTGTGGCAGTACAGCGTGGCGACCCACTGGGACTGCTCCGTGACGGTGCGAACCCAGACCTTCTGGCCATCGCGCGTGGCGCTGCCGGACACGGAACGGTCGTACCAACCCCACCGCCGTTCCTGGTCCAGTGTGCAGCCGAACCGGTCGGCGGCGGCCAGATGAACGTCGGTGACCCGCTGCCGGTGGGCGACGTCGGCGGGGCTTAGGTCGGGGCTCACAGGTTGGCGCTCCTCACCACGTTGAGCCTACGTGGTGGAACTCGGCGAGCAGCCCGGCTGCCGTCGAGGCCGCGGTCGCGATGGTCTCTTGGGGGACGTCACACATCCTCAGCGCCGTCGCCGCGATGCGGTTCGCCCGCTGAGGTGTCACCGTCTTCCCGCCGTTTCGGATCTCGGTGACCACCTCGATCGAGTGCATCAGCATCTCGCCGAGCTCTCGGGCGTCGGTATCGGCAGCGATGTCGGGTGAGGCGGACTTGAGGCCGAGGCGGCCGTAGGCGTCGACGAGCTCCTGGCGGGCGCGGTGGAACTCGGCGTAGACCTCGCTGTTGGTCACGTCGGACTGTCCATAGAGGATGCCGACGTTGTGGGGTGCCTCGGTCAGGGTGCGGATGTCGATGAGGGCGAGGAGGTAGAGCGCGGTCGCGTGGGTCTGAGGTGGGACCAGGGCCTCGATCTTGGCGATCTTGTCGACGGTGGGACGTACGGAGCGCTGCAGCAGCTCAGCGAGGATCTCGTCCTTCCCCGCGAAATGGTAGTAGAGCGACGCCTGCCGAATGCCGACCCGCTCCGCGATCTCCCGGGTCGAGGTGGCCGCGAACCCCCTGGTCACGAAGAGTTCGGCAGCGGCATCGAGCACCTGGTCGCGTGGTGCTTTCGCGCTGGTGGCGGGGATGTGGCGTGGGCGTCCGGGCAGCGATCGCCGCGGCGTCATCCGGCGGCCGCCAAGGTCGCCTGCTGGGCCTGTTTTGGCCACGTCCATGTCCCGGTCCTCCGATCACAACCATCACCTGGATCGGCCAAGGCGGCGGGGCAGAAGAGTCGCGCCCTCACCCGGGGCATGCTCGCTGCGTCCACCGCCCCGGCCGTGCCCTCAATCTGCCGCCCGGGTAAAGGAGGCAGTAGATGCCTCGTGTCGCCCTGCATGTAGGCCAGGTGTAGGCCAGAATGAGGAAGTGGAGATCGGGGAAAGGATCCGCCAGCGCAGGCAAAAACTCGGCTGGAGCCAGGACAGGTTGGCCGCCGAGGTATGTCGAGCGGCCGGAGTCACGGCGGGCACATTGGGTCGTCAGGAGATCTACCGGTGGGAGAAAGGAAAGCGCACGCCGCGTGAGTGGCTCTCGTTCATTGCCAAGGCCCTCGGCACAACGCAGGACGAACTGACGTCACCAGATCCGACCACGGCCTACGGGCTTTCCCTCAGCGGCATATGGCACAGCCACTACACATATGAGAGCACTGCGCGGGGTGCAATTTCCCGCCACCACCACGTGGTCATTCTCCAGAACGGCAGCCAGTTGTCGGCTGAAAGCCTTCCGAACTCCAACGATTCGCCGGTGTCACTGACGCTCACGATGCGTGGCCCTATCGGAACAGGCACGTGGATAGAACACACAGCCGTCGCCGGCTACTACCAAGGAGCCGTGTACCACGGGGCCCTCCAGGTGATCGTCGACCCCACCGGCCGCAGTATGGCAGGCAAGTGGGTCGGGTTCGACAAGGAGTTCCGTGTGGACTCCGGGCCGTGGAACCTCGACCTGGTCGACACCGCCACTGATGCGGCGACGCGCCAGCAGTACGACCTGAGCCCGCTTACCGCAGAGGTCGACTGAACCGATACGGCGGGTGTCGTGTCGGTGTCGAATCGGTCATCGTGAGCAGCGGCTTCGGGTAGCGTGCGATGGGCTAAGCAGATGCCCCGCGGTGAAGAAGTCGGTGATGGCAATGGGCCCGGATGTACCTAGCTTTGAAGGGATATGGCTCTCGCGGTACGTGCTCCGCGGTTCTGGCCAGTCGACGGACCACGTCTACGAACACTACGTCGTGATGCACGAGCAGGGTGATCGTCTGCTCGCCACCAACTTGCCGCACTCGTCCGGTTCGACGCTCAGTCTCGATCTCGCGATTGAGCCGCCAGTGGCGACCGGCACCTGGCGTGAGGCGACGGCCCTGGATGGCCCCTACGAGGGTGCCACGTACCATGGCGCGCTTCAGTTGGTCATCGCCTCAGATGGGCGCAGCATGGGCGGGCTGTGGGTCGGATTCGGGCGTCAACTGGACGTGAAAACCGGCGAGTGGACTCTTGCTCTTTGCGAGAGGTCGACTGGATTGGAAGCCCAGCAGGAGTACAGCGGGCGATGATCTAAGTAGCGTCGCTGCACGCGGGCGTACTGAAGCGATGGCTTCAACGGCAGATGCTCCTCGCCCCGGATCACCCCGATCGACCCGAACCCGAACCGGGCCGCCACCGCGGCCGTCGCCCTGATGTGGTTCGAGTACGCCCCACCGAAGGTCAGCAGCGTCTCGAACCCGTGCTCCCGAGCCGACGCGACGTTGTACTTCAGCTTCCGCCACTTGTTCCCCGGAACCTCGGGATGGATCAGATCATCCCGCTTCAGCAGCACCCGCACTCCCGCCGCCGCGAACCGGTCATCGTCTATCTCGACAACCGGCGACGGCAACCGAAGCTCCGCAAGCAGCTGATCCTCCACCCCGCCAGCATGACAGGTTCGCGGGCGGCAAAACCCACTGCGCGGGTGAACGAAAATTCATTCGTTCGCAAGAGAGCTAGTCCGGGGACCGAGTTGGTCAAAACCCCCGAGCTTGTCGAGGCGCCCGACGTCCGACTTGATCGGCTGACGTCCGCCCGAATACTCGGGCCAGCGACCACGGCTTGGCCTCGACGGCAACCATCGCGTCCGCCCCAGGAGTTACCGCAGAGCTTCTTCGCGGACTGGCACCGCGGGGCGACGTCGCTCGATCTGCTTCCAGGTCGGGTCGACGGCCGGGAACATCGTGACCACGAAGTACGCGATTCCGCAGCCCACCAGAGCCGTGGTCAGGCCGAAGGCAGAGACGAGGCTGCCGCCGAGCAGCCCACCGAGCGGCATCAGCCCCCAGGCGAACGCCGAGATCAGTGACATCACCCGGCCGAGCACGTGCGCGGGGATCCGCTCGAACTGGATCGCGCCCAGGATCGGGTTGATGAACCCGCTGCTGGTCCCGCCGATCGCGAAGACCACGAACACCACCCACAGCGGCGCCCCGAACGCGATCACCAGGAAGCGCGGGATCCCGGTGACGAGGAAGCAGACCAGGTACGTCGGGTAGCGGCGCATCCGGTCGCCGAGCGCCGCGGCCACGGCCGATCCCAGCGCGGAGAAGCCGGAGAAGGTGGCGAACAGCAGCCCGATCGTCTCCGGGCCGGCGTGCTCCTGACCCCATACGGGCATCAGTACGCTGCTCCAGGCCAGGTCGATCAGGTTGGTCAGCGCGACCATGAACGCGATCCCCAGGAGCACCCGGTCGCGGCGGAGGAAGTGCCATCCCTCGGCGAGCTGGGCACGGTAGGAGGCGGGGTCCGCGGACGCCTCGGCGGGCTCGGGGGCGCGGAGCCGTGTCAGCCCGGCGGTCGTCACCGCGAGCACCAGCGCACCGACCGCGAACGAGGCGGCGTCGATCACGATCGCGTTGGTCGCGCCGACCAGCCCGATCAGCAGCCCCGCCGCGGCGGCGCCGAGCATCGAGGCGGTGCGCTCGACGAACGAGTGGAGCCCCGTGGCCCGCTCCGTCGGGACGCCGGCCGCCTCGACCAGCTGCGGGATCATCGACGACTTCGCGGCGTCACCGGGGCCGCGCAGCGCGCCGGCGAGGGCGACGAGAGCGAGCAGGATCGGGAAGTGCAGCTGGCCTGCTGCGTACAGAAGGGGGATGAGGCCGACCACGACGGCCGAGCCCAGGTCGCACGCGATCGCGACGCGGCGTGGGCCGATGCGGTCGATGACCGGGCCGCCGAAGATCTTGCTGAGCAGCAGCGGCGTCATCTCGAAGAGTGCGATCAGGCCGGCCTTGGCGGGGCTGCCGGTCGTCTCGAGCACGAACCAGGGCAACGCCAGCATCGAGATGCGGGTGCCGACCAGCGAGATGGTCTCGGCGGCCAGCCAGCCGTAGAGGGGGAGTCTCATGGGTCAGTCCTTCTCTGGGTCGGGGCCGAGGTGCCCCGGCAGGGCGAAGGTGTGGAACTGGACCGTCACGGGCTCGCCGTCGGGGTCGTCCTCGAAGCCGAAGACGACCTCGTTGACCTGCTCCTGCAGCCGCCGGGCCTGGCTCGGGGTGAGGCGTACGACCCGGTCGTTGAGGTTGAAGACCTCGCGCCACTCCTTGGCGATGAGCTCGCGCTCCTCGAGTGCCTTCTGGAGCTGCTGGGTGTAGATGGTGACGACGGTCTGCAGATAGGCGCCGAGAGCCTCTTGCCCTTCGGCGGTTTCGGGCACGTCGCTGTCGCCGGTCACCGTCATCTGGTGGACGGCCTTCCACCAGCGCTCCCGGGCGTTGCCGCGGCTCTCGTCATCTTCGATGAACCCGTGCTGCGCGAGCTGTCGGAGGTGGTAGGAGGTCGCGCCGCTGTTGATGCCGAGGCGAGCGGCCAGAGTGGTCGCCGTCGCCGGCCCGTCGATGCGGAGGATCCCGAGCATGCGTACGCGCACGGGGTGGGTGAGGGCCTTGAGCTGGTCGACTCCGGGGACGATCTCGCGTGCTGCCATGCGTCAACCGTAGAATGCAAAGAGATCTTTGCAAATAGATTTGTGCGGTTTCTCTGATATGCGAGTAACCCGGTGAACAAAGCCTGGATAGTGTCGTTACCCTGTCGGAGTGACGACAGATGCCGCGCCGCCGACGCCGACCTCCACCCCGACGGTGGCGATCATCGGAGGAGGAGCCAGCGGCACGCTGACCGCGATCAACCTGCTCCGCCGAGGTGCGTCGGTCACGCTCCTCGAGGCACGGGGAGAGGCCGGCTACGGGGTGGCCTACTCGACCACCGACGGCCGTCATCTCCTCAACGTCCGGGCCAACAACATGTCGGGTTTCCCCGACGATCGTGACGATCTGCTCGACTGGGCGGCCGAGGCCGGCATCGAGCTGGGCCCGATCGACTTCCTGCCCCGACGCGACTACGCGCGCTACCTGCGTGACCGGCTCGCCGGTGCGGCCGAGAGTGGTCCCGGGACGCTGGGGACGGTGGGTGAGACGGTCATCGACGTCGAACCGGTCGGTGCCGGTTTCCATGTGCTGACCAGCGACGATGTCGGCCGTGCCGCCGACGCCGTCGTCCTCGCCTACGGCAACCCGCCGCCCCAGCCGCTGGACGGTCTGCCCGAGGCGCCGTGGAATCTGTCGGACCCCTGGGACCTGGCCCGGATCAGCACGCTGCCGGAGGATGCGACCGTGCTCGTCGTCGGGACCGGGCTGACCGCCGTCGACACGACGGTCACGCTGCTCGACGACTCCCCGGCCCGCCGGGTGATCATGGTGAGTCGCCACGGCCTGGTGCCCAACCCCCACGTCGACGACCAGTTCACCTCCTGGGTGACCCCGATCCCCGAGGGACCGCTGACCGCCGACGGCATCGTCCGCCTCGTACGCGACCAGATCGAGCACGCGGCCGACCTCGGCGTCGACTGGCGGGCCGTCATCGACGGCCTCCGCGGCCCGACACAGTCGATCTGGCGCCGCCTGCCCGAGCCCGAGCGCCGTCGCTTCCGCGAGGTCTACGCCCGCGAGTGGGAGGTACGCCGCCACCGCATGGCCCCGCGCATCGCCGCCCTCCTCGACACTTACCAGGCCGAGGGACGCCTGGAGATACTCGGCGGAGGGGTGCTCGGTTGCCGGGTGGAGGACGCCGGTCCGATCGTCACGCTGGCCGACGGCGACCGCGAGGTCACCGCGGTGGTCAACTGCACCGGCCCCTCACCCGACATCACCCGCACCGACAACCCGCTCCTGCTCGCGCTCCAGAAGCGCGGCCTGATCGCCCCCGACCCCCTCCGCCTCGGCCTCGACGTCACCGAGGACGGCCGGGTCATCGGAGCAGACGGCCGCGTCGTACCGAATCTTCTGACCGTCGGCCCGCCCTGCAAAGGCGCGCTCTACGAGGCCACCGCCATCCCCGAGATCCGGGTCCAGGCGGCAGCAGTGGCCGCCCACCTCATGTGCTGACCGTCGCGGGGCGCCCCTGACATCTGGAAGGCCGTATCGGCGCGTTGCGCGCCCGTACGTCAGGGACGGGTCCCGCCCCGCGCTCAGCCCAGGTGGAGCTGGCGGTCCGTACGCGCGAAGGTCTCGGCAGCGAGCTCGGGGTCGTCGCTGAGCTCGGCACCGGTGGCCGGGATCATCGTCTTGAGCTGCGGCTGCCAGCCGTCCCAACGGTCAGGGAAGCAGCGACGCAGGACGTTGACCATGATCGCCGGGGCGGTCGAGGCGCCGGGGGAGGCACCCAGCAGACCGGCGATGGTGCCGTCCTCGGCGGTGATGACCTCGGTGCCGAACTGGAGCACGCCGTCGGGGCGGATGACCTGCACCCGCTGGCCGGCGATGATCCGCTCCCAGTCTTTGCGGTCGGCGGCAGGGAAGAAGTCGAGGAGGTCGTCGAACTTCTTGCGCGGCGAGCGCAGCAGCTCCTTGACCAGGTAGACGGTGAGATCCATGTTGGTGAGCCCGGCCCGCAGCATCGGCAGCAGGTTGTGGGGCCGCACCGAGAGGAACAGGTCGGTGAGCGATCCGGTCTTGAGGAAGCGCGGGCTCCAGCCGGCGTACGGACCGAACATCAGGTGGGTCTTGCCCTCGACGTAGCGGGTGTCGAGGTGGGGCACCGACATGGGCGGTGCGCCGACGGCGGCCTTGCCGTAGGCCTTGGCGCGGTGCTGGGCGACGAGCTCCGGCTTCGACGTACGCAGGAACTCACCGGAGACGGGGAAGCCGCCGAAACCGCGGATCTCCTGGATCCCGGCCTTCTGCAGCAGCGGCAGCGCGTAGCCGCCGGCGCCGACGAAGACGAAGCGCGAACGCAGGTGGTACTTCCCGGACTCGTTGCGGCCGTAGACGTGCCAGAAGCCGTCCATGGTCTGGTGCAGGTCGGTGACCTCGGAGGACGTCTCCAGGTCGGCGCCCTTGTCCACCAGGGTGCGGGTCAGGATCGAGGTGAGCGAGCCGAAGTCGACGTCGGTGCCGGCGTTGGTCCAGGTGGCCGCGATCGGCTCGTCGGCGAGCGACTTGGCCGAGCGGCCCTCGAGCAGCAGCGGCGCCCAGCCCCTGATGACCTCGGGGTCGGTGGAGAACTCCATCCCGGGGAAGAGCGGGTGGGCCGAGAGGGCCTCGTAGCGCTTGCGGAGGTAGTCGACGTTCTCGGCGCCCCACACGAAGGACATGTGCGGGACGGTGTGGATGAACTTGTCCGGGTCCGGGATGCGGCCGTTCTCGACCAGGAAGGACCACAGCTGGCGGGAGAGCTGGAACTGCTCGTTGACGTTGACGGCCTTGGAGATGTCGACCGAACCATCAGGGTTCTGCGGGCTGTAGTTGAGCTCGCACAGCGCGGAGTGACCGGTGCCGGCGTTGTTCCATGGTCCGGAGGACTCGACCGCGAGCGAGTCGAGCCGCTCGATCATCTTGATGGACCAGCTGGGCTCCAGCTCCTGGAGGAGCACACCCAGGGTGGCGCTCATGATGCCGCCGCCGATCAGCACTACGTCAAGAGGTTCGTCCACAGGTCTTTTGTCTCGCTTTTGAGGCCGCAATGGTTAATCGGGGTCCTTAGATCGGTCTAAGTTGTGGGCAACTTCACTGCCCGGACCCGACATGATTCCGTCCGTCATTGTGGCCCACCGCACGTGTCGGTGGTAGTTCAGGGTGGAGTTACGCTCGGGCGGTGCCACGCCTCTCCGACTCCCATCGTGCCTGGATCATTGATGCCGTACGCCGCGTCGAGGCCGACGCGCAGCGCTCGGCCGACACCCATCTCCATGCGGTGCCCCTGCCTGGTTGCCCCGGGATCGATCTCTACCTCAAGGACGAGTCGAGCCACCCCACCGGCTCGTTGAAGCACCGCCTGGCCCGGTCGCTGTTCCTCTACGCGGTCTGCAACGGCTGGCTCCACGAGGGCTCGACGGTCGTCGAGGCCTCCTCGGGATCCACTGCGGTCTCCGAGGCCTATTTCGCCGGCCTCCTCGGGCTGCCGTTCGTCGCGGTGATGCCACGCTCGACCTCGGCGGAGAAGGTCCGCCTGATCGAGTGGTACGGCGGCCGCTGTCACTTCGTCGACAAGGCTCCGGACATGTACGCCGAGGCCGAGCGCCTCGCCCGCGAGTGCGGCGGCCACTACATGGACCAGTTCACCTACGCCGAGCGGGCCACCGACTGGCGCGGCAACAACAACATCGCCGAGTCGATCTTCGACCAGATGTCGCAGGAGCGTCACCCGGTCCCGGCCTGGATCGTCGTCTCCGCCGGCACCGGCGGCACCTCGGCCACCATCGGCCGCTACCTCCACTACCGCCGCCACCCCACCAAGCTGATGGTCGCTGACCCGGAGAACTCCGCCTTCTACGGCGGCTGGGAGATGGACACCTCCGACTACGCCACCGGGATGCCGTCGCGCATCGAGGGGATCGGGCGGCCGCGGGTCGAGCCGTCCTTCGTCGGCGGGGTCGTCGACGACATGGTCCAGGTGCCCGACGCGGCGTCGATCGCGACGATGCGATGGCTCTCGAACCGGATGGGCCGCTCGGTCGGCCCCTCGACGGGCACCAACGTGTGGGCATCGCTGGGCGTCGTACGCGACATGGTGGCGGCCGGCACAGAGGGCAGCGTCGTCTCGCTGCTGTGCGACTCCGGGGAGCGCTACCGCTCGTCCTATTACGACGACGCCTGGGTCAGCGAGAAGGGCATCGACCTGGCACCGTACGCCGCGGCTCTCGCCGACTACGAGCGCACCGGGGTCCTCGCCGACCCGTCCTGACGTGCCCAGATCCGCAGCCCCAACGTGACCAGTGCCCACACTCCCGCGATGAGCACGATCTCGTTGAGGATGTAGAGGGGCCACGGGCCCAGCAGGTCGAGCATCGAGCCCGACTCCGGCTTGTAGCGCAGGTAGCCGTAGTTGGCGTCGAGGACGAGGTTGAGGACGTACGCCGCCGCGGCCCACACCGCGGTGGTCGCCACCACCCAGCCGTAGTCACGCCATCGTGGGACCAGCTTGAGCCCGAAGACCAGGTAGACCGCGGCGAGCACGACCATCAGGTGCATGCCCCAGAAGGTGATGTAGCTGACTTCCGGGAAGTCCCTCACATCCGGGGTGAACACGCCCTGGGTGGTCAGCGTGAGGCCCCAGAAGCAGGTCAGTGCGGTCGGGTAGGGATGGTGCGTCCACAGCGCGACCGCGGCCGCCATCCACGCCAGATCGCACAGATGGATCGGCAGATCGATGAAGAGGTCGAAGTCGGTGACCCACTCGTGAGCCTGCAGCGGGATCGTCGTCAGTGGGATCGTGAGGGCGAATGCTCGGGAGAATCTCGACGGGAGCTCGCCGTCGCGCTGCTGTCTGCCCAGCCAGACCACGCCCACGATCCCCGCTGCGAGCAGGGACAACGGCACCAGGTGGGTCACCCCCAACGCCTCCATGTCGGAAGTCTGACGCGAATCTCGAAGAAATTCTTCTCAACCCGCGTCATGGATCCGCGGGTGGTCCGTTTCATCGGCGAGAAGGTCGTCCACCGGTGGGGGGTGGACGACCCTCCCGATGGCGGTCCCTCTGAATGCACACTGCGGGGGTGGTGTGCAATCAGAGGGATGCCTCGCTTTTGGCGCGTTTCAGCGGGCCGTTCCGGTGACCACGGTCGCGTAGAGCTCCTCGTCGTGATGGATCTCCGCGACGAGCCCCTGCTCCCGCATCAGCGCCGCGGTGACGGGCGCCTGCTCCTGGCCGGCCTCGATGACGAGTACGCCGCCGGGCGCCAGATGCTTCGGCGCCTGCTCGATCACGCGGCGCTGGACGTCGAGCCCGTCGGTGCCGCCGTCGAGCGCCACATGGTGCTCGTGGTCGCGCGCCTCGGGCGGCATGTTGCCGATCTCGGAGCTCGGGACGTACGGCGCGTTGGCCACGATCACGTCGAACGCGAGGTCGCGGGGGAGCGGGCCGTAGAGGTCGCCGAGGAGCACCCGCTCCGGCGGCAGATTCAGGCGGGCGCACTCGGCGGCGGCCGGGTCGATGTCGGTTGCCCAGATCTCCACGTTCGGGACGCGGGCCGCGACGGCGGCGCCCAGCGCGCCGGTGCCGCAGCCGAGATCGAGCACCCTCCGGGCCGCACCCCGCTCGGTCGTCCGGCAGGCGAGCTCGACCATCAGCGCCGAGCGCTGCCGGGGCACGAACACCCCGGGCGCGACCCGGATCCGGAGCCCGCAGAACTCGGCCCATCCCAGGATGAGCTCCAGCGGCTCGCCGGCCACGCGGCGTACGACCATCGCTTCTCGCTCCTGCGGCGGGACCGGTGCCGCTTCGAGGAGGGCTGCCTCCTCCTCGGCGAAGACGCAGCCAGCGGCGCGGAGGCGGGCGACGAGCCCCGGATCGGGAACGACGGAGGTCATCAGAGAATATTGGCACGTGGACGCCCTGACTCCGATCGGAATAATCGTGGCCGCATACGCCGCGTTCGTGACGATCGCGGCCGTCGTCGGAGTGGTGCTGAAGGCGCCGCGGCCGAAGTGGCTCGACCAGCTGGCGTGGATGCTCGAGATCCTGGCGGTCGTGCTCGCGATCGGGGCGCTGGCCGGCTGGTCGGCCGGGCGCAAGCCGGAGTCGCTCTCGACCTTCCTCGGTTATCTCGGTGCGCTGGTGTGCCTCATGCCGCTGGCCCTGCAGACGATGCGCGAGGACCGTTCGACCTGGTCCTCGGGCGTGATCGCGGCGGCGGCCCTGGCGACGGGGGTCGTGGCCGTACGCGTCATGATGGTCCGATGACCGCAACCTCGCCCGCCAAGACCCGTTCCGGTCCGCACCTGGTGCTGCTGACCGTCTACGCGATCTTCGTGCTCGCGGCGGGCGCCCGGTCGCTGGTGCAGGTCTTCACCCGCTTCGACGAGGCCCCGATCGCCTACTCCCTCTCGATGGTCGCCGCGGCCACCTACGTCGCCGGCTGGTTCGCGATCCGCCGGGCGGCTGCCGGATCAGCGGGCTTCGCGAAGATCATGCTGTGGGTCGAGCTGGCCGGCGTGCTCGTCGTCGGTGTCCTGTCCCTGGTCGTTCCGTCCTGGTTCCCGGATGCATCGGTATGGTCGAAGTTCGGGAGCGGATACGGATTCGTTCCTGCTCTGCTGCCGATCCTGGGTCTGCTCTGGCTCTGGAGAGGTCGACCCGAAGGAGACCGATGAGCCAGCCGATGAGCCAGTCGACCGCCACTGCCGTCTCGCCTGACTCGGGGGAGCACTGGTCCGCTCCGGGCGCCTGGACGGTCGCCGACGGCGTGCACCGGATCCCGCTGCCGCTGCCGATGGACGGGCTCAAGGCGGTCAACATCTACGTCCTCGAGGGCTCGGACGGGCTGTCCCTGGTCGACGGTGGCTGGGCGATCACCGAGGGGCGCTCTGCGCTGGAGTCGGGGCTGAAGAAGCTCGGTTTCGAGTTCGGCGACATCCGGCGTTTCCTGGTCACCCACGTCCATCGCGACCACTACACGCTCGCCTCGGTGCTGGGTGAGGAGTTCGGCGCGGACGTGCTGCTCGGCGCCGGTGACCGGCCCACCCTGGAGCTCACCAACGGCGACCTCGACGGCTGGGTCTCGACCGACCGGCTGCTCGCCCATGCCGGCGCACCGGAGCTGGCGGAGAAGTGGGCCGCGAACCCACCTCCGCTGCCCGAACCCTCGCACTGGCGGATGCCCGACCGCTGGCTCGAGGGTGACGTACGCCTGGACGTGGCCGGCCGCGACGTCGACGCCGTGCACACCCCCGGCCACACCCAGGGTCACTACGTCTATGCGGACCTGGCCGGCTCGGTCCTGTTCGCCGGCGACCACGTGCTGCCCACGATCACGCCGTCGATCGGCTTCGAGCCGGTGCCGGTCATCGACCCGCTGGGCGACTTCATGGCCTCGCTGACCAAGGTCCGCTCCCTGCCTGACCTGCGACTTCTCCCTGCTCACGGCCCGGTCGCGCCGTCGTCCCACACCCGCGTCGACGAGCTCCTGGCCCACCACGAGTCCCGGCTCGCCCAGTCGCTGGCCTCGCTGAAGGCCGGTCGGCGCTCGGCGCTGGAGGTGGCCAACGACCTCGGCTGGACCCGCCACGAGCGCGCCTTCGCCGAGCTCGACTACTTCAACGCCGGTCTCGCGGTCATGGAGACCAAGGCCCACTTGGAGCTGCTGGTGGCTCGGGGGCTCGCCACGCGTGAGGAGACCGAGGCGAGCGTCCTGTTCGCCCCCGTCAGCGAGTGAGCCGCATCGGGGTGTGCGGGATGCCGTCCTCGAGGAACTCCTCGCCGTCCTTCACGAACCCGAGCTTGGCGTACCAGCCGGCCAGCGGCGACTGAGCGTCGAGGACGATGTCACGGTCGGTGACGGCCTCGACGGCGGCCTTCATGATCACGTCGGCCAGGCCCTTGCCGCGGTGGGAGGGGGCGAGGGCGACGCGGCCGATCCGCCACACGTCGCCGTCGTCGAGGATGCGGGCGGTGCCGGCGAGCTGGTCGCCATCGGTCAGCACCACGTGACGCGTCCCGGGCTCGAGGTCGCGGCCGTCCAGGTCGAGGTAGGGGCAGTCCTGCTCGACGACGAAGACCTCCTGGCGCAGCCGCCACAGGGCGTACGCGGTCTTCGGGGGGAGGTCGTCGAAGGACGAGATGGCGACGTCGGTCATGGGTGGATTCTCGCAAGCAGTAGTGTTTGCGGGAACAGACAGGGGAGGCCGGGAGGCCTGAGAGTGCGGCGAACAGCGCCGCAGACCCTCCGAACCTGCTCCGGTTGATACCGGCGAAGGGAGTCAGAAATGCGCATGCGTACGCCTGCCATCACTGCCACTGCGATCACTGCGGTCTCGGCGCTGCTGCTGTCCGCCTGCGGGAGCACCCCCGCCGAGCCGGACGCCAAGAAGTCGGAGGCTGCCGGCGACAAGACGGTCGTGCTGCTGACCCACGACAGCTTCACGCTGCCGAAGGAGGTGTTGGCCGAGTTCACCGAGAAGACCGGCTACACCGCCGAGATCCGGCACGCGGGCGACGGTGGCGAGCTGACCACCAAGATCGCCATGGACACCGGGAACCCCGACGGCGACGCGGTCTTCGGCGTCGACAACACCTTCGCCAGCCGGGCGATCGACCAGGGCGCGCTGGAGGCCTACACGCCTTCCGAGATCCCCCAGGGCGTCTCCGACTACGACCTCCCGGGCGACGAGAAGCACTTCCTCACCCCGATCGACAACGGCAGCGTGTGCGTCAACGTCGACACCGAGTGGTTCGCGGCGAAGAAGCTGACGCCGCCGAAGTCGCTCGACGACCTGGCCGAGCCTGCGTACAAGGATCTTCTCGTGACTCCGGGTGCGGCGACGTCGACGCCGGGGATGGCATTCCTGCTGTCGACCGTGGCCGAGTACGGCGAGGACGGCTGGGCGGACTACTGGGCCAAGCTGATGGACAACGGCGCCAAGGTCGTCGACGGCTGGGACCAGGCCTACTACTCCGACTTCACCCAGGGCGGCGGGAAGGGGACGCGGCCGATCGTCGTCTCCTACGACTCCTCGCCGGCCTTCACCGTCAAGGACGGTGCGACGACGACGAAAGCCCTGCTCGACACCTGTTTCCGCCAGGTCGAGTACGCCGGCGTGCTGAAGGGTGCCGACCACCCCGAGGGCGCCCAGGCGCTGATCGACTTCATGCTCTCCGACAGCGTGCAGGGGGCACTGCCGGAGAGCATGTACGTGTTCCCCGTCGCATCCGACGTGAAGCTGCCCGCCGACTGGGCGAAGTTCGCCCAGCAGCCCACCTCGCCGCTCTCCGTCGAGCCGCAGGAGATCGAGGAGAACCGGGAAGCGTGGCTGGCGACCTGGAGTGACACGATCGCGCAGTGAGCTCCACCCGTCGCGTAGGGACCCTGGTCGCGCTCGCCGCCGTCCCGGTGGCCGTGCTGGCGGTCTTCTTCGTCCTGCCGGTCACGGGGATGGTGCAGCGCGGGCTGTTCTTCGGCGGTTCCTTCGACCCGTCGGTCGTGTCCCGGGTCGTGGGGCGCCCGGGGATCCAGCGGGCGCTCTGGTTCACGCTGTGGTCCTCGGGGCTCGCGACGGTGCTGAGCGTCGCGTTGGGGTTGCCGGCCGCGTTCGCGCTCCATCGACTGGCGTTTCCGCTGCAGCGTGTGATCCGGGCGGGACTGCTGGTGCCGTTCGTGCTCCCCACCGTCGTCGTCGGGGTCGCCTTCCGTGAGCTGATCGGCGAGGCGGGGCTGCTGGCGTCGCTCGGGTTGGACGGGACACCGACCGCGATCATCCTCGGGCTGGTCTTCTTCAACGCCTCGGTCGTGATCCGGGCGGTCGGGGCGGCCTGGGAGTCGCTCGACCCGCGTCCCGGTGAGGCCGCCGCGGCACTGGGGGCGTCGCCCTTCCGGGTGCTGGTGACGATCACCCTGCCGGCGCTGCGGCCGGCGATCGTCTCGGCCGCGTCGGTCGTCTTCCTCTTCTGCGCCACCGCGTTCGGGATCGTCCTCACCCTCGGCGGGGTGCGTTACAACAGCATCGAGACCGAGATCTACAAGCTGACCTTCACCCTGTTCGACCTGCCCGGTGCCGCGGTGCTGTCGGTGCTCCAGCTGATCGTCGTCATCGGGCTGCTGGTCGTGGCCGGCCGGCTGCGTTCGGTGCCCGACCCTGCGCAGTCCAGGGTCGTCGTACGCCGCCGGCGGGTGTCGCTGCGGGACCTACCCGCTCTGTTGTCGACGTCGGTGCTCGTCCTGCTGGTGGCCGGACCGCTGCTGGCGCTGCTGCTCGGGTCGCTGCGGGTCGAGGACCGGTGGAGCCTCGGGAACTATGTCGCCCTGCAGACCCCCGGGTTCGACCCGCCGCTGCCGGTGCCGGTCACCACGGCGCTGATGACGTCGCTGGCGGTCGCGGTGCAGGCGTCGGTCGTTGCGCTCGTGCTCGGGCTGCTGGTGGCCTTCGCGGTGACCCGGAGATCGCGGACGCTCGCCGAGCGTCGCGTGCGTGCGGTCCTCGACGGGCTGTTCATGGTGCCGCTCGGGGTCAGTGCCGTCACCCTCGGACTCGGGCTCTACCTGACGCTCGGGTCGGGTCCGTTCGACTTCCGGGACGAGCCGTGGCTGGTACCGCTGGCCCAGGCGCTGGTCGCGTTGCCCCTGGTGGTGAGGACGCTGGTGCCCGTCCTGGCATCCGTCGACGATCGTCTCCGGCAGGCCGCCGCCGGGCTCGGGGCCGGGCCGCTGCGCGCGGTCATGACCGTCGACCTGCCTGCCATCTGGAAGCCGCTCCTCGCCTCCTCCGGCTTCGCCTTCGCGGCCTCGTTGGGGGAGTTCGGCGCGACCTCCTTCCTCGTCCGCGAGGAGCGCCCCACGCTGCCCGTCGTCATCCTCCGGCTGCTGTCCCGTCCGGGATCCGACAACTACGGCATGGCTCTCGCCGCCGCCTGTGTCCTCGCCCTTGCCACTGCTGCGGTCATGCTCCTCGTCGAGCGTCTCCGCGTCCCGTCGATCGGAGCACTGTGAACCGCCGAGAAGTCACCCCCGTCGGGCGAGGCGTCGCCTACGTCGGGCGAGGCGTCGCGTACGTCGGGCGAGACGTCACGGTTGTGCCGGCTCGGCCGACCGGGCTGACGCCTCGGCCGACCGGGCTGACGCTTCGGCAGGATCGAGGTTGCGATGCTGTCGCTGCGTGAGGTGTCGGTGGCGTACGACGGGAAGGCCGCGGTCGAGGACGTCAGCCTGGAGCTGGCGGACGGGGAGGTGCTGGCGCTGCTCGGACCGTCGGGGTCGGGGAAGTCGACCCTGTTGCGGGCCGTGGCGGGGCTGGAGCCGGCGACGGGGGAGATCAGCTGGGACGGGCGGTCGCTGCGAGGGGTGCCGACGCACAAGCGTGGGTTCGCGCTGATGTTCCAGGACGGTCAGCTGTTCCCGCATCTCAGGGCCGGGGACAACGTCGCCTACCCGATGCGGTTGCGCCGAATCCCGGCCGCCGACCGCACGACGAAGGTCGCCGAGCTGCTGGAGCTCGTCGGCCTGGGCGGCTACCAGGACCGTCTTCCGACCACCCTGAGCGGGGGTGAGCGCCAGCGGGTCGCGCTCGCGCGGGCGCTCGCTGTCGAGCCGCGGCTGCTGCTCCTCGACGAGCCGCTCTCCGCGCTCGACGCGGGGCTGCGAGAACGGCTCGCCGGCGACCTGCGACGCATCCTGCACGAGGCGGGCACCACCGCGCTGATGGTCACCCACGACCAGGAGGAGGCGTTCGCGGTGGCCGACCGGATCGCGCTCCTGCGCGACGGCCACCTGGTGCAGGAGGGGACCCTTCGCGAGGTGTGGGCACATCCGACGGACGCCTGGGCAGCCCTGTTCCTGGGCTATGCCCGCGTGCTCGAGGGGCCTGCGGCGTACCCGGTGCTGAAGGCCGCCGGGATGGACCCCGCCGACGCTGTGGCCCTCCGCCGCTCCGCCTTCGTCGCCGATCCGGCAGGCCCGCTCACCGGCACCGTCGTCTCGGCCAGGGCCACGCCGGAGCAGCACCGGCTCGTCGTACGTCTCGAGGACGTCGGCGAGGTCGACGCCGTCGCCGACTCGGCGCCGGCCCCAGGGGAGTCGGTCAGGCTGAGGGTCGAGCCGAACCGGCTGGCCATCCCCGGGGCGTACGTCCGGAAATCGGTGGAGTAACCACCGGCCACTTAGAATCAGCGGCTATGTATCGACGCGCTCAGATCTTCCTCGTCAGCAGCGCGCTGATCTTCGGCCTGATCGCAGTCGTGACCGCGCAGATCGTCGACAAGCGCATGCTCGACCCGGAGGGGTTCCTCGGACCGTCCTGGCTCCGTCTTCCCCTCCTCGTCGGAGCAGCCCTCCTCGTCGACCTCGTGCCACGCACGCTGTGGAAGTCCAAGTTCAAGTGGGCGGAGATGGGGCCGATCTTCAAGGAGCGGGTCCGCACCCACTGGACCCGCGAGCGGCTGACGCTCGTGGCGATGGGCATCGTCTGCTTCTACCTGGTCTACGTCTGCTACCGGAACCTCAAGTCGTTCCTGCCGTTCGTGGTGCCGGAGACCTATGAGTTCGACCACGAGCTGCACCTGATCGACAAGGCGGTGCTCTTCGGCGCCGACCCGGCGATCCTGCTCCACGACCTCCTCGGCACCGGCTGGGTGGCCTGGTTCCTCTCCTACATCTACATGTGGTTCCTGCCGCTGGTGCCGTTCGCCGTCGCCGGCTGGCTGGTGTGGTCGCGCAACCTCGCCTACGGCTACTGGTTCGTGAGCTCGCAGTGCATCGCCTGGATCCTCGGCACGGTCTCCTACTACTGCCTGCCGACCGTCGGCCCCGGTCTGAACTACCCCTACCTCTACGCCGACCTGCCGGACACCCCCGCGAGCAGCCTGATGCAGTCGCTGGTCTTCACCCGACAACACGTGCTCTTCGACGTCGACTCCAACGTGGTGCAGTCGGTCGGTGGCTTCGCCTCGCTGCACTGCGGCATCACCCTGCTGGTGGCGCTGATGATCCAGGCGACGATCAACAACAAGATCGCCCGCTGGGCCGGCTGGATCAACTTCGGGATCACCGTCGTCGCGACCATCTACTTCGGCTGGCACTACCTGGCCGACGACGTCGCCGGCTGCATGATCGCGCTCGTCGCCTACTACTTCGGTGGGCTGGCGGCCAACCAGAAGTTCCGGCGCAAGGGTGTCCGCCGTCTCGTCGCCGAGTCCGACGAGATCGCCGGACGCGAGGCCAAGGTCGCCCACGAGCTGACCTGATCCGACTCGGCTGCGACATAAGGTGGCGGCGTGAACGCCATCGATGCCGCAGCACTGACTTCACTTCTCGACGGGCGGTACGCCGGGGTCCGCCACGACGTACGCACGGCGCTCGCCGAGCGCGCCGGCTTCCTCGACGAGGTCGAGGAGCTGCCCCGGCCGGAGTATCGCGAGCGCGTGCGGAAGATGCTCCTCGACGTCTCCGCGACCGGTCTGACCGGGCTCGGGTTCCCGAAGGAGTACGGCGGGGGCGGTGACGTCGGCGCCTCCATCGCCGCCTTCGAGGAGATGGCCGGTGGTGACCTGTCGCTGCTGGTGAAGTCGGGCGTGCAGTTCGGGCTCTTCGGCGGTGCCATCCTCCAGCTCGGGACCGCCCGCCACCACGACCGCTACCTCGCCGACATCGTCTCCGCGCGCTTGCTCGGCTGCTTCGCGATGACCGAGCACGGCCACGGCTCCAACGTGGCCGCGGTGGCGACCGTGGCCACCTACGACCCCGCCACGGACGAGTTCGTCATCGAGACGACCCGCGAGGATGCGTACAAGGACTACATCGGCAACGCCGCCTGTCACGGGGAGCTGGCCGTCGTCTTCGCGCAGCTCGTGGTCGGTGGCGAGGAGCGTGGGGTGCATGCCTTCGTCGTGCCGATCCGCGTCTCCGGTGAGCCGGCGCCCGGGGTCAGGATCGCCGATGACGGGCCCAAGATGGGGCTCAACGGCGTCGACAACGGACGGCTGTGGTTCTCGGGCGTGCGGGTGCCGCGTACGTCCTTGTTGAACCGCTTCGCGGACGTCACCGCCGCTGGCGAGTACGTGTCGGAGATCGAGTCGGCCGGGCGGCGCTTCTTCACCATGCTCGGCACGCTTGTGCAGGGCCGGGTATCGGTCGGTGGTGCCGGGATCCGGGCCTCGGAGGTCGCGCTGACGATCGCGGTCCGCTACGCGCTGCGCCGGCGCCAGTTCGAGGCGTCGTCGGACGCCGAGGAGTCGCTGCTCCTGGACTACGGCCAGCACCAGCGGCGGCTGCTCCCGCTGGTCGCGCGGACCTATGCGCTGCGCTTCGCGCAGGAGGTCGTACGCGACGACCTGCACGACGTCTTCTCCGGCGTCTCGACCTCGGAGCACGCCCGGCGCGAGCTCGAGACGCGAGCGGCCGGCACCAAGGCACTGGCGACCTGGCACGCGACCCGGGTGATCCAGGAGTGCCGCGAGGCGTGCGGCGGAGCAGGCTATCTGGCCGCCAACCGGTTCGCGGCCCTGAAGGCCGACACCGACGTCTTCACGACCTTCGAGGGCGACAACACCGTGCTGCTGCAGCTGGTCGCCAAGGGGCTGCTCACCGGCTACTCGAGCGAGTTCGAGGAGATGGACCAGCTCGACCTCGTACGTTTCGTCGCCGGTCTCGCCGTCGAGACCGTCCTGGAGCGGACCGCCGTGCACAAGCTGCTCGAACGTGTCCGCGACGTCGTCCCGATCGCGGGCGAGCGGGAGCCGGACATCCTCGACGCCGACTACCACCTGGCCATGCTGCGCTTCCGCGAGGAGCACATGCTCGCGGGCGTCGCCCGGCGCCTGCAGTCGGGTGTGAAGGCCGGGCGCGAGCCCGGTGCGGTCTTCTCGACCGTCCAGGACCACGTCATCGGCGTCGCTCATGCTCACGTCGAGCGGCTGATCCACGAGGCGTTCCGGGAGAAGGTCCGCGGGCTGCCCTCGGGGGAGGTGCGGGATCTGATGGACACGGTCTGCGACCTCAGCGCCCTCTCGGTCATCGAGGCCGACCGGGCGTGGTTCATGGAGCACGGCCGCCTCTCCTCCGAGCGCTCCAAGGCCATCACCGCCGAGGTCAACCGCCTCTGCCGCGAGCTGCGTCCCTCCGCGCGGCTGCTCGTCGACGGCTTCGGGGTGCCCGAGGAACTGCTGCGGGCGGAGGATCTGATCGGCTGAGGGTCGGGCGGGGCGGGGCGGGATGCTCACCGAGGTAACTCGGTTGGGTGTCACTGACTTCGTGGAGTTCCGCGATGGCAGCGGTCGCTGGCCGAGTTACCTCGGTGAGCATCCACCCGCCCGTCGCACGGAACATGGGCCGCTGACTCTCCACAGGTGAGGTTCGGGACCGGGTTATCCACAGCGGGCCGTTTTCCGGTCGGAAATGTCGGCGCGGGGACGAAGCCTGGACGCATGGACCCACTACGAATCATCACTGCCACCGAAGGCTTCTTCACCCGCCGCGAAGCAAAGAACGCCGGCTACGCAGACCGCCAGATCACCGCGGTCGTCCGTCAGGGCGCATGGCATCGGATCAGACGCGGTGCCTACGTGTTCGCCGACGAATGGGCGGCGCTCGACGCGGTCGGACGTCACCGAGTGCGCGCCCGAGCCGTCCAGCGTTCGCTGGGCGGCAAGATCGCTCTGAGCCACGTGTCCGGCATGGCCGCTCACGGGATCGACCTGTGGGGTGTCGACCTCGCCAAGGTGCATGTGACCAGGCTCGACGGTGCCGGAAGACCGCTCGAGGGGGACGTCGTCCATCACCTCGGTGCCGTCCGGGAGGACGAGGTCGAGACACGCGACGGGCTGCGTACGTTGCCTGCCGTTCGATGTGCGCTGGAGACGAGCCTTCAGGCCAACGACGAGGTCACTCAGTGCCTCCTCGATGCCGGCCTCCGAGCGAAGGCATTCACGAAGGAGGAGTTGATCGCCGAATACCAGCGGATGAACCAGTGGCCCTTCAGCCATCCGCTCGGAGCTGCTGTCGCTCATGCGAATCCGCTGTCGGGATCGATCGCGGAGTCGCGGTGTCTGTGGCTGTTCCGCGTCGGAGGCCTGCCTCGCCCGGAGCTTCAGGTGCCTGTCTATCGCGCCGACGGTTCGCTGGTCGGCATCGTCGACTGGGCGTGGCCGCAATTCCGGTTGTTCGGCGAGTTCGACGGCAAGGTGAAATACGGAAAGCTGCTCAGGCCCGGTCAGTCGCCCAGCGACGCGGTGTTCGAGGAGAAGCGGCGCGAGGACGAGATCCGGGAGATCACCGACTACGGCTTCGTACGCGTCATCTGGGACGACCTGGACAGCCCGCGCCGGACGCTGGGTCGGTTCCAATCCCGGATGCGGATCGCCAGCTGAACCCCAGCTGGTGGTTGACTGACCATGTGGCCAGGCTGATCCTCATCAACGGAATGCCCGGGGTGGGAAAGTCGACGCTCGCCAGGCGTTTCGCGGCCGACCATCCCGGCACGCTGGTCTGTGACATCGATCTGCTGCGCACCCACATCAGTGGGTGGCGGGACGACTTCATCGGCGCCGGTGCACGGATCAGGCCGGCGGCGCTGGGGCTGATCCGGGGCTACCTGAGCGAGTCCGGCGACGTGGTGCTTCCGCAGCTGTTCGCCAGAGTCAGCGAGCTCCAGCGCTTCGAGAGAGCGGCGCACGACGCCGGCGCCGAGTTCGTGGAGGTCATGCTCGAGGCGGTCGAGGACGACGCGCTACGCCGTTTCCACGCGCGCGACGACGGCAGCGATCCCTGGCACCCGATCGTGAGAGAGATCGTGGCGGAGTCCGGTGGCGACGAGCACCTCCGGGCGTACGCAGCCGAGCTCGCCGACCTGGTGGAACAACGCCCCGCAACGAAGGTCGTCCCGAGCGTCGCGGGGGAGGTGGACGCGACGTACGAATCCTTCTGCGCCGCGTTGGGTGAACGCTGACCGAGTTACCTCGGTAAACAGACACTGCCTTCGTGGAGTTCCACGAAGGCAGTGCGACCCAACCGAGTTACCTCGGTGAACATCCGCGCCCCGACCGAGTCACCTCGGTCAACAGGCGCGGACCCAGCGAGACGGACTCAGTGAGCCGTGTTCTTGAAGCGGTCGATGGAGGCGGCGATCTCCGACTCCGCAGCGGCCTTGCCGACCCAGTCGGAGCCCTTGACGGTCTTGCCGGGCTCGAGGTCCTTGTAGTGCTCGAAGAAGTGCTTGATCTCGTTGAGCGTCCACTCGTCGACGTCCGCGAGGTCCTGGATGTGGTCGAAGCGGGGGTCGCAGGGGACGCAGAGGACCTTCTCGTCCTGGCCCTTCTCGTCCTCCATGACGTACATCGCGACCGGGCGGGCCTGGACGAGCACACCCGGGAAGAGCGGGTAGGGAGTCAGGACCAGCGCGTCGAGCGGGTCACCATCCCCACCGAGGGTGTCTTCGATGTAGCCGTAGTCTGCGGGGTACATCATGGAGGTGAACAGCACGCGGTCGAGTCGAAGCCGGTTCGACTCGTGGTCCACCTCGTACTTGTTGCGGGATCCCTTGGGGACCTCGATCAGTACGTCGAACTCCTGCGTCACTTCTCTGCCTCCAGACAAACCCAAAAACGGAATGCCGGACAGTCTGACACCGATCGGCGTCAGATCCGGCATCGAGGAGGATATCCGTGGAGCCCCACAGCGCGCCGAAGTGGCCTTCCGAGGAGCCGGACGAGGCCCGCGGAAAGCTGGCGATCGTGCTGCCCCTGGTGCTCGCCCTCCTGGTGGGGACGGCGGCAGCGGCGTACGCCCTGGGGTGGGTGCGCTACGCCCAGGGCAACGTCGCGCCGACCCCTCCGCCGGCCCCGCTGAGCATCGCGGCGGTCAGCCCCGCGGCGGTCGCGGGCGAGCAGACGAGGACCCCCGGAAAACCCGATCAGGCCGCGCTGGAGCAGGTGATGCGGGGGATGGTCGGCGACAAGCGGCTCGGCAGGCACCTCAAGGCGGCGATCGCGCCGCTCAAGGGCGCGCCGCTGGTCACCCACGGCACCGGGTCCGCGACTCCGGCGAGCGTCACGAAGCTGCTGACCAGCGTGGCGGTGCTGGAGGCGTACGGCCCGGAGCGACGGTTCGAGACCAGCACCACGCTCCAGGGGAGCACGGTCACCCTCGTCGGCGGAGGTGACGCATCTCTCACCACCAGCGACCTCGACACCCTCGCCGCGGAGACCGCCCGGGAGCTCGGCACCACCAAGACGGTGACCCTCACCTACGACGACAGCCTCTTCGGAGGCCCGACGATCAGCCCCGCCTGGCGACGGACCTATCTGGGCGGCGAGGTCGGTGGGATCACCGCGCTCTCCGTGGACCACGGCGGCTCCCAGGCGGCGGGCTACAGCCGGGACCCCTCAAAGCAGGCCGCCGAGCAGTTCCGGAAGGCCCTGGTCAAGCACGGGATCAAAGTCGCCGGTAAGCCGGTGCGCGGCACGAAGGCCGGCACCCAGCTCGCCGTACGCCACGGCGACACCCTGCGCGAGATCGTCGAATACACGCTGCAGCACAGCGACAACCAGCTCGCCGAGATCCTCGCCCGCCACGTCGGCGTCGCCGCAGGAGCACCGACGTTCGACGGCTCCACCGCGGCGATCACGGCCACGCTGAAGGAGCTCGGCATCGACACCACCGGGCTGGTCCTGCGTGACGGCTCCGGTCTCTCCCGGCAGGACCGGATCCCGCCGACGCTGCTGGTGAGCACGCTCCAGACCGCCGCGAGCGCCAACCGGCCCGAGCTCGCGCCCGCGCTGACCGGCCTTCCGGTCGCCGGCTGGGTCGGCTCGCTCTCGCGCCGGTTCAACTTCGACGCCGAGCCCGGGCGCGGCCGGGTCCGGGCGAAGACCGGCACCCTCACCGGCGTCTCCGGGCTCTCCGGCATCGCGGTCGACTCCCGCGGCACGCCGTTCGTCGTCGTGCTCATGGCCGACGGGTTCAAGCCCGAGGAGACCCTGGACGTACGCGACGCCCTCGACGACGCGATGACGTCGGTCGCGACGTGTCGATGCTCGACATAGGACTGTCTGCGTAGGTCGAGTCGGCTACGGTCGTAGGCATGACCCATCGTGCTGAGGATCCCAGGCCGTCCGGAGCGACCATGGTCGACTGGGACCTGGCCGTACGCCTCGGCGCGAAGGTCGCCGGAGACGGCCCGATCGTCTCGCGCAACGAGGCCCAGCACGCCGTCGAGGAGCTGCGCGCGGACGCCGCGAAGGCGACCGAGTTCGTCCGCGCGTTCACCGGCCTCGACGCGCCCCGCGACACCGCTCCGGTCCTGGTCGTCGACCGCAGAGGCTGGATCCAGGCCAACGCCGACACCTTTGCCAACGTGATCTCGCCGGTGGTCGACCGGATCACCGCGAAGCGCACCCCGGGAGCCCTCTCCCTGGCGGTCGGCTCCAAGATCAGCGCCGCCGAGGTCGGCGGTCTGCTCGGCTTCATGTCCTCGAAGATCCTCGGCCAGTTCGACCCGTTCTTCGGGCCGTCGGGCCGGCTGCTGCTGGTCGCGCCCAACGCCGTCCACGTCGAGCGCGAGCTCGGCCTGGACCCGGCCGACTTCCGGCTGTGGGTCTGTCTCCACGAGGAGACCCACCGGGTCCAGTTCACCGCGAGCCCGTGGATGCGCGACCACCTCTTCGCCCAGATCGAGGGCCTCTCCGAGGCGATGGACCCGGCCTCGATCTTCGACGGTGGTCTGCAGCGCATCACCGAGGCGCTCAAGGGCAACGGCAGCATCGTGGACGCGTTCGCCAAGCCCGAGCAGAAGGAGATCATCGACCGGGTCACCGGGATGATGTCGCTGCTCGAGGGCCATGCCGATGTGGTCATGGACGACGTCGGCCCGGGCGTGATCCCCAGCGTCACCGCGATCCGCAAGGCGTTCAACAAGCGCCGCCAAGGCATCGGCGTGCTCGACCGCCTGCTGCGCCGCCTGCTCGGGCTGGAGGCCAAGATGGCGCAGTACCGCGACGGCGCGAAGTTCGTACGCCACGTGGTCGACCGCGTCGGCATGGAGGAGTTCAACGCCGTCTTCGCCGGTGCGGAGAACCTCCCGTCGAAGGCCGAGATCGTCGACCCGGACGCCTGGGTCACCCGGGTCCTGTGAGGCCGCTGGATGTTCAGCTAGGTATGTAGCCGATCCGCCACTTCCCATGCGGAACTCCACCTGGGATGTGACGGTTGCCCTGCATACCTAGATGAACATCCGCGCCGCTACGCTGGCTGAGTGAGCCTGCACCCCTCGGTCGCCGCGGTACGTCGCCCCGTCCGCGCCGCGCTCGAGCGGCTCGAGCCGGGGGAGAAGGTGATCGTGGCCTGCTCCGGCGGGGCGGACTCGCTGGCGCTCGCCTCTGCGGCGGTCTTCGAGGGCCACAAGCTGGGGCTGCACGTGATCGGCGCGACCGTCGACCACGGGCTGCAGGACGGCAGCGAGGCACAGGCCGCGAAGGTCATCGGGCAGTTGGCGACGATGGGCGTCGACGAGACCGTGACGGCGACCGTCGAGGTCAAGGCTGACGGGGAAGGGCCCGAGGCCGCGGCGCGACAGGCCCGTTATACGGTTCTGGACCAGCTCGCCGAGCGCCTCGGCGCGAGCGTGATCCTGCTCGGCCACACCCGCGACGACCAGGCCGAGACGGTGCTGCTGGGGCTGACCAGAGGCTCGGGGGCGCGCAGCCTCTCCGGGATGCGCGCCGCCTTCGACCGCTATCGCCGTCCCCTCCTCGGGACCACCCGCATCGACACCGAGACCGCCTGCCAGGTCGAGGGGCTCGACGTCTGGCAGGACCCGCACAACCGCGACTTCGCCTACACCCGTGCGCGCATCCGCCACCGGGTCCTGCCCACGCTCGAGGAGGACCTCGGCCCTGGGGTCGCCGACGCGCTGGCCCGCACCGCCGAGCAGCTCCGCGAGGACGCCGACTTCATCGACGACATCGCCGAGGCGATGCACCGCGAGCTCGGCGGAACCCTCCCGGTCGACACCCTGGCGCAGTATCCGGACGCCGTCCGCACCCGAGTCCTCCGGATCGCCGCCCTCGACGCCGGCAGCCCGCCCGCGGAGCTCACCCGCGAGCACGTGAAGGCCGTCGACGAGCTGGTCACCGGCTGGCGCGGCCAGCGCTGGATCGACCTGCCGGGACACATTCGGGCGCGGCGTACGAACTCTTCTATCGTCTTCGAATCAGGCCCTTTCCCCACGAGCATTTAGAGTGGCGCTCATGGACACCGAGTACGTCGGCGACGACCTCGTGAAGACCCTGTTCACCCACGACGAGATCCAGGCGAAGGTCGAAGAGCTGGCCCGCCGGATCGAGAAGGACTACGAGGGCGAGGAGCTCCTGATCGTCGGCGTCCTGCGTGGCGCGGTGATGATCATGGCCGACCTCGCGCGCGCCCTGAACCGCCACGTCGAGATGGACTGGATGGCGGTGTCCTCCTACGGCTCCGGCACGAAGTCGTCCGGTGTGGTGCGGATCCTGAAGGACCTCGACACCGACGTGACCGGCAAGCACGTGCTCGTCGTCGACGAGATCATCGACTCCGGCCTGACCCTGACCTGGCTGACCTCCAACCTGAACAGCCGTGGCCCGGCGAGCCTCGAGATCGTCACCCTGCTCCGCAAGCCCGAGGCGGTCAGCATGCCGGTCGAGGTGAAGTACGTCGGCTGGGACATCCCCGACGAGTTCGTCGTCGGCTACGGCCTCGACTTCAACGAGAAGTACCGCAACCTGCGCGACATCTCGACCCTCGCGCCGCACATCTACAGCTGAAGCGGAGCCCGAAGCAATATGCGCAGCTGAGTCTCAGCGGGCCGGACGCAGGCTGGCGATCACCTTCGCCAGCGCTGCGTCCGGGTTCGACCCCTCGGCGCCCCGGTCGGCGACGACCACGAAGAGCGCCTGGCCGGGGGGCGTGGACACCGACACCACGGTCACCTCGATGGACGGCACCGGACACGTCTGGCTGAGCGGCGTGGCCGTGGCGGTCACCGCCGTCGCGGCGGTCCGGCCACCGTCGACCTTCACCGTCCGTGGCTCGGCGAGCGATCCGGTCGGGTTGCTGCCGCCGTCGTCCTGAGCTGCCGCCTTGGCCCAGTGCATCGCGGTGGCCTCGATCGAACCCTTGTCGGAGATCGAGCCAGGCGTGACGAACCCGACGAGGGTGTGCCAGTCGTCGTCGCACCAGCCCGAGCCGTAGGTCGCGATGCCGTGCATGAGCGCTGTGACCTCACCGGCGGGCGACTCGAACCCGGCCAGTGTGTCCGGACCCGGCTCCCAGTTCGGAGGTACGTCGTAGGTCATCCGGTCCTTGGCCGAGGTCACCGACTTCCAGGCGCCGTCCGGGACCGGTACGGGTGCGACTGGCGTCGGCGGGGCCGCGCTCGGCGGGGCCCCGCTCGGCGGGGCCGCGCTCGGCGGGGCCGCGCTCGGCGAGGCCGCCGGAGCAGGTACGTCATCGGACCCCTGCGCCACCAGCCGCCAGGCGACCGCCCCGGCAGCGACCACGAGGACGACCAGGAGCACGAGCAGCACCACGACCAGAACCACGGCGAGACGGCTGCCGGAGCCGCCGGTGGAGCCCGGTGCCGAGGTTTTACTTTCGACCATGTCGACACCTTAGGGCGGTTTCGTTCCGGCCCCTCGTCGGATCGCCGCTTTCGCCGAGAGCGGAACGCACAGATGGGATCGGGCACGATTTGGCGTGTACCGTCGTTCTAAATGACGAGCACGCTCCCCTGCGTGCGTGTCTGACCCCGTAACGGTTGAAAGAAGCCTGTGAAGCGCATATTCAAAGGTCCCTGGCTGTGGATCATCCTGGCAGTGCTCGGTGTGATCCTGGCGCTGCAGTACCTGGCCCCTCGCAGCGGCGGCGACGAGATCACGACCAGCGAGCTGACTGAATACATTCAGAAGGACCAGGTCAAGGAGATCACGTTCGTCGACGGCGACCAGGAGATCAAGGCGACCCTGACCAAGGATGCCCGCAAGGGCAGCGCCGAGGTCACCACGTCGTGGGTCGACGGCGACCAGGAAGCGCTCATCGCGATGGTGCGCAAGACCGAGGCCGAGGGGGACAACCTCAAGGAGTTCAACTCCGAGGTCGCCAAGCCCTCCGTGCTCGGCTCGATCCTGAGCTTCCTGCTTCCGTTCGTGCTGATCATCGTGCTGTTCCTGTTCCTGATGAACTCGGTCCAGGGCGGTGGCGGCCGCGGGGTCATGCAGTTCGCCAAGTCCAAGGCGAAGCTGATCACCAAGGACATGCCGAAGACGACGTTCGCCGACGTCGCCGGTGCCGACGAGGCCGTCGAGGAGCTCCAGGAGATCAAGGAGTTCCTGCAGGAGCCGGCGAAGTTCCAGGCCGTCGGCGCCAAGATCCCCAAGGGCGTGCTGCTCTACGGTCAGCCGGGCACCGGTAAGACCCTGCTCGCGCGTGCCGTCGCGGGCGAGGCCGGCGTGCCGTTCTACTCGATCTCCGGTTCCGACTTCGTCGAGATGTTCGTCGGTGTCGGTGCGAGCCGTGTCCGCGACCTGTTCGAGCAGGCCAAGGAGAACGCTCCCGCCATCGTCTTCATCGACGAGATCGACGCCGTCGGCCGTCACCGCGGCGCCGGCATGGGCGGTGGCCACGACGAGCGCGAGCAGACGCTGAACCAGCTCCTCGTGGAGATGGACGGCTTCGACGTACGCGGCGGGGTCATCCTGATCGCGGCCACCAACCGTCCCGACGTGCTCGACCCGGCGCTGCTGCGCCCGGGCCGCTTCGACCGCCAGATCCAGGTGGACGCTCCCGACCTCGCCGGTCGCGAGAAGATCCTCCAGGTCCATGCCCGCGGCAAGCCGCTGGCCGGCGACATCGACCTCGACTCGGTCGCCCGACGGACCCCCGGGTTCTCCGGTGCCGACCTGGCCAACGTGCTCAACGAGGCCGCGCTGCTGACCGCTCGCAGTGACCAGAAGCTGATCACCAACAAGGCGCTCGACGAGGCCATCGACCGGGTCATCGCCGGCCCGCAGAAGCGCACGCGTCTGATGAGCGAGCAGGAGAAGCTCATCACCGCCTACCACGAGGGTGGCCACGCGCTGGTCGCCGCAGCCCTGCCGGGCCCGGACGTGGTCCAGAAGATCACGATCCTGCCGCGCGGCAAGGCGCTCGGCTACAACCTGGTGATGCCCGACGACGACCAATACAGCCAGACCCGCTCGGCGATGCTCAACAAGCTCTCCTACATGCTCGGTGGCCGTGCCGCGGAGGAGCTCATCTTCCACGACCCGACCACGGGTGCCGGCAACGACATCGAGAAGGCGACCAACCTCGCTCGTGCGATGGTCACCCAGTTCGGCATGACCGAGCGCCTCGGTGCCATCAAGCTCGGGGAGTCCAACGGGGAGCCGTTCCTGGGCCGTGACATCGGCCACCAGCGCAACTACTCCGAGGAGGTCGCGGCCATCGTCGATGACGAGACCAAGAAGCTCCTCGCGACCGCGCACCAGGAGGCCTTCGACATCCTCGAGGAGAACCGGGACGTCCTCGACAACCTGGTCCTGCAGCTCCTCGAGAAGGAGACGCTGTCGAAGCACGAGGTCGCCGAGATCTTCGAGCCGCTGCGCCGCCGCGACCCGCGTCCGGCCTGGACCGGATCCGACACCCGCCGTCCCTCCGACCGCCCCGCGGTCGAGATCCCGCGGTGGATCGTCGAGCGCGACAAGGAGAACCTCGCCAAGGCGGTCCGCGCCGCTGGTCAGCAGTCCGGTGTCCAGTCCACCAACGGAGTCGACCCGACCAAGCCGACCGAGGCCAGCTCGCCCGAGGCCACCCCGCCTGCCTGATCGACGGAACACATGTCTGACACCTTTGATGATGTAGCGCCCGTCCACGTCCCCGAGCGGGACGTGGCGGACGTTCCCCCGTTCGACCAGAAGCGGGCCGAGGCGGCCGTGCGCGAGCTGCTCTACGCGATCGGGGAGGATCCCGACCGCGAAGGGCTGCTCGAGACGCCCGCCAGGGTCGCCCGCGCCTACCAAGAGGTGACCCGAGGGCTCCACCAGGAGCCCACGGACGTGCTCACCACGACGTTCGACCTCGGCCACGACGAGATGGTCCTGGTCCGTGACATCGAGCTGTGGTCGATGTGCGAGCACCACCTGGTGCCGTTCACCGGCGTCGCCCACGTCGGCTACATCCCGGCCGAGTCCGGCAAGATCACCGGCCTGTCCAAGCTGGCCAGGCTGGTCGACGTCTACGCCAAGCGACCGCAGGTGCAGGAGCGGCTCACCACCCAGGTGGCCGACGCCCTCACCGAGATCCTCGAGGCGCGCGGCGTCATCGTGGTGATCGAGGCCGAGCACCTCTGCATGACCATGCGCGGCGTCAAGAAGGCCGGAGCGCGCACGATCACCAGCGCCGTACGCGGCTCGATGCGCTCCAACGCCACCACCCGGGCCGAGGCGATGGCCCTGATCCGGGGCGGCACCCGCTAGGGGATCGCGAGCACTAGCGACCCAGCCGGCGGCGAAGCCGCCGGACGAAGCCGCGCAGGCCCGCCCGTTCCTGGTGACGAGCGAGGTCCGTGCGCAGCTCCTGGATCAGGGCCCGCTGGCGGCCCAGGCGGCCGGCTTGCCGTTCGATCCGGGTCTGCTGCTTGCGCGTGGTCGCCTCGAGCGCCGCGATCCGCTTGCCGTGGCTCTTCGCCGACGCGGCGAGCTTCTTCTCCAGCTCCTTCTCCCGGCGCTTCGTGGAGACCTCGGCGTGCTCGGAGGCGATCTTGAGGGCGTGGATCCGATCCTCGATGCGCCGCAGGGCGTCATCGCCCGACCCGCGGAGCGTGACGACAGGTGCCGCCGGCTCGAGCGCGGCGAGCTCGGCGTCGTACGCCGCGCTCGTCTGGCCGGGCTGTGAGACGTTCGCCAGGCCGGCGTCGTCGAGGAACGCGGTCAGTCGCTTCCAGCCCTCGTCCAGGCGGTTGTGGAAGGCGGTGTAGTCGGCTGCCTGGTAGAGCTCGTCGACCGTGGTCTTCGCCCTGGATGAGTCGAGTATGGAGTCGAGCATCGTGTAGGGCAGACCGTGGTAGTCGCACAGCTCCAGCACCCGGGAGTCGTGGGCGATGACCATGGCCGGGGTGCCGGCGAGCACCGCGGCGACGTTGCCGTGGATGCGGGTGCCGAAGGCGAACCGCTGGGTCGCCAGGAACCGCATCCAGGATCCGGCGTCGAGGAACATCCGGGTCCGGTCCTCGAAGTAGAGCCGGTGGTCCCGGTCGATCCCCATCTCGGGCTGACGGTGCCGTCCCCACTGGAGCATCGCGAAGTCGTGGTGGGTCTGGCCGACGTACGTCATGCGCGGGTGCCGATCGGCGAAGGCATCGACGTACGTCTCGAACCAGGGCGAGGTGAGCGGGCTCATCGAGACGGCCACCGGGTCGTCGTCGGCGATCGGGATGGAGCGTTCGTCGCGGACGGTGAGCTCCGGGCCGTTGAGGTAGATCGACGGGCAACCGATGATCTCGACGTGCTCGTCGCCGTAGCCGAGCCGGCGCAGGTATTCGGCGGTGATCTCACCGCGCACGCCGACCTTGGAGGACCGTTCGAGGACGCTGTTCATGAATCGCCGGTGCAGAGCCGCGAGCTCGTCGCCGGGAGGAGTGTCGAGCTCTTCGAGGGAGAGCTGCGCACCGATGCCGACGATGGTGGTCGGGATGGAGAGCTGCTCGATGAAGGCGGTCAGGCGGGTCAGCGGCCGGGTGAACTCCGGCCTGAGGGCGTTGGCCAGGGGCACCACGAAGTGGTCGTACTCGTCGTTGGTCGCGGCGACCTCATCGGCAGTGAAGGCCCGTCGCTCATGGGCGAACCGGTTGGCGACGATCTCGGTTCCGGGCACGCTGAGGAGCCGGTGGGTGGAGTCGGCGAAGAGGAGGTTGCCGACGTTCGTGCCATAGAAACCGATGCCCCACGCGCGCGGGTCGTCCGCCTCGATCACGTCGAACGGGTCCCTCGCTGAGCGGATCAGAATCTTGGCCACGATGCCTCCTGGGGCGGCCGCCATGGTCGAGTCCCACCCTCCCAGGCGGCCGGATAGGGTCGGAGCGTGCAGGTCATGGGGATCGTCAACGTTACGCCCGACTCGTTCAGCGACGGCGGACGGTTCTTGGCGACCGATGATGCGGTGGCTCATGGACACATGCTCCTGGAACAAGGGGCGGACTTGCTCGACATCGGCGGCGAGTCGACCCGGCCGGGGGCGACCAGACCGCTGGTGGCCGACGAGCTGGCCCGCGTGGTGCCCGTCATCGAGACGCTGGCCCAGGAAGGGGCGAGGCTCTCGGTCGACACGATGCGCCCCGAGGTCGCGGAGGCTGCCCTCAAGGCTGGAGCCAGGATCATCAACGACGTCTCGGGCGGTCTGGCCGACCCGGGGATCCTGAAGGTCGCGGCCGATCATGGCGCGACGTACGTCATCATGCACTGGCGCGCGCACTCGACCGAGATGCAGAACCAGGATCATCTCGTCTACGCCGACGGCGTGGTCGCCACGGTCAAGAAGGAGCTGGAGCAGCGGATCGAGGCGGCGCGAGCTGCGGGGATCTACGACGACAAGATCGTGATCGACCCGGGGCTCGGCTTCTCCAAGACGGCCGATGACAACTGGCGGCTGCTGGCGGGTGTGGAGGAGTTCCACAAGCTCGGCTTCCCGGTGCTCATCGGGGCCAGCCGCAAGACGTTCCTCGGCCGCCTGCTGGCCGCCCCCGACGGCACGCTGCGTCCGGTGACCGAGCGCGAGAGTGCCCACGATGCGATCACCGTCTTTCTCGCGCAACGTGGTGTCTGGGCCACACGTGTACATGACGTCCGTGCCGCCAAGGACGCCCTCGCGGCGGCAAGTAAATTGGAGACGATTCGATGAACATCGCAGAACCTGCGGACGAAATTCAGATTCTCGGCCTGGAGTGCTTCGGCCACCACGGAGTGTTCGATTTCGAGCGCCGTGAGGGGCAGAAGTTCATCATCGACCTGGTCATCGGCACCGACTCCCGCAAGGCCGCGGCGACGGACGACTTGCAAGACACCGTGGATTACGGAAGTCTCGCAATGGCGGTCAAAACCAATGTTGAGCGCGACCCGGTGGACCTCATCGAAACGCTTGCCCAGCGGATCGCGGACATTTGCCTTGCAGACATCCGCGTATTTTGGGTACGTGTTACGGTTCACAAACCGGGGGCGCCTATCGAAGCGACGTTCAAAGACGTCACCCTGACGATCACCCGGAGGCAGAGCACGTGACAGAGGTACCCAACCCGTACATCATCGACGCCGACACGCTCACCGGGGAGATGCGGCCGATCCGGCGGGCGGTGCTGTCTCTGGGCTCCAATCTCGGGGACCGGTTGGCAAATCTGCAGGACGCGTTGAACACGCTCGCCGAGACCCCGGACGTCTGGGTGACCACGATCTCGCCGGTCTACGAGACCGAGCCGGTCGACTCGCCGGAGGATGCCGAGCTGTACCTCAACGCGATCGTCCTCGCCGACACCACCCTCACCCCGACGCGCCTGCTCGACCGTGCGCTCACCATCGAGGACGCCTACGGCCGCTCGCGCAGCGGCATCTTCAACGAGCCGCGCACGCTCGACATCGACGTCATCTCGGTCGGCGACAAGATCATCGAGGAGGAGTCGCTGACGCTGCCGCACCCGCGTGCGCACCAGCGCGCCTTCGTGCTCAAGCCGTGGCTCGACCTGGAGCCGAGTGCGGACCTCCCGGGCGTTGGTCCGATCTCCGAGCTGCTGGAGAAGTCGGACCAGACCGGCATCACCCGCCGCGACGACCTCGTCCTCGAGCTCTGAGCCGGATCTGAACACAGCACCCGAGGACCCCGACGAGGGTCCTGAGAAGGATCGCGCCGACGATGAGCGCCGGCTCCGCCCGATGTCGGGTGGAGCGATCACGGCGTGGGCGATCATCGGGATCGTCGGCGGCTGGCTGGCCCACCCGGTCTGGGAGAGCTGGCGGGGGGTGGCCCCGGTCATCACCTGGGCGCAGCCGCTGGTGCTGCTGCTGATCGCCGGAGCGCTGGGCGTCACCGCCTGGGTCACCCACCGTCAGCTGCAGGTACGTGGCGAGCGCATCGAGGCTCATCAGGCGGTCAACCGGCTGGTGCTCGCCCGTGCATGCACCCTGGTCGGCGCCCTTCTCGCCGGCGGCTATCTGGGCTACGCGGTGAGCTGGCTGGGCTACGACGCCAACACGGCCGCAGGTGAGCGACTGGTGCGTTCGGCCCTGGCGGCCGTGGCCGGGATCGCGATCGTCATCGCCGCGCGACTCCTCGAACACGCGTGCCGGGTCCGCAAACCGGATGAAAACTAGCCGTACCGTGGAAGCATGCCTTCCCCATCCGCAACTTCAGTCACACGCAGGCGTCAGCGCAGCACACGCCTGACGGTTGCTGTAGCCCTGCTGGCGCTGGCCGCCATCACGATCACCGCTGCGGTGGCCTCCGGGTCCTGGCTGGTTGTCGTGCTCGCTGCCGTTCTCGGGCTCGCCCTCGGCGCTGCCGCAACCAAGATCACCCACTCCGAGCTGCTCCAGACCCGCCGCGACTGGGCGCGCGACCGCGCCGAGCAGGCCCAGGCCTTCCGCGTCGAGTCCGAGAAGCGGGCCGAGGAGAACGCCGAGTTCCGCGAGCACATGGACGCCAAGCTCGCCGACCGTGTCCAGGCCGTCGAGGAGCTCGAGGCCGCCCTGGCCGCAGCTCACCAGCGCGCCGCCGAGGCCGTCCGCCGCCGTGGCGAGGAGGCCCGCCGGGCCGCCCAGGCCGAGCTGCGCGGCGAGCAGCTCGAGGCCCGCCTCCAGGCGGTCGAGGCCGATGCCGCCGAGGCGGCGATCCGGGTCGCCGAGCTCGAGTCGGAGTTGGACGCCGTGCGTGCCGAGCTGGAGGCCGAGCGTACGAGCTGGACCGGCGCCCAGTCCGCCTGACCCCTGATCGACGCGCAGATGTACGAACGGTGACGGGATTTCAACAGTCGTCACCGTGGTCTGCTTCCGCACGCCTGGATATGCGCCGTGACGCTCGATCAGGTACTCCGGTGGGTAACTGCAGGGCCCCTGGCTCGTTATGATTTCCTGGAACGGGTAACGCGCCTGTCGCGTCCCCTCGATCTCTGGTGATGCTGCGACAAAGGTCGTCGAAAGGGGAAGCCGGTGACGTTGATCGCCGAAAGGGCAGTCACGATCACTGATGGCCTCGACCACCTGCGTGACCTGATGACGACGTACGCCAGGAGAGCGCCGGTGGCCTCGGTCGCCGTGCTCGGGAATGCCCCTCTGGGCCCCAGCGACGACCGGGCGCAGGCGATCGACGACTCCGACCTGGTCATCCGGGTCAACAGCTTCGTGCTGGACGTGCCCGGCGCACCGCGCGCCCAGGGGTCGCGGGCGGATGTGGTGATCTGGAACCGGATCACCCGCACGACCCGGTTCACCTTCGACCGCTACCGCGAGCGCCTCTACCTCCTCGCCGAGCCGATGCGCTTCCACGGCCGTCCCGAGGTGTGGCCGATGTCCTGGCCTCCCGATCTGGGTTTCGTGCCGATCCCCAATGCCGAGGTGCTCCCTCGCATCGGCGATGAGCTCGACATCCCTTGGCGCACCGAGAAGCTCGCCCCGACCACGGGGTTCACCGCCGCATGGCTGGCGGTCAACCTGTTCCCGGAGTCGGAGATCCGGCTGTCGGGGTTCTCGTTCGTCGACAACCCCGGGCAGAGGGAGTGGACCTACCAGGTCGGCGGCACTTCGCCGGTCGGTCCGGAGCATCGGATCGAGGCAGAGGCGCGGGTGATGTCTGACTGGCTCAAGGAGGAACGGGTGTCTCTATGGCGTTGAACCGACTGCGCGGCGAGGTGATCAGAAAGGTCCGGTCCGCCGCCGACGCGGAGAAAGTTCTGGCCGTCATCGAGGAGCTCCGTGCGATCACGGACCGGCAGCGGGTCCGCATCGCCGACCTCGAGCGCGAGCTCGCTCGGGTCAGCCCGCAGGTCGCGGCCCTCGAGGCGCGCCTGGAGACGCTGCGCGACGCCGTCGAGCGGGGCAACGTCGCGACGGGCGCCGAGGCGGGCGGCAACGCCGACACCGCCGCGGTCTGGGCCGAGATCCAGCGTCAGCAGGAGCAGATCCGGGCCCGCATCACCGCTGCCACGCGTTTCGAGGAGCGGCTGCGACGGCTCGAGGACGGTAACCGCGTTGGCTGAGAGCGCGTCGCGGGCTGCGCTGAGCATCGTCATCCCGTTCCACAACGTCGAGCCCTACTTCCAGGCCTGCTTGGAGTCGCTTCGCAGCCAGACCTTCTCGGACTTCGAGGTGGTCATGGTCGACGACGCGTCCACCGATGGATCCGCGGAGATCGCGGATCGGTTCGCCTCGAGCGATCCCCGGTTCCGGGTGGTCAGTTCGGCGAAGGTCGGTGTCGGTGTCGCGCGCAACATCGGCGTCGAGAACAGCAGTGGCGACCTGCTCGCCTTCGTGGACGCCGACGACTACGTGCCGGAGTACGCCTACCAGCTGATGACGGACACGTTGGCGCGATCGGGCTCCGACTTCGTGGCCGGCAATGCCCGCCGCTTCGACTCGGTGTCGGTCTGGCAGTCGTGGTCCCACCGCCGACCGTTCGTCACCACCCGGATCGCGACCCACTGCAGCCGCACCCACATCCTGGGCATCGACCGCTACATCTGGAACAAGGTCTACCGGCGCGACTTCTGGGACTCGGCCGGCCTCAGCTACCCGGACATGCTCTACGAGGACTACCCGGTCGCCCTGGCAGCGCACATCCGCGCCCGGCAGGTCGACGTTCTCGCCGACCCGGTCTACTACTGGCGGCACCGCGACGGTGGCGAGGCCTCGATCACGCAGAGCCACTGGAACCTCGACAACCTCGGTGATCGCGTACGTTCGGCCGAGATGCTGTTCGAGATGGTCGACGAGCACGCGCCCTACCTGGCAGACCTGGTGAAGTCGCATCTGACCGCGACGGACGTCCAGGTGCTCGCCCGGTCGATCGAAGACCACCCGGCCGTCGAGTCCGCGCGCATCTTCGACCTCGCCGAGCGCTACCTGGCCCACATCGACGACGCGATCCTCAACCGGCAGGGACCGTTCGAGCGGCTGGTGTTCGACCTGCTGAAGCGTCGTCAGCGTGACGCGCTGACCTCGTTGACCCGCTATCGGGCCGAGAACGGCACCCAGGCGCCGCTGGCCCGTCGTCGGGACGGCTGGTACGCGAAGCTCCCGTCCTTCGAGGACGCTGCGGTCGGCGTCCCCGACTCGGTGTTCCGCCTGGCCCCGGCGTACATGAAGGCCAAGGCGGTGGCGACCGAGGCCTGGTGGAGCGGCTCCCGGGTCGTTGCTCGCGTCAACATCGGTATCAACACTCTCCCGCTCGCGCCGCGGACGCGCTTCAAGGTGTGGCTGGAGAGCCCCGCCGGCACCAAGATCCCGGTCGAGCACGTCGCGCGGCCGCGCGCGATCCCGTTCGGCCAGGTGGACAGGTCCACGCTGGAGCTGAGCATCGATCCTTCTCGGCTCGCAGGCGATCGCCAGTGGCGGCTGATGATCAGCATCCGCAACCGCGATGTCCGAGACGTGATCCAGGTGACGACCTCGGGTGACGGACGCGAGCGGTGGCAGGGCTGGCGGCGCATCGGCAACCGCTGGTGCCGTCCGGGACGCCTCCCCGGGGGATTCGGGGTCACCGTTCGTGACCTTCCGGACGCGTGGGTGGACCACACCACGGACCTCGGTGACGAGATCGAGATCCGCGGCGCGTTCCGAGGCGCTGCTCCCGAGCACGCGGAGCTGACGCTGACCGACCGCAGCGGCTCGGTGGTGACCCACCCGTTGACGATCGGCGAGCGGGGCGACCGCGGCATCACCCCGTGGCGGCTGACCGTGCCCGTCGAGGCCGTTCTCGAGAAGTCCGGACTGGACATGCCCATGGAGGAGATCGTGCCGACCCGGGTGAAGCTGGTCCGGAAGGGACGTACGTCTCAGCTACCGGTGCACCCGGACTTCCTCGGCTCCCGGTCTCTGATGAAGGGGCGCGCGGTGAACGCCACCCGCGACCCGAACGGTTCCTTCGTCATCACCGCGACCGCCGACCGTCCTGTCGTCCATGACGCCTGGTGGCAGGGTGAGGATCTGGTCCTGCGCGGCCCCGACGGTCCTCGGCTGGAGTCCACCGGCGCCCTGCTGCGGACCTGGCCGACCCCGGAGAGACCCCTCGACGTCTCCCTGGACGTGACCGACCGGGACGGGGTCTTCCTGATCACCGTGCCGATCGGTACGTTGCGGGCCACCGCGGTCGATCACGGTGCCGGCGAGACGTCGCGATGGTCGCTGCTCGACGGCCGCGAGCACAAGCCGATCGTCGTGGCCCGTGAGCTGTCCGAACGCGTGCCTCAGCCCCTCGCCGCCGAGGCGGCGAAGCTCGAGTTCGGGTGGTCGGACGAGATCCACCTGCGGCTCACGCCGGCCCCGCCTGCTGACGCGTGACCGGTTGAGCGCCGCTACCGCCTGGCCACCCGCCGGATCGCGCCGCGAACCCTCCTGAGCAGACGCGCCGCGCGCCGGGCTCCGGGGATGCGTCCGAGGCGGGTGCGGGCCCGCCCGGGGACGGCTGAGGCTCGCTTGGCGACCCGGTTGGCGGGTGTCGCCCGCAGGGCGCCCAGCTGGTCCTCCAGCTCCTTGATGCGACTGTTCAGTGCCGCGACATCGCGTCGGGCTGCTGTGCGGACCTCGTGGGTCATCGTCTGACGCTGACGCATCTGCTGCTTGAACCAGGTCACCTGACCACGCAGCGCCTCGTTCTCGTCCATCAGCTTCCGCAGCTCGCTCGGATCGGCGCCCTGCGGCGTCTGCCGATCTGCGACCACGGGCGTCATGCCGGTCGACGAGAGCGAGGACTCTCGCTGCCGACGTACCTGGCGAACCTCGGCGGGGGTCACCGCCATGTCGATGGTCGCCGCGAGCAGGACGGTGAGCTCGTCCCGGCCGCGACCGGCGGGCCAGGGGTGACGCCACCCCGCGGCGCACAGGTACGCAGCAAGCTCGTCCAGCAGTCCCAGGAGGATCTCGTCGGCCGACTCGCCGAGCTTCACCGCCGACTCGTGGATGGGCACGACGTGGTCGGCGTCGAGGCCGATCTCGTCGACCTGGAGACCGCACCATCGCTCGGGCGCGCCGGCCACCGCGTCGCGCAGCTGGTGTACGTGACGGCGAAGACCCGACGCGTCCCGGCGTGCCGAGTCGCGCATGGCTTCGACCAGCCAGGACCGATCGGCAGCGGCCCAGGACGTCTCCTCGCCGGTCCGGTCGACACCGACGACGGACGGGATCGTCTCGAGGCCCCGCGTGACCAGCCAACCGCCGGCGGCCGCCGCGGCTCCCACGGTGTCCAGCGCGTGGCCCAGCGCAGGCTGGACCTCGCGCAGCGTCGGGGTGTCGGAGGGCCGGCCGTGGGCGATGGCGAGCGCCGTCGAACAGGCTTCGGGAGCCGCGGCCAAGGTGGGAGCACCGATGTCGGGCCACAGCGTGTAGCCGAGCCCCCCGAACCGTGCGCTCGCCTCCGCGAGGCTTCGCGGGTTCGCCCGGTCATGGATCGGGAACGACCAGTCGGCATCCTCGTTGGAGGCTTCCGGGGTGACGGTCCGGAGCTGGGCGAGCGGAGATCCGGGGTTGGGGACGACCACCGCCAGACGGGAGTCGCGGGTCGTGAGGCCGGGGAGGTGCTCGGAGATCGCATGCCAGTCCGCCGGGGTGGCGTCGATCGTCGCGACCCGTCCGAACCCGTCCAGCGCGAGCACGGCGTCGACCGGCTGGTCGGGGGTCCAGGCACGCAGATCACCGCAGACGACGTCGACAGACCTGCCGGCGTAGCGCTCGGACACGAGCTCCGCATCGGCATGCGTGCGGAGGACGACGGTCGTCTTCGCCGCTCGGTCGACGACCGCGTCGAGCAGGTCGAGGTCGTGCGGGCCGACGACGAGCAGATGGGAGGCACCGGTCGCCGTCGCCACGGCGAATCGGGTCAGAACCGGTCCGCGGGGGAGGGCACGGGCGCCGCTCATGTCGGACCAGTCGTACATGTCCCCGGAGACGACGCCGTAGGCGGCGACCTTCGAAGGCGTGGCGGTGTCGTTCATCCAGTGATCTCCCATCCGAAGAGCGCGCGCAGCTCAGCAGGCGACGCCATGGCATCCAGCCCGAGCTCGCGCACGGTGGTGGCGCGTACTTCCTCTGCGTCGGTCTCTACCCCGTGGAACTCGGGGAACAGCCGCTTGGCCTGCTCGTTCCCGTCCCGGACGCTGGCGTCCCTGACGTCGGCGAAGACCATCGGGTCGCCGTAGACCGCGACCTCGGCACCGACCGACGCGCCGTAGAAGATCGCCGTGGTCAGGCGGTTGGAGGCGACCCGACGGTGGCGGATCTGCTCGGCGTACTGCTTGTGCAGGAAGCGGATGTCCGTGCCCTGGCGCAACGTGCCTCGCTTGCCGTGGCAGATGACCCGGAAGCCGGCGTCCTCGTAGCGGCGCCGGATCTCGGGCATGTCGTATTCGATCCAGTAGAGGCACACGGTCACCGGGCCGTCCTCGGTGTCCCGGATCTCCGCGATCAGACGGTCGTGATCGCCGCTGACCTGGCCGTGGTCCCAGGTGTGGAACGGGTAGAAGATCGTGCCCTCGCGCTCATCGGCCGCGGGAACGGGCTCGACCTCCTTCTTGAGCTCGAGCAGGTAGTTCCACGGAGCACCGATCACGGCATAGTCACGCCAGCCGACCGACTGGCCCCGGCGCAGGTTCGCGTGGGACCAGACGAACTTGGGGAAGCCGTAGGGCGGCTCGTGGCCCGGGCCGAACCCGTGCAGCAGGTTCCAGCCGTGCTGGAGCACGCCCCAGATCGTGCGGGGCTCCTCGAAGGAGAGGCCGCAGTACTCCGAGAGGATGTGGGCGTGTCCATACCAGTGATTGCTCGTGTCCAAGTCTCAGTCTCCGAGAACTAGCGAACGGGTTCGATCGGTCTTGACCGCGACCAGCAGCACCGAGGAGCCGAACGGCAGGTCGAGCCGGGTCAACAGGCGCTCGTCGATGCGCGTGGCGCCGAGCAGCACCTTCTCGACCGCAGGTGAGACCTCGGGGAGCGGTGCGACGCCGCCGTCGGCGAGCTGCTGGGCACCGGCCGGACCGCGCTCCTTGAACCGCGTGACCAGGCGTTGCGCGGCGAACATCGGAAACGTGCCCGCGAAGCCGTACGTCGCACGGACGGGCGAGAGCCCGGCCGCCCTGACCGCTTCCACCGCCCGCCGCCGGGTGTAGCGCCGATAGTGGTGATTGAGGTCGTCGTGGCCCGTCCAGGCCCAGGTGTAGGCAGGCACGGACATGAGGAGGCGGCCGCCGGGGGCGAGAACCCGCTCGATCTCGGCCAGGGCTGTGGCCTCGGGATCGCAGTGCTCGATGACGTCGAAGGCCGCGACCACGTCGAAGGAGCCGTCCGCGAAGGGGAGCCCGGTCGCGGAGCCGCACACCCCGCCGTCGGCCAGGCCACGCGGGTCGACGTCCAGCGAGACGTGGTGCTCGGCGGTGCCCCGCAGCCAGGTGACGCTCGGTCCGTCGGCGCTGCCGACGTCGAGGAGGCGGCGTGGTGCCCCGACGTACGGCTTCATGACGGTCTCGAGGATGCGGGTGCGCGCCCGGTACCACCAGTAGTCGCTCTGGGCGATCGAGGGAGAGCCGCCGGTCCTGGCGCCCAGCAGCATGCCCGTTTCGGTCATCGGATGGAGATCTCGCTCACGTGGGTCGGAAGTGCGGAGGTACCAGCAGCGTAGGCCAGCCCGATCTCATCGGCGATGCGACGCACGCCGACCGAGAAGGGCGTCTGCGTCCGTCGGTCGAGCTCCGGCCACACGACGCTGCGGACGCGCAGGTCGCGTGCCTGGCCGGGCGAGCCGGCTCCCGGGATACGCAGCCTCGCCCGTCGTCGGAAGACCCGGTTGGTCTCTCCGATGACGGCCGAGAGGGTCACCCCGGTGCCGGTGGCCAAGATCTTGACGACGGCGTTCGATCCGGCACGCTCGACGTGCTCGTGGAGCCCGTCGAGAGCGTCGACGATCATCTCGGCGCAGTCGCCGACATAGAGATAGTCCCGGATTGTGTCGAACGAGACCCAGACCGGCAGCGGCGTGCCACGCAGCTGCGCCAGGCACAGCTGAGAGACGAGGCCCTGGGGCTTGGAGAGCTTCTGGCCGGGCCCGTAGAGGTTGGTGATCCGGCCGAGGAGCGCCACGGACCCGGTCTCGGCGCAGAACGCGGTCAGGGACTCCTCCATGGCCAGCTTGGCCCTGCCGTACGCCACCAGCGGCCGAGGCTCGGAGAGCTCGGTGAAGGGGGGATCGGCCGAGCCGGCGTAGACGCCGCCGGCGGAGGAGGCGAAGAAGAAGGCAAGCCGGGTGGTGGGCCGGAGCGCCGGCCGCAGGTCGGCGAGCACGTCGCGGAAGAGCGCCACCTCGGCCTCGAGCTCGTCCGCCGGGGTGGCCACGACGCCCGCACCGGCGCACCAGGCGATGTTGAGACGGTCGTCCGGCGAGGAGTCGACGAAGGACGTGAGCTCGGATCGCAGCACGGCGCGGGCGGCGACCGGGTCGTGCCAGGGCACGCTGACGGTCCGCACGGACGCCCCGCTGCGCTCGAACGCGGTCCGTACGTGGCGGCCGAGCAGGCCACCACCACCGACCACGAGCGTGGGCGGTCTGCCGGGGCGCGGGGTGTCGCTCACTCCGGGCGGCCGGGCGCGGGGTCGTCGCGAAGCGGGCCGTTCGCGGGGTCGCTGACGATGACGTAGAGCGGCTTGCCCATGGCCATGTTGACGGAGACACCGAGGTATTCGGCGATCACTCCGAGGGTGAGCATGATGGCGCCGGAGCAGACCAGGACGGCCGCCATCAACGAGGTCCAGCCCTGCACCGGGACTCCGCCGGCGAGGCGAGCGACGACCAGCACGACCGCGAGCACGATGCCGGAGGCGGCGAGCAGGGCGCCGCAGATGCTGACCGCCCGCAGCAGACGGGTGCCGCCGGTGAGCACCATCCGCCAGAAGTGCGACATCAGGGAGCGGTAGTTGTAGCCGGAGGGCCGCTCGCCCTCCTCGCGCAGCTCCACCGGGCACGTCGCCACGTCCGAGATCACCCAGCTCAGCGCGACGTCGAGGTAGACCCCGTTGGCGGCGTAGGCGGACACGCTGCGGCCGTACTCGCCCAGGATCAGCCGGAAGCTGTTGAACTGCCGGGCGCTCCCGCCGGGCATGAGACGGTCGACGACCACCTTCGAGCCGCGCGAGGTCAGGTTGCGCAGCGGGCCGTGGGGTGCCGCGTTGGTGGGGCGGGCGTAGACGAGGGCGGCCCGCTCCCGGAGCGCGGTGTCGAGCATCGGCAGGATGTGGGCCGGGTCGTGCTGGCCGTCCTCGTCCATCGTGACGATCCAGTCAGATCCCGACGACGCCAGGCCGGCGAGGGTCGCGGCGTGCTGCCCGAAGTTGCGGCTCAGCCAGATCGGGCGAACGATGTCGTACTTCTCGGCGAGCTGGCGCATGGCGACATCGGACGTGTCCGGGCCGTGGTCGTGGACCAGGAGGATCTCGGTGATGCGTCCCTGGTGCCCGTTCGGGGTGACGAACGGTTCAGCGAGGTCGACGACCTCGCTCACCACGTCCGGAAGCGTCTCGGCACCGCGGTAGACCGGGATGACGACGGAGACGGTGTGGGTGGGGGACATTGCTAGGAAAATAGCGCATTCGGAGGGCCTTCGGTGTACTCCGTGTAGGCGTTTTGTTGGCATGATCTCCCGGGTGACTGCAGACCCGGCAACCGTGGGCGTCGCGCCTGCCGCGAAGCCTTCCTCGGACCGCATGTTCTCGATCTCCGGTGGTTCCTGGTCGGGACTCCTCCCGGGCGCGCTGGTCGTGGGCGTGACGCTCGTCCTCGCGATTCGTGTCGCGGGAGTCGACCTCGGTGGCGCGCTGCTCTTCACCGGGTACGTCCTGGCGTTCCTCACCTTCCCAGGGACCGTGGTGTGGCGTGCGGTCGCGAGACCGGGACCGACGATCGGCAACGACCTGGTGCTCGGCACCATCCTCGGGCTCGTCCTCGAGCTGCCGCTCTATCTTCTGCTGCGGCTCTTCGATCTCACCCAGCTGATCTACGCCTACCCGGTCGCGGTGCTCGTCGGTGTGACGGTCGTCGTCTGGCGGCGCCGGCGGATCGCGCCCGTGGTGATCGGTCGGGCGAGTCTGTGGTCGTGGGCCGGCGCGGCGGTGGTGTGCGTACAGCTCCTGCTGGTCGCGAAGCGGGTGTGGTCCCACCGGCCGATCGACGCGGTGCGGTCGCCCTACGTCGACGAGCCCTTCCACCTCGCGATCGCCGGCGACCTGCTGCACCACTTTCCGGCCCAGATGCCGTGGGTGGACGGCACCCCGCTCTTCTACCACTGGCTGGTCTACGTGCACCTCGCGTCGGCGGCGACGGTCACCCACCTCGAGCTCGTCGTGCTCCTGCGCAGCCTGTCGACGGCACTGCTGGTCGTGCTCGCGGTCGCCGGAGCGTACGCAGCGGCCACACGTCTCACCGGACGGGCATGGCCCGGCTTCGTCGCTGCGCTCGTCCTCATCATGGGAGCGACCCCGGACTTCTTCGGCTGGACGAGCCTGGTCAGTCCTGCGCAGCTGGGCTTCGACTCCGTCGTCCGCATGTTCAACAGTCCGACGCACGCGTTCGTGATGCCGCTCCAGATGGTCCTGATGGTGCTGGTCGTCGAGGTGATCCGGGGCGAGCAGCGGCGATGGCAGGTGTGGCCGCTGATGATCGTCGTCATGATCGCTGTGGCCGGGGCGAAGTCGTCCGCCCTGCCGACGATCATCGCGGGCCTGCTCCTGGCACTCGTGATCTCGGCTGTGCTGCGCCGCAAGCAGACGGTTCTCACCCTGGGCGCTCTGCTCGGCTCGGCCGTCGGCGTCTTCCTGGTCGCGCAGCAGGTGTTCTACGGCGGCGGCACCCGGGCGACTGGCATCGACCTGAACGGGAGCACCGTCCAGCGGTTGGGAATCCTGATGCTGCCGGAGGGCGAGATCCTCCCCGCCTCCGCGCCGGTGACGATCTGGATCTGCTTCACCATCGGGTTCGTCCTGGTCACAGTGCCGGTGATCGTCGGCTTGGTGCGCGGCGGCTGGCGACGGCCCGAGTTCGTGTTCCTGGCCGGCCCGTGGGCCGCCGGTGCCGGCGCGTTCATGGTCCTGAGCCATCCGGCGCTGAGCCAGGCCTACTTCCTCCTGGGAGCCAGCGGGTTCTTCGCCGTCGCGACGGCTGTCGCGCTGTCGGACATCAACCCCGGCGTCATGTCGTGGCGCGATGGCGTCCGGATCGTCGGCTGCGCGGCGCTCGGCTGGCTCGCGCTCGTGGCGGCGAGACTGTTGGTGGGCGATGACATGCCGGCGACCGGCTCGGTCTTCACCTCGACGTTGCTGACCCAGCTCGTCGTCGGGCTGTTGGTGCTCGCCGTCGCCGTCGTCATCGTGCTCGTCTACGCCAGGCGCTCGGCGATCGCTGCGCTCCCGGCCGTCGCAGCGTTGATGCTGGGCGTCGTGGTCGCCGGCGCTCCGCAGACCGTCGCTCTCGCGGTGGCTGGCGACTCGGTTCCCCGAGGTGCCGCCACCGACATCATCGGCCCGGGTGGAGTCGCCGCCGCCCGGTTCGTCCGTGACCGCTCGCACCCGGACGCCCTGATCGCGACCAACGCCCACTGCATCGGGCTGCCCGTGCCCGACTGCGACCGCCGGAACTTCTGGATCGCGGCGTACGCCGAGCGCCGGGTCCTGGTGGAGGGCTGGGCCTACATCGATCCGCTCGTGGTCGGGCTGCCGTCCACGGACCTCAACAACTCGGCGTACCTGCCGTTCTGGGACCCGCAGCTGCTCGAGGCCAACGATGCCGCGATCACACACCCGTCACCGGCCACGATCGCCACGCTGCGCGACGAGCACGGGGTCGACTGGATCGTCGTCGACCGTCGCTATCGGGCCGACCTGCCGGGCCTGCGCCGCGAGCTTGGTCAGCCGCGCTTCAAGCGCGGGCTGTACTCCGTGTTCGACCTGCGCTGATCGATCACGCCTCGGTCACCGGCGCAGGAGGCGACGGAGCCGCCCCCGCTGGGCCTCCGCTTCCCTGCGACGGGCGCGCGCGTCCTCGACCTCCTGCTGGATCTCCTCCGGGATCGTGTGCAGACCCTGCATGACCAGCTTCACGACCTGCATCACCTCGTCGCCCGGGATATCGGCGTAGTCGCCGATGTTGTAGTCGGGGAAGGTGCTGTTCTCGATCATGTCGGTGAAGGAGAAGCCGCCGAGCTTGCCGATGAGGAGGTTGTCCTCGCGATAGTCGTCGAGGAGCTCCTGGCGGAACTCGGGGGTCATGTAGACCGCGCTGGTGTCGTTCCAGCCGAGCTGGGTGGCCCTGGTGACGAACTCGCCACGGAGGATCTGGATCCACCGCAGCCGGGTGGCCTTCCAGGAGTCGACGCCTCGGAGCCGGCCCCGCATCGGTGCCGCCGCCACGATCGGGGCCAGGTGGCGCGCGGTCTCGACGGTCCGCCAGCCGGACCCGACGTTGGTCGAGGTGGCCCCGGTGCCCTGGATCGGGAGCTCGCACGTGCTGAGGAAGTCGGCCACGGCGTTCCCGTCGCGGAGCTCCTTGCGGACGAAGGGGCGCAGGCGGAGGTCGACGTCCGGGATGGCGCTGGTGATGGTGTCCGCGAACTGCCCGTAGTGGAGGAAGCTCATGTCGAGCGGCGACCACTCGCGGAAGTCCTCGAAGGGGAGGTCGACCAGCTCGGCGTGCTCGGGTCTCATCACCATCAGCCGCTCGACGTAGAAGGCGTTGTAGAAGGTCGCCTGGTCGCGGACGTAGTGGACCCACATGACCTTCGCGCCCGCCTGGCGCGCGTAGTCGCCGATCGCGCTGATGTGCTCGGGCTTGAGCAGCGAGAACGACTCGCACGAGATCACCGTGGTCTCGGCGCTGCCCGAGGCGATCGACTCGACGAGCTGCTCCCAGGTGCCGAGGGCGGGCGAGAAGAGGACCTCGCCGAGGAGCTGGGAGTAGAGGTTCTGGTGCTGGACGCTGTGCGTGCCCCGGCCGATCGTGGGATAGGCCACCTCGCCCGGGAGCTTCCCCTCGCGGCTTGCGCGGGCAAGGAAGGTCTGGATCGCCGTGCTCCCGGTCTTGAAGGTGCCGGAATGGACGATCAGAGTCTTCTGCATGTAGCTCTCCAAATGTCGCTGCTGGGATGGAGAGCGGCGCGACGTCCCGCCTTGCCCGAATATTACCGGCAGGGGCTTATTGGCCGAGCTTCTTCTGCTCGATCTGAGCATTGATCGCGACCAGCTCGGGACGGTCCTCCAGGAGGGCGACGAGACCACGGGTGTCGAGACGGTGGGCGTCGTGGTCCTCGATGAGGATCTGCAGGAGCCGGAGGTCCTCCGGGGTGTCCAGAGTGATCCGGTACGCCGAGGCATCCCGTTCCCACGGCAGGTTGAGCTTGGGCCGGGTGCTGTCGGTGTAGAGCCACGGGGTGACGTGCTCGCGGTGCGGCGTCTCGGTCGCGAGCCTGTCGGCCTCCAGCAGCGCCGCCGCGGAGAAGACCTCGAAGTCGAGCCCCCGTGGGTAGGTGCGCTCCAGGGCGTTGCTGGCATAGAGCGCGGGATCGCCGGCGGCGACCCAGGCGTCGATGCCGCGGCGTACGACCTCGCCGTCGATCAAGGGGCAGTCGCTGGTCACCCGGACGACGACATCGGGCTGGAACTCCCGCACCGCCAGCGCGAAGCGCGACAGCACGTCGTGCTCGCTGCCGCGGACCACCCCGGCACCGAGCTTGTCGGCCAGGACGGCGACCGGGTCGTCGTCGACGTTGGTCGTCGTCGCGACGATCACCGGGAGTCCGGCCGCGGTGAGCCGGGCGAGGTGGTGCTCGAGCATCGTGACACCCGCCGCCTCGAGAAGCACCTTGCCCGGGAGGCGGGTGCTGGTCATGCGTGCCTGGGTGATGACCGCGGTCTTCACAGGACTCCGACCAGCGTCTCGATGACCTGGTCGACCTGGTCGTCGGTCAGGTCGGGGAACAGCGGCAGGGAGATCTCCTCGGCGTAGAACGCCTCCGCGTTCGGGCACATCCCGCGCCGGTAGCCCAGGTCCGCGTAGACCGGGTGCCAGTAGACCGGGATGTAGTTGACCTGTACGCCGATGCCGGCTGCCCGCATCTTCTCGAAGACCTCGCGCCGCCGGTCCTCGAGGATCCGCACCGGGTAGAGGTGCCACGCCGGGTCGACGCCCTCACGCTGGACCGGCAGCCGCAGCCCGTCGACGTCGGCGAGCGCGCTGTTGTAGCGGGCGGTGATCTCCGCGCGCCGCTGCTTGAACCCGGCCAGCCGGGCGAGCTGGGAGAGGCCGAAGGCGCACTGCAGGTCGGTGAGCCGGTAGTTGAGCCCGAACTCGTGGACCTCCTGGTGCCACGGTCCCTCGTCCTCGATCCGGAACCGGTCGGGGTCACGCACCAGCCCCACGAAGTGGAACTCGTGGGCCCGCTGCGCGATGGCGGCGTCCTTGGCGACGACCGCGCCGCCCTCGCCGGTGGTGAGGTTCTTGGTCGGGAAGAACGACAGCGTGGTCAGGTCGGCCAGGTCGCCGACCGGGCGGCCGCCGGCGAAGCCGCCGATCGAGTGGGCCGCGTCGCCGAGGGTCAGCGCGCCGACCCGGTCGGCGATCGGCTGCAGCGCGGCGTAGTCGGCCGGGTGGCCTGCGTAGTCGACCGCGGCGACGACCTTGGTGCGGTCGGTCACGAGCGCGTCGACCGCGGCCGGGTCGATGAGGGCGGTGTCCTCCTCGACGTCGGCGAAGACGACCTTCGCGCCGAGCAGCGAGGCTCCCGACGCGGTCGCGACGAACGTCATCGGCGTGGTGACGACCTCGTCGCCGGGGCCCACCCCGGCGGCGGCGTAGGCGATGTGGAGGGCAGCGGTGCCAGAGGTGCACGAGACCGCCCGGTGCCCACCGACCAGGTCGGAGAGCGCCTGCTCGAACGCGGCGACCGTGGGCCCCGTGGTGAGCCAGTCGCCACGCAGGATCGCCGTGACTGCCTCGATGTCTTCCTCGGAGACCGACTGGCGGCCGTAGGGCAGCATGCTCAGATCCCCGACTCCAGAACCGCGCGGAGGTCGTCGGCGTCGTACCAGATGTCGTTCTTGTCCGAGGCGCAGTGGAAGCCGTCGGGGACCGGCACGGCGTCCATGATCGGCTTGTAGCCCCACTGGGGGTTCTCCGGCTCGATCACGTAGTACTTCCCGTCGCGGATGCTGACCGCGCGGCGGCCCTCCTCCGGGCTGATCATCTCCTCGTGGAGCTTCTCGCCGGGGCGCAGGCCGATGTCGACGAAGGTGGCGTCGGGGGCGACCGCCTTCGCCAGGTCGACGACCTTGTGGGAGGGGATGTGCGGGACGAGCAGCTCGCCGCCCTGCATGAGCTCGAAGGTGTCGAGCACCATCTGCACCGCCTGCGGCAGCGTGATCAGGAACCGGGTGCACCGCATGTCGGTGATCCCGAGCGGCTCGCCGCGCTCGGCCATCGCCTTCCACTTCGGGATGATCGACCCGCGCGAGCCGGTCACGTTGCCGTAGCGCACCACGGAGAACCGGGTGTCGTAGGAGGCGGCGTAGTTGTTGCCGAGGATGAAGATCTTGTCGGCGGTCAGCTTGGTCGCGCCGTAGAGGTTGATCGGCGAGGAGGCCTTGTCCGTCGAGAGGGCGACCACCTTCTTGACGCCGGCGTCGATGGAGGCCTCGACGACGTTCTGGGAGCCCAGGACGTTGGTCTTGATGAACTCGAAGGGGTTGTACTCCCCGGTGTCGACCTGCTTGAGCGCCGCGGCGTGGACGACGTAGTCGACGTCGTGGAGCGCCCGGTGCAGTCGGTCGCGATCGCGGACGTCGCCGATGAACCAGCGCAGCCTCGGGTCGTCGCCGAACAGCTGGCGGCACTCGTACTGCTTCAGCTCGTCGCGCGAGAAGATGATCACGCGCCTCGGGTTGAGGTTGTCGAGTACGTGGCGGATGAACGCCTTCCCGAACGAGCCGGTCCCGCCGGTGACCAGGACGCTTGCCCCATCGAGAGGGTGGTTGGCGGGGGACTCTCTGACTTCCGAATTCGGCAGGGTCACAGGGGTGCTCTCTAGTGTGGGCCTCATCTGCTGCGCCAACGATACGGCGCGGAAAAGGTGACATGTGCCGTTAGTCATAAACGGCCGGATCCGGGAGGTTGCGCAGTCATGTCCATGGGATCGCCCGAGGACGAGCGTCGCCTGGTGGCGATGGTGTGCGACGCCGGTCCCGAGGTCGGGATCGGCCACGTCATGCGCTGCCTGGCGCTCGGGGAGGAGCTCGTCGCCCGCGGAGCGCGGGTGGTGATGGTCGCGGACCTGGACCGGGTGCCCTGGGCGGCCGAGCAGGTGCGGCGCCGGGGGATCGAGATCGCGTCACCGGGACCGGGCGATCCCCGCGACGTCCTCGATGTCCTCGCCCGCATCGAGCCGTCGTCGGTGGTGGTGGACTCCTACCGTCTCCCGACATCCGTCTACGCCGACCTGCGGGAACGCTGGCCGCTGCTGGCGCTCACCGACGGCGACCCCGGCGACCGGGTCGCCGACCTCTACCTGGACCAGAACCTCGGCGCCGAGACCGCCGCCTGGGCCCTCCCCGAGGGGTCCCGGCATCTCGGCGGTCTTGCCTACGCCCAGCAGCGGCGTGACATCGCCCGGCAACGGCCGGACGCGCCCAAGGCCGCCGCCGACGAGCACACGCCCCTGCGGGTGCTGGCGTTCTTCGGCGGCACGGACGCCTTCGGGGTCTCACCGGGGATCGTGCGTCTGGTCGTACGCACGGGGATCGCCGTGGAGCTGACCGCCATCGCCGCCACCCCGGAGCTGGCCGAGGAGATCGCCGGCATCGTGCCGGTCCCCGGACAGGCCGTCCACGTGATCGGGCCGACCGACACCCTGGCCGAGCTCGTCGCCGACGCGGACGTGGTGCTCAGTGCCGCCGGGACCTCGGCCTGGGAGCTCTTCTGCCTCGGTGCGGCGGTCGGGTTCGTCTGCGTCGCCGACAACCAGCAGGACGCGTACGTCCGGATGGACCAGGACGGGCTGGCCGTCGGGATCGCCACCCTCGCCGAGCTCGACGGCGACCCCGAGGCTGCTGTGGCCCGACTGCGCGCGCTCCTGGGGGACGTACGTCTGCGGGAGCGGTTGCGCGCCGCCTGCTGGGCCACGGTCGACGGCCGAGGACCGGCGCGCGTCGCCGACGCGCTCCTGGCCCTCGACCGCGACCCTGTGTAGACCGCTCTAGACGAGATCCCAGCTGAGCGGGGTGCCGGCCGGGACGTCCTGGGTGAAGGTGCGGCCGAAGACGATGTCGACGTCGCCCGGCGGCAGCCCGTCGGCAGGGCGGACGGAGCGTACGTTGTCCGGCCCGACCTTCTCCCCTGCACGTACGTCGCGGGTGACGAAGAGCGAGCGACGGAACCGCAGGCCCTCGCGCTCGGCGGACTTCGGGCCGATCCGGGCCTCGCCGAGCGCCTGCCAGGCGATCCTGGTCTCGCGGACCAGCGAGGCGAACTCGTCCGGCTCCAGGGAGAAGTCGGAGTCGACGGCACCGTCCGCGCGCGAGAGCGTGATGTGCTTCTCGATCACGCACGCGCCGAGAGCGACGGCCGCGACCGAGGCACCGATACCGAGGGTGTGGTCGGAGAGGCCGACCGCGACGTCGAGCCCGTCACGCAGCACCGGGATCCCGCGGAGGTTGGAGGCCTCCGGCGGAGCCGGGTAGGACGCGGTGCAGGCCAGCACGACGAGGTCCTCGTTGCCGGTCGCCCGGGCCGTACGCACCGCCGCGTCGATCTCGGCGAGGGTCGCCGTGCCGGTGGAGATGATCGTCGGCAGCCCGGTCTCGGCGATCGCCCGGACCAGCGGCAGGTCGGTGATCTCGGACGAGGCCGACTTCAGCATCGGGACGCCGAGCCCGACCAGGAAGTCGACCGCGGTCGGGTCGAAGGCGGCGGAGAACGGGATCATGCCCAGCTCGGAGGCCAGCGCGAAGATCGGCTCGTGCCACTGCCACGGCGTGTGCGCCTCCTCGTAGAGCTCGTGGAGGCGGCGGTTGGGCCACAGCGGGTGGTCCGCCGAGAGCCGGAAGGCGGGGGTGTCGACGTCGAGGGTGATGGTGTCGGCGGTGTAGGTCTGGATCTTGAGCGCGTGCGCGCCGGCCTCGCCCGCGGCGCGGACGATGTCGAGCGCCCGCTCCAGGTCGCCGCCGTGGTTGCCGGACATCTCCGCGATCACGAACGGCTCGTGGCCGGGGCCGATCAGCCGGTCGCCGACGGCGATCTCGTGGGTGGTCATCGGGCCACCTCCGTAGCGCGAGCGCCAGAATACGGACGCGGCCCGATGAAAGATCTGATTGTCGCTCGCTGACGCTCGCTCATTACTGCTCCTTGCCGGAACGTCGGGTGGGTCGGTCGTCGCGGTGCAGACGGACCGGGATCGCTGTCACCGAGCCGCCGTCGACGGTCTGTTCGTAGGGCTCGCCCTCGGTGAATCCCAACCGGCGGTTCATCGCCCGCACCGACTCGTTGTGGGGGAGGACCTCGCCCTCGAGCACGTCGACGTCGAGCCCGTCCGGCTCGGGGGCGAAGGCGTACGCCACGGCCTCACGCATGATATTGGTCCACGCCAGCAGCGCGGTGCCGTCGGCGGCGGTGCCGTCGTGGTCGAGGTAGAAGCCCCAGGACGCCGACCTGGCGACGGGGTCGTGGTCGAAGAAGGTCACCACGCCGAGGGGGCGGGCGGCGTACTCGAACATCAGCACCCGCCGCGACGGGTCCTGGGTGACCCGGGACCACCAGGCGGCGTGCTCCTCGGCGGTGATCAGGTGCTGGTTGATGCTCACCGACCGGTTGGCGTCCTGGTTGCGCCACACGAGCATGTTTGGCAGGTCGTCGGCGGTCGCCCGTCGCAACATCGGTCTCCTCAGACGTCATCGGAATACGCGCACACGTTACTCAGAGGTGGCCGTACTCGCGCGATCTCTCGCCTCCGCGTTCAACCGAGATCGGTGGATCTGAGCTGAACCGGCGTGGGATGGTCGTCAGGCGGCGAGTTCGTACGGTGGGTCGAGGTCGTTGCTGACATCGACCGTGCCGGTCGGGGTGACGATGTATTGGTAGCCGTGGGGGCTTCGCCATCGGTAGACCCCTGCTCGGAGGCGGTGGTAGCGCCAGCCGTGGTGGGTTTTCATCCGGTGGTGTCGCCGACACAGCGGGGTGAGGTTCTGGCTGCTGGTCGGGCCACCGTCGGCGTGAGCGACTCGGTGGTCGAGGTCGCAGTGCTCGGCGCGGGCCTGGCAGTAGGGGAAGGAGCACTTCTCGTGGATCAACGCGGCCTGGCGGCGCTGTCGGGCTGTCGGGACGTAGCCGGTGGCTTCGATGTCTTCGGCCAGGTCGACCACGACGATCGGCTTGACGACGGTGCCGGGGGTGGTGGCCCACTGCTCGATGCGTTCGATGCTGGCCAGGCCTCGGGTGTTGGCGAGGCGGACCAGCCCGGTGCCGGCCAGGTCGCGGGTGTCGGTGTGGATCACGAGCTCGACCACCCGGGCGATCCCGGGGACGCCGTCGAGGGTGCCGGAGTTGTACGCCCGCCCGAGGACTCCGAGCGCGGCCGCACGTCGCACGTCGCACGTCCAGGCTCGCGTCGGCGTAGTCGTCGTGGTCGAGGAGCCCGTGGGCGATCGCCGCGACGGCTTGCTCGAGGTCGAGGGCGTCAGCGGCGTCGAGGACCCCGTCGAGGTAGCCGAGTGCGAGCACGGCTTGTCCTTGTTCGGTGCCGGCCGGGGTGAAGGGCAGGTCGCTGGTGCGGATGGTGACCGTCCGGTGCTCGACCGCATCCTGCTCGGCGACCGCAGCAGCGACGTCGGGCTCGAACAGGGCGGCGGCCTGGGTGATCATCCGTTCCAGCTGCCGGGTGCCGACCTGGTGGGCATACGGTCCGATCTGCTGGTCGACCCACGCGGCGGCATCGGGATCGAGCCCTCGGGTCAGGTCGGCGATCCGCCGTGCCCGCCAGGCGAGGAGGGATCCGTCCAGGATCCGTGCCCACACATGCTTGAGCCGGTAGCGCAGTTCGACTGCGTCCCCGAGGAACTTCTTCCCCGCCTGCGTGGAGCGGCCCAACACCGCGGCGAACTCGACGGCGGCGGCTTCGGAAACGAGTGGTGCCCCAGGCCCGGCGAGGGGCAGCATCCGGTCCCCGAACCTGTCCCCGTCCAACCGCGCCGACTCTCCGTGATCCTGGACCGAGTGCAGCGCCGCGAACCGCGCGGCAGCGATCAACACGTCCCGGTCAGCCTGTTCCGCGACCGCCCGAGACGTACGCACCGCGGCCAGCAGATCGCCGCTGGTGTCGTCGGGGTCGAGGAGTGCTTCCATGCCCGATATTTTACCAAATCCAGCGCTTCTTGAGAACAGTATTTCCGCAGGTCAAGTGGCATATTCACGCCAAATTCAAAGCTCTGTTTGGCGCATCGCGCCAGCCCTTCCGAAGGCGACCAGCCGGCACTGCTGATGGCCGGCTCCCAACCCAAGCCAAAGCCCGACAGGGCTGGCCGTCGACCCGACAGCCAGCCAAATTTTTTCGAGGTGGCGTCCGGGGTCCAGGACCGCCGAAGGCGGCCGGCGAAGCCGGCGCCCGAAGGGCGTCCTTGACGCCGGACGCCACCTCGAAGACCCTCCTATAAGGGTCGGCGGCCAAACACCGCGGCAGCGAAGAACACACCAGCCCAACAAGCGACCCCAGACCAGATCCGAACCCCGCACAGGCACATCGGAGCACGACAAGCGACCGTGTCGGTCTCGACACGCTCGGCCGCGAACGGCCTCGCGGCTCGACCGACGAGGACCCGGCGCGACCGCCGATGCGCCCCGAAACACCTCAGCGGCGAGGCCCCACAGCAGCCCGTCACGATATGGTCCGAGGCCATGGAGACTCTTGACCGACCGGCGGTCCGCAAGCTCATGGCCGAGGTGTTGGCCGTGCAGGGGAAGACCCTTCCGGACGACGACACCGCGAAGCTGGCGGACATCGGTTTCCGCTCCCTCGACTTCTCCGAGCTCGCGCTCCGGGTCGAGGACGAGATCGGTGACGAGCTCAACTTCGAGGCGGCCGGACTCCGCGCGATCGAGACGATCGGGGACGTGCTCGACCTGCTCGTGGAGATCCAGGGGCAGTGATCGCCGACAACCTCGTCGTCGATGCCCGGACGGGGCGGCGTACGACCTGGGGCGAGCTCGTCCAGCAGGCCGCCCCGCGGCCGGCGCCGACGGCCCACGTGGTGGAGCACAGCGTCGACGCCCTGCCGGCGGTCGCCGGGCTGAAGGACGGCGGCGAGCTGCTGGTCGTCGCCGCCGGACGGCTCGACGAGTCCCTCGCCGAGGAGCTGCGTGGGGCCGGGTTCGACCTCGTCGCCGGCGACGACATCCAGGAGGCGACCGGTCCCCGCACGGCCGAGGACGGCCGGGTCTGGCTGCTCACCTCCGGGTCGACCGGACGGCCCAAGCGGGTCGGTCACACCCTGGCGTCGCTCTCGACCGTGACCGGTGAGCTGGCGCCGCGCACCTGGCTGTGCCCCTACTCGCCCGGCACCTACGCCTGGTGGCAGGTGATCACCCTCGGGCTCGGCGTGCCTGGTCAGGACCTGGTGCTGGTCGACCCGGCCGACCTGGACGACTGGGTGACGCCCGCGCTCGAGCACGGCGTCACCGCCGTCTCCGGGACCCCGACCTTCTGGCGGCGTACGTTGATGCGCCACGGCGCCGAGCTGCAGAAGCTGCCGCTCGAGCAGGTCACGCTCGGTGGTGAACCCGTCGACCAGGCCGTGCTGACGCAGCTCGGCGAGGCCTTCCCGGACGCGCGGGTGTCCTGGATCTACGCCTCCTCCGAGGTGGGCGCCTCGATCGTCGTCCACGACGGCCGCGCCGGGTTCCCGGTGGAGTGGCTGGACCGCGACGTACCCGGCCGCCCGCGGCTGTCGGTGGTCGACGGCGAGCTGGTGATCACCTCACCGCACCACGGCACCGACGCCTCGGGGGCGGAGATGGCCGGCGCCGTACGCACCGGCGACGCCGCCCGCATCGAGGACGGCCGGGTGCTGGTCACCGGTCGCCTGGACCGCGACGAGCTCAACGTCGGTGGCTCCAAGGTGTCCGCCGGCGCCGTCCGTGACCTGCTGCAGTCCCACCCGTCCGTCGCCTGGGCGGCGGTGCGTGGCCGCAAGGCGCCTCTGGTCGGCACCATGGTCGTCGCCGACGTGGTCGCCGGCGAGGATGCGGACCTGACCCCCGACGACCTGATCCGTTGGGCGGCCGAGCGGCTGCCCGAGTACGCCGTCCCGCGGCGCATCAAGATGCTCGCCGAGATCCCGGCCAAGGAGACGCTGAAGAGCGATGTCTGACTTCGAACCCATCCCGCCCTCCTCCGTCGTGCTGGTCTCCGGCGCCTCGCGCGGTCTCGGTCTCGCGATCGTCACCGACCTGCTCGAGCGTGGCGTGAAGGTCGCCGCCTTCGCTCGCACGGTGACCCAGGAGATGGAGGCGCTCGCCGAGAAGTTCCCCGACGCCACCCACGTCGGCCCGGTCGACGTGACCGACGAGAAGGCGGCTCAGGCGTTCGTCAAGGAGGTCGAGGCGAAGCTCGGCGTCATCGACGGGCTGGTCAACAACGCCGCGATCGGGCAGGACTCGCTGCACGTGCACACCTCCTCTGACCGGATCGCGCAGATCATCGAGACCAACCTGACCGCGCCGCTGGTGCTGACCCGGTTCGTGCTGCGGCGGCTGATCGGCAAGGGCCTGAAAGGCCGGGTCGTCAACGTGACCTCGATCTGTGGCCAGCGCGGCTATCAGGGCCTGGTGGCCTACTCGGCCACCAAGGGAGGTCTGGACGCGGCGACCCGCTCGCTGGCCCGTGAGCTCGGTGGCCGGGTGCTGGCCAATGCGGTCGCGCCCGGGTTCTTCGCCTCGGAGATGTCCGCGGTGCTCGGCGCCAACCAGCTCGAGTCGATCGCGCGGCGTACGCCCTCGGGCGCGATGACCACGCCCGAGGACGTCGTGCCGACCGTGCGGATGCTGCTGCTCGAGCAGACCAACATCAACGGTCAGTCGATCGTCATCGACGGCGGCGGCTCGATCTGATGCCGGAAGGCCGACTCCGCGTCGGCAGCGATGCCGAGCTCGCCGGATATCGCGCCCGCAGCCACCTCCACGACGGCCGGGTGGTCGCCTGGACGGGCTCCCACGACGTCCCGGTGGCGGTCGACGCCGAGGTGGAGCGTACGGTCCCGGCGGCTCTCGCGCGGCGGTTCGGCACCGAGGGGTTCTGGGAACGATGGACCCGGGCGGAGTGCGTCGCGAAGCTCACCGGCCGCGGGGTCCTCGACCTGGTGGACCTGATGGCCGACGACCCCGGCGCGGGCGTGCACCTGAGCACCGTACGTCTGCCGGGCGGCATCGTGGTGTCGATCGGCACGCTCGAGCGGTCAGGGAGCCCCTCGGGGTATCGGCCGGAGTGCGGGAGACTGTTCGTTCGCCTGTAACCTCTGGGTTCGATCAGATTCGTGGGTGCGTCATCCGGGTCGCCCCCGAACCGAGAGGGAATGTGCATGGGTCAGGGAATCGTCGACGTCCTTCGTCGCGCCGAACGAAGGATGCCCCAGGGCGTCCGTCGACTGGCTCGTGACGCCGGGCATCGCGTTCTCGGCCACGAGCGCGGCCCGCTCGTCTCGGTCGTGGTGACGGTGACCGACCAGGACAAGCAGTACCTCGCCGAATCGCTGCTCTCCGTGCGCGAGCAGACCCATACGACGCTCGAGATCCTCATCGCGCCCTACGGCCAGGCCAGCGTGGTGAGCGACCAGATCCTCGCCGACCTCCCCGACGACTACCGCCTGCGACTGCTGGACAGCTCCTCGACGCAGGCCGAGGCCCGCGACCGTGGCGGTCGGGTGGCCCGGGGAACCTATGTCTGCTTCCTGCTCGCTGCCGACCTCCTCACCCAGAACGCGATTCGTACGCTGGTGACCTCGCTGGAGGCCAGCGGCTCCGATCTCGCGGTCGGTCGCATCGAGAGCCGCCAGCGCCTCTCCCCGCCGGTGGTCCCGGCCTACGACCTCGTGCACGCGGAGAACCGATCCGGACTCACCCTGGACGAGTTCCCGGTGGCGCTGAGCGATGTCGGCGTGAGCAACCGGCTCTTCCGCACCTCGTTCTGGCGCCGGCAGGGCTTCAGCTTCGGTGGCCGGGGCGGTGCCGACGCGGTGGGTTTCGACGGCTACCTGAAGGCCAGCCGCTTCGACGTGGTCACCGCGCCGGTGTGCGTGGACATGGACCGCGCCGACGGCACCCCGGTCGAGCAGCTCCACGACCAGACCCTCGGGATGGAGGAGTGGATCGAGCAGACCCGGTCGACGTGGGTCGCGATCGGCGAGATGGGCTCCGGCCTGCGCGACCACTGGGCCCTCGGCGGCCTTGCCGGCCGTGCCAACACCATCCTCGGCGACGTCGAGCGGATGAGCGCCGAGCAGTGGACCGGCCTGCGCGACCTCGTCGTCGAGATCGAGCGTGACGTCTCGCCCGAGGTGTGGCTCAAGCTGCCGGTCGAGGTGCGGGCCCGGCTGACCTACCTCCTCGCCGACCAGCGCGAGGAGCTCACCGCGTTCGTCGCGTCCCGCTGGTTCGAGCGGGGCAACCTGCGCACGCGGGTCGCCGGCGGCCAGGTCCACGGGATCTTCCCCGACACGGATCTGCCCGCGGCCGTGACCACGCTCAACGAGCACGAGACCCCGGCGCGGGTGCTGGTGCGCGACGTACGTCCCCTCGACTCCGACCGGGTCGTGGTCGACCTGGTGGCGCGGATCGAGCTCGTCGACCTCGCCGAGACGACCCCGTTCCTCACCGCCCGGCTGGTGCCGGATCTGGTCGACATGGACGACGAGGACGGCTTCGCCAGCGATCCCGACACCGTGCTCCCCGACCCGATCGAGCTGACCGTGACGCCGCGCTACGACGCGCAGGCCAACATGACCATCGGTCACAAATACCAGGACTACCGCCCGGGCGGGTGCCGCACCGAGATCGACCTCACCCGGCTCACCGCCGGCCGCTGGCACCTCGAGGTCACCATCGGTGTCGACGGTGTCGTCCGCACCACCAGCGAGGTCCAGATCGACACCCGCGGCCCGGCGGGCAACCTGGCGACGCGCTACCGGCCCCGCGTCCACACCTCCGTCGGCCTGTCGGTGGCCGCCGACCGCTACGCCGACCAGCTCAGCTTCCGCGCCGTCCCGACGCCGGCCACCTTGCTGGAGCAGACGCAGGTCGACGGCCGCACCGTCTCCCTGACGCTCGCCGGTGAGCTTCCGCAGGCCGTGCGGGCGATCGGTGGCGGCGTACGCGTCGAGGCGCCCGTCCACGACGGCAAGGTCACGCTCACCCTCCCCGCCCACGGCGCCGTCGAGCCCGGGGCACCCGCCGCCTGGCGGCTGGAGACGCTCCACGACGGGACCTCCGGCCGGATCGTCTGGCCCGACCCGCTCGGTGAGCCGTGGACCGGCGAACGCGGTGGCAGCGTGCTGGCCTCGCGAGACGGCCGCGGCTACGCCCAGATCATCGAGGTGGCCGACACCGTCGCGCTCGACCGGGTCGAGCTCGGCGAGGGCCGCATCACGGTGCGCGGCCACTGGCTCAGCTCGGTCCCGAAGCACGCCCGCCTGACCCTCTCCGGCTCGCGGCACAGCGAGACCGTCAAGATCGACACCGGCGCCCCCGAGTTCGAGGTCGTCTTCACGCTGCGCTGGGACGAGTGGGGCCTGGGCGAGTCCGTCCTGCCCAGCGGCGTCTACCAGTTCCAGCTCACCTGCGGAGCCAAGCGCAGCGGCAACGTACGCCACACCACCGCGTTCCTCGAGCACCAGGCCGAGTTCCAGACCAGTGACGAGGTCCGGCTGCGTCCGGTCAACGGCAGCGGCCCCGGCGTCTCGCTGCAGCCGCCGATCCCCGTCGACCACGCCGGCAGCTACGCCCACAACCTCGCCCGCGAGCGCGTTCTGGCGGCCGAGGAGCCGATCGACGAGTCCGCGGTCTACCTCTCGACCTACGCCGGCTCGACCGCCACCGACTCCCAGCTCGCGATCCACGAGCACCTGCGGCGCACCCGGCCCGACCTGACCCTCTACTGGGGCGTCGCCGACCACGCGTCCCGGGTGCCCGAGGGCGGCGTCCCGGTCGTGCTGCAGAGCCCGGAGTGGTACCGGGTCATCGGCACCGCGAAATACCTCGTCCAGAACATCGACTTCGACCGCTGGTGGCACAAGCGGGAGGGGCAGCGGTTCCTGCAGACCTTCCACGGCTACCCGGCCAAGTCGATGGGTCTGCGGATGTGGCGCGCGAAGATGTTCTCGCCGCTGCGCTGCGAGGCCGAGCTCGACCGCACGACCGCTGGGTGGGACCTGATCCTCACCCCGACGCCGGAGATGGACCGCTACTACCGCGAGGAGTACGCCTACGACGGCCCGATCCACAGCGAGGGCTACCCGCGCGACGACGCGCTGGTCGGCCCCTCGGCGGAGGAGGACCGCGAGCGGACCCGCAACCTGCTCGGCATCGGCTCCGACCAGAAGGTGATCCTCTACGCCCCGACCTGGCGGGACCACCTGGCGCTCAACTACCGCTCGGCGAAGATGGTCGAGCACCTCGACGTGGTCGCGGCCAGCGAGGCGCTGGGCGACGAGTACGTCATCCTGCTGCGCGGTCACCGGTTCAACTCCAAGGGGAGCGAGCGCAGCGAGCGCACCGCCCGGATCATCGACGTCACCGACTACCCGGAGATCAACGACCTGATCCTGGCCTCCGACGCCGCGGTGCTCGACTACTCCAGCCTGCGTTTCGACTTCGCCCTCACCGGGCGGCCGATGGTGTTCCTGGTGCCGGATCTGTCCGACTACACCGGCGGCATCCGCGGCTTCCTCTACGACTACGCCGACACCGCCCCCGGGCCGATGCTCGACACCGCCGAGGAGGTCGTCGCGGCCCTGTCCGACCTGGACAAGCTCGAGGCCGAGCACCGCGACCGGATCGCCGCGTTCAACGCCAAGTACCAGTACACCCAGGACGGCAAGGCGACCGAGCGGGTCGTCGAGAGGTTCTTCGACAAGCCCTGAGGCCGGCCTCGGACAGAGACAGCGATGGCGCGGCCCCTTGCGGGGACCGCGCCATCGCTGCTCTTTAGGGCTCAGCCCAGGATCACGGCAGCCGGGCCAGAGCCGGCTTGTTCACAGAGGTCTTGTTGGGGATCGCGTTCCAGCGCTCGGGCAGGACCGCGCGGTGCGGGCCGACCTCGAGGAGGAGCACGTTGCGGTAGGTCATCCCGTACGTCTCGACGTAGGGCGCCAGCGAGGCGAGCAGGCCCTTGTCACGCCACTGAGCGGCGTCGAGCACGAGCACCTCGATGTCGAAGGCGTCGAAGTCGAAGGCGTGCCGCTGGTGGCCGTCCCGACGCAGCTCGGCCGCCTCGGTGGTGCGCTCGGCCTGCTTGTTGGCGGCGGCGTGGATCTGCTGGAAGCCGCTGACCGCGCGGGTGCCGACGACGTCGGTGGCAGCCAGCAGGTTGCCCTCCAGGTCGGTGTCGGCCAGGCCGGCGATGTCCTCGGTCAGCACGGCCGAGACCGGGAGGATGACGAGCTTGTCGACGTCGGGGAGCAGGTCGGCGACCACGAGCCGCTCGACCTGGCCGATCGGGAGCGTGCTGCCGTCGGGCTGCTTGATGCCGTCGAAGCCGGACACGTCCAGCGCGCTGAGCGTGATCCCCGGCCGGGCGAGCTCGTCGAGCCGCAGGTCGGCGCCACCGGTCTGGACCCACAGGTGGACCGGACGGGACGAGTAGGCGGCGATGGACTTGATCAGCCGGCGCAGCTTCGGGCGCTGCTTGGGGCGGGCCGAGACGGCGACGTGGATGGCGTCGGCCGGGACCTGCTCCGGGGTGTTGACCGGGTTGCTGCGTACGTCCTCGGCGATCGAGCTGACCAGCTCACCGACCTTGCGGGCGCCGGCCCGGCGCTCGCGGGCGATCTCGACCTCGGCGGCGTTCATCTCGCGCCACTGCGCGTAGACCTCCTCGACGCTCGCGCCGGAGAAGATCTTGGTGAGGATCTTCTCGAGCCGGTCGTTCATGCTCTCCCGGATGCCGTCGAACTCGTCCGGCGTGAGCGGGTTGAGGCCGGCGAAGCGCGGGTCGGAGAGGTTCTTCGGGCGGAAGTCGATGTCGATGCCGATGCTGCGACCGGGCAGGTAGCAGTGCAGGCGGCTGGTGACCAGCTTCCGGTGGTCGCGACGGTAGCCCTCGAGCATCGTGATCGCGTCGTCGATGTTCTGCACGAACGGGCGGAACCGGACCTCGTCGAGGCCGCCCTGGGCGTAGGTCGGGGCGCCCTCGGGGATGGAGCCGTCGAAGACGTCGACGTAGCCGACCGGAGCGTCGGGCCCGGGCAGCTCCTCCGCGTCGGGGAAGACCGTCGAGACCGTGGTGGTGAGGCAGCCGGAGAAGAAGGCGGGCACGCCGACGGAGAGCAGGATGTCGACGGTCGTCCAGTCGCGGCAGCCGATCGGGGCGTACTTCTTGAGGTACTCGATCGTCTCGTCGGTCATCATGGCGCGGGTGCTGCAGTGGAACGAGACGAAGATCGGGCGCAGGTTCTTGTGGAACGGCATCCCGTAGCGCATCTCGAAGATGGGGTGCATGTACCACCCGAAGCCGAGCATCCAGGTGTCCTTCGGGACCGGCTGGTACATCGACGCGTCGCGCTGCAGGGTCATCAGCTGGACCTTGGCGGAGAGGCCCTCGCGGACGCGCTCGGGGCGGACCCGGTCGCGCAGCCGGTTGGCGAGGTCGTCGAGCTCGGACTCGCCGGTGAACTCCAGGTCCTTGTGGCGCACCACGTGACCGAGGGAGGCGACGGTCTGGACGTGGTCGCCGATGTTGGCCGAGGCGCGGGAGCGGCCGGGGTGGCCGTAGTCGACGACGGCGTAGGAGACGGTGCCCTCCGGCACGTCGGGGCCGTCGGGCTCGTCGTTGTCGGCCGCCACCCACGAGCGCAGCCAGTCACGGCTCTCGACGACCCACTTGGTGTCGCCCTTGGTGCCGTCGCCGACGGCCTCGTCGAGCCGGGCGTAGAGACTGCGGGCCAGCTCCTGGTCGCCGAAGCCGAAGACGCGGCTGGTCATCGCGAGCCACGCGCGCCCCGGAACGTACGCAGCGCCGGACTCGGCGAGGTCGCGCAGGGTCGCGCGGGTGGCGTCGGGGTCGACGTGGAGGCCGGACATGACGTACTCGTCGGCGGCCGCGACGGCCCACGCCTCCACCGGGACGCCCTGGAAAAGGGCCCAGGCGCGCTCGTAGAAGCCACCACCGGCGGCGTTGACCGCACCGTCGAGGTCAGCGGCGACGACGAGCGGCCCGACCTCGATCGAGATCGGTGCCGGCTTCTCCGGCTGCGGTGCGCCCTCCGAGATGGACGGGACCCGGGCGGTCAGGCTCTGACGCAGGCGCTCGGGAAGCAGCTGGCGAGCGAGTCGTCGAGCTGGGCTGGCCATGGGACTCCTTCATTGATGGTTCGACGCATTGTCGTTGGGCGGAGCCGCGTTGTTCGCGGTCCGTTCACACGGTCCCCCCTATGATCCAGACCGGATATCCTGCCCGAAGAATCGGCAATCCCCAAAGACGCCGACTAACCTCTGCGCATGCCGATCCCCAACTCCCACGAGCAGGTCGCGCTCCCCGAGGGCCGCTACCTCACGATGTGCAACGAGATCGCGACAAAGTTCGGTGGGCAGACCCGGGCGATGATCATGCGCAACCGCCTGATCACCCAGCACACCGGGATCCCGACCACGCTGCTGACCACCGAGTCGAAGCCCGTCTACGACGAGGTTCGCGAGGTGCTGCGCCAGTCGGGCCAGCTGATCGAGGGCATGGAGTTGCTCAACCTCTACGAGTGGTATCGCCAGCACACCCCCACCGACGAGCCCGACGAGTCCGTCGCCGCGCTCGGCGGGCGTCTGGCCGAGGTGCCCGGCACGACCACCTCGGACGTACTCCACCCGGACGGCACGGTCTACTACACCGCTCACTCGCAGTCGGGGAAGGACCTGGCGCGCGACTACCGTCGCGCCGACGGGTCGATCTACCTGCGCGCGCCCGGGCCGGGTGCCCCGGTCGCGTCCCGGGTGCCCTACATCATCACCGACGCCGAGGGGCTTCCGATCCGGTCCTGGGAGACCGTCGGCGGCTGGTTGTGGCACTGGTTCGAGCTGCTCGCCGGCGACGCCGAGCGGGTCTTCTTCGTGACCGACTCCCGGTTCGCGCTGCGTGACGTCATGCCCCGCCAGGACGACCGCTTCTACTTCCTCCACCTCATGCACAACAACCATGTCGTGAAGGAGCGGCGCTGGAACTCCCAGCTCTCGGGCAAGTACGCGCCGCTGCTCGACAACATCCACGAGTACGACGCCCTGGTCAACCTGACCCATCGTCAGTCCGAGCACATCGCGATGCGCTACGGCTCGACCTCGCACCGGTTCGTCGTACCCAACCCGGTCGAGCTGCCGGAGCTGCCCGAGACGATGCCCCAGCGGGAGCCGGCCACGTTCGTCGCGGTCTCCCGGCTCGAGCCGCAGAAGCGCCTCGAGCACGCCATCAGGGCCTTCGCGAAGGTGATCGAGAAGCGGCCCGAGGCCAAGTTCCACATCTACGGCGACGGCAAGCTCTACAAGCCGCTCGCCGACCTGATCGAGACCCTCGACGTCGGCAAGAACGTCCAGCTCATGGGTCACGACCCGCGGGCCAAGGAAGCGCTGCTGCACGCCACCGGCTTCATCATGACCAGCGTCAACGAGGGCTACCCCCTCGCCACCCTCGAGTCGCTCTCCTTCGGCTGCCCGGTGATCAGCTACGACATCAACTACGGTCCGCGCGAGCAGATCAGCGACGGTGTCGACGGCTTCATCGTCGAGGCCGAGGACATCGACGCCGTCGCCGACCGCTGCATCCGGATGATCGACGCCCCCGAGATGGTGGCCGAGATGTCCCGCAAGGCGCTGGAGAAGGCGAGCAAGCACACCTGGCGCGCCTTCCTCGAGGACTGGCGGGTCGCCTTCGAGGGCGCGGTCGCGCAGCGGCCGGGCCGGATCGAGAAGGCACGTGCCCGGCTCGACGTCCACGCCCTCGGCTGGGCGCGGCCGATGCCCGAGGGCGTCGCCACCCGCCTCCCGGGTCCGGCCAGCCGGCTGGGACGCACCCAGGCGAGCTCGGCCGCCTTCCGTGACTCCCGTACGCTCCGGTTCGACGCCACGCTCCACGTGATGGGCGAGTGGCCCAAGGGCGTGATGGCCGACCGCATCGTCACCCTCGACGCCGTCTGCAACGAGACCGGCGAGGTCGCCTCGCTGCCGCTCGAGGTGTCGCCCGAGGGCCGGGGCGCCTTCCGGCTCGCCTCCCGGTTCGACCTGGCGGAGGTCTTCGAGGAGTTCTCCGCGGACTCCCGGAACCTGGACCTGCGGCTCCGGTTCACCGTCCACAACTGGAACTGGCAGACCCGGCTCGGCCGGCCCCGTGACGTACGGCCGAACTTCGAGGTGTCGTTCGGTCCGAACGACGTGCTTCACCTGCAGCGACGCTGATCAGCCGGTGCGGACGACATGCAGCTTCATCCGCCGCTCCAGCCTGAACCCTGACCGGTCCTGGAAGTACTCGTCGACCGCGTCGCGGCACCCGCTGTAGTGGAAGTAGTCGTCCAGGACGATCCGGCCGCCCACGACCAGGTGAGGGACGATCCGCTCCAGGCAGGTCATCGTCGACTCGTACCAGTCGCCGTCGAGGTGGGCGAAGGCGACCGGCTCGTCGATCCGCAGCGTGTCCTGGAACAGGCCCTGCACCAGCTCGACGTTGTGCTCCGCCGGCTTGATCCCGTGGCGGGCGAACGACTCGCTGACCTCGTCGTAGAGGTTGTCGCGGTAGCCGTAGTAGGTCTCCCCGCCGATCCCCTTCGAGGCGCCGCTGACGATCGTCCGATAGCGCTGGTGCACGTCCTGGCCGTCGCGCTCGGACGGCTCCGGGATCATCCCGAACACGTCGTAGACCTTCATCGGCCGCTTCGGGTCCTTCGCCGCCGCCATCACGATCGCAGAGCCACCGAGCGCCGCCCCGGTCTCGATGATGAGTCCCGGCCGGTCCTGCAGGTCGGCGTCCAGCACCTGGCGCGCGAGCACCTGCAGGTTCTCGGGCTTGAGGTAGGTGAGGTGCTCGGCGCGGACCCCGTCGAGGACGGTGCGGACCTCGGCGGGGAGCGGGAGGTCGGCCAGCGGGTCGCGTACCGACTCCCGGGTGCGGATGGTCTCCGCCCTCAGCCGCTCGACCTCGGCCTCGAGGTCGGCGGCCGTCCGGGCGGCCTTCTGCTCGACCTCCGGCTGGGTCTCCGGCTGGGTCGATGCGGTGGGCGTCTCCGTGAAGGGTTTGCGTGCGACCACGACGTAGTTCTTCGGCATCCCCCGCTCGAAGCGCGCGCCAGAGACCTCCAGCCGCGCATAGAGGCGGCTGAGCCGGACGGCGAGCTTCCGGTTGAGGAGCACGATCGGGGCGATGTAGGCGAGCCTCCAGCGCAGTCCCCGACCACGGAGCTCGTCGATGCTCTCGGGGAGGTTCTTCGCCATCAGCTGATAGCTGTAGGCGACCGTCCCGAAGTAGCCCTCGAGCCAGTTCATCCGGGCGATCTCGAACCCCGTGTCCTCGAACATCTTCCGCAATGAGAACTGGGTGTAGCGGAAGAAGTCGTAGGGCTTCTGGTGCTCGGCGAAGAAGAGCGGCGCGGAGAGGAAGATCCGGCCACCGGGCTTGAGCACCCGGTAGAGCTCGGCGACGGCCTTCTCCGGCTCGGGCACGTGCTCGAGGACCTGGTTGCAGATCACCCGGTCGAACGTCCCGTCGTCGACGGGGATGTCGGTGATGTCGCAGACGTAGTCCAGGGGTGCGTACGCCGAGCTCAGCTGTGCGAAGTCAGCGGCCTCGTAGCGGGCGTGCTTGAACAGCCCGCGGTAAGGGGAACGGCCGGCCCCGGCGTCGAGGACGCGCATGCCACGCTTGGTGCCTCGGGCGAAACGCGCCATCTCCTGGCGCAGTCGCACTCGGGAAGGATTGACGCGTCGGGGCCGCATGGAGCGACATTAGCGCTGTTGAAGCGGCGTCTCTCGTAATCCGCGCAAGACGGCGTCGCGCACCGGATCGTGCAGGCGGCGCTCGACGAGGTAGTGGAGCGCGATGGCCAGCACGAGGGCGGTCGACACCGCGGCGGCCAGGACGACGTACTCGTCGTAGCGGCCGTGGAACGTGTCGATCACCCAGAACGCGAACTGCGCGTGGATCAGGTAGAGCGGGTACGTCAACGCCCCGAGCGTCGTCAGGAAGCGCGCCTCCACCCGGCCCAACGGGCCGGCCGAGACGAGCCAGACGAGCGCCGCGAACGCCACGATCGCCCAGCCGGTGACCGCCGGCGAGACGGTGGCGCCGACGAGCTCCGTCGCCCGGTCGGCGTAGTCCGTCGCCTGGCGGATGCCGAGGATCACGTTGTAGGCCACCGCGAGCCAGGCGATGAACGAGTTGCCGAACCGGTAGATCAGGAACAGCGCCATGCCCATCGCGAAGAACGGCGCGTACTCGGCGAAGAGCAGCGAGTTGAGCACACCGGAGTCGGTCGCACGGGCGATCTGGGCGATCAGCGGCCACAGGAAGACGACCGCGATGACCCGCTGCTTGGTGATCCCCAGGAGCAGGAAGATCCCGATCAGCAGGTAGAACTTGAGCTCGATCCAGAGCGTCCAGAACGCACCCTGGGCACTGAGTACGTCCCAGGCGTCCTGGGTCATCGTCATGTTGATCAGGCCGCCCACGAAGCCCTGGTCGCGCCCGCCCTTCCAGTAGGCCTGGAGGATCAGCGTGATGATCACCGCGACCCAGTAGGCCGGGAACAGCCGGGCGACGCGGGAGGAGACGAAGCGGGGCAGGTCCCGTCCCCACGCGGTCATCAGGATGACGAAGCCGCTGATGATGAAGAAGAGCTCCACGCCGAGGTAGCCGTAGCGGGTGACGTGGTTGAGGGTCGGGAAGACCTCGCGGGGGTCGACGCCCCAGTAGGGGGTCGAGATCCCGGTCAGGTGGTAGCCCACGACGACGGCTGCCGCGAGGAACCGGAGCGCGTCGAGCGCGCCGAGCCGGGAGCGGCGTACGGCCTTCTTGGGTGCGGGAGCTGTTTCGGAGGCGGCGGGGGCGGTGTCCGCGGGGGCGGTCGAGGCGCTGGCCGGGGCGCTGGTCGGGGCGCTGGTCATCTGGTCAGTTCCCCGCCGCGGCGTCCAGGGCCTCCTGGATCGGGTCGATGCGGCGCAGGTCGATGACGTGGCCGGTGCTCGACGCGATCAGGGTCTCCAGCGACGCCCGGGCGACCGCCTTCGACTCCAGGAGCGTGTGCGACGGCTCCTGACCGAACGCCTTGGTGCGCATCGGGGTCGCGGTGCGCTCGGGGTTGATCGCGTTGACGCGTACGCCCTGGTCGGCCCACTCGTCGGCGAGCGCCTGGGTCAGGTTGACGGTGGCCGCCTTGGCGGAGGAGTAGAGCGCGTAGCCGCGGCGACCGCGGGTGTAGGAGCTCGAGGTGAAGAAGAGCAGCGACCCCTTCGCGCGGGCGAGGTAGGGGAAGAACTCCTGGGCGATCAGGACCGGCGCGATGTAGTTGATCTCGGTCGCGTTGTAGATCGTCTCCTCGGACACGGTGGCGAGCTCGCCACGCGGCAGCACACCGGCCGTGTTGACCACGAAGTCGATCGAGCCGAAGCGCTTGCCGGCGTCGGCCGCCGCGGCGACGATGTCGGCCCGCTTGGCGACGTCGGTGTTGGTGGCCGAGCGGCTGTAGGAGGCGACGTTGGCGCCGAAGGACTCGGCCAGCTCCGCGATGTCGGCGCCGATGCCGTAGCTGCCGCCGAAGACGACCATGTTCTTGCCCTCGAGGGCGGCCCGGTAGTCGGCCTCGGCCTTCTGCGGGAACTGCTGGTGAGCGGTGAGCTGGAAGAGCTTGTCGGCGATGTAGACGTCGATCGGCTCGGTGACCTTCATGTTCTGCTCGTGGCCGTCGACCACCCAGATCTTGGTGTCGGGCAGGTATTTCAGCACGACGCTGCAGTCGTCGGTCGCCTTGAACTTCGGGTCCTGGTCGGCGATCTCGTAGGCCCGCTTCAGGGTCGAGGCGAGGAAGGCCTGCGGGGTCTGGCCGCGGCGCAGCCGCGAGCGGTCCGGGATCTGCGCGATGGTGTTGTCGTCGTTGAGCTCGATGATCGTGTCCGCGGACGGGATCGCCACGTCGACGGCCTGGTAGGTCACCAGCGCCTTGAAGCAGTCGGTGATCACGTCCTCGCTGAGCAGCGGACGCACGGCGTCGTGGAGGAGTACGTTGCAGTCCTCGCCCTCGGGGAGGGCGGCCAGGGCGCGCTTGGTCGTCTCGTTGCGGGTCTCGGCACCCTCGAGGATCTTGGAGACCTTCGGGTAGCGGCCGTCTCGGGTCATCGCGTGCACGGCGTCGAGGTGGCCGGGGGCCATCAGGATGATGATCTCGTCGATCTCCGGGTGGCGGTCGAGCACGCCGAGGGTGTGCTCCATGATCGGCATCCCTGCGATCTTGATGAGCTGCTTCGGGATGTCGAGACCCACACGGGAGCCCACACCGCCGGCAAGCAGCACGGCAACGTTACGAAGCACTGAACTCTAACCCCTAGGTAGATGACGAGGAGGGGTGGATTCTTCCACGATGCTCGCGGATGACTCCAATGCTGGGGGAGAGGTGATACCCAGCCGTTGGTTCAGCGTGTGATCCGCGGCATGGCCGCCGCCGGTGTGATGGCAGTCACGCCAGCTTGATGTTTCGGAAGGGTGACCGGCGGCGTACCTTTGTTTCGGCTCGGTCACGGTGGCTGAGCAGGCAGGCACAACGTCTGGTACCCATCCCGGCTCCGCTCACACGGGGGAGTGGTCGGAGGGACTGGAACGAAAGGTCTACAACCATGAACCCACTCAGGGTGGGCGTCGTCGGCGCGGGTCGCGTCGGGGCCGTCCTTGCAGCAGCACTTCGGTCCGCCGGCCATGAGATCGTCGCGGTCGCCGGAGAGTCCGACGCCTCTCGCGCACGCATCGCCTCGCTTCTCCCGGGTGTCCCGGTCGAGAAGCCGACCGCCGTCGCCCGCGCCTGCGACCTCCTTCTTCTCACCGTCCCCGACGACATGCTCGGCAACGTCGTCCGGACGATGGTCGATGCCGGTGCGATCCGACCGGGGATGTACGTCGCCCACACCTCCGGCCGCCACGGCCTGGCGATCCTCGAGCCGGCCGCCGCGATCGGCGCCCACGTGATGGCCGTCCACCCGGCGATGACGTTCTCCGGCACGTCGGTCGACCTCGGCCGTCTGTCCGGCTGCGTCTTCGGCCTGACCGCCGCCACGCCTGCCGACCGGGCCTTCGCCGAGGCGCTGGTCCACGACCTCGGTGGCAAGCCGATGTGGGTGCCCGAGGAGATGCGGACGCTCTACCACGCCGGTCTCGCCCACGGCGCGAACCATCTGGTCACCCTGGTCACCGAGGCGATGGAGATCCTCGCCGCCGCCGGCGCGACCGACCCCGCCGGCACGCTGCGTCCGCTGCTGACCGCCGCCCTCGACAACGCCCTGGACCACGGCGACGCGGCGCTGACCGGCCCGATCGTCCGCGGCGACGTCGGCACGGTGGCCGCCCACCTCGACGACATCCGCACCAACGCTCCGCAGACCCTGGCGTCGTACGTCTCCATGGCGCGGGCCACGCTCGACCGCGCCGTCTCCGACGGGCGGCTGCTGCCCATCCGGGCGCTCAAGATCAAGAACCTGCTCGACGAGGCGGACCGTGCTGCCGTGCAGCCGCTGCCGCGGCCCGCCCACCTCTGGAACCAGTGATGACCGTTCTCGCCTCCACCCGCGAGGAGCTCGCGAAGCTCCTCGACTCCGCCCGCCGCGAAGGCACCCCCGTCGGGTTCGTGCCCACGATGGGCGCACTCCACGAGGGCCACGCCTCGCTGATGCGCGTAGCCCGCGAGCGGGTCGGCGGCGGCCCTGTCGTGGTGTCGATCTTCGTCAACCCGCTGCAGTTCGGCGCGGGCGAGGACCTCGACCGCTACCCGCGCACGCTCGAGGCGGACCTCGAGGTCTGCGAGCGGGAGGGCGTCGACGTCGTCTTCGCGCCGTCGGTGGACGAGGTCTACCCGGGTGGTGATCCGCAGGTCACCGTGGCCCCCGGACCGCTCGCCGACGTGCTCGAGGGCAAGACCCGGCCGGGCCACTTCGGCGGTGTGCTCACCGTCGTCGCGAAGCTGTTCGGGCTGGTCAAGGCCGACGTCGCCGTCTTCGGTGAGAAGGACTACCAGCAGCTCGCGCTGATCCGCCGGATGTCGGCCGACCTGTGCCTCGGCGTCGACGTGATCGGCGCACCGACGCAGCGGGACCCCGACGGCCTGGCCCTCTCCTCGCGCAACCGCTACCTCTCGCCCGAGCAGCGGGAGGAGGCGACGACGCTGTCGCGGGCGCTCTACGCCGCGCAGCGCGAGGCCGAGCACGGTGTCGACGCCGCGCTCCACGCGGCCCGCGCCGAGCTGCGCCGGGCGAAGGGGGTCGACGTCGATTACCTCGTGGTCACCGACCCTGCTCTGGCTGCACTGCCCACCAACCCGGAGCCGGCCACCGAAGCCCGGATCCTCATCGCCGCCCGGGTCGGCACGACCCGACTCATCGACAACATGAGCCTCACGATCGGAGCATCCCGATGACTCGTCTGCGCACCATGATGACCGGCAAGATCCACCGCGCCACGGTCACCCAGGCAGACCTCCACTACGTCGGCTCGGTCACCGTCGACGCCGACCTCCTCGACGCCGCGGACATCCTCCCCGGCGAGCTGGTCTCCATCGTCGACATCACCAACGGTGCCCGGCTGGAGACCTACACGATCGCAGGCGAGCGCGGCAGCGGCGTACTCGGTATCAACGGCGCCGCCGCCCACCTGGTCCACCCCGGCGACCTGGTCATCCTCATCGCGTACGCGCAGATGACCACCGAGGAGGCTCGCGCCTTCGAGCCGCATGTCGTGCACGTCGACGAGGCCAACCACGTCGTCGCGCTCGGCTCGGACAGGAGCGAGCCGGTTCCAGGGACCGACCAGATGCGTGGGCCGCTCGTTCTCACGCAGTAGCGTGCCGTTATGAATATCGAGCTGCTCTCCGCCCGCGACCCGGGCTGGACCGAGTGGGCGGACGTGATCGTGGTGGGCTCGGGGATCGCCGGTCTGACCGCGGCGCTACGGCTGAAGGACCAGGTCGAGCGGGTCGCGGTCGTCACCAAGGACGTCCTCCAGGCCGGCTCGACGCAGTGGGCCCAGGGCGGCATCGCGGCGGCCCTCGGCGAGGGTGACACCCCTGCTCAGCACGAGGCGGACACGCTCGTGGCCGGCGCCGGGGCGTGCGATCTGGAGGCCGTACGCGTCCTGGTCGGTGAGGGCGCCGAGGCGGTCCGTGAGCTGATCGAGTGGGGTGCCGACTTCGACAAGGACCCTGACGGCAACCTGTCGCTGACCCGCGAGGGCGGGCATCGCCGCGACCGGATCGCGCACGCCGACGGCGACGCGACCGGCGCCGAGATCCAGCGCGCGCTGATGGAGGCGGTCCGGCGCGCTCCCGAGATCCTGGTCTTCGAGCACGCCATGGTCGTCGACCTGCTGACCGCCGCCGACGGTGGCGTGGCCGGGCTGACCATCCACGTGATGGGCGAGGGCGATGCCGACGGCGTCGGGATCGTGCGTACCCGGGCCGTCGTGCTGGCCTCCGGTGGCCTCGGCCAGGTCTTCTCCCAGACCACCAACCCCGCCGTCGCCACCGCCGACGGGATGGCGATCGCGCTGCGGGCCGGTGCGACGCTGCGCGACCTCGAGTTCGTCCAGTTCCACCCGACCGTGATGTATCTCGGTGAGGACTCCCGCGGTCAGCAGCCGCTGATCTCCGAGGCCGTACGCGGCGAGGGCGCCTTCCTGGTGGACTGGGACGGCGACCGGCTCATGGAGGGCGTGCACGAGCTCGGCGACCTCGCGCCGCGTGACATCGTCTCCAAGGCGATCATGAAGCGGATGCTCGAGACCGGCCACCCCAACATGTGGCTCGACGCCCGTCACCTCGGCCGCGAGTTCTGGGAGAAGCGCTTCCCCAACATTCTCGCCTCCTGCGAGCAGCACGGCGTCGACCCGTCCACCGACCTGATCCCCGTCGCGCCGGCGTGCCACTACGCCTCGGGCGGCGTACGCACCGACCTGTGGGGACGTTCGAACGTCCCCGGGCTCTACGCCACCGGTGAGGTCGCCTGCAGCGGCGTCCACGGCGCCAACCGGCTCGCCTCCAACTCGCTGCTCGAGGGGCTGGTCTTCTCGCGCCGGATCGCCGAGGTGCTGCCCGGCGAGCTGCGTCAGCTCGAGGATCCTGCCCCTGGCGCCGGTCGGGTGCTCGTCCCCGGCGACGCGCTCAAGCAGCTGCAGGAGACGATGACGACCAAGGTCGGCGTGCTCCGCAACGCGACCGGTCTCGCCGAGGCGGTCGACGAGCTCGAGCAGCTCGGGCGCACCCCGGCGGCCGAGATCGACCCGGCGGCCTGGGAGGCGACCAACCTGCTGACCGTCTCGCTCGCGCTGGCGAAGGCGGCGCTGCTGCGTGAGGAGACCCGCGGGTCCCACTGGCGCGAGGACTTCGCCGAGCGCGACGACGCCGGGTTCGCCGGCCACTTCGACGTTCGGCTCCGGGACGGCGAGACTGTCGTCAGCTTCACCCCGGCCCCAGCGACCGACCCGACCCAGAAAAATTCAACGCAGTCCACCATGGCAGGAGCCTGATGACCATCCGACGCGTGCCCTTCGACGAGATCCCGCAGCCGCTGCGCGACGAGCTGACCAACGCCGGCCTGGACGCCGGCGAGGTCTACGACGCCGTCGAGCTCGCTCTCGACGAGGACCTGCCCTCGGCCGCTCCAGGTGACATGCCCAGTGAGGACGTGACCTCCGTGGCCACGATCGCCCCCGACTCGACCGGGATCGGCGTCTTCGCCGCCCGGGAGGACGGCGTGGTGGCCGGCCTCGGCGTGGCCGAGCTCGTCTTCGCGTACGTCATGGGTGATCACGTCACCGTCACCGACCGCGTCAAGGACGGGTCCAAGGTGGAGGCCGGCGACGTCATCATGCGGATCGCCGGGCCGACCCGCGGGCTGCTGACCGCGGAGCGTACGGCTCTCAACTACGCCTCCCACCTATCCGGTGTCGCCACCGGCGTCGCGGCGTGGACCGAGGCTCTGGAGGGCACCGGCGCTCAGGTCCTCGACACCCGCAAGACCCTGCCGGGCTTCCGGGCGCTGGAGAAGTACGCCGTCCGTTGCGGCGGCGGCGCCAACCATCGGATGTCGCTCTCCGACATGGCGCTGGTCAAGGACAACCACATCGTCGCCGCGGGCGGCGCGGTGCAGGCCTACGAGGCCGTGAAGTTCGCCTATCCGGACGTGCCGATCGAGGTCGAGGTGACCACGCTCGAGGAGCTCACCGCCCTCCTCGAAGCCGGTTGCGGCCGGATCATGCTCGACAACATGTCGACCGCGATGATGAAGGAGGCCGTCGAGATCACCGCCGGCCGTGCGGTGCTCGAGGCCTCCGGCGGGCTGACGCTGGACCGTGCCCGCGAGGTCGCCGAGACCGGTGTCGACTATCTCTCCGTCGGTGCGCTGACCCACTCGGTGAAGGTCTTCGACATCGGCTTCGACCTGTCCGAGGGCTGAGGCGTCCCGCCATGTCCCTGCTCGCGGTCAACATCGGCAACAGCCACACGGTTCTCGGGCTGATCGCCGATAGCGTCGTGTCCGCGGACTGGCGGGTCTCCACGCTCGAGCACCGCACCGCCGACGAGTGGTGGGCGTTGCTGCGGGGGACCATGGGCGACTCGCTGGTGGCGGGCATCTCCGGGATCGTGATCTGCGCGACCGTGCCCTCGGTGCTGCACGAGTGGCGCGAGATGATCGCCCGCCACCTGGGCTCGGTCGAGAGCGTGGTGGTGGAGCCGGGCGTACGCTCCGGCATCCCGATCCTCATGGACAACCCGCGCGAGGTCGGCACCGACCGGATCGCCAACGCGGTCGCGGCTGTGACGCTCCACGGCGGCCCCGCGATCGTGGTCGACTTCGGCGGGACGGCGACGACCTTCGACGTCGTCAACACCGCCGGCCAGTACGTAGGTGGTGCGATCCTGCCCGGGATCGAGCTGTCGCTGGAGGCTCTGGGGCGGCGAGGAGCCCAGCTCCGGAAGGTCGAGCTCGCCCGTCCGCGGTCGGTGATCGCCAAGAACACGGTCGAGGCGCTGCAGTCCGGAATGGTCTTCGGAGTCGCCGCGCAGGTCGAGGGTCTGGTCGCCCGGATCATCGCGGAGCTGGATGTCTCCGCCGATGAGGTGACGGTGATTGCGACCGGCTATCTCGCGGAGTTCGTTCTGGGCGAGAGTAAATGTTTCTCGACGCATTCTCCGTGGCTGACGATGCAAGGGCTGGAGCTCATATTCCAGCGAAATGTCCTTCGTTAGTATTTTCAGTATGGCGCCCTGTTGATTCATCTGGATCGTATGTAATGCTATGGGCATCTCGCTTAACGGCGATGGCTATATTCGGCCCGTTTCCGGGTGAAGAGCAGTGAAGGTAGGAACATGGCTAAGAAGGTTCAGATCATCCTCGAGGATGACATCGACGGCTCGGAAGCTGCAGAGACGGTGTCTTTTGCCCTGGACGGCACGTCCTACGAGATTGATCTCAGCGATGCCAATGCGGCAAAGCTTCGTGACTCTCTCGCTCTCTTCGTCGGCCACGCGCAGAAGGTGAGCGGTCGTCGTGGGAGCGCCAAGAAGGCACCCGCCGCCGGTGGGTCGACCCCGAAGGTCATGCGTGAGTGGGGCAAGGCCAACGGCTACACCGTCCCCGACCGCGGTCGCATTCCGGCCGACGTCAGGGCGGCTTTCGAAGCGGCTCACTGACCAGCGGGTCTCACCGCAGCGAACGAGCGGCTGCCGCGCCCTCCGGGGCGCGGCAGCCGCCTTTGTGTGTGGTCCGCCGCCGGCGGCGCTGTCCGGCCTACGGAACGCGTGTTCGCTCTCAGCGCACGGATCGCGTTGTGTTGTCGGGAACGCGTAGGCTGTCTTCGGGGTTGAATCTTGGTGACGCCCCAGAATTCTTAGGAGAGATGCGTACATGTTCGAGCGGTTCACTGACCGAGCCCGCCGGGTGGTCGTGCTGGCCCAGGAAGAGGCCCGCATGCTCTCCCACAACTACATCGGGACCGAGCACATCCTGCTCGGCCTGATCCACGAGGGCGAGGGCGTTGCTGCCAAGGCCCTCGAGTCCCTCGACATCTCGCTCGAGGCGGTGCGCAACCAGGTCGAGGAGATCATCGGCCAGGGCCAGCAGGCGCCGTCCGGGCACATCCCGTTCACGCCGCGTGCCAAGAAGGTGCTCGAGCTGTCCCTGCGCGAGGCGCTGCAGCTCGGCCACTCCTACATCGGCACCGAGCACATCCTGCTCGGCCTGATCCGTGAGGGTGAGGGCGTCGCCGCCCAGGTGCTGCAGAAGCTCGGCGCCGACCTCAACCGGGTCCGCCAGCAGGTCATCCAGCTGCTCTCGGGCTTCCAGGGCAAGGAGGGCCAGTCCGGCACCTCCGGTGCCACCGCGTCGACCGGCACCACCTCGACCGAGGCTCCTTCGTCCAGCCTCGTGCTCGACCAGTTCGGCCGCAACCTGACCCAGGACGCCCGCGAGGGCAAGCTCGACCCGATCATCGGTCGCGAGGCCCAGATCGAGCGCGTGATGCAGGTGCTGTCGCGGCGTACGAAGAACAACCCGGTCCTCATCGGTGAGCCCGGCGTCGGCAAGACGTCGATCGTCGAGGGGCTGGCCCAGGACATCGTCAAGGGCAACGTCCCCGAGACGCTCAAGGACAAGCAGATCTACACGCTCGACCTGGGTGCGCTGGTGGCCGGTTCGCGCTACCGCGGTGACTTCGAGGAGCGTCTCAAGAAGGTGCTCAAGGAGATCAAGACCCGCGGCGACATCGTGCTGTTCATCGACGAGATCCACACCCTCGTCGGTGCCGGTGCGGCCGAGGGCGCCATCGACGCGGCGAGCATCCTGAAGCCGATGCTGGCCCGCGGTGAGCTGCAGACCATCGGTGCGACCACGCTCGACGAATACCGGAAATACCTGGAGAAGGACGCCGCTCTCGAGCGTCGTTTCCAGCCGATCCAGGTGCCCGAGCCGTCGATCGCGGTCGCGATCGAGATGCTCAAGGGCATCCGCGACCGCTACGAGGCCCACCACCGGGTGACGATCACCGACGAGGCCCTGGTCTCGGCGGTCACCATGGCTGACCGTTACATCTCCGACCGCTTCCTGCCGGACAAGGCGATCGACCTGATCGACGAGGCCGGCTCGCGCCTGCGGATCCGCCGGATGACGGCCCCCGCCGACCTGCGGGAGTACGACGACAAGATCGCCGACGTCCGTCAGCGCAAGGAGGCCGCGATCGACGGCCAGGACTTCGAGGCGGCAGCCCGTCTGCGCGATGAGGAGAAGCAGCTCATCGCCAAGAAGGCCGAGCGTGAGAAGGCCTGGCGTGCCGGCGACATGGACGAGGTCGCCGAGGTCGACGAGGAGCTGATCGCCGAGGTTCTCGCCGTGGCGACCGGCATCCCGATCGTGCAGGTCAACGAGGAGGAGTCCGCGCGACTGCTCCGCATGGAGGAGGAGCTCCACAAGCGCGTCATCGGCCAGGACCAGGCGGTCAAGGCCCTGTCCCGTGCCATCCGGCGTACGCGTGCCGGTCTGAAGGACCCGAAGCGCCCCGGCGGTTCGTTCATCTTCGCCGGTCCCTCCGGTGTCGGTAAGACCTGGCTGTCCAAGACGCTCGCCGAGTTCCTCTTCGGCGACGAGGACGCGCTGATCCAGCTCGACATGTCGGAGTTCGGCGAGAAGCACACCGTCTCGCGGCTCTTCGGTTCGCCTCCGGGCTACGTCGGCTACGAGGAGGGTGGCCAGCTCACCGAGAAGGTGCGCCGCAAGCCGTTCTCCGTGGTTCTCTTCGACGAGGTCGAGAAGGCCCACCCGGACATCTTCAACTCGCTGCTGCAGATCCTGGAGGAAGGTCGCCTGACCGACTCCCAGGGCCGCGTGGTCGACTTCAAGAACACCGTCATCATCATGACCACCAACCTCGGCACCCGGGACATCGCGAAGTCGGTCAACCTGGGCTTCTCCCAGGCCAGCGACGTCGCGGGCTCCTACGAGAAGATGAAGTCGAAGGTCTCCGACGAGCTCAAGCAGCACTTCCGTCCGGAGTTCCTCAACCGTGTCGACGAGGTGATCGTGTTCCCGCCGCTGTCGAAGGAGCAGATCATCTCGATGGTCGACAACATGATCGCTTCCGTCGAGATCCGCCTCAAGGACCGCGACATGGGCATCGAGCTCACCACGGCCGCGAAGGAGCTGCTCGCCACGCGAGGCTTCGACCCGGTCCTGGGCGCTCGCCCGCTGCGCCGCACGGTGCAGCGCGAGATCGAGGACGTGCTCGCCGAGAAGATGCTCTACGGCGACATCGGCCCCGGCTCGATCGTCCTCGTGGGCGTCGAGGGTGAGGGTGCTGCCGCGAAGTTCACCTTCGAGGGTCAGAAGCGCTCCTCCATCCCGGACGTTCCCCCTCTCGAGGGCGCGACGGTGGCCGATATCGAGCTCCCCGACCAGGACGAGCCGATCAACATCGAGAAGCCGAAGCCCACCGAAGGCGAGTAGTCACTTTCTGACGTCGAGAAGTCAGTTATCGACGCCGAGTGGTCAGAAATTCTGGCCACTCGGCGTTGCTTCTTTTGTCGTACGCCAGAAAGTGACCTTTCGCGGTCAGAAACTGACTTCTCGGCGGGGTTAGGGGAGGGCGAAGAAGTCTGGTTCTACCTCGGTGGCCAGATTGTCCTTCAGGAGGCCCTCCAGGGCTCGTTTGCGTTGGGTCTCGTCGGACCAGACGACGTCGAGACGGCTGCGGTGGACGGGGGAGTCGGCGTCGCGGAGAACGGCCAGCAGGCGGCCTCGGCACTGGCGGTCGGTGCCGGCCCAGGTCTGGACCTTGCGGGGAGGGCCGTCGTACGCCGGGTGGCCGGCGGCGCGCCAAGCGCACAGGTTCGCGACGGGGCAGCGGGCGCAGGACGGGTTGGCGGCCGTGCAGATGAGGGCACCGAGCTCCATGACGGCGACGGACCAGGTGGCGGCGGTGGGCTCGTCCTGGGGGAGCACGGCGGCGGCCAGCTCGCGCTCGGCTTTGTTCACCGACTGCGCGGGGAACTCGACGCCGCTGAGCGTCCTGGCGAAGACCCGGCGTACGTTTGTGTCGAGGACCACGTGGCGCTTGCCGTAGGCGAAGGTGGCGATCGCCGCCGCGGTGTAGTCGCCCACGCCGGGGAGTGCGATGAGCTCGTCATAGGAGTCGGGGACCTCGCCGCCGTGGTGTTCGACGATCGCGGTGGCGGCCGCGTGCAGCCGCAGCGCTCGACGGGGATAGCCGAGGCGCCCCCAGGCGCGGACGGCCTCGCCGGTCGGCTCCGCGGCCAGGTCGGCGGGGGTCGGCCAGCGTTCCAGCCAGGCCTCGTGGACCGGGAGCACGCGGGAGACCGGGGTCTGCTGGAGCATGAACTCGCTGACCATCACCGACCACGGTGTCGCGGTCGCGGAGCGCCAGGGGAGGTCGCGGGCGTTGGCGTCGTACCAGTCCAGAACGGCGTCGTGCAGATCGGTCACACCCAGATTGTGCCGTGCGACAGGTATTGTCACGGAGTGGCACCCCGAAACCTGCGCGCGAGGTCATTACGGTGTCGCCTATGGCCCGTGCGAGAAGGACTGGAGGACGACTGCCGGCCTCGGTCTACTGGCGCCGACGGCTGGCGGTGCTCGGCATCGTCCTGCTCCTGATCGTCGGGATCTCACGTTTCTTCCTCAGCGGTTCCGACGGGGTCGACGACACTGCCAAGCCTGTGGCCGACGAGCCGACGGCGACCGTGACGGTCACGCCGACGCCCAGCGCGACGCCGTCGAAGAAGGCGGGCAACGCGGGCAACGCGGGAAAGCCCAAGAAGCCGAAGAGCAGCGCGCCGCCGGAGCCGGCCGGCGAATGCTCGCCTTCCGACATCGTCGTCGAGCCCGCCGTCTCCGACGGCTACTCCTACGACAACGTCACCATCCCGCTGCAACTGCGCACGGTGAAGGCGTCGGCGTGCACGTGGAAGCTGTCCGCCGACGCCCTTCAGGTGCGGATCTCGCAGAAGGGCGGTGACCTGGTCTGGTCCACGGTCGACTGTCCCAAGGCGGTGCCGACCAAGGAGATCGTCGTACGCCGCGACGTGGTCACCACCCTGCCCCTCACCTGGACCGGCCGCCGCGTCGTCGCCGGCGAGTGCACCGGTCACGGCCCGTGGGTGAAGCCGAACTTCTTCGTGATCGTCGCCGCCGCCCTCGGTGGCGAACCTGCCTCGGCCACCTTCGGCCTCTACAAGCCCGGCACCGCCCTGTCGCGTACGGAACCCGACTCTCCGGTCACCAGATAGCCGAGACGTCAACTAGGACGGCCGAGACGTCAACTAGGACGGTCGAGTTGGCAGCTCGTGCCAACTCGACCGACGTAAGTGACGTCTCGGCCGACGTAAGTGACGTCTCGGCAGGGGGGGGTCAGACGTAGCGCTCGAGGATGGTGGACTCGGCGAGGCGGGAGAGGCCTTCGCGTACGGAGCGGGCGCGGAGCTCGCCGACGCCCTCGACGGCCTGGAGGTCGTCGACGCTGGCGGAGAGGAGCTTCTGGAGGGTGCCGAAGTGGTCGACGAGGCGGTCGACGACGGCGGGTGGGAGGCGGGGGACCTTGGCGAGGAGGCGGTAGCCGCGCGGGGCTACGGCGCCGTCCAGGGCGTCGGAGGTGGTCAGGCCAAGGACCCGGGCGGTGGCGGCGGGGTCGACGAGCTCGGCGGAGTTGAGCGCCTCGAGCTCGGCGAGCAGCTCTTCGGGCGAACGCGCGCGCCGGCCGCGGGGGAGGTAGTCGCGGATGACCATCTCGCGCTCAGCGTCGACGCCGGTGATGAGCTCCTCCAGCTGGAGGGACAGCAGCCGGCCGTCGGTGCCGAGCTCGAGCACGTAGTCCTCGATCTCGCGGGCGATACGGGTGACCATCTCCAGGCGCTGGGCCACGACGGCCACGTCGCGCACGGTCACCAGATCCTCGATCTCCAGCGCCGACAGGGTCGAGGCCACCTCGTCGAGCCGCAGCTTGTAGCGCTCCAGGGTCGCCAGCGCCTGGTTGGCGCGGGAGAGGATCTGGCCGGAGTCCTCGAGGACGTGGCGGGTCTCCCCGACGTACGCAGCGATGATCTGCATCGACTGGGACACCGAGATCACCGGGTGACCGGTCTGCTTCGCGACCCGGTCGGCGGTGCGGTGCCGGGTGCCGGTCTCGGTCGAGGGGATGGTGTGGTCGGGCATCAGGTGGACGGCGGCCTGCACGATGCGGCTCAGCGAGTCGTCGACGATGATCGCCCCATCCATCTTGGCAAGCTCGCGCAGGCCGGTGGAGGTGAACGGGACGTCGAGGGTGAAGCCACCGGTCGAGATGCCGTCGACCATCTTGTCGTGGCCGAGCACGATCAGCGCGCCGGTCCGGCCGCGAAGGATGCGCTCGAGCCCGTCACGCAGCGGCGTCCCGGGCGCGATCAGAGCAAGCGTCTCGCGCAGTCGGATGGAGTCCGCGGTGCGGTCGGCGGGCACGAGAATCCTTTCGGAGTGGGATGAGGTGATTCTAACCGTGGATCCAACCGTAATGCCGAGAACGTTCGGCCACGAGTCACCAAGCCGATCACACCAAGCGCAGGAATTCCAGCGCAGCACTGATGCTGTGCACCTCAAAGACACGCATCCCGTCGACTTCGCGCTCGTTGGGGCGGTTGGGCACCGGCGCCCCGGGGTCGGCGGGAACGACCGCGACCGTGAACCCGAGCCGCGCCGCTTCGGAGAGCCGCTGGTCGAGATCGCGCACCCGCCGCAGCTCGCCGGCGAGGCCGATCTCGCCGAGCGCCACCACCCCGCGTGGCGTCGGCGTGCCGGTGTGGCTCGACGCCACCGAGAGCGCCATCGCCAGGTCGGCGGCCGGGTCGCTGATCCGGGCCCCGCCGACGGTCGAGGCGAAGACGTCGCGACCGGAGAGGCCGACCCGCGCGTGGCGCTGCAGCACGGCGAGGATCATCGCGAGCCGGGAGCCGTCCAACCCCGAGGTCGTACGCTTCGCCCGCTCCTCCGCACCGAGCACGGTCAGCGCCTGGATCTCGGCGAGCAGCGGCCGGCGGCCCTCCATCGTGACGGTGACGCACGTGCCGGGGACCGAGACGTGATGGGTCTCGACGAAGAGGCCCGACGGATCGGTGACCGCCACGATGCCCTCCGAGGACAGGTCGAAGCAGCCCACCTCGTCGACCGGGCCGAAGCGGTTCTTCATCGCCCGCACCATCCGGAAACGGGAGTCGCGGGCACCCTCGAAGTGGAGGACCACGTCGACCAGGTGCTCGAGCACCCGCGGCCCGGCGATCGCGCCGTCCTTGGTCACGTGCCCGACCACGACGGTGGTGATGTTGCGGGTCTTGGCCACCCTGATCAGCGCCGCCGCCACCTCGCGCACCTGGGTGACCCCGCCGGGAACCCCCTCGACGCCGGAGGCGCCGATGGTCTGCACGGAGTCGACGACGATGAGCTCGGGCCGGCTCTCCTCGATGTGGGTCAGCACCGCCCCGAGGTCGGTCTCGGCGGCGAGGTAGAGCTCGTCCTGGATCGCGTTGGTCCGGTCGGCCCGCAGGCGCACCTGCGAGGCCGACTCCTCACCGGTCACATACAGCGCCCGGCGCCCGTAGCGCGCCGTCTGCGCCGCCACCTCGAGCAGCAACGTCGACTTCCCGACGCCCGGCTCGCCGGCCAGCAGGATCGCGGCCCCGGGCACCAGCCCGCCGCCGAGGACGCGATCGAGCTCCGGCACCCCCGACGTACGCCGCTCCGACTCGGTCACCGACACCTTGCCGATCGGCACCGCCGCGGTGGAGACGGGGGCAGCCTGCGTACGTCCGATCGGGGCTGCCGTCTCGGCGACCGACCCCCAGGCCTGGCACTCGCCGCAGCGGCCGACCCACTTCGCGGTCTCCCACCCACACTCGGAGCAGCGGTAGGTGGCGCGTTTGGACGAACGAGCGGTAGCCATGGTCAGCAACCTAGAGCACAGCACCGACAGTTCTGGGACCGATAGGATCGCGACGGGTCATGCTTGGTTACCATGGCTTGGAACGATCCAGAGTTCCACATCGGCATCAAGGGAGGCAGAGCGTGGCGGTGCCGCGTTCCGGCGGTCATATCTCGGCCGCTCCGCCGACCCTGGCGGACGTCGCGGAGCTGGCCGGCGTGTCCCGGCAGACGGTGTCCAACGCGGTCAACAACCCCGATCTGCTGCGTGCCGACACCTTGGCCCGGGTGCAGGATGCGATCGACAAGCTCGGCTACCAGCCCAACCGCGCCGCCCGGAGCCTGCGGACCAGAGCGAGCCACCTGATCGGCCTGCGGATGCCCGCCCTCCAGGAGGGCACGGCCAACGCGATGATGGACCGGTTCGTGCACTCCTTCGTCGAGGCCGCGGCCGAGACCGGCTACCACGTGCTCCTCTTCTACGGTGACCCCGCCGACCCGCTCGACGGCTACGACGAGCTGCTCCGGTCGACCGCGGTCGACGCCTTCGTCGTGACCGACACCCACCTCGGCGGCCAGCAGACGACCTGGCTGCAGTCGCGGCGAGCGCGGTTCGTCTCCTTCGGGCGGCCGTGGACCCAGCCCGACGCCAAGCACCCCTGGGTCGACGTCGACCTCGCGTACGGCGCCGAGATCGCGACCGAGCACCTGATCGAGCGCGGCCATTCCAAGATCGCCTGGATCGGCTGGCACAAGGACTCGCTCCTCGGTGAGGAGAGAAGGAGCGGCTGGATCCACGCGATGCACACCCACGGTCTCTCGACCACCGGCCTGGCCTCGCGCACCGAGGACTCGATCAGCTCGGGCAAGGCCGCCGCCGACGCGATCCTCGACGAGACCGAGCCGACCGCGCTCGTCTGTGCCTCCGACACGCTCGCGATGGGGGTGCTCCACTCCCTCTTCGAAAGAAGACTCCGCCTCGGTGAGGACATCGCGGTCGTCGGCTTCGACGACTCACAGGTGGCCCAGACGGTGCCGCCGGGCATCACCTCCGTACGTCCTCCGCTCGAGGAGGCCGCGCGCGAGCTGGTCAAGGCCCTCGAGGAGCTGCTCGCCACCCCGTCCTACGCCGCCCCCGGCGTGATGCTGAAACCCGCCCTGACCGTCCGCGGGTCTTCATAGACAGACGGATCCGCGCGACGATGGCGTCATGGGAACTGAGGACATTGAGGACATCGTCGTCATCGGTGCTGGTCTTGCGGCGGTCAGCGCCATCGAGGCCCTTCGTGACGAGGGGTACGCCGGCCGCCTGACCCTGGTGGGGAAGGAGCCGGAGCTGCCCTATGAGCGACCGCAGCTCTCCAAGGACTTCCTCTCCGGCGCCAAGGAGTTCAAGCTCTCCCACGACGAGGCGTGGTACGCCGAGAATGACGTCACCGTCCTGACCGGCACCACCGCGACCGCCCTGGACCTGGACAACGGCACCGTCACCCTCGACAACGGTGAGGAGCTTCCCTTCGGCACACTGCTCCTGGCCACCGGCGCCGACCCGAAGACGCCCCCGATCCCCGGCATCGAGAACGCGGTGACCCTCCGCACCGTCGAGGACGCCCGCGACCTCAAGGACGCGATCCAGCCCGGCACCAGGGTCGTCACGGTCGGTGGCGGCTGGATCGGGCTCGAGGTCGCGGCGTCGGCCACCGCCCTCGGCGGGAAGGCGGTCGTCATCGAAGCCCTCGCACAGCCGCTGCTCAATGTCCTCGGCCCGACCCTCGCCGAGCACGTCGCCGCCCTGCACACCCGCCACGGCGTCGAGATCCACACCGGGACGACGGTCGAGGCGATCGAGCCCGGAGTCGTACGCACCAGTGCCGGCGAGATCCCCGCCGACATCGTGCTCGTCGCCGTCGGAGCCGCACCGGCCACGGAGCTGGCCGCGCAGGCCGGCCTCGAGGTCGGCGACGGCGTCGTCGTCGACGAGAGGCTGCGTACGTCTGATCCTCGGGTCTTCGCAGCGGGTGACGTCGCGCTCGCGACGCACACCGTGCATGGACCGCTGCGGGTCGAGCACTGGGACAACGCGATCAAGCAGGGCCGGCTGGCGGCCAGGACGATGCTCGGGAAGGACGGCGTCTACGACTGGCAGCCCTACTTCTTCACCGACCAGTTCGAGTTCTCGATGGAGTACGTCGGCCGCTCCGCGCCCGACGACGAGGTGCTGCTCCGCGGCGACACCGAGGGTGACGAGTTCATCGCCTACTGGCGGCGCGGTGCGACCGTCACCGCCGGCATGAACGTCGGGATCTGGGACGTCAACGACAAGCTTCGCGAGCTGGTCGGGACCGATGCCGATCCCGACCAGCTCACCGATATGTCCTGATCAGGGCCTCAGAAGCACTGCGAGGCGCTCTGGTAGATGCTCGACTGGATGCCGAGGTGGATGTGGTCGCTGTGGTCGGGGTAGCCCGGCCCGAGCACCTGCGGGAACGACTGGCGTGAGGCACGCGCGATGCCACACATGGTCGTCGCGCTGCTGCCGGGCACCAGATCCATCGCCCGGCCGTAGAGGTGGTTGCTGTTGGAGGCTCCGCCGACGGCGTCGTTGCACGCCTTGGAGCGGTAGGCCGAGGTCACCCGCAGCGGGTTGTCGCCGAGCCGGTGCCGGATCGCCTCGGCCCGCCACATCGCCTGCATCAGGTTGGCCTTCACCTGCGTGATCGTCACCCCGGAGATCGGGGTCGGCCAGCCGCCGTAGCAGACGTCGTCGACCTCGCTCCAGTCGAAGTGGATCGGGGTGCAGTCGTCGTCCTGGAGCGCGTACAGCTTGTTGAAGGTGTTCGTCCCCGCGACGCCGTCGGCGGAGAGCCCGTAGGCGGCCTGGAAGTTGCGGACCGCGGTCGTGGTCGCCGGGCCGTAGGACCCGTCGATCGAGAAGATCGTGCCGGAGGCCGCCCATCCGGCGACCCGGATCTGCAGCTGGGTGACCGCGTTGCCCGAGGACCCCTGCTGGAGCGTGCCGCTCCAGGTGTAGCAGGCGTCGGCGTGGGCGGGGGCGGCCGTGGAGGTGATGGCGACCAGGCTGGTCGCCAGCGTGACGAGGAGGGAACCGATGACCGTGCCGAGGCGACGCCCGGGACGTGGAACGAGGCGCATCTGTGGAGCTCCTATCTTTCCGAGAGGTCCGAGAGGACCCGAGTCGCTCCCTAGCGTGGCCTCCTTTGACGTCGTGTACTTGGATTTCGCGTGAATGTAATCACCAGGGAATGGGGCCGGCGTCCTCGAAGTAGCCGCCGGTCGGGCCGTCGTCGGGCAGGGTCGCGAGGCTGATCGCGATCCGAGCGCCCTCCTCGGGCGTGCGTACGCCGCGGAAGCCGTTCAGGTCGGTGGCCACGAACCCGGGGCAGCCGAGGTTGATCAGGATGTTCGTGTCGCGCAGCTCCTTGGCGTACTGGATGGTGACGGCGTTGAGGTAGGACTTCGTCGGGCTGTACGCCACCGAGATCGGCCCCACGGCCAGCGGGTCGTCCGTCGCGGTCTGCCGGGCGAGGGAGCCCACGCTGCTGGACATGTTGACGATCCTCGGCGAGGCGGAGCGCCGCAGCAGCGGCAGCATCGCGTTGGTGACCCGGACGACGCCGAAGACGTTGGTCTCGACCGCGACCCGCATCTGGTCGATCGAGATCTCGGTCGGGTTCTGCGGCATGCCGCCGGTGACGCCGGCGTTGTTGACGAGTACGTCCAGGCCACCCTGCTCCTCGAGCAACCGGGCCGCGGTCGCGACGCTGGCGTCGTCGGTCACGTCCAGCGGCACCCCGAAGGCGTCGGCGCCGTTCGCGCGCAGCTTCTCCACCGCGGCCTCCCGGCGGGCCTCGTCGCGGGCGCCGACGCCGACCTTCCAGCCGCGCGCACCGAGGCCCGCGGCGATCTCGTAGCCGATTCCCTTGTTTGCGCCGGTGACCAGCGCGATCGTGTTCTCGCTCATGTCATCCAGCCTGGCCAGGGGCTGCGGAACACTCCAATATCGTCTCGGTGGGCGCCTATACCGCGCAGGTATGTTCCCAGGTCGGAGCTAGGGTTGAGACCATGGAGACCCGGGAGCTTCGCTACTTCGTCGCGGTCGCCGAGGAGCTTCACTTCAGCCGCGCGGCCGCTCGCCTCGGGATCGCCCAGCCGCCGCTGTCACGCGCGATCAGCCAGCTCGAGCGGCGTCTGGGTGGCACGCTGCTCGAGCGCAACAGCCGAGGCGTCACGCTGACCGACGCCGGCCGGGTGCTCCTCGCCGAGGCCCGCGCCGCGCTCGACGCGGTCGATGCCGCCGAGCGTCGCACCCGTCGCGCCGCGGGTAGTGGCGACGAGCCCGGTCTGGTCCTGGTCTCCAAGGCCGGAGCCTCCACCGAGCTCCTCACCAAGCTGCTCGACGCCTACGCCGCGGAGCCGGGGTCGGTGAAGGTCGAGGTCGACCTGTGCGGCATCGGGCAGCAGGGGCCGAGGCTGCGCGACGGCCGCGCCGACGTCGCGCTGCTGCACCGTCCGTTCGACTCCGTCGACGGGCTCGACTCCGAAGAGCTGCTCACCGAGGGCCAGGTCGCGGTCCTGCCCTCCAGCCATCCGTGGTCGACCCGGCCGCAGCTGAGGATGGCCGACCTCGACGACATCCCCGGCCTCCCGCCGATGCGCTGGCCGTCAGGGGGTGGCTTCGCGGACGGCCCAGGTCCGGAGGTCCGCGACTCCGCGCAGCTCTATCAGCTGATCGGGCTCGGCCGGGCGTACGCGGTCCTGCCGGAGTCCGCACGCGCCGAGCAGCATCACGGCATCGTCACCATCCCGGTGCTCGACGCTCCCGAGGTCACCACGGTCATCGCCTGGCCGCAGCACAGCCGCTCGCTCGCCCTGGCCGCCCTGGTCCAGACCGCGACCCGTCTCTAGAAGCGTTTCACTCGAGGTTGACCGGCGTAGCCGACGTACGTATCGGGCGTGGCGTCGAACCACGCGCGCAGGTCACAACGCGGACCGATCGGTGAGGCTCGCAACCGCGTCCGCCCCGGCGTCGGCGAGCTCTCTCTCGCGTTGAGGATCTTTAGCAAGAGCGAGGACGCGTACGCCGGCTGCGGCTGCTGCCTGAACGTCACTGAGCGTGTCCCCGATGAACAGAGCTGCGGATGGCCGGACGTCGAGGGCCCGGAGAGCACGTTCGAGCAGGAACGGGCTCGGCTTCAAGCGGTCGGCATCGTGCGGGTCGCGGCAAGCGAATGCGGTGATGTGATTGGTCCAGCCATAGCGGTCGAGGAATGCGCGGACGGCCTCCTCCGAGTTGTTGCTGACAACCGCGGCAGGCAACTTCCGTCGGTGGATGAACTCAACGAGGTTCTCGGCGTGAGCGCTCGCGGAGCAATGACGTGCAGCGTCGATCTCGGCGCGTGTACATGCACTTTCGACCGCGACCGTGAGGTCACCATGATGCTCGGCGACGTATCGGAGAACCGCCAGATGATCGGTGGTGGAGGCAACGTCGGGAGGAAGCGACACTCCGGGGATGGCTGCCCGTGCGGCGTCTGCAGCGCGTGCATTGACCGGCGATGGCATGAGGCTGGCGAGGGGCCCGTCGAAGTCGAGCAGGAGTGCGTCGGCTCGGGCGAGCAGATCGGCGGGGGCTGTCACGGGTGGGGGATCGCGATCGTGTTCCAGATGCTGTTGAACCATTCGCGGGTCTGGGCCACGAACTGGGAGTCGGTCGAATCAGGGTCACCGTCGTCGGTGTATTGGAACATCGATGCGTCCTTGCCCATGGGGTCGAGGATGGCCACCAGTTCTCCGTCGATGCGGACGTCGTGAGGAACCACGGGGTAGTAGCCGAAGAACATGTCGGTGTCGTTGATGATGAAACACTTGAACAAAGGCGCGGTCCCGTGGACTCGGGTCTCGACAGTTGCTTCGGGGATGAGGGCGAGGTCGGCCAACTCCTGGACGGTCTCGCGGATCGCGCCCGCGTGACGTGTGCTGATGTCTGCCATCCGGTCACGCACGGCGGCTGAGTCTTCGGGCCGGTTGTTGGCCAGCACGGGCAACGACAGCGGGCGACTCATGTCGGAGAGGAGCAGTCGGATGTGCAGGGACTTCGGGGTGTGGCGGCCGGTCCTGACCTTGTCCAGCGGTTCAGAGATCACACCGTGCAGGGTCTCGGCGGTGTAGCCGAGAAAGTCGATGGTGACCTTCTCAGCCTCGAATGCCGCCTCGATATGTGGCCGCAGACCAACCGGCCGCTCGGTGCGCGCACGTGCGAAGACTCCGCTTCCCTGGCGCGACACCGTGAGGCCCTCGTCCTTGAGGATTCGCAGGGCCTGCTGGATGGTCATGCGAGCCACTCCGTACGTCGCCGCGAGCTCGTGCTGGCTAGGGAGTTTTTCGCCTGGCCCGATCTTGCGCGTCAGGATCGCGGCCCGCAGTGACGAGGCAACCTGCTGGTACGGCGGCCGCGGGTCGTCAGGGTCAAGGCTCACGCGATCAGCGTAGCAACCTGCCTAGGTTGGGCAGTCCAATCCTCTTGACATGGCTAGCCAGGCTAGGCAAGATAGCCAACTGATCGGCTCGTCTTACTCTCGGAGGTGCATGTGATGAGCGACCGTCACCGGAACACGCCCAATCGTCGGGCGGGCCGCCCGCGCCATGTTCCTTATGCAGGAAGCGCGGCCCCACGTGAGCAGATCCTCGATGTGGCGGCTCTGCTGTTCGTTCGGCACGGCTTCGCGGCAACCTCGACCAGGGACATCGCCGACGCGGTCGGGATCAGGCAGGCATCCCTCTACTATCACTTCTCGGGCAAGGACGACATCCTCGCCGAGCTTCTGAACCGCTCAGTTCGTCCGACGGTCGACAATATCGCCAAGATCGAGCACCTGGTGCCGCCCGAGACCCACGAGACCGCGCTCTATCTGCTCGCGCTGGTGGACGTAGGCACCCTTGAAGCAGCACCGCACAACGTCGGACTGCTGTCGCGGCTTCCCGACGTCACCGAGAGCCCTGTCTATGAGCAGTTTCGCGATGCTCGTGTCGAGCTTGCCGATGGATACGGGCGTCTGGGGGCATCGATCGCTCGCCCGGCGATCGTCGACCTGATCGGACAACGGCGGCTGGGCGAGATCTTGATCCAGGTCGTCGACAGCGCCATCAACATGCGCAGCCTCGGCGAAAGCCCAGACGGGAGATCTTCGAACGCGGTCGCCAGCACGTGCCTGCGTATCTGCGGCTGCGATGACCAGCAGATCTCGTCGGCAGCCTCCACTGCCACTCAACTCTTTCAGGGATTCCGAGATGAGTCACTGCCCGGTTGACCCGCGACGTCACAAACCCTCCGTCATCCATCAAGTGCAAGGAGAACTGCAATGACAGCGAGCAATCCCAACGCACGGCGCCCGTGGGGCATCAGCCGCATGCAGCCCTATCCGAACGTCGACATCGAGCCGTACTCGGTCGCGGGCGTGGATCGGCAGACCCAGACAGGTATCTACACCGACACGAACGGCCAGATCGTCGCGATGCCCAAGCATGGCTCCAATACCGGGCGAGAGACCAACCAGGTGAGCACGTACCTGGACGGCACCAACGACACCGACCACGACCAGTCGAATGACCGCGACTGACCTGACCGGTGGGAGGCCGGTGCTGGTGCTGACCGACGCAGACGACCTGACGGCGGACATGGTCATCACCGAGCTCAATCGTCGCGAAGTTCCGGTCGTACGTCTCAATCCGTCGGATCACCGCCGCGTTCGCCGACCTCCTCGAACAGGGAATCGCATGACCGACCCACACACCCCAACGACTTCCCACTTCGAGTCGGCCAGGAGGGGGCTCGTCGACCGGCTCCGGGCCGAAGGGGTCATACGTACGGATGCCCTTCGTGCCGCCGTCGAGGCAGTGCCACGTGAGGCGTTCCTCCAGCAGGGAGTGCTGCTCCCTACCACGGACGCTCGATGGGAGGCGGTCACAGCCGAGAAACTCGGGCCGGAGAAATGGGCCGAGGTCGTCTATCGCGACGACTCGTTGGTCACCCAGCTCGACGGCCACCTCTCTGTCGCCGATATCGACGAGCCGGTCGTTGGCTTCCCTACCGCCTCGTCCACCATGCCGAGCCTGGTCGCCTCGATGATCGAGGATCTCGAGGTCGCGCCAGGGATGAACGTACTGGAGCTCGGCACCGGGACCGGTTACTCGACAGCCCTGCTCACCGAGCTGGTCGGCGAGGACCAGGTCACCAGCATCGAGGTCGACGCCGCTCTTGCCGATCGTGCGGAGAAGTCGCTCAACGAGAGCGGTCTTGCGCCCTGGACCTACCCGGGCGATGGCCTCCTGGGCTACCCACCCCGTGCGCCGTACGACCGGACCATCGCGACCTTCGCCGTCCGCAGGATCCCCTACACCTGGGTGCGTCAGACGCGGCCGGGAGGGATCATCCTGGCCACGGTCGGGACCTGGGCCTATGGAACCGGGCTGGCCAAGCTCACCGTCACCTCCGCCGGCACCGCACGGGGCAGGTTGATCCGGCGTACGTCATTCATGCCTGCCCGTGCGCACGCCGACGCGGTCATCGACGGCGATCTGGCGTTCCGGACGGCTTACGCCGACACCGAACGTACGACTCTTCTCGACCCGGAGATCCTCGGCGAGTGGATGCCGGCCTTCCTGGTCCAGGTCGCAGCGCCCGGCACCCAGCTGATCCGTAGTACAACCGTCGACGGCGAACAGGAGGTCTACCTGTTCGATATCGAGGGCGAGTCGTTCGCGGTGCTCGCCTCGGATGGCTCCGGATGGAAGGTTCGTCAGGGCGGTCCGGCGACGCTCTGGGACACGATCGAGGACGCAGTGGTCGCCTGGCAGGAGGCCGGCAGCCCTGACATCGACGACGTCTTGCTCGAGGTGACCGCATCTGGACACACCTACGAGTTCGCCTCAGCCCCCAGTCTGCGCTGGGTTCACCCGGTCAGAAGCGTTTCCACCAGAGGTTGACCGCATAGTCGACGTACGTCCCCTGGTGCTCTTCCAGGATCGCGGCCGCGGTGGCGGGGTCGAACTCGATGCGGACGACCGCCTCCAGGTCCGCGCGCGAGGCGAAGGACCAGTCCATGTCGACGGGGACGCGCGTCCAGCCGTGCATCGACCAGAACCGCTCCTGCTCGTCGGGCGGTGGGACCTTCGGGTAGCCGCGGCGGAACCACGCCCCGAAGCTCGAGCGGGAGCCGTCGTTGTCGATCACCATCGCCACGCCGCCGCGGCGCATCACCCGGTCGAGCTCGCTGAGCCCCGGCTCGGAGCCGGGACCGAAGAAGTAGGCCCAGCGGGCGTGCATGACGTCGACGGACGCCGGTGGCAGCGGGAGCTGTTGCGCGATCCCGTTGTGGACGGTGACGTTCGAGAGCCGCTTCGTACGCCGCCGCGCGAGCGTCACGAGGTCCGGATGGGGCTCGATACCGGTGACGCTCCGGGCCGTCTCGGCGAACCGCGGCAGATAGAACCCGGTCCCGCAGCCGAGGTCGAGGACGTCGCGTCCGGCCCACGGCGCGGCCTCTTCCATCGCCGCCCAGAGCCGGCCGTGCGGGTCGAGCGCACGGTTCTCGATCTCGTAGGTCGAGGTGTGGTGCCAGATGTTGGGGGACGGGATCGCACCCGTGGCCCCCGGCAGGTCGACCCTGCTCAGATCCGGACCTCGCCGCGTGGGGTGACGAACTTGGCGGCCAGCAGGCCGGGGGTGCCGTGCTCGGCGACCCAGTCGATGTGGACGTTCTCGGCAGGCTTGCCGGTCCACGGGTCGACCCGCTCCTTCAGCTCGTCACCGAGGTAGTCCTTGACCCGCTCGGGGTCGCCGGAGATCTCCAGGTCGGTGAGGGTGATGTCGGAGCCGGCGTTGCCGGGGTGGAGCTCGGGGGTCTCCCACTTGATGAAGTAGGGCAGCTGCGGGTCGGCGATCAGGCCGTTGATGCCGATCTGCTGCCAGTGGAGCTCGCGGCCGTCGGGGAGGTGACGGTTGCCGGGGACGGCCTTGCGGCCGAGCCGCTTCTCGATCGGGGTCATGTCGTCGACGCCGATCACGAAGCCGATCCAGCCGCCGCCGAGCGCGGAGCGGGCCTTGACGGCCTGCCCGAACGGCGCCTTGTCGCTGGCCGGGTGCTCGAGCGCCTCGACGACCTCGAGGTAGAGGCCGCCGCGCATCGGGAGGATGTAGTTGCGGGTGCCGAAGCGGGGGTGGACGCCGCCGTCGACGAACTCCTGGCCGAGCAGCTCACCGAGCTGCTTGGCGGTCTGTACCAAGCCATCGGGTCCTGCAGCGTACGAAACATGGTCCAGGCGCATGTAACGATTCTGAACTCTCGCTGAGAGAGAGACCAATCCAGGGTCACTATCTCTTGACGTCGAGATACACCCCGGGGTTCAGGCCGCTCAGCGCGGGCTGGCGGGATGGAGGGCCAGGGCGGACCTCGACCGGACGTGCGCCTCGCAGTGACGGACGAGCTCGGCGTACGCCGCCTTGCCCATCAGCTCGGTCAGCTCGGCCTGGTTGGTGAGGTAGACGGGCTCGACGGCGACGTGGGCCTCGGTGTTGCCGGAGCAGTACCAGTCGAGGTCGTGGCCGCCGGGACCCCAGCCGCGCCGGTCGTACTCGGTGATCGTCACCTCGGTGTATTGCGTTCCGTCGGTGAGCTCGACATCCCGGAACGTACGCCGGATCGGCAGCTGCCAGCACACGTCGGGCTTCGTCTCGAAGTGCTCCCGGCCCTCGGCCTGGGCGAGCAGGTGGAGCGCGCAGCCGGCTCCGCCGGGGAAGTCGGGCCGGTTGGCGAGGACGCAGGACTCCTGCCCGCGGAAGTCGGTCACCCGGGTCTTGCGCTCGCCCTCGTCGTCGAGCTCGACCCAGTCGTCGGCCGTCGGCGTACGCCCCGGGTGCTGCTCCCACAGGTCAGGGGTCAGCTTGCCGACGAACGATGCGGTCCGCGCCTCGTCCTCCTCGTCCGCGAAGTGCGCCCCCAGCGTGCAGCACCCGACGTCCGGCGAGCTCTTGAACATCCCCGGGCAGCCGTTGCCGAAGATGCAGGAGTAGGCCGATGTCAACCAGGTCAGGTCACATCGCATCCGCTCGTCCGGGTCGTCGGGGTTGACGAACTCCACCCACGCACGCGGGAAATCCAGGGGTACCTCGGGCACCTCGTAAGCCTACGTGGTCGACCGGGAGGCGGGCTCAGCCTTCCGTTTCCGTGGTGTCGTTGATCAGCGTTCCTCCGACGCCGACGAGCTCGTCGGGTTGGGGGATGAGCTCGACGATCGTCGTCGCGCGCAGGTCGTCGTCGAGTTCCAGTGCCGTCGCGACCGCGTCGGTGACCGCAGCGACGAGGCGGCGTGCGATGTCCCGGCCGTCTGGCCGGGCGAGCGCTCCGGCTCGGATGCCGAAGGCCACCTCCGGTGCCGGGTTGTCGGTCGGGACGCCGCCGACGGCCCAGCGGCCGGTGGGCACGCCGACGAGGCGTATGACCACCAGCGGACGCGCCCAGTCTCCGTAGACGCCGACGACGGCGTCGGTCAGTGCGGTGATCAGGGTGTCCTCGTGGCCGGCCAGCTGGACTTCGGCGGCCTGGACGGTCAGGTGTGGCATGAGGGGGCTCCTTCGAGTGCGTGGGTGGACGTCCGGGGGTTCATACGGCTCGCCAGGGACCGAGCTTCTCGGGGTTTCGCATCGCCCAGATGCGGGTGATGCGGCCGTCGGCGATGTCGAAGGCGTAGACGGAGACGGTGGTGCCGTCGACCTGCCCGATCAGGCCGGGCTGGCCGTTGACCGGACACTCCTGGATCGTCACCGCCGGCGCGCGGGCGGCGATCTCCATCCAGGCGGCGGCGATCTGCTCGGCGCCGCTGATCGGCTCGAGGAAGGCCAGGGCCAGACCGCCGCCATCCGCGGTCGCGACCGCCGACGGGTCGAGGAGGCCGACGAGGGCCTCGATGTCGCGGGACTCCCAGGCCTGCTTGAAGCTCCGGACGAGATCCTCCCGATCGGCGGTGGAGCGGTCGCGTGAGGTGTCGATGCGACGACGAGCCTGCGAGGCGAGCTGTCGGCAGGCGGCCGGGGTGCGTCCGACGACCTCGGCGATCTCGTTGAAGGTGTAGCGGAAGATGTCGTGCAGGACGAAGGAGACCCGCTCGGCCGGAGTCATCGAGTCGAGCACCACCAGGAAGGCCATGCTGACCGACTCGTCGAGGGTGACCCGGTCGGCGGGATCGGCCGGCGCCGACCCGGTGTCGAGCCAGCCACCCGGCACCGGCTCCGGGATCCAGTCGCCCACATAGTGCTCGCGCCGGGCCCGTGCCGAGCCGAGCAGATCCAGGCAGATCCGGCTGGCGACCGTCGTCATCCAGGCGCCGGGGTTCTTGATCGCGTCCCGTTGCCGGTCGGAGAGGGCGTACCAGCGGGTGTAGGTCTCCTGGGTCACGTCCTCGGCCTCGGCGAGCGATCCGAGCAGGCGGTAGGCGAGGTTGATCAGCTGGCGACGCTCGCTGATCACCTCGGCGAGGTGCGGGTCGGTCATGGCGGCTCCTTCGGTCTGCATGTCTACACCGATCCGACGAAACAGCGACCCGATCTGTCAGACCGGCTGACATTCCGTACGCCTGCTTCGTCGGAGGGGCAGCAGACTCACCACGGCTTCGAAGGAGCTCGGAACATGATCAGCATCGGCATCATCATCGGCAGCACCCGCCCCAACCGCAACGGTCCACAGGTCGCCCGCTGGGTCCATGACCAGGGTTCACGCCGCGACGACGCGGCCTTCGAGCTGGTCGATCTGCGCGATCACCCGCTCCCGCACCTGGACGAACCGGTGCCGCCGATGTCCGGGCCGTCGGTGAACCAGCACACCCGCGACTGGGCCGAGCGGATCGCTCCGTTCGACGGATTCGTGATCGTGACCCCGGAGTACAACGGCGGCATGCCCGGGGTCCTGAAGAACGCCATCGACCACGCCTGCGCGGAGTGGACGGACAAGGCGGTCGGATTCGTCTCGTACGGAGTCAGCGGCGGCGCTCGCGCGGTCGCCCAGCTGCGTACGGTGTGCAGCGCGCTGGGCATGGCCGATGTCAGCCGTCCGGTGGAGCTCTCGCTGTTCACCGACTTCGAGAACCACGCCACCTTCGTGCCCGCCGAGCGCCACGCCGCCACGCTCACCACCATGCTGGATCAGGTCGTCGCGTGGAGCACCGCGCTCGCGCCACTGCGTGAGAGCGCCCTCGTCGGGGCCGACGGAGGTCGGGCATGAGCACGCACGAGGAGGCCGCGATCCGTGGCCAGATCCAGAAGGTCATCGACGGTCTGCGGGCCAAGGACCTCGACACCCTGCGGGAGCCGTACGCACCCGATGTCATCTCCTTCGACGTCGAGCCGCCGCTCCAGCACGTCGGGATCGAGGCGAAGCTCGCGAACTGGGCGAAGGTCTTCGAGGTCTTCGAGACCGTGGACTACGAGTTGCGGGACCTGACCCTGGCCGTCGGTGACGACGTGGCGTACGGGTATGCCTTCGGCCGGCTCAGCGGGACGATGAAGAACGGGGTCGCGACGACCGGGATGTGGGTCCGGGTCACCTACGGGCTGCGGAAGATCGACGGCACCTGGGTGATCGCCCACGACCAGGTCTCGGTGCCCTTCGACATCCTCAGTGGCAAGGGTGTGGTCGACCTCGAACCCTGACCGGACGCCCACCTCGGCGATTCCGGGTGGCCGAGGTGGGCGGCGTATTCTTGTGGGGACGGAGCGACCGCTCCGTATCCATTGTGTGTATCACCTCGCGCTGGCCCCGCCGGCGGACCAAGGCGGCACAGAGCCGCGGTTCGCAGCGGGAGGTTCGAAAGAGATGTCAGAGCAGCGCGAGCAGAGTCTGGTGCGCGCCGTCGGAGGGACGTACTTCCCGCTCGCGCTGGTCGCGCGCCTGCCGTACGCCATGGTGGTCGTCGGGGTGCTGACGCTGGTCGTCGCGGGCCGCGGGTCGCTGGCGCTCGGCGGTCTGAACTCGGCGATGGTGGGGATCGGAGCCGCGGCGTGCGGCCCGCTTCTCGGCGCCGCGGTCGACCGGTTCGGCCAGCGGCGAGTGCTGCTGGTGGTCGGCGCCGCGAGCAGCGCGATGCTGGCTGCGATGGCCTGGGTGGTCTACAGTCCGCTGCCCGACGCGGCCGTGCTCGCGGTGGCGTTCCTGGTCGGCGCGACCGCTCCGCAGATCGCGCCGCTGTCGCGGTCGCGCCTGGTGGCGATCATCTCCGCCTGCATCGTCCCGGGCCGCCGTGTCCGGGTGCTCAACTCGACGATGGCCTACGAGTCGGCGGCCGACGAGATCGTCTTCATCGTCGGACCCGTGGTCGCGGGAGTCCTCGCCGTCGCCGTCGACCCGTGGGCACCGGTCGTCGCCGCCGCGGCCCTCACCCTGGTCTTCGTCTCCGCCTTCGCCCTCCACCCGAGCGCCGCCACCGCGCAGGCCTCGGCAGGACGTACGCCGGCTGCCGGCTCCGTGCGCGAGCTCGCCCGTCCGAGCGTGGTCGTGATCATGGTCGGCATCCTCGGCGTCGGCCTCTTCTTCGGTTCGATGCTCACCTCGCTGACGGCGTTCATGGGCGACCACGGGCGCCCCGAGGAGGCGGGCCTGGTCTATGCCGCGATGGGTGTCGGGTCGGCCGCGCTGGCCCTGGGCGTCGCCCTCTTCCCGGTGGCCTTCACCTCGGCCGCACGCTGGCTCGTCTTCGGCGGCGTGATGCTCGTCGGCGCCCTCGCGCTGCCCGGGGTGTCGTCGGTGACCGGGATGGTGCTCGCCCTGCTCGTCATCGGCCTCGGGATCGGACCGACGCTCGTCACGCAGTACGGCCTCGGTGCCCGGCGCAGCCCGGTCGGCCGGTCCGCCACCGTGATGACCCTGCTCGGCTCCGCCGTGATCCTCGGTCAGTCGCTGGCCTCCGCGATCACCGGAAACGTCGCCGAGCGCTGGGGCACCGATGCCGCCCTGCTCCTCCCGGCCGCCGCCGCGCTCGTGGTCGTGCTCGCCGGGGTCGTCAATGCCCGGATCGGAGAGCCTGGCCGTCCCGTGGCGGCTTCGACCTCCGCGCGTGCAGTGGCCACCGCCGACCGCTGAGCGGCATCTGTCGATCCGGGACGACGTGCTGATGTTTTCGTAAAACGCACGGTATGGTTCGTTTTATGAAAACGTCCAGTCCGACTCTTCTACCGTTGCTGCGTTCGCGGCTGCAGGGAGAGGTACTGGCCTGGGTGTTGCTCCACCCGGACGAGCACGCCAGCCTGTCCGAGATCGCCGCCGCGGTCGGTACGACGGTGCCGACGGTCAAACGTGAGGTCGACCGTCTCGAGGATGCCGGCCTGGTCAAGAGCACGGCACGTGGGCGCAACCGCGCCATCACGCCCACGACGGACCATCCGCTGTATCGCCCTCTGGCCGAGGTCATGGCCTTGACCTTCGGGCCCGTCGGACTGCTGCGCGAGGCACTCGAACAGGTGTCAGGCATCGACGACGCCTTCATTCACGGCTCATGGGCGGCTCGTTACGCCCAGCAGCCGGGCGCCGTTCCTGGCGACATCGACCTGCTGGTGGTCGGGACCCCCGACCGCGACGAGTTGTTCGAGGCGATCGAGCCTGTCGAACGGACGCTGCGCCGCGAGGTGAACTACCGTGTGGTGACGCCGGAGGCGTGGACGGCTGACGGAGGCTCCTTCAAGGCGACGATCATGGCCCGTCCTCTCGTGCATCTGATGGGAAGCGACGATGACTGACCAGCCTGAAGTGGCTCCAGGACACTGGCCACAAGGCGAGGCTGAGATCGAGACGATGATCGACCACGGCGATCTCGAGCGGGTCGCCCCGTCGACAGAGCACGCCGATCTGCTGATGAGCCACGCTGACGAGCACCTCGAAGCAGCGAAGCTGATGCTCGACACACACCCGACTTCGGCGTTCCCGCTGATCTACGACGCAGCACGCAAGGCGCTCACCGCAACTCTCGCCAAGCAGGGCCTTCGACCGCACGCACGCTCGGAGATCGGCGCCCACAAGGCGACCCAGCAGGCCGTTCAGGCCCAGTTGGGTCGTGCAGCCGGCGTGGTACGCCCGTTCGGGCCCATGCGGTTGCGGCGGCACGACACCGAGTACCCGTCCGTGGGTGACGCGCCCATCACGGCTGGTGAGACCCGGCAGGCTCTGGAGGACGCGACGGGCATCGTCGCGGCCATGAAGAAGCTGCTCCCGCGCCTCGGGCCGTTCTGAGTCAGTCATGGACATCGCATCACTGATCCGAGTGGTGTGGCACTAAAGTCGAACCCATGCGTCTGGGCGTACTCGACATCGGATCGAACACGGGACACCTGCTCGTGGTCGACGCCCACGGCGGGGCGGCCCCGCTGCCGGCGTACTCCTTCAAGCAGCCGCTGCGGCTGGCGGAGCACCTCGACGACTCCGGGGACATGTCCGACGCCGGAGTCGTGGCGCTGACCGAGTTCACCCGCGACGCGGTGCGGGTCGGGGAGGAGAAGGGCGTCTCGGAGATGCTGGCGTTCGCGACGTCGGCGGTGCGCGATGCCGGCAACTCGCAGCAGGTGCTCGATCACGTCCATGCCGAGACCGGGGTCGAGATCGAGGTCCTGCCGGGCGACGACGAGGCGCGGCTGACCTTCCTGGCCGTACGCCGCTGGTTCGGCTGGTCGGCCGGACGGCTGGCCGTCTTCGACATCGGCGGCGGCTCGCTGGAGATCGCGGCCGGACTGGACGAGCAGCCGTACGTCGCCTGGTCGCTGCCGCTCGGCGCCGGCCGGCTGGCGCGCAGCTACTTCGGTGACCGGCCTACCGAGGAGGAGCTGCGTGAGCTGCGCCGGATGATCCGCGCCTCGATCGCCGAGGACGCGGGCAGGATCCTGCGCGACGGCCAGCCGGACATGGCGGTGGCGACGTCGAAGACGTTCCGCTCGCTGGCGCGCATCTGTGGCGCCGCACCGAGCGGCGAAGGGCTGCGCGTGCGTCGCCAGCTGCCGCTGGCCGAGCTGCGCCGCTGGATCCCCAAGCTGCTCGAGATGTCGCTCGAGGAGCTCTCCGAGCTGCCCGGGGTCAGCCCGTCGCGGGCGCATCAGATCGTGCCCGGTGCGCTGGTGGCCGAGGCGTGCCTCGACATCTTCGACCTGCCCGCCTTCGAGATCTGCCCGTGGGCGCTGCGTGAGGGCCTGATCCTCGACCGCCTCGACCACCTGTCCTTCATCGGCAGCTCCGACGTCGGAAGCGCCGAATAGGAGACCCGCGATGATCTCGCTGTCGACGTCCTCCACCTACCCCGAGTCGACCGCCCGCGGCTTCGCTTATGCGGCCGAGGTGGGCTACGACGGGGTCGAGATCATGGTCGGGATCGACGCGCTGTCGCAGCAGACCCATGCGGTCAAGCAGCTCGCCGAGCACCACGACATCCCGATCGTCGCGATCCACGCGCCGACGCTGCTGTTCACCCAGCAGGTCTGGGGCTTCGAGCCCTGGGGCAAGCTCGAGCGGTCGGCCGAGATGGCCGCCGAGGTCGGCGCGGGGGTGGTCGTCGTACATCCGCCGTTCCGCTGGCAGCGCGAGTATGCGGCCCGGTTCGTGGAGGGGATCGCGACGCTGGAACGCTCGACCGGGCTGAAGTTCGCGGTGGAGAACATGTATCCGTGGCGGGCGGCTCGGCGCGCGACGCAGATGTATCTGCCGCACTGGGACCCCTCGACCGAGGAGTACGCCAACACCACCATCGATCTCTCCCACGCCGCGATCGCCGGCGACGACGTGATCGAGATGGCGAAGCGGCTCGGGTCACGGCTGCGGCACATCCACCTCACCGACGGCACCGGCTCGGCCAAGGACGAGCACCTCGTCCCCGGCCGCGGCCACATGGGCGCCGACCGCTTCCTGCGCCACCTCGCGTCGTCGGGGTTCGACGGCGAGATCGTCCTCGAGATCAACACCCGCCGCGCCCGCTCCCGCGCCGAGCGCGTCGCCGACCTCCGTAAGTCGCTCGAGTTCGCCCGGAAGCACTTCCAGGCCTGATGGCCACGAACTTGTCAGGTGAAGGTTCACTGGACGGGCCAGGCTCTGTCGGAGTTCGTCGGCGGGTCGCGAGCAGGCGGCTCGTAGTTGCCGCGGTGGCGTGAATGAGGACCACCCCGGCCGGTTGCGGCGTACTGTTCTTTGCTCTTGCGCTGACTGCGTGTGGTGACGACTCACGTGGTGATGGCGATCGGGTCGCTGCAGCGGGCGGGGTGGATTTCTCCGCAGGCATTCGAGTCGCGGACGTGGCCTCTGGTGAGGTCAACACCATCCATGTCACGGGGCTCTGTGTCGAAGGGGGCGACGGCAGCGGACGAGTGACTGCCGTCGATGCGGCGCCCGACTCCGGTCTCGAGGTGCGCCGATTCACGGTGCTCGATGAGATGGCGGATGTCGGCGGCGCCAGACAGCCGTTCGAGAAGCTAGGCCTGGCCGCAGACCAGCGAGATGTGTCCCAGAAGTGCGGGGCCTCGGAGGCAGGGGCGGCGTTGTACGTCGAGGTCGTTCCGTCAGGTGACAGGTCCGCCTTCTCGCCTTACCTCACGATCGCGACGGAGGTGAATGGGGTAGCCGACTCATTTCGTTATCCCCTGGGGCTCACACTCTGCGTCGTCGGAGAGGCCGACGAGGAATTCTGTTCAGGTGAAGCTCGCGCCGGGAAATCCTGAACCTCAGTCGCGGGCGGCGAGCCAGGACCAGGTGAGCGAGGTCAGGGCGAGGACGAGGACGGCGGTGGCGACGCCCCACCAGCCGACGACGTACGCATAGCCGAGCAGCCACCCGAAGAGGCTGGAGCCGCCGTAGTAGAAGAGGTTGTAGAGGGCGCTGGCCTGCGCCTTCCCGACCTTCGCGCGGGCGCCGACCCAGCCCGAGGCGACGCCGTGGGCGCCGAAGAAGCCGGTGGTGAGGACGAACAGGCCGGTCAGGACCATCGCGAGGTTGTCCGGGAAGGTCATCGCGACGCCGACGATCGTGATGACGACGCAGGTCAGCATGACCTTTCGGCGTCCGTGGGTGGCGGCCAGGCGACCCGCGACCGAGGACGACACGGTGCCGCCGAGGTAGGCGAAGAAGATCTGGCTGGAGATCGCCACCGGCAGCCCGAAGGGCTCGCGCTCGAGGCGGAACCCCAGATAGTTGTACGTCGCCACGAACCCGCCCATCAGCAGTGCTGCCTGCCCGTAGAGGACGAGCATGCCCGGGTCGCGGAGGTTGGCGAGCACGCCCTCGCGTACGGACGTGGTCGGCTTGCCGGTCGGGCGGACCCAGCCCTGGGCGCGCGGGATCAGGGTGATGGCGACGATCGCAGCGATCGCGGAGAGGACGCCGCCGGCGGTGACGCCCAGCCGCCAGCCGCCGAGGTCGGCGAACGGGCCGGTGATGACCCGGCCGAGGAGGCCGCCGACGGTGGTGCCGGAGATGTAGATGGCCGCGGCGAGGCTGACGTGGCGTACGTGGATCTCCTCGGCGAGGTAGGCGACCGCGAGGGCGGGTACGCCGCCGAGCGCGAGGCCCTCGAGGCTGCGCAGGACGAGGAGGGTGGTGAAGCCGGGGGCGAGAGGGGTGAGCAGGCCGAGGACCAGGGAGATCGAGAGCGCGATCTTCATCGCCGGCGCGCGGCCGATGCGGTCGGCGACCCACGACCAGCCGAGGACGCTGACCGCGAGCCCGAGGGTCGCGGTGGAGACGGTGAGTGCGGCCGAGGCCTCGTCGACCTCGAGCGCGTGCGCGACGGTGGGGAGGATGCCCTGGGTGGAGTACATCTGCCCGAAGGTCGCGATCCCGGCGGCGAAGAGGCCGATCAGGATCCGCCGGTAGCCGCTGCTCCCGGCATCGTGACCTGCCCACGAGCGGGTCAGGGAGGCATCTACGGACATCGTTCTCACGGTAAAGCAGGTCGTACGCCCGGGTGAACCTGGCGGCTGCGTGAGATATCTCTACTCTTGGGTCGATGTCCGCCATCTCCTCCCACCTCGCCGACCGACTTTCGACCCGTCTCGTCGGTGTCGACGTGGCGCGGTGTCTGGCACTGCTCGGCATGATGGCGACGCACGTGCTCGACCCGGTCGACGCGACCGGGGAGATGACCCGGATCCAGGCCGTTGCCGGTGGCCGGTCCGCGGCGCTCTTCGCGGTGCTCGCCGGGGTCAGCCTGGCGCTGATGACCGGACGTCAGGAGCCGGTGAAGGGGCGGGTGCTCGCGTCGCGGTCCTTGGGGCTGGCCGTGCGGGCGGTGCTGATCGCCGCGCTCGGGCTGGTGCTCGGCTCGCTCGGCACCAACATCGCGATCATCCTGACCTACTACGGGGTGCTGTTCCTGCTCGGCATCCCGTTCCTCCGGCTGCGGGCACGCTGGCTGTGGCTGCTCGGCGCGCTCTGGATCGTCCTCGGGCCGCTGTTGTCGCTGGTCATCCGGCCGATGCTGCCGCCGCGGCAGTTCGCCAGCCCGGAGCCGTCCCAGCTGCTGGAGCCCGGCCGGCTGCTCGCCGAGCTGCTCTTCACCGGCTACTACCCGGCCGTCCCGTGGCTGGCCTACCTGCTCATCGGGATGGCCATCGGCCGCATCGACCTGCGCAACCGGCTCGTGGTCTCCATGCTCTGGACGGGCGGCGTCATCATCTCCTTCTCGGCCACCTGGCTCTCGGAGAGGCTGACCCGGCTGCCGTCGGTGGCCGAGGTGCTGCTGCGCAGCTATCCGGCGATGGACATCGACGAAGCACTGACCTCGATGAGCCTGGATCTCTACGGGCAGACGCCGGTCGACGGCGGTTGGCAATGGCTGCTGGTCGTGGCACCGCACTCGTCGACACCGTTCGACCTGGCGCAGACGATCGGCAGCTCGATGTTCGCCATCGGCGCCTGCCAGATGATCGCGCTGCGGTTGCCCGACCGGTGGCGCACCGCGATGGCGGTGCTGTTCGGTGCGGGCACGATGACCCTCACCCTCTACACGCTGCACGTGGTGATGAGGACCGACGCGGTCTGGCCGCCGGAGACCCCCGACACGTACGTCCTGCATGTCCTCGTCGTGATGGCGATCGGCGCGCTCGTCACCGCCTGGGGTCGCCCCGGGCCGCTCGAATGGCTCGTCGGCCGCCCCGCGGCGTGGTTGCGCCGGACGGAGCCTCGCCCCGAGCTGCCGTCGTCGGGTTAGCGTGCTCTTGTGAGCGAGCGTCAGCGAGTGAACCGCATGAGCACGAAGGCACCGCGGCGGGGGCGCAGACCCGGTTCGCCGGACACCCGCGCGGCGATCCTCGCGGCGGCTCGGCAGCGCTTCGCGCAGCAGGGGTACGCCGCGACGTCCGTCCGCGGGATCGCGTCTGCCGCCGGGGTCGACTCCGCTCTGGTGCACCACTACTTCGGCACCAAGGAGGACCTCTTCGTCGCCTCGCTGGAGCTGCGGGTCGATCCGCGAGACGTCGTTCCCCTGATCGCCGCCGGGGGCCGCGACGGGGTAGGGGAGCGGCTCATACGTATGCTCCTGAGCATCTGGGACGACGAGGAGTCCCGGCTCCCGTTGATGGCGTTGATGCGCAGCGCTTTCGAGCCGGAGGGGAAGGCTCTGGTGCCGGATGCCTTCGGCCGGCTGATCCTGGCGCCGGTCGGCGAGGCACTCGAGCTCGATGAACCCGAGCGGCGGATCACGTTGGTGGCCTCGCAGCTGGTCGGGCTCGTCGCGCTGCGCTACATCGCCCGGATCGAGCCGCTCGCGTCGGCCCCGGTGGACACGCTGGTGGCGACGTACGCGCCGGTGGTCCAGGGTTATCTGACCGGGCCTTTGCCGTAGTCCTCTTGCGCACGCGGCGTCCTCGTGTCACATTTCATCATGTGATGAATAACGTGGTGGAGTTGTCCGGCCTCCGGGTCGTACGCGGGAAGCGCGAGGTCCTCCACGACCTCGACTTCTCCATCCGGGCAGGCGAGGTGACCGGGCTGCTCGGGCCGTCCGGGTGCGGCAAGACGACGCTGATGCGCGCGCTGGTGGGCGTCCAGGCGAAGGTGACCGGGACGGTGACCGTCCATGGTGAGCCGGCCGGGTCTGCGTCGTTGCGCTCGCGGATCGGCTATGTCACTCAGGAGAGCAGCGTCTACAACGATCTGACGATCACCGAGAACCTCCGCTTCTTCGCCAAGGTGCTCGGCGTCCCGTCTTCCTCGGTGGCGGCCGCGATCGAGACGGTCGACCTGGTGGCCTACGCCGACCAGGTCGTACGCGATCTCTCCGGTGGTCAGCAGTCGCGGGTCTCGCTGGCGGCGGCGCTGCTCGGCTCGCCGTCGCTGCTGGTGCTCGACGAGCCGACGGTCGGGCTCGACCCGGTGCTGCGCGAGCAGCTGTGGGGCACGTTCCGAACGCTGGCGGAGGACGGCGCGGCCGTGATCGTGTCCAGCCACGTGATGGACGAGGCCGACCGGTGCGACCGGCTGCTGCTGATGCGTGAGGGCGCGATCCTCGCCGACGGCAGTCCGGCCGAGATCAAGCAGAAGGCGAACGCGGACGACATCGAGCACGCGTTCCTGACCCTGGTGAGGGAGGGAGGACGATGAGCGAGCGCCAGCGAGCGAACCAGACAATCAACACGCCGCCGCGTCCGTACTCTGGCGCTTGCGCTACGGAGGTGGCGGCGTGAGTCTGCGACGTACCCTTGCGGTCGCCGGGCGGGTGCTCGCCCAGATCCGGCGCGATCACCGCACCCTGGTGATGCTGGTGGTCCTGCCGACGCTGCTGATGTCGCTGCTGTGGTGGATGTACGAGGAGTCTCCGGCGCCCATCTTCGACCGCATCGGTCCGGCCCTGCTGGCGATCTTCCCGTTCATCGTGATGTTCCTGGTCACCTCGGTGACCACGCTGCGCGAACGCTCCTCGGGGACGCTCGAGCGGCTGCTCGCGATGCCGCTGGGGAAGGGCGACTTCCTGCTGGGCTATGCGCTGGCCTTCGGGCTCCTCGCCGCCGTCCAGTCCGGTGTGGCCGTCGGGGTCAGCGTGGGTCTGCTCGGGCTGGAGATCACCGGCTCGGTCGCTCTGCTCGTCGTCGTCGCGATCGTCGACGCCGTCCTCGGCACCGCGCTCGGGCTGCTCGTCTCGGCCTTCGCCACCACCGAGTTCCAGGCCGTGCAGTTCATGCCGGCGATCGTCGTCCCGCAGATCCTGCTCTGCGGGCTCCTGGTGCCGCGGGACTCCCTGCCCAGTGTGCTGGGCACCATCTCCGACGTCCTCCCGCTCTCCTACGCGGTCGACGCGATGACCCACCTCGTCACCTCCACCGGCACCAGCGACGTCTGGTCCGACCTCGCCGTCGTCGGCGGGTTCGTGGTCGCCGGCCTCGCCCTCGGCTCGGCGACGCTACGGCGGCGTACTCCCTGACTGCCGAGTCCGCACGTGTGGGGACCGAGTCTGTAGTTGTGGGCGACGAGACTCCAGTTTCGTCGCCCACAACTACAGACTCGGCTGCCAGAACTACCGACTCGGCGGGATCGGGTTGTGAGGTGGTGAGCGGAAGTTGACGGAAGGGGTACGGGAAGCGGATCGGGGCGAAACCTTGACACCGGAGAGTAGAGGTCGCCAGTCCCCGACCCGAAACGGTGTGAGTACGCGTGACCGACACCCACTGTCCTTACTGCAGCTTGCAGTGCGGGATGACCCTTTCACGCAAAGGGCCCCGGCTGGAGGTCAGTGAGCGATCGTTCCCGGTGAACGAGGGAGCCCTCTGCCGCAAGGGGTGGACGGCGGCCGGCCTGCGCGGGAGCAGGGAGCGGCTGACGACCCCCATGGTGCGGGACCGGGCGACGGGGGAGTGGAGCGCGGCGACGTGGGACGAGGCGCTCGACCTGGTCGCCTCGAAGCTCTCCGACCTGCGAAAGACCAACGGCGCCGACGCGAACGCCGTCTTCGGTGGTGGCGGACTGACCAACGAGAAGGCCTACCAGCTCGGCAAGTTCGCCCGGGTCGCCCTCGGCACCTCCCAGATCGACTACAACGGCCGCTGGTGCATGAGCTCCGCGGCCTCGGCGGGCAACCAGGCCTTCGGCGTCGACCGGGGTCTGCCGTTCCCGCTGGCCGACATCGAGAAGACCGACGTGTGTGTGCTGGTCGGGTCCAACCTGGCCGAGACGATGCCGCCGGCGGCCCGTCACCTCGACCGGCTGCGCGAGAACGGTGGCAAGGTCGTCGTCATCGACCCGCGGCTGACCCCGACCGGCGAGCGTGCCGACCTCTTCCTCCAGCCGGTCCCCGGCACCGATCTGCCTCTCGCGCTCGGCGTCCTGCACCTGCTCGACGCGGCCGGCGCGGTCGACGAGGACTACATAGCCGAGCGGACCACAGGCTTCGAGGACGTACGCCGCTCCGTGGCCGCCTGGTGGCCGGAGATGGTCGAGCGGGTCACCGGCGTCGAGGCGCGCGAGGTGCGCGAGCTCGCCACCTTGCTCGCGAACGCGGAGAAGGTGACGGTCCTGACCGCGCGCGGGGCCGAGCAGCACGCCCAGGGCACCGCGACCGTCCTGGCCTGGCTCAACGTCGCGCTCGCCCTCGGCATGCCCGGCAAGGCGTACGCCGGCTACGGCTGCCTCACCGGCCAGGGCAACGGCCAGGGTGGCCGTGAGCACGGCCAGAAGGCCGACCAGCTTCCGGGCTACCGGATGATCGACGATCCCGCGGCCCGCGCGCACGTCGCAGCCGTCTGGGGCGTCGACCCCGAGACGATCCCCGGCAAGGGCCGCTCCGCCTACGAGCTGCTGGACGCGCTCGGCACCCCCGAGGGCCCCAAGAGCCTGCTCGTCTTCGGTTCCAACATCGTGGTCTCCGCCCCGAACGCCACCCACGTCACCGAGCGCCTGGCAGCGCTCGACCTGCTCGTCGTCGCCGACATGGTGATGAGCGAGACCGCCGCGCTCGCCGACGTGGTCCTGCCGGTGACGCAGTGGGCCGAGGAGACCGGCACCATGACCAACCTCGAGGGCCGGGTCATCCTGCGCAACCAGGCGATCAGCGCGCCCGACGGGGTGAAGAACGACCTCGACATCATCACCGGCCTCGCGACCCGCCTCGGTGCCGCTTCGACCTGGTCGACCGACCCCGAGGAGATCTTCGAAGAGCTCCGGGCGGCCTCGAAGGGTGGCAAGGCCGACTACAGCGGGATCACCTACGACCGCATCCGCGACGAGGACGGCGTCTTCTGGCCCTGCCCCGAGGACACCGAAGGCACCCCGCGCCTCTTCGCCGACTCCTTCTTCCACGCCGACGGCCGGGCCCGTTTCATCGACGTCGCCCACCGCGGCCCGGCTGAGGCCCCGAGCGCCGACTTCCCGCTCCATCTCACCACCGGCCGGGTGCTGGCGCAGTACCAGTCCGGTGCCCAGACCCGGCGGATCAAGGACCTTCCCGACGACGGCGCCTTCGTCGAGCTCCACCCGCTGCTGGCCGACCGGGTCGGCGCCCACGACGGCGACCCGGTGGTCGTACGCACCCCGCGCGGCGAGATGAAGGCGCCGGCGCGGGTCGTGACCACGATCCGCCCGGACACGGTCTTCGTGCCGTTCCACTGGGTCGGCGCCAACAAGCTGACCAACGACGCGCTCGACCCCTCCAGCCGGATGCCGGAGTTCAAGGTCTGCGCCGCGGCGGTGAGCGCATGAGCGAGCGCCTGAACGAGAAGCGGATCGTCATCATCGGTGGCGGCATGGCCGCGGCGCGGCTCGTCGAGGGACTGGTCGCGCGCGGCCTCGGCCCGCAGACGACCGTGCTCGCGGAGGAGCAGCACGTGCCGTACAACCGGATCCTGCTCTCCGCCGTGCTCGAGGGCACCCACCGTCCCGGCGCGCTGGCCCTGCGCGAGAAGCAGTGGTACGCCGACCGGGGAGTCGACCTCCGCCTGGACAGCCTCGTCGTCGACATCCACCGAGACACCAAGACGGTCGAGCTCGCCGACCGGACGCGGATTCCCTACGACGCCGTGGTGCTGGCGACCGGGGCCATCCCGAGCCTGCCGCCGATCCGCGGCGTTGTGCGGATGGACGGCTCGATGGACCCGCGGGTGCAGGCGTTCCGCAGTCTCGACGACTGCGCCCGGCTGCTCGACACGCTCCACGACCACCCGCGCAGCGCGGTGATCGTCGGCGGTGGCCTGCTCGGGCTCCAGGTCTCCCGTGCCCTGGCCGTACGCGGCATCGAGACCGAGATCGTCGAGGGCCGCGACCACCTGCTCAGCAGCCAGGTCGACGCCTCGGCCGGCAAGGTGCTGAAGCGGTCGATGGCCAAGCTCGGCACCCAGGTCTACCTGGGCGCCCGCGCGATCCGGCTGACCGACGAGGGTCTCCAGCTCGACAACGGCTACACCCTCGAGACCGACCTGGTGGTGCTCACCGCCGGCGGCCGCCCGCGCGCCAACCTCGCCCGCCGCGCCGAGCTCACCGTCAACCGCGGCATCGTCGTCGACGACCAGCTGCGCAGCGTCGACGACCCCGACGTCTACGCGATCGGTGACTGTGCCGAGCACAACGCCACCGTGACCGGCTTCGTCTCGCCGGCCTGGGAGCAGGCCGGGGTCCTCGCCGACGTCCTCGCCGGGAACCAGGCGGCCTATGAGGGGCACCGTGTCGTCGCCCGTCTCCGTGCCACCGACCTGGACGTCTGCGTCCTCGGCGAGCCCCAGAACGAGACGGGCGAGATCGTCGAGATCGCCAACCCGATCAAGGGCACCCACCGCAAGCTGGTCGTCCGCGACGGGCGCATCGTCGCCGGTGCCCTCGTCGGCGACCTGAGCCGGGTCGGCCTGATCACCCAGGCCTTCGACCGGCAGACGGTCCTCGGCGAGCACGAGGCCGGACAGCTGCTGCTGCCCGAGCCGTCCTCGTCGGGCTCCGCGATCCCGCAGCTCCCCGACGACGCGGAGGTGTGCGCCTGCGCCGGGGTCAGCGCCGGCCGGATCCGGGCGTGCCGGTCCCTCGAGGACGTACGCGACACGACCCGCGCCACCACCGGATGCGGCGGCTGCGCGCCGACCGTACGTCAGCTTCTGGCCACGCGGCCCAGCGGCAGCCAGCTCAACGCCAGTCAGATCAGTGCTAGCCAGCCCAGCAACGGGCAGCTCAGTGTGGAAGGAACTACGTCATGAGCCCTCACCTCCGCAAGAAGGTCGTCGTCGTCGGCCACGGCATGGTCGGTCACCGGTTCGTGACCGCCGCGATCGAGCGCGGTCTCACCGAGACCCACGACATCGTGGTCTTCGGTGAGGAGCCCCGCCCGGCGTACGACCGGGTCGCCCTCACCAGCTTCTTCGAGGTCGGTGCCGAGGCCCTCTCCTTCCTGCCGTCCGGTGCCTACGAGGACCCGCGGGTCACGCTGCGCACCGGCACGAGCGTCGTCGAGATCGACACGGCAGCCCAGACGGTGATGCTCGCCGACGGCGAGGAGATGGCGTACGACGAGCTGGTGCTCGCCACCGGAGCGGCGCCGTTCGTGCCGCCGGTGCCGGGTTCGGAGCTCGGGAACGTGTTCGTCTACCGCACGATCGAGGACCTCGAGGCGATCCGCGAGGCCGCGAAGACCGCGAAGGCCGGGGCCGTGATCGGTGGTGGCCTGCTCGGGCTCGAGGCCGCCAACGCGCTGCACCAGCTCGGCGTCGAAACCCACGTGGTCGAGATGAACCCGCGGCTGATGTCCGTGCAGATCGACGAGGCCGGCGGCCGCATGCTCGGTCGGCACATCACCGACCTCGGCCTCACGGTCCACACCGGGGTCATGACGGAGTCGATCTCCCCGGACGCCGAGATCTCGGTCGTGGACGAGGACGAGAGCGGGGTGCTCGACGGCAAGGTCAGCGGCCTGAAGTTCAAGGACGTCGAGGAGCCGCTGGCGGTCGACATGGTCGTCTTCTCGGCCGGCATCCGGCCGCGGGACGCGCTCGCCCGAGCGGCCGGCCTGGACCTGGCCGAGCGTGGCGGCGTGCTCGTCGACGAGCAGTGCCGGTCCTCCGACCCGCACGTGTGGGCGGTCGGCGAGTGCGCCGCGCCCGGCGGGAAGATGTACGGCCTGGTGGCCCCCGGCTATGACATGGCCGAGGTCGTCGCCGACGCCCTCCTGGGCGGCGCCGGCACCTTCGCCGGTGCCGATATGTCGACAAAGCTCAAGTTGCTCGGTGTCGACGTCGCGAGCTTCGGCGACGCGCACGGCACCACCGCGGACTGCCTCGAGCTCACCTACTCCGATGCTGTGGCCGGGGTCTACAAGAAGCTGGTGATCAGCGAGGACGGCACCCGCCTGCTCGGCGGCGTGCTGGTCGGTGACGCCTCGGCGTACGGCCTGCTCCGTCCCATGGTCGCCTCCGGCATCGCGCTTCCGGAGAACCCGGAGGAGCTGATCCTCCCCCAGTCCACGGGCGGTGGGGGAGGAATTCAGCTCCCGTTGGAGGCGCAGGTCTGCTCGTGCAACAACGTCACCCGCGGTGACATCGAGGCGGCCGTCGACAACGGCTGCGAGAGCGCGGCGGACGTCACCAAGACCACCAAGGCCGGAAGCACCTGCGGCTCCTGCAAGGTGCAGGTCAAGAAGATCGTCGAGGACTACTTCACCGCCCAGGGCAAGACCGTCGACACGAGCCTGTGCGAGCACTTCGCGATGACCCGCGCCGAGCTCTTCGACGTGGTGCTGATCCACGGCTACAAGACGTTCGACCAGATCGTCGAGGCTCACGGCACCGGCCGCGGCTGCGACCTGTGCAAGCCCGCCGTGGCGAGCATCCTGGCCAGCCAGCTCAACGGGCACGTGCTGGCCAAGGAGAACCGCAAGCTCCAGGACACCAACGACGCCTACCTGGCCAACCTCCAGAAGAACGGCTCCTACTCCGTCGTCCCGCGCATCCCCGGCGGTGAGATCACCCCGGAGGGCCTGATCGTGATCGGTGAGGTGGCCAAGGAGTTCGGCCTCTACACCAAGATCACCGGCGGCCAGCGCATCGACATGTTCGGTGCCCGGATGGAGGACCTGCCCGCGATCTGGAAGCGTCTGGTCGACGCCGGCTTCGAGTCCGGCCACGCCTACGGGAAGTCGCTGCGGACCGTGAAGTCCTGCGTCGGCTCGACCTGGTGCCGCTACGGCGTCCAGGACTCCGTCGGCCTCGCGATCATGCTGGAGACCCGCTACCGCGGCCTCCGCTCGCCGCACAAGCTCAAGGGCGGCGTCTCCGGGTGTGCCCGCGAGTGCGCGGAGGCCCGCGGCAAGGACTTCGGTGTCATCGCCACCGAGAAGGGCTGGAACCTGTACGTCGGGGGCAACGGTGGCGCCATCCCGGCCCACGCCCAGCTGCTCGCCGGCGACCTGAGCACCGAGGAGCTGGTCCGCTACCTCGACCGCTTCCTCATGTACTACGTACGCACCGCCGACCGCCTCCAGCGCACCTCGACCTGGATCGATTCCCTCGACGGCGGCCTGGACCGGGTCCGCGAGGTCGTGGTCGACGACGTCCTCGGACTGGGCACGGAGCTCGAGGCCGCGATGGCCACGCACGTCGACGGCTACTTCGACGAGTGGAAGGCGACGATCGAGGACCCGGAGAAGCTCAAGCGGTTCGTCTCCTTCGTCAACGCCCCCGAGATCCCGGACCCGAACATCTCCTTCGGGTCCACCCGTGGCCAGATCGTGCCGGACGTCGCGGACGGCCCGGTCTCGCTCGGTGCCACCATCCCTGTCGGCGCACCCACCCTGGAGGAGTCGCGATGACCCAGACGCAGACCCAGACGTACATCTCCGTCTGTCGCCTCGACGACATCGACCCCGAGACCGGCATCGCCGCGCTGGTCAGGGGCGAGGCGGTGGCCGTCTTCCGGACCCTCGACGACCGCGTCTTCGCGCTGTCCAACTTCGACCCCTACGGGCACGCCTCGGTGCTTGCCCGCGGGATCGTCGGGACGCGCGGCGAGGTGCCGTTCGTGGCCTCGCCGCTGCTCAAGCAGCCGTTCTCGCTCGAGACCGGCGAGTGCCTCGACGACCCCGCCGTGAGGGTGCCGACCTACGAGGTCGACGTGGTCGACGGGGAGGTCCGCATCGGGGCGCTGCGTGGTTGAGTGCTGTCCCTGTGCGCCCGGCGCCCGGCGTCCCTGACGTTGGGTAGACGCTCACGGCGTGTCGCGCGCCAAGACGTCAGGGACGCCGGGCGCTACTCGCCTGAAGCGACGCCGTGAGGCCGTGAGCGAAAGTTAGCGCCGACGATCGAGCAGGCCGCGCACGGCGAAACGCTGCCGCCGCAAGGTGGAAGCATGGCGGTGCACAATGCTCAGGAGATCTACGATTCTGATGTGGACAGTGGCGCGCTGAGCGGCTTCCGCGTCGGGGTGACCGCGGCGCGGAAGGCCGAGGAGCAGATCAACATGCTCGAGAGGCGAGGCTCCCAGGTGGTCTGGGCGCCCGCGCTCTCCGTCGACCCCAACCGGGTCGACGCCGGCGCGCTGCGCGCGGTGACCGAGCAGATCATCGGCCAGAAGATCGACATGTTCCTGGCGACGACCGGTATCGGGACCCGCGCGTGGTTCGACGCCGCCGAGGAATGGGGGCTCCTCGACCGGCTCCTGGAGACGCTCGGCAGAGCCGAGATCCTGGCGCGCGGACCGAAGTCGGTCGGGGCGCTCCGGCGCCGTGGGCTGCGTGAGCTGTGGGCACCGGAGTCGGAGGAGTTCGACGACGTCCTGGAGCACCTGCGCGGCCGTGACCTGACCGGCAAGCGGATCGTGGTGCAGGAGCACGGGCAGTCACTGTCGATGGTCGCCCACGCGCTGACCCGGCAGGGCGCCGAGGTCATCAACGTGGTCGTCTACCGGGTCGAGTCGGCTGCGGACCCGGAGCCGATGTTCCGGCTGGTCGAGACGTTGGCCGACGGTGAGCTGGACGCGGTGACGTTCACCTCCGCGCCTGCCGTCGCCGCGTTCATGCAGGCGGCCGGCTCGGTCGGCCTGCGCGACGAGGTCGTGGCGGCGTTCCAGGCCGACGTGATCGCGGCCTGTGTCGGTCCGGTGACCGCCGCCGCCTTCGAGATGTGGGGCGTACCGACCATGATCCCCGACCGCTCCCGCACCGCGGCCATGGTCAAGATGCTCGAGGCCGAGCTGCCGCTGCGGCGCTCCGGGCTGATGATCGAGCTCGTCGGCGGCCACCAGCTGCTGCTCCACGACGACGCGGTGATCCTCGACGGCGCCGAGGTGAAGCTCTCCCCGGCCCCCGCCGCTGTCCTGGGCGCTCTCGTCGCCAACCCGGGCAACGTCGTCTCCCGGCAGGTCCTGCTCGCCACGCTCCCCTCCGGCACCGCCGGCTCCGAGCACGCGGTCGAGATGGCCGTCGCCAGGCTCCGCTCGGCGCTGGGCACCAAGACCATCCAGACGGTCGTGAAGCGCGGCTACCGGCTGGCGGTGGGCTCATGAGGCTCGTCGTCGCCGCCCACGGCACCCGCCAGCTGCTCGGCAACGCGGTCGCCTCGATCATCGCCAAGCGCGCCGGCCGCGCGCTCGCGATGGAGTCGAAGGCTGCGTACGTGGAGCTCTGCGAGCCGCTGCTGACCGATGTCCTGGCCGACGGCCAGCCGTCTGTCGTGGTCCCGCTGCTGCTCTCGACCGGCTACCACATCAAGGTCGACCTGCCGCAGGCCGCCGAGGGGCTGCCCGTGACCATGGGCCGCGCGCTCGGCCCGGACCCGCTGCTCTCCTCCGCGCAGGTCTCCCGGCTGGTCGCTGCCGGGGCGGTCCCCGGCCAGCCCGTCGTCCTGGTCGCCGCCGGCTCCAACGACCCCTCCGCCCGCGCCGACATCGCGGAGGCCGGCCTGATGCTCGAGAAGGCCTGGGGCGGTCCGGTCAGGGTCGCCACCGTCTCCGGCTCCGGCGCCCCGCCCATCGACGAGGTCGTACGCCCCGGCGACGCCGTCTCGCCCTACCTGCTCGCCCCCGGCTTCTTCTCGGACCTGGTCCGAACCCGCTCCGAGGCCGCCGGCGCCGAGGTCGTCGCCGACGTCATCGGCCCGCATCCCGACGTCGTCGAGCTGGTCGTACGCCGTGCCTCGGCGCTTCTCGCCGAGGAGCGGTCCGCGCAGGCCGGTTGACCGCCGTTCGAGCTCGACCAGCGGCCAGCCGCTCAGGTCGTGTAGTCGGCGTTGATGCGGATGTAGCCGTCGGTGAGGTCGCAGCCGTAGACCGTGAACTCACCCGACGCGATCCCGAGATCGACCTCGATCGAGACCTCGTCACCAGACAGATAAGTCGACAAATCTGCCAATAGATTTGCCGAGACCTGGACGGGGTAGGTCTCGGTGCCGCCGAAGGCGATGCGGACGTGCTCGGGGGAGATGTCGGTCTCCTCGCGGAGCTTGCCGATGGCCATCGCGACCCGGCCCCAGTTGGGGTCGGCTCCGTGGACGGCGGTCTTGACCAGGGGCGAGTTCACGATGGCCTTGCCGACGCGCTTGGCCTGGGCGTCGTCGCGGGCGCCGCTGACCACGACCGTGATCAGCTTGGAGGCCCCCTCGCCGTCGGAGGCGATCTTCTTCACCAGCGCGAGCGCGGCGTCATAGAGCGCCGCCTCGAACTCGCCCAGGTCGACAGCGCCCGCCGCCCCCGAGGCGAAGATCGCCGCGGTGTCGGAGGTCGAGGTGTCGGTGTCGATCGAGACCGCGTTGTAGGTGCGGTCGACGACCCGGCGGAAGGCTGCGTCGAGATCGGGGGCGGGCACCGCGGCGTCGGTGAAGAAGTAGGTCAGCATCGTGGCCATGTCGGGCTCGAGCATCCCGACGCCCTTGGCGATCCCGGTGATCGTCGCGTCGCCCACGGTGCGGGTCTCGATCTTGGCGACCGTGTCGGTCGTCATGATCGCTGCCGCGGCGGCGTCGAAGTCGGCCTCGCCGGCCGTCCCGGCGAGCTTCTCGAGAGCCGGCGTGAGCACGTCCATCGGGTACTGCACACCGATCACGCCCGTGGACGCGACCAGCAGCTCCTCCGGGCGGACGCCGACGAGCTCGGCCGCCAGGCGGCGTACCTCCAGGGCGTTGGCGTCACCCGTCGGACCGGTCGCGACGTTGGCGTTCTTCGAGATCGTCACCATCCCGCGGAACGCGGAGAGGTCCGAGGTTCGGGAGAGCAGCACCGAGGCGCCGGCGAAGCGGGATCGGGTGAAGACCGCAGCGCTGGTGACCGGGCCCGAGGGGGCGGCGACGACGGCGAAGTCGTCAGCGCCCTCCTTGAGACCGAGGTTGGCGGTGACTCCGACGAATCCGGCTGGTTGAGGCATGCGCACAGCCTAGAACCAGCGGATGCCACCTAGGTCCTATGTCCGCAACCAGGCGAACGCCGCCGCCTCCAGGATCACCCACGAACGGAGTACGCGGCCGACGAACGTGATCCCGACGAAGAGCATCAGGTTGGCCTTGAGCGAGCCGTAGACCACCGCGAGGATCGCCAGCGGCGGAAGCCCGCTGAGCGCGGCGATCGCGAGCAGCCCGCCTGCGTAGGCGGGCCGTCCCTGCGCGCGTCGCTCCCATTTCTCCATCCGCTGCCGCCACTTCTCGCACGCCATCTTCTTGCGGAGGAAGGGGAGAGAGGTGGTGCCGTGGCCGGCGTAGTACCAGACGACCTTCGAGCTGGTCTGGCCGATTCCCGCCACCAGGGCGAGCACGAGGGCCGAGAAGGTCAGGTTCGAGGCGGCCACCGCGAGGTAGGTCTCGAAGTTGATGATGGGGAAGAGGCCTCCGGTGAAGGAGGCGGCGAAAGTCCCGAGAATGAGGTCCATCAGCCGACCTCTGGACCGCGCGGAGACTGAAACAATTCAACGGATGTGTGTTGGGGGATCACCCGCGAAACCTTAGATGTAATTCGTGCCACAGTGCGACATCGGCGTCACATCCACATTACGGACCGCTCACCGAAATGAGGCGTTTCTCACCTAAACATGGGGGTCAGGACCGGCTATCGGAACATGGCCCGCAGTTGGATCGATCAATTGTCCAGGCCCGTGATCGATGACCCACTCTGGTGCACGGTACCCCGGTTGGAGCCGTCTTCAACTGGGGTAACGTGCCTGCAATCGGCGAAACTTTGAAGGGTGTCGGAATGGTTGACGTGGACAAGGTCCTCGATGAGGCGGGGCTGACGAATCCTCATGTGCGGGAGTACGTCTCCTACTGGGCAGGGGTGACCGGAGCCGAGCAGATCGAGGTTGTCAGCGCAGCCGACGACGAGCGGCTCCTCCAGGAGTCCCTCGCAGCAGGCGAGCTCCTCCCGGTCACGGGCGGCCGCTACTACAGCCGTTCCTACAGCAAGGACACCGCGCGCTCCGAGGAGCGCACCGTGGTCGCCACCTCCAACCCGGAGGACAAGGGCGTCTACAACAACTGGAAGCCCGCCGACGAGACCGTCAAGACGCTCACCGAGCGGATGACCGGCGCCTCGGTGGGCAAGACGATGTACGTCATTCCCTACCTGATGGCTCCCGCGGGCAGCCCGCTCGAGGCCTACGCCGCCGGTGTCGAGCTCACCGACAGCCGCCCGGTCGTGCAGCAGATGATCCGGATGGCGCGCGTCGGCATCGACTACATCAACAACCTCGCGGACCCGAACTCCTTCGTCCGTGCCGTGCACGTGACCGGCGACCTGCCCAACCTCGGGCAGGGGACCGACAAGGACCAGCGCCTGTTCGCGACGGTCGCTGACCAGCGTACGATCCTCCACTTCGGCTCCTCCTACGGCGGCAACGCGCTGCTGGGCAAGATCGCCCACGGCCTGCGCCAGGCCTGCTACGACGGCCGCGCCTCCGGCAAGTTCCTGGCCGAGCAGTTCCTGCTGCTGGGCATCAAGGACAAGGAGACCGGTGAGGAGTTCCACGTCGTCGGTGGTTTCCCGTCGGCCTCTGGCAAGACCAACCTCTCGATGACGCTCTCGCCCGACGCCCTCGGAGAGCGTTACGAGGTCACCTTCTACGGCGACGACATCGCCTGGATCTGGGTCGGCGAGGACGGCAAGCTGCGTGCCTTCAACCCGGAGAACGGCGTCTTCGGTGTCGCCAAGGACACCAACGAGAAGACCAACCCGGGCGCCATCCAGGCGATCCTGCCGGGCTCGGGCGCGATCTTCACCAACGTCGCCTACAACGAGAAGACCCATGAGGTCTGGTGGGAGGGGCTCACCAAGCACCACCCGGACGACCTCGACGGCTGGATCGACTGGAAGGGCGAGCGCCTCGCCGATCGGCTCGACTCCGAGCTCCGGGAGCCGTGGGCGCACCCCAACTCCCGCTTCACCACGCCGATCTCGCAGGTGCCCAACGCGGCGCCCGACTTCGACGACGCGGCCGGCGTGCCGATCGACGCGATCATCTTCGGTGGCCGCACCCGTGACCGCGAGCCGCTGATCCGCGCGATCACCGACGTGGCCGAGGGCGTCTACGACGGCCTCACCCTGGGCGCCGAGGCGACCGCTGCGGCCGACGGCCTCGAGGGCGTGCTGCGCTACGACCCGATGTCGATGCGTCCGTTCCTCGCCTACGAGGAGGGCGACTACGCCCGCCACTGGCTGAAGATCATCGGCGAGGCCACCGACAAGCCGGTCTTCGCCCACGTCAACTGGTTCCAGCGTGACGCCGAGGACGGTCACTTCCTGTGGCCCGGCTACCGCGAGAACGTGCGCGCGCTGCTGTGGCTGCTGCAGTTCAAGAAGGGTGAGGTCAAGGGCCAGCAGAGCCCCGTCGGCGTCATCCCGACCGAGGACGAACTGGACCTGCGCGGCCTCGAGCTGCCGCAGAAGGACCTGGACCGAGTCCTCTCCCTCGACCTGGCCCGCTGGAAGCAGGAGATGGGCTTCCGCGAGGAGCACCTCAAGCAGTTCAAGCTGCCCGAGGAGATCTGGGAGGCGCACAAGCGCGTCGCTGCTGCCATCGACGAGGCCGCTCAGGCCTGATCGAGACCACAGTCGGGGGCGGCGTACGGAATTCGTTCCGTACGCCGCCCTTCGATGTTTCCGTCTGCTTCTGTTTCCGACGGGCAGATGAACTTTGTTCGTATTTGGAACAGATGCCCGGCCAGACATTTACGTAGCCGATCTCCGCCACCTAAGGTTCCTGCCCGTGACGATCCCCCTTAGCCAGCCGCTGCGAGCTGCTTCGATCACCGAGGCGTACGCGCGGTTCTGGAAGAAGTACGCGACATTCTCGGGTCGCGCCAGCCGCACCGAGCTGCTCTGGCCGATGCTCGTGAACCTTCTGATGCTCATCGTCGTCGTGCTGGCGCGCAACGACGTGGTGAGCCTCGTGATCGGTCTCTACACGCTGGTCGCGTTCGTGCCGACCATCGCGCTCGGCGCGCGGCGGCTGCACGACATCAACCGCTCCGGCTGGTGGCAGCTGATCCTGGTCGTACCTGTGGTCGGCGACATCGTGCTCGCGGTGCTGTGGCTGACCTTCCCGAGCCCCGAGGGCGTAAAGTACGACCTGGCCGCATGACCGATCGCAACCCACTCGCCGGTCTCGGGGTTGTCCCTGAATGGCAGGCTATTCGCATGAAGTCCCTCGCAGGAGCCGCAGCGAAGCGGCTCGCCTACGAGACCGTTGGCTGGCTGCTCGTGGTCCTCGGCATCGCCGCGATGGTGTTGCCCGGCCCCGGCCTGCTGATGCTCTTCGCGGGTCTGGCGGTGCTGTCGCGGCAGTACGCCTGGGCTCGTCGCTATGTCGAGCCGGTGCGGCTCCGGGCGCTGCGAGGCGTGGCCGAGGGTGTCGAGACGTGGCCGCGCATCGTGGCCTCGACCCTGGGGTCACTCTCCATCGGCGCCGTCGGCGTCGTCTTCCTGATCAACCCGCCCGCGCCGCACTGGTGGCCCCTCGAGGCGTCCTTCTGGCTCCTCGGCGGCGACTGGACCGGTGTCACGCTGTTGGGGTCGTGCATCATCGCCCTCGCCATCCTGGGCTACTCCTACCGCCGCTTCCACGGGCACCCCGACGCCCGTCACCAGCTCGACGAGGACATCGAGCACACGGGTGAGATGAACAAGGTCGCCTAACGTTTGCTCCATGAACTCTCGGAGCATGTTCGCCGGTTGCGTGATCGCTGCTGTGCTCGCCGTGACCGCTGGCTGCGGGAACCCTCCTCAAAAGGCGTTCGACGGTAAGACCCTCGCCGTCGGTCAGACACTTGTCGAGGGATACGACCCGACTGCCGATCGTCCGCTCTCGGTGTACGTGCCCAGCGGCGCCCTGATGCTCCGGCTCCAGGATCAGACGTCCTATCTTGATGACGGTTCGGAATACACCTTCGACGACATCGAGGCTGCCGACGGAGCCGAACTGATCGGCATCGAGTGGGAGATGGACGACCTCTCCGTCTATCCGGGAGATGTCGGTGAGGCGCTCATGGCGACGTACCAGACCGATCTCACCGAGCAGGTGACCAGCGGCGGGATGGGCCTGGTGCGCCTGACGGTCGTCGCTGACGGCCACCGCATCCGGTTGCCGAGTGACGAGCCGACGGACAAGCGGTCCCGCGCGGTCGTCGGCGTGCCAGCGGGCTCGTCCCCGACTTTGGAGGTCGACTACGACGGCGAGACGCAGGTTGTCGATCTCGTGACCGGCGACGTCGAGCCAGGGAGAGCTGACCCGCTTGAGGCACTCGCCGGGCAGCCGACCAAGGATTCGTGGCAACGTGGTGAGCGCGTCCGCTGCCCCGCTGAGGGTCAACCAGACCTGGCCGAGGTCGGCTTCACGTGTGGTGCGAGTCCTGCTTTGGAGCTGCCCTACGTACGTGGACTCGGCTGGGCCGATGAAGCCAACCCGTACGTCCTGTTGGATCTCGATCTGAGCGTCGCGGGAGTCAGCCAGAGCGAGGCTGGCGTGCGCCGTCTCGTGGTCACGCTGGACGGCGACACGGCGGTGAGGACGATCGACTACGGCTGGGGCGACATCCTCGTCTTCAGCGCCAAACCGAACTTGCATCACCAGATCCGGATCAAGGGCAGGCTTGCTCCGAGCGCTGGCGGTGCCATCGTCGACAAGGAGCTGGACGTCGAGACCTGGCGTCTTCGGTGAGACCTCTCATTACAGGGCGAACGAAAATTCGTTCGTCCCCGTAGTCCTCTGGACAACATAGACCGCCGGCCTCATCCACGATCTTGCGGCGTGTGGACAAGGCCGGCGATTCAGCTGCGGGTGTTCGTCCGACTAGGCCTTGCGGCCGTTCTTGTCAGCGCCGGAGCCATCACTCTGCGGCGGGTTAGGGGTCCAGCCGCGGGCCGCGTTGGGATCCAGGACGTCGCTCGCCGTCTCGGTCCAGTCGTCGGAGTAGTCGGCCTGCCAGTCCTGGTTCTGGCCGTTCCTCTTGTCGTCCTTCTTCCCGCCGCGGCCGCCGGCACCGCCAGCTCCGCCGCGTCCGCCACGGCTACCCGCTCCCGTCGCACCGCCTCGGGCGCCGCGCCCACCAGCGCCGCGAGCACCTGCTCCGGCACCAGCGCCGCGTGCGCCGGCCCCGGCACCAGCTCCGCGAGCTCCGGCGCCAGCTCCGCCACCCGCGCGGGCACCGGCGGCACCGGCCCTGGCGGCTGCCGACCTCGACGTCGCGCTGGCCGTCGCTGCCTTGGCAGACGCTCCGGCCGCGAACTTGTTGGCAAGCGCCTTGGCCACACCAGCACCGAGCAGAGCCCCTCCGCCACCGATCGCGAGCGCGGCCATGCCACTCGTCCCGCCCCCAAGCGGGGCGAGCCCGTCAGCCGTCTCGACCATCGCGTACGACGTCGAGGGCGCCGGCGACCCGTCGGCGTTGACCCACTGGGTGCCGTTCCACTCAGGCGTGTTCTCAGCCTTCGCCGCCTCGATGTTCGCCTTCTCCTGGGCGATCAGCTCGTGGCCCCAGCCTTCGGGGTAGAGCGTGCCGGAGTTGTACTTCGCCATTCGGGCTTGGGATGCCGCGATCGCGCTGTAGGAGCCAGGGGATGAGGCGCTCGCGGGTGTGCTGTTGCTTTCGGTGTTCGGCTCGTCGGTGATCGCACGTACGGGAGGTTCAGCGTTGTAGTTGCTCTCGTCGATCTGCTTGATCTGCTGAGCTGCTGCTGCCTCGGCCTCGGCGATCGCCTGCTCGCGGGCTGCGTGGGCGGCACGGTCTGCTTGGAGAGCCTTCTGGTTCTGAGTCGCTTGTGCCGCGTCGACCCCAGTGCCGGATTGGGCGTACTTCGAGTCCGACGGGTCAGGCGCCGGGCCGTGCGTGGCCGGTAGGGACGCCTCCAGTTGATCGTGAATTCTCTGCGCGTTCCGCGTGGTGGTCTGAGCCTCGCCCAGCGCCATGACAGCCGCATCCAGCTGCTTGACCTTCTCGCGGAGCCTTTTAGCAGAGTCTCGGAACGCGTTGGTCGCGGCGGCGGTCGTTTCTGACGTTTCCTCGAACGCTCGGGGCAAACTGTCCGCCGCGTCGTTGAGATTTCTTGCGACCTCTCGAAGAGCGTCGCGAGCATCGGCCCACTGCTTGATACGTGCGTCGACCTCGTCCGGGTTAGCCCGCGCGATGTACTCCTTGAGCACGATCATCATCGTTCCTTTGACGCCAGCCATCTGTCAGCCCTCCTGGTCCTGGCCGTACTCAGAGCGAGAGGCGATCTCCTCGAGTGCCTCAGTCGACAGCGGGAAGAAGGGCAACTGCACGTCTGGGAGGTTGAGGCGTTTGTCTTTCGCCAAGTTCTCGAAGAACGGCTTCTTGATCAGGTTCTCGGCTTCGTACATCTGCTTACGCAGATCAGCCGCTGCCTGGTCATCGGCGTCCTTGATCGCCCGCGCGGCCTCATCGAGGCCGTCCACGAACATGACCAACGCTTGGTTGGTCTCCGAAAGGGTCGAGTTGATCCGCTCTGTGGCGACGTTCATCAGCGTCTCAAGCCCTCGAGCACTCGCGCTATCACCGAGATGTCCAGAGGTCGGCTTGTCGACGTGAACCTTGTAGATCTCGTCTTTGGAGTCCATTAGGACTTGCTTGATCCTGTTGACCAGCGTCTCGTCGACTCCGGTCGATTGTGGACCTGCCATGTCGGCCTCCCCGAGTGATGTTCTTTGCGGTACCCAGAGTGTAAACACCTGCTTCGTCGCCGTCACCGCCAATCCGGCACTGGCGACCCACTACTCTGTCCGGCATGACTGCATCTCGGACAGGCACCGCCGCCCGCCGCTCCTTCGCAATCCTTGGATCAGTTGTCCTCGCTATTGCTGTTGGGGCCTGTGGAAGTTCCAGCGGCGAACCGGGTGGAACTACTTCATCGCCAGCGGTCGAGGAGTCCGCGACGAGCTCGGAGTCGCCTGCGGGGTCCCAGGTGGCGGAGATTAATGGCGCCCAACTAGCGGCTCCTGCTGGTTGGGAGGTCGAGAAGGCGCAGTCGTCGAGGATCACCATCAGTGCGCCCAAGGACGATCTCGGCTATTCGCCTGGTTTCGCGCTCTTGGATGCGGACATCACGCTCTCCGAAGACACCGAAGCCCTCGCCGCCGACACGTTGCAGCAGCCTGGGGCGAAGCGTTTGGCCGATGCCGAGTTTGGTGGTGTGAAATTCTTCCACGTCCGAGAAGGAAACGACACGAACACCATTGACACCTACGGTGCGGTCATCGATGGCTCGGCGGTCACCGTTACGTGGACGTTCCTCAACGACCTGGCCAGCCCGAAGCAGATCGATGAGCTGGTCAACCAGGTGATGCCGTCGTTCAAGTTCGAGGGCTGAACTCGAGGGCTACTGGATCAGGCGGTAGAGCGTGATCGTCGCGTCGAATGTGTCGGTGTCCTTCGGAGTCGTGAAGAGATAGCTGCCCGCGAGGCCAACTTCGTTGTCGCGGGTCTCGAAAGGCAGTGGCTCCCCGACCGGGTTCGACGTGTCGTCGAGGAAGGTCCAAGGGTCGAAGAAGTCGTAGGCCAGGACGTGGTCGTTGGCGACGACTGGCGACAAGAGGTGAGTTGCCGCATCGTAGTTCTGCCGAACTGGTGCGTCCGCACCGTCGGCCAACCAACCGATCTTGTCCTGGCCACGGCCGTTGACGTCCCACACGACACCATCTCCGGCAGGGAAGATGCGGTCGGTGTTGATCCGCCCGCCTGCGGGAAGGGCTGGGTGTTCGCGTTTGTTGAAGCCGACCTTCTTGGCTCCCGTCTCGAGCGCGTAGACGCCCTTGTTCGGGTCGATCTTCTTCGGATCGATGTCGTCGCGGTCGAACATCACCCAGTCCTTGGAGATGCCGAAGAGATTCGTACGCCACTTGGTCTGCCACATCGTCTTGCCCGTGGTCGCGTCGACGGCAGCGAACGGCGACCCATCCTCGGCCGTGGCATCGTCGGGCAGCGTACGGGCCAGAACGACTCCGTTCGAGACGGAGATGGCGAAGAGGTTCTTTCGCTCCCAAGCGACCTCACCGGTGGATGCGTCGAACGCCTGCGTTGTGCGGAAGTGGGTGCGCTTGGGCTCGCCGTCCATGGTGTTGCCCGTGTACTCCTCGATGGTCTGGATGATCAGACGGTCGTGCGCGCCGACGAACTGTCGCTCGACCGTGATGTCTTCGCGGTCTACAACTTGCTTGTAGGGCTTCGCCCACCTGACCGTCAGCGTGGATGGGTCGATGCTGGCGACCCCAGTGAGCCTGGCCGATGTTGCGTTGCTACTGCCGCGAAAGCCGACCACCACTTTGCCGTCAGCGGCGTACAGCGCGGGATCCGACGTATCGACGATGGCCTGGTACTTGGTGAGTTCACGCACCGCGAAGAACCTGTCGACGGGCATCTCCCAAATCACTTTGCGGCTTGGTATGTCGACCGCTGCCAGCCACTCGCTGTCGGCGTACTCGTCTGGATCCATCCTCTCGGGCGCGTGTTCCTCAGCTGCTTCCGGGAGCAGGCCGGTACGGATGAGCGCGGTGTCGCCGACGATCTCGAACTGTGTGCTCACATCGATCTTGAAACCGAGATCGTTCAGCGTCCAGAGTGGCTGATAGTACGGAGATTCGCCCGGCTCAAGAGTGGGAGGAACCGACGACTGGGCGGTGCTCGGACTCTTGCTGGGAGCGGATGACGGCGTAGTCGAGAGGCCGCATGCCGAGAGCGTCAACGCGATGGCGATGATCCCGAGACGAATCTTCATGGCGACCAATATCGCCGATGGTGGCTGTCTTCCGGAGGCTGGACACGCTCGTCGCCTGTCGCTGAGCCCTGAGGATTCCTGTCGGCGGTGCCCGATAGGTTGCGGTCTGTGGTCGTACATCTGCACCGCGCGCCGCGGACCGATCTGCTCGCCGACTCGCTCGGCGAGCTGTTGTCGGTGCCGCTGGGGGATCCGTTCGCGACGGAGGTCGTGGTGGTGCCGGCGCGGGGGGTGGAGCGGTGGTTGTCGCAGCGGCTGGCGCATCGGCTGGGGGCCGCGGATGGGCGGGCAGACGGGATCTGTGCGGGGGTGGACTTCCGGACGCCGTGGTCGCTGTTCGCCGAGATCGCGGGCACGGGGGATGAGGATCCCTGGGCGCCGGAGTCGCTGACCTGGCCGGTGCTGGCGGCGGTCGACGCGTCGCTGGACGAGCCGTGGGCGAGGCCGCTCGCGCAGCATCTGGGGCACGGGGATGCGAGTGAGGAAGGCGTACGTCGACGGGGGCGGCGGTTGGCGCTGGCCCGGCGGTTGGCGCGGTTGTTCGCTGCGTACGCGGACCAGCGGCCCGTGGTGGTCGCCGACTGGAGTGCGGGACGGGACACCGACGGGCTCGGGAGAGAGATCGCCGAGGATCTGGCATGGCAGCCGCCGTTGTGGCGCGCCGTTGCCGGGCTGGTCGGCGGGCCGACGCCGGTGGAGCGGCAGGCGGCTACGATCGCGCGGCTGAAGGAGGCGCCGGGGGAGTTCGAGCTGCCGGAGCGCGTCTCGCTGTTCGGCCACACCAGGCTGTCGGCGACCGACGTCGAGCTGGTCGCGGCACTGGGGGAGCACCGGGAGGTGCATCTGTGGCTGCCACATCCCTCCGAGGCGTTGTGGGAGGCGCTCGCGGGACTGGACGGGACCGTCGCGCGGACGGCGGACCGGTCGCACGATGCCGTCGGACATCCGTTGCTCGCGACGCTGGGGCGGGATACCCGGGAGCTGCAGCGCTCGTTGAACGCGTTCCAGGGGGAGCCGATCATCGATGGTGCGCTCGGCACCGACGACCGGCTGCTCGGGTGGCTGCAGGCCGACATCCGGGGCAACACGCTCGGAGAGAGCGCCGAGCGGGTGCTCGATCCGGGCGACCGTTCGATCCAGGTGCATGCCTGCCACGGCGAGGCGCGGCAGGTGGAGGTGCTCCGCGAGGTGCTCCTCGGCCTGCTCGAGGACGACCCCACCCTGGAGCCGCGGGACGTACTCGTGATGTGCCCCGACATCGAGACCTTCGCGCCGCTGATCGAGGCCGGGTTCGGGCTGGGGGAGATGACCGGGGAGACCGGCCACCCCGCCCACCGGCTGCGGGTGAAGCTGGCGGACCGGTCGCTGACGCGTACGAACCCGCTTCTCGACGTGGCCACCAGACTGCTCGACCTGGCCGGTGGTCGGGCGGGGGTCAGCGACGTACTCGATCTTGCTCATCTCGACCCGGTGCGGCGCCGGTTCGGGCTGAACGACGACGCCCTGGAGCAGCTCGAGGAGTGGGCCAAGGACGCCGGGATCAGGTGGGGTTTCGACGCGGAGCACCGTGAGCCCTTCGGGCTGGAGACGTACGTCGCCAACACCTGGCGCTTCGGGATGGACCGGATCCTCACCGGGGTGGCCATGTCCGAGGACTCGGCGACCTGGCTCGATACGACGCTGCCGTTGGACGACGTGGGCAGTGGCAGCGTCGAGCTGGCGGGGAAGTTCGCCGAGCTCGTCGACCGGCTGGTGGAGGTGACCGACGAGCTCGCCGGGGTGCACCCGCTGGAGCACTGGCTGAAGGTCATCGAGGAGGGCGTCGCCGCGCTGACGTCGGTCTCCACCAACGACGAGTGGCAGTCGGGCCAGGTGACCCGAGAGCTGTCCCGGGTCAGGGACGCCGCCAAGGGCCACGAGGTCGACGAGCTGCGGCTCCCGGACGTGCGCGCGCTCCTGGGGGCGCGGCTGGCCGGGCGGGCGACGCGCGCCAACTTCCGCACCGGAACGCTGACGGTGTCCACGCTGGTGCCGATGCGGTCGGTCCCGCATCGGGTGGTCTGCCTGCTCGGCATGGACGACGGGGTCTTTCCGCGGGTCGGGATCACCGACGGGGACGATCTGCTGGCCCGCAACCCGCAGACCGGGGAGCGCGACCTGCGAAGCGAGGATCGGCAGCTGTTCCTCGACGCATTGCTGGCGGCGACCGAGACGCTCGTGGTGACCTATACCGGGGCGAACGAATACTCGGGACAGCCACGGCCGCCCGCGGTGCCGCTGGGGGAGTTGCTGGACGCGTTGGACGCGACCGCCGTCTCCGCAGACGGCAGACCGGTCAAGGAGGTCGTGACGACCAGGCACCCGCTGCAGCCGTTCGACCCGCGCAACCTGACACCTGGGGCGCTGGTGGCGGGGCACTCCTTCTCCTTCGACAGGGCCGCCGAGGCCGGTGCTCTCGCTGCGGTGTCCGACCGGGTCGAGCCGCCGGAGTTCCTGCCGGCCCCGCTGGCCCCGACCGCCGCCGCAGACGTGACGCTCGAGGAACTGCTCGCCTTCTACCGTGCGCCGGTGCGCGCGTTCTTCCGTGACCGGCTGGAGCTGGCGCTGCCCCGCGACGACGACCCGCTCTCCGACGGGCTGCCGGTCGAGCTCGACGGGCTCGGGCAGTGGTCGGTGGGCGACCGGCTGCTCCACGACCTGCTCGCCGGGATGTCGGAGGAGCAGGCCACCCAGCAGGAGTGGCGGCGCGGCGTACTCCCTCCGAAGTGGCTCGGCTGGCGCATCCTCACCGACGTGATCACCAAGGCGAAGCCGATCGCGGCCGAGGCGCTGCGGGTGCGGCAGGCCGGCATCTCCACCGGGCAGGCGCGGGCCGTCGACGTCGAGGTCGATCTCGGCGACGGCCGACGGCTGACCGGCACGGTCCCCCAGGTCTACGGCGACCGGCTGGCTCCGGTGACCTACTCCCGCCTCGGTGCCAAGCAGCGGATCGAGTCGTGGGTGCAGCTGGTCGCGCTGGCCGCCTCCGACGAGGACCGCGCCTGGAGCGCGTGGACGCTGGGCCGCCCGGGCAACTCCAGGTCGCGTACGCCGTTCGGGCTCTCCCAGCTCGGGCCGCTCGACCACACCGCGATCGATGTGCTGCGTGACCTGGTGCGGTTGCGCGACCGAGGGCTGTCTGCGCCGCTGCCGCTGCCGCTGAAGACCTCCCTCGCCTACGCGCGCCAGCGGCGCACCCAGGCCGGCGTCGACGACGCGCTCTACAAGGCCGGCTGGGAGTGGAACGACGGACGGTTCGAGGGCGAGGAGTCCGACGTGGAACAGGTGCGGGCCTGGGGTGCGAAGTCCGGGATCCCGGGACTGGGCGACCCGCCCGAGCCCGGTGAGGAGTTCGACGGGGAGACGTCCCGTTTCGGGGCGCTCGCGATGCGGGTCTGGTCGCCGCTGCTCAAGGCGGAGCAGGGGAGCTGGTGACCATGGACGGATTCGACCTGACCGGACCGCTCCCGACCGGCACGACCCTGATCGAGGCCTCGGCCGGCACCGGGAAGACCTTCACCATCGGCGCCCTGGTCACCCGCTACGTCGTCGAGGGGGTGGCGACGCTCGACGAGATCCTGGCGATCACCTTCGGCCGCGCCGCCTCCCAGGAGCTGCGTGACCGGGTGCGCTCCCACCTGGTCGAGGCCGAGCGGGCGTTCGCGGAGGCCGTCCGCGGGCAGCTTCCGACCCCGCTCGACGCCCACCTCGAGCTGTTGCTGGATGTGTCCGACGAGGAGATTCGGGTACGCCACGAACGCGTGCGCGACGCACTCGCCTCCTTCGACGGGGCGACGATCGCGACGACCCACCAGTTCTGCCAGCTCGTGCTGCGATCGCTGGGCGTGGCCGGTGACACCGACGCCGGCGCCGAGCTGGTCGAGTCGCTCGACGAGCTGGTGGTGGAGGTCGTCGACGATCTCTACCTGAAGTGGTTCGGCGAGGCCCGGGAGCGCCCGCCGTTCGACCGCGACGACGCGCTCGGGTTGGCGCGCACCGCGGTCGAGGACCCGCAGTCGGTGCTGGCCCCGGCGCCTTCTGAGGATCTGGTGGCAGGAGCTCGGGTGCGGTTCGCCGAGGCGGTGCGCGACGAGGTCGACCGGCGCAAGCAGATGCGCGGCGTCCTCTCCTATGACGACTTGCTCTCCCGGCTCGCGGTCGCGCTGGAGGACCCCACCGCGCCCGCGCGGGCGCGGATGAGGCAGCGATGGAAGATCGTGCTGGTCGACGAGTTCCAGGACACCGACCCGGTGCAGTGGCAGGTGCTGTCGCGGGCCTTCGAGGGCCACGCGACCCTGGTGCTCATCGGTGACCCGAAACAGGCGATCTATGCCTTCCGCGGCGGCGACGTCTTCACCTACCTGGCCGCCGCCCGGACCGCCGAGACCCAGGCGACGCTCGGCACCAACTGGCGCAGCGACGCGCCGCTCGTCGAGCGGCTCCAGGTGGTCCTGCGAGGTGCCGCGCTGGGCTCTCCCGAGATCGTCGTCCACGACGTGCAGGCCCACCACGCAGGGTCGAGGCTGGCCGGTGCCCCGCATCCGTCGCTGTTCCGCATCCGTCGCGTCGGCCGCGGCGGCTTCAAGCTCACCCGCGGCAAGATGATCACCGCCGGTGACGCGCGCACCCACATCGCCCGCGACCTCGCTGGCGACGTCGCCGAGCTGCTCGGCTCCGACGCGACCTGGTGCGATCGCCCGGTCCAGGCCGGGGACGTCGCGGTCATCGTCGCGATCCGCTCCCACGGGCTCCTGGTCCAGCGCGTGCTGCAGGAGCTCGGCATCCCGGCGGTGATGGCCGGCGGCGGTGACGTCTTTCTGACGCCCGCAGGCGAGGACTGGCTCGCGCTGCTGCAGGCGCTCGACTCACCTCATCGGACACCACTGGTGCGGGCGGCCGGGCTGAGCGTCTTCTTCGGCTACACCGCGACCGAGCTCGACGCGGGCGGCGAGGCGCTGACCTCCCGCATCGCCGACACCCTGCGAGGCTGGGCGCTGCTGCTCCGCGGCCGAGGCGTCGCCGCCCTGATCGAGGCGGCGGAAGAGCGCGGGCTCACCGCGCGGGTGCTGCGGCGCACCGACGGGGAGCGGCTGCTCACCGACGTACGTCATCTCGGGCAGCTGCTCCACGACATCTCCGTGCGCGACTCGCTCGGGCTGCCGGCGCTGCTGGCCTGGTTCCGCGACGAGCGGCGGCGTTCTGCCGCGGCCGAGCGGCCGCGGCGGCTCGACTCGGACGCCGCGGCGGTGCAGATCGTGACGGTGCACGGCTCGAAGGGGTTGCAGTACCCGATCGTCTACCTGCCCTTCGCCTACGACTTCTTCGTGCGCGACCCGGACGTCGCCCGCTTCCACGACGCCGACGGTCAGCGGACGATCGACGTCACCCGTACCGGTGCGACCTGGGCGGCGAACGTGGAGCGCCACAAGGCCGAGGAGCTGGGGGAGGAGCTGCGTGATCTCTACGTCGCGTTGACCCGCGCCCAGTCGCAGGTCGTCGCCTGGTGGGCGCCGACGGCCAACACCGCCACCGGTGGACTCCACCGGCTGCTGTTCGGGCGAGGTCCTGGCCAAGCGGTGGTTCCTGACAACGTCGCTGTGCCGAGCGACGAGGACGCGGCGAGTCTGCTGAGCAATGTCGCGCGCCACGGCGGTCCGGTGGCCGAGGAGGCTGTTCCGGTGACAGCAGCGCCCACGGTGCGAGAATCGCCGACCGGCGTGCTCGCCGCGCGGGCGTTCACGCGCGAGGTGGACGCGGAGTGGCGGCGTACGTCCTATTCCGGGCTGATCCGGGTCGACGAGGGCGTCACGGCGACCTCGGAGCCGGAGGTCGAGGGCAAGGACGACGAGCCGATCGCCGAGGACGTCGATCTCGTCGAGACCCCCGCGGCGGAGGAACATCTCTCGCCGATGGCCGAGCTGCCCAAGGGCGCCGGGTTCGGGTCGCTGGTCCACGCGGTCCTGGAACACACCGACCCGCAGGCCCCTGATCTGGCCGAAGAGCTGCTGACGAAGACCCGCGAGCAGCTGCGCTGGTGGCCGGTGCCGGCCTCCGCGGAGGACCTCGCGACAGCGATCCTGCCGCTCAACCTGACCTCGCTCGGTCCGCTGGCCGACGGGCTGACGCTGGCTCAGATCCCGCTGCGCGACCGGCTGCGCGAGCTCGACTTCGAGATCCCGCTCGCCGGCGGCGACGGCCATGGTGCGCCGGACGTGCGTCTGCGCGACCTAGCTCCGCTGCTGCGGGAGCATCTTCCGGCGGACGACCCGATGGTGACGTACGCCGACCGGTTGGAGACCCCGCCGTTGGGCGACCAGGCGCTGCGGGGCTACCTGACCGGCTCGGTGGACGTGGTGCTGCGGCTGCCGAGCGGCCGGTTCGTCGTCGTGGACTACAAGACCAACTTCTTGGGGGTGGAGGCGATGGACTACACCCAGCCGAAGCTCGCCGAGGCGATGCTCCACTCCCACTACCCGCTGCAGGCGCTGCTCTACTCCGCGGTGGTGCACCGCTTCCTGCGCTGGCGCCTGCCCGGCTACGACCCCGACGCCCATCTCGGCGGGGTCCTCTACCTCTACGTGCGCGGGATGCTCGGTCCGGACACCCCGGTCGTCGACGGCATCCCCACCGGCGTCTTCACCTGGCAGCCGCCCGCGTCCCTGGCGGTCGCCCTGTCCGACCTGCTCGACCGAGGAGTCTCATGATCGAGCGCTGGGAGTCCGACGATCCGTTCGACGCACGGCTGGCCCGGTCCGCGACCGGCCTGTTGGCGTCGTTCAACAAGGAGGGCGTGCTGACCGCGGCCGACGTACACGTCGCGACGCGAGCCGCCGCCCTCGCGGGAGAAGAGCGTGACGAGGTGCGGCTGGCGGTCGCGCTGGCGGTCCGCGCGGTCCGGCACGGGTCGGTGTGTGTCGACCTGGCCGCGCTGCGGGAGACCGAGGAGACGCTGCCCTGGCCGGCCGCTGACGGTTGGCTGGAGGCGGTCGCCGACAGCCCCCTGGCCGCGCAGTCCCTGGTGCAGGTCGAGGACGGCCTGCTCTATCTGGACCGCTATCACCGTGAAGAGGGACAGGTACGCCACGACCTGCTCGCCCGCCTGGCCTCGCCCCGACCGGTGGCCGATGAGGCCCTGCTCGAGGCGAGCGCGGCTCGGCTCTTCCCGGGGGAGGGCTACGCCGAGCAGCGCGCCGCAGCGCTCGCCGCGTCCCGGCAGTCGACGACGGTGCTCACCGGCGGACCCGGGACCGGAAAGACGACGACCGTCGCCGGGCTGCTGGCGCTGCTCACCGAGCAGTCCGCGACCCCGTTGCGGGTCGCGCTGACGGCACCCACCGGCAAGGCGGCGGCACGGCTGCAGGAGGCGGTCGAAGGCGCGCAGCTCGCGCCGCAGTTCACCGACGCCGACCGCGCCCGACTCAACGGGCTGACCGCCTCGACCCTCCACCGGCTCCTCGGTTGGCGACCCGGCTCGTCGACGCGGTTCAAGCACCACCGCACCAACCGGCTGCCCCACGACGTGATCGTCGTCGACGAGACGAGCATGGTGTCGCTGACGATGATGGCCCGGCTGCTCGAGGCGGTGCGCCCGGAGGCGAGGCTGATCCTCGTGGGCGACCCCGACCAGCTCGCCAGCGTCGAGGCGGGGGCGGTGCTCTCCGACCTCGTCGCCGGGCTCGCCGTGCGCTCGCCCGATGCCGTCGCCGCTCTCCGCATCACCCATCGCTTCGGTGGCGCGATCGGCGCCCTGGCCGAGGCGCTGCGAGTCGGCGACGCCGACGCCGCTCTCGACGTGCTGAAGTCCGGCGACCCCGCGGTCGAGCTCGTCGACCCTGCCGACGAGACCGCGATGGCGAGCGTCGAGCGCGACCTGGTCACCCACGCAGTCGCCCTTCACGAGGCTGCGCTCGCAGGCGATGCGGAGCGCTGCGTACGCATGCTCGACGAGTCGCGTCTCCTCTGCGCCCACCGCGACGGTCCCTGGGGCGTCGCCCACTGGAACCGGCAGATCGAGCGCGGCCTCGCCGAGACGACCGGTGAGGCGCTCGGGATCGGCTGGGGCCACGAGTGGTACCCGGGCCGGCCGGTCCTCGTCACCGCCAACGACTACGGTCTCGGTCTCTTCAACGGCGACACCGGCGTCACCTACTCCGACGCCGCCGGCGACCTCCGCGTCGCCATCGCCGGGGGCGCGACCTACGCGCCGTCACGCCTCGGCGACATCGAGACCCTGCACGCGATGACCGTCCACAAGTCCCAGGGCAGCCAGGCCAGGTCCGTCACCGTCCTGCTCCCGCCCGACGACTCGCCCCTGCTCACCCGCGAGCTCTTCTACACCGCGGTCACCCGGGCCCAGGAGCGCGTACGTATCGTCGGCACCCCCGACGCCGTCACGGCAGCGATCACCCATCGGGCCCAACGCGCCTCCGGTCTCCGCCAGCGCCTCGGCCACGACTGACCCCCGCCGAGGCGAGGGTCAGGAGCGGGCGATCGAGGTGGCGAGGGAGGCGAGGTGGCCGAGGCGGGCGAGCTCGGAGTCGAGGAAGTCGGGGCCACCGCGGCGGCCGATGATGACGATCTCGTTGCCGTCGATGCGGGCGCCGGCGAACATGTTCTCGTCCTCACCCTCGACCTCGATCCGCTCGGGGCGGTCGAGCTCGATGAAGGGGACGTTCTCGGGTGAGCCGTCGGTCGCCCGAGCGATGCCCTTGACGCGGTGGACGCGGATCGCCCAGTCGGCACGGAACGTCAGCGGCAGCACGTCCACGAGCCGGTCGAGCGCCTCGTGGGCGTTCTCGGTGAGATCCTCGACCGCCTCGAGGTCCAGGAAGAGGTTGCCGCCGGCGGCGTAGCGGGAGATCCAGACGACGTGCACGCCGTCGAGCTCGTTGCACGCCGACACGATGGAGTCCGGCATCGTCCCCGGTTGGGTCTCGAGGAGCACATCGTCGACGGCGAGTCCCTCGGCCTTGTTCTTCTCGACGATCTCGATCGCCTCGATGTCGCCACCGGCTTCACCGATGGCAGAGGCGAGGCGACCGAGAGAACCCGGGACATCGGGCAGCTCGACGCGTAGCAGGAACGGCATGGCCATAGACCCTAGCGTCGTGAACCGACAGTCGTAGCACTGTCCCGGTTACGCACCGGTCAATTGGTGACCTGTCAGTCGGCCGGCTCCAGCAGGAAGAGCGGGAAGATCCGGGACGTGTTGGGCTGGTAGTCGCCGTACGTCGGCCAGGTCTTCACCGCGTAGTCCCACCACTCCTCGCGCTCGGCGCCGGAGAGCTCGCGGGCGACGTACGCCTCCTTGGTGCCGCCGTCCTGGAGCACCATGTCGGGGTACTTGCGGAAGTTGGCCACCCAGGCCGGGTTCTTGTCGCTGCCGCCCATCGAGGCGACGGCGAGGTAGCGGCCGTCGCGCTCGACCCGCATCAGCGGCGTCTTGCGGATCGCGCCGGTCTTGGCGCCGCGGTTGGTGATCAGGATGATCGGCTTGCCGTCGCGCTCGAGGACGTTGGCCTCGGCGCCGTTGGAGGCCTCGAACGCGGCAACCTGCTCGCGCACCCAGTCGGCCGTGCTCGGGACGTATTCACCTTGCAGTTCGGTCATGCCCACTACAACGCCACGGCACGGCACCTATTCCGAGGGGCCGGGATCAGGCGAGGGCCTTGTCGATCTCGCGGTCGAGATGCGACTTCGGTCGCGCGCCGACCAGCTGGAGCACCGGCTTCCCGCCCCGGAAGAGGAGCATCGTCGGCACCGCCATGACCCGGTAGTCGGCGGAGGTGGCCGGGTTCTCGTCCTGGTTGAGCTTCACCACCCGCAGGCTCCCGACCCGCTCCGCGGCGATCTTCTCGAGGATCGGTGCGAGCTGACGGCAGGGCGGGCACCACTCGGCCCAGATCTCCACCAGCACGGGCGTGTCGGACATGAGTACGTCCTCGACGAACCGGGCATCGGTGATGTCCTCGATCATGGCGGTCTGACTCATCGCTTCTCTCCTGGTCGGTTCGGTTGATAGGACTCGGCTTCGTGCAGCAGCCCGGCGAGCTCACCCCGCAGGGCGGTCAGCTCGGTCACCCGCCGGTCGATCTCGGCGATGCGCTGCCGATAGGCCTCGAGCGAGGCCGGGCACAGGTCGGCACGGTCGTTGCCGGCGCGCAGACAGTCGACGAACGGAAGCGTCTCCTCGGCGGTGAGACCGAGCGAGAGCAAGGCGCGAATCTCGCGCACCACCTGCACGTCCACCTCGGCATAGTCCCGATATCCGTTGCCTGCTCGTCGTGGCGTGAGCAGCCCACGTGACTCGTAGTAGCGCACGGCTTTCACCGTCACGCCGGCCTGATCCGCGAGCTCCTTGATCTGCACGCCTACGACCGTAGACCTTGACCCTGGGGGCAAGGTCAAGCCTGCGATCAGCGGGCCGGATAGCCTCACCCTCATGAGTGAGCGCCAGCGAACGACAACAAGCCTCATGCGGCCGAGGCCGTACGCTTCTCTTCCTTCAACGGACTCGGCCGCATGAGCGCCATCGAGGGAGTCTCCGACACGTTCGACCCGAGCCGCTGGGACGAGGTGCCCGGCTTCGAGGATCTGACCGACCTGACCTATCACCGGGCCAAGGAGCACGGCACCGTACGCATCGCCTTCGACCGTCCCGACGTGCTCAACGCCTTCCGCCCGCACACCGTCGACGAGCTCCTCCGCGTGCTCGAGCACGCCCGCACCTCCGCCGACGTCGGCTGCGTCCTGCTGACCGGCAACGGGCCCTCCGAGAAGAACGGCAAGTTCTCCTTCTGCACCGGCGGCGACCAGCGCATCCGCGGCAAGGCCGGCTACCAGTACGAGGAGACCGACGCGTACGCCGCCGGCCGGACCGGCGCGGAGGAGCCCACCCCGATCGACAAGGCCAAGCTCGCCCGCCTGCACATCCTCGAGTGTCAGCGACTGATCCGCTTCATGCCCAAGGTCGTCATCTGCGTCGTCCCCGGCTGGACCGCCGGCGGCGGCCACTCCCTGCACGTCGTCTGCGACCTCACCCTCGCTTCCGCGGAGAACGCCCGCTTCAAGCAGACCGACGCCGACGTCGGCTCCTTCGACGGCGGCTACGGTTCGGCCTATCTCGCCCGTCAGGTCGGCCAGAAGTTCGCCCGCGAGATCTTCTTCCTCGCCGAGGAGTACTCGGCCGAGGACGGCGTACGCATGGGCACCGTCAACCGCGCCGTCCCGCACGCCGAGCTGGAGGAGGTCGCGCTCGAGTGGGGCCGCAAGATCAACGGCAAGTCCCCCACCGCCCAGCGGATGCTGAAGTACGCCTTCAACCTTCTCGACGACGGCCTCGTCGGCCAGCAGATGTTCGCCGGCGAGACCACCCGCCTGGCGTACATGACCGATGAGGCCCAGGAGGGCCGCGACCAGTTCCTGGAGAAGCGCGAGCCCGACTGGTCGCCCTACCCCTGGTACTACTGATCTGGCGCGTTTGTGCTGTTCAGAGGCCTGTTGGGCCCGGGTGTGTGGCAAGAAACGTGGTCGAGCATCGACTGCCGGGTATTCAGCGCGCGCTTCTTGCCACGTTCAGGAAGCATGAGCCCATGAGGTCCAGCGAGCCGGATGCACGGGCCAGCCTCGAGGCGAAGGTCCGGAGTCTGGTGGGTCGGCGAATCCTGGGCGTCGACTACTGGGACATCCACAACTTCAGTCCCGAGCCCGCGCGCTGGGACTACGGCGACTGGCACCACGCGGTCATGGGTGTTCAGCTCTCGACGGATGTCGGCCCGGTCACGGTGACCTGGACCAACACGTTCCACCCGTACGGCGTCGAGGTCTTCGACGACCCGATCGAGCGGCACCTCGTACTCGGAGAGTTGGGACCTGAGCGAATCGGCCCCGACAGCGACGCGCGATGGGCACCCTTCCTGGACAGTCCCGTGCGGAAGGCAATGACTTGGTGGGACCGGCTCGAACTTGGTCCGGCGACCTTGTCGAGCGGGGAGGTCGTCGAGCCTGCGCGTGCGATTGATGTACCTACTGCGCTCCGTCTGGACTTCGACGCTGGTCGCGTCTGGCTGGCTGCCGCCATTCCGCAGCCACCGTCCATGGAGGGCGTGTTCATCCCGGGTGATGAGATCATGGTGGTCTTCGCGGCCGAGAAGATCCGGGACATGGGCTACGACGACCCGGGGTTCACAGCAGTTCGGGGATGACCGGCTTCGTGCGTGGAAATTCCGATCGGTCGACAACGACTTCGCTGAGGTCTGGCTGGCCCGGGCCGAGGCGATCACGATCGGGAACATCACAGAGCGCAGAGAGTTGGTGCCCTTGGGTTTGCGCGGGCCGCATCAGATCTTCGAGCGGCTCGCTACCCAGATCGGCGCGGTCGCCCAATCGTTGGACAGCCGTCGGCTCGGGCGACCGGCCGTGCGACCGTGTCAGCCCTGATCCGGCAACTACCCATGATGAGTTCGGTGAGTTCGTCTGGGGGTTCTTGCCGACTTCGACGAGTCCGGCCTGAATGAGTGGAGAACGAGAGACCGAAGCGCTTCCCAATGCGCTCGTCGCGATAGCGCATGCGGCCCGACTCAGCCATGAGGCGATTTTCTCAAAATGGGTCGCGGCTCTTCCGGCTGCGGCATACTGGCGCCATGACGTCGCCTGACCCCTTGGTCGAAGCTGCTCGCCTATACGATGAGTATGTCGACGTGGCGCAGATTTCCACGCTCACGGAGCTGGCTCGGGCCACCGAAGCCGTTCCAGCAGAGCCGCGCTGGTACGGCGCACCGCCGGCCGGGCTAGTCCTGTGTGACTGATGCCTTCGTGGAACGACTTGCTGGAGGAGTTCAGCAGTACACCGGATCCGCAGAAAAGCCAGTGGATCGAAGATCGCCGGGCTGAGTTCTTCGGAGGAGTCAGCCGGCACCAGGGCGGACGAAACGTCATCTTCTACGGTGCCGCTTTCCTGCAGAAGCAGGCTCCGGCACCAATGGTTTCCATCACGCATGAAGACATCAACGGGTTCATGAGTGTGATCTACGGGATGGACTGGTCCAAGGGGCTGACGCTCCTACTGCATACACCCGGCGGTAACCCGAACGCTGCGCAAACCATCGTTGAGTACCTGCGCTCGAAGTTCGCCAGCGTCGAGGTGATCGTTCCTGCGCTGGCAATGTCGGCTGGCACGATGATCAGTCTTGCGTCGGACAAGATCACGATGGGGCGGCAGAGTCAGCTGGGACCGATCGATCCTCAATTGACCGTTGGTGGTCGAACGATGTCCGCCCGTGGGGTGGTTGATCAGTTCACGCGCGCCTCCGCGGAGATCCTGAAGAACCCAGCAGCGGCCCACGTCTGGGCACCGATCACGCAGAGTCTCGGCCCGGCTCTCCTCGCGGACGCGCAGGCGGCGCTCGACTATTCGGAGACGATGGTGGCCGAATGGCTGTCGCGGTGGATGTTCAGCGGCGACGCGGACGCAGTCGCCAAGGGCAAGGCCGTCGCGAAGCATTTCAACGATGCCTCGACCCACAAGAGCCATGGACGTCGTATCGACCTAGCGGAAGCAGTTGCTCAGGGGCTCACTGTCGAGAAGCTTGAGGATGATCAGCCGCTCCAGGAGCTGGTGCTCAGCGTCTACCACCTGATGACGATCCTGTTTGAGCACAGTCCCGCGACGAAGTTGATTATGGGATCTAATGGCCACAACTGGATGAAGAACCTGGCGCCTGGGGAGGCGGCTTAGTTCAACTTCGCGTTGGGCAAGGTCCTGCGTAGCAAATGTGGCAGAAGGGTCGTCAGTAACCGTCGAACACCAGCGCCATCAAGCACGTTTGCACAGTTCAGTGTCATACTGCCGTCATCTACCACCAATGGCGGCTGAGTCTGCCGCCCTGCCCCTGGTACTACTGATCCTCGTTAGCCGGCCAGCGCCGCGGTGAGCTGAGCCGCCAGCCATTCCTCGTAGCGGGCGCCGGTCCAGCCCGACCTCCGCACCAGCCGGTCGTACACCTCGGGTGAGGTGAGGGTCCAGACGACATCGACCACCTCGTCGAAGGAGCGGGTGGAGGGGAGGTCGCCGCGGTCCGCCAGGCCTCGAAGTCCGTTGGCGTTGCCGGTGCGGCGCTCGGTGTCGATGGTCGTCACGAACTCCTCCAGCACAGCGTCACCGCCAGGTCCGTGGGCGAGGATCACCCCGAGCAGCGGCCCGACCCGGTCCCAGATCATCCGGCACCAGGCGGCGTACGCCCTTGCGTACGCCGCCGGATCGGTCGCTTCGACCACGGCCTGGAACTGAGGCCGGTCGCTCATCGGCGTCGGGTCGTCGTCGCCGGCGAGCAGGACGTCGTACACCGCCTTGACCACCTCGGCCTTGCCGCCGACGGAGTTGTAGACGGTCTGCGGACTGACGCCGGCTCGCTGGGCGAGCTGCGGCACGGTCATCGCGAAGAAGCCGTCGGCGAGCAGCAGCTCGCGAGCGGTGTCGAGGATCCGTGCGCGGGTCAGCTTGGCCTGCTCGGCGCGCCGGGCGGTGTTGTACGGCCTCTTCCCTGGGGAAGCAGATTCCATTAGAGTCCAATTCCATTGGATTGTTGTTCTAGCGGAAGGATCATAACCATGTCCACGACCGCCCTGTCGCGCGCCCTTGCCGTCTTCGATGCGATCAACTCCGGTGACCTCTCCTGCCTCGACGACGCGGTCACCGCCGACTTCGTCGACAACGGTTCGCCCATCCCGCTCCCGCCGGGACCGGAGGGATACCGACAGATCCTCACCGTCGTGCACGACGTGCTGCAGATCCGCTACGTGATCGAGGACTCGTTCGCGACCGACGACCGTGTCGTCATCCGCGCGCTCGCTCATGGCGTGGGGGTCGATGCCATCCACGGCCCGGGCGCGGCCGGAAAGGCGTACGTGATGCCGACGGTCCACATCTACCGGGTGGAGGACGGCCGGCTCGCCGAGCACTGGGGTGTGCGGGACGAGTACGGCGCGCGGATCCAGCTCGGCACCGCGACGGCACCGATGTTCCCCGCGCCCGAGCCTTCGTAAGTCTTCTGTCGGAACTCAGCTGGGCAGGGCGGCGAGCTCGCTCAGCTCACGCTGATAGGCGCGGTAGGTCTCGCGGAGGGAGGCTGCTGGCCAGCTCGGCGGGCGCAGCTCGCGGGGGAGGAGCGGGTCGGCGCTGAGGTGGCGCACGATCGCGGCGGCGGTGGCGAGCCGAAGTGCGGGCTCCGGGGTCGAGGCCAGGCGCTCGAGCAGGTGCTCGGCCTCGCGCGTCCATCCGGCCAGATCCCACAGAGATGCGGCGAGGTCACGCGGATCCTGCTCCGGCATCGAGGTGAAGGTCCGGAGCACCGGGTCCGAGAAGTGCGGGCGCTGGAGGTTGGCCGGCCGGGTCCAGACGCCTTCGCGCAGCTCGGCGAGCCGGTGTGCCTTGAGCGCATCGCGCAGGACGGCACGCTCGGGGCCGGGCCGGCCGGTGGTGACGACGACGGCCATCTCCCAGGAGCCGTCCCAGGGCTTGTCGGCCACGTGCACGGCCTCGTCCTGGTGCACCTGGCGCTGGACGAGACGCTCGCCGAGCCGGTAGCCGGCGTCGGTCCGCGACAGGTCGCCGTCCGAGACGGCTCGGGCGGCCGCGACCCGCACGGTGGCTGGTGCGATGCCGAAGAACTGGCCGGCGCGGGCGAGGTCGGCGGGGGTCAACGGGTTCGGGTGTGCGCCGAGCATGAGGCTCAGGATGGTGGAGCGGGCGGAGAGCGGAGCCGGTTCGTCGCGCGCGGTAGCCACCTGGACATCCTCTCATGCAACATTCATAGACACGGTTGTCGCAAACTATGTAACATCATGATCATGACCAGCACGCCCGAGGCCCACTCCACCCATGTGGTCACCAACCAGGTCCCACCGCTGGTGGGTCACAACACGGCCGGTGACCCGGTCCTGCGGGAGGGGCTCGAGCGGGAGGGTGCCGCGTGGGCGCTACCGGAGATCGACGAGCTGGGCCGCCTCGCCGGCACCGCCGAGGCGCAGGACTGGGGCCGGCTCGCCGAGCGGGTGCCCCCGCGTCTGCACACCCATGACCGCTATGGCCATCGGGTCGACGAGGTCGAGTACGTCCCGGCGTACCACCAGCTGATGACGACCGCGGTCGAGCACGGCCTCCACGCCGCCCCCTGGTCCGATGACCGTCCCGGCGCCCACGTCGCGCGGGCCGCGAAGTTCTACGCCTGGAACGTCGACGCCGGTCACGGCTGCCCGATCTCGATGACCTACGCGGTGGTGCCTGCCCTGCGTGCCAACCCGGAGCTCGCCGCACGGTTCGAGCCGCTGCTGACCAATCGGACCTACGACTTCGGCCTGCGCGACCCCGAGACGAAGCGCGGCCTGATCGCGGGCATGTCGATGACGGAGAAGCAGGGCGGCTCCGACGTACAGGCCAACACGACCACGGCGACCGAGCAGGCCGACGGCACCTACGTCCTGCGCGGGCACAAGTGGTTCACCAGTGCGCCGATGAGCGACCTGTTCCTCACCCTGGCCCAGACCGAGGCCGGCGTCTCCTGCTTCCTGGTGCCGCGCGTCCTGCCGGGCGGCGAGCGCAACGCGATGCGGTTCGTGCGCCTGAAGGACAAGCTCGGCAACAGGTCGAACGCCTCCTCCGAGATCGAGTACGACGCCGCTGTCGGCTGGCTCGTCGGCGAGGAGGGCCGCGGGGTGCGCACGATCGTCGAGATGGTCAACATGACCCGCCTCGACTGCGTGATCGGCTCCTCGGCAGGGATGCGCACCGCGCTCACGATGGCCGCGCACCACGCCCGTCACCGCAGCGCCTTCGGCAAGCTGCTGATCGACCAGCCGGCGATGCGCAACGTCCTGGCCGACCTGCAGGTCGAGTCCGAGGCGGCGACGACCGCGATGCTGCGGCTGGCGGGCGCCAACGACCGGGCGATCCGTGGCGACGAGGGCGAGGCCGCGCTGCGTCGGATCGCGCTGGCGGTCACCAAGTACTACGTCTGCAAACGGGCGCCGTTCATGGTCAACGAGGCCTTGGAGTGCCTGGGCGGGAACGGCTACATCGAGGACTTCGACGTCGCGCGCATCTACCGCGAGATGCCGCTCCTCTCGATCTGGGAGGGATCGGGCAACGTGGCGGCGCTCGACGCCCTGCGCGCGCTGGCGAAGGAGCCGCACACCCTGGACGCGTTCCTGGCGGAGGCGGAGCTCGCCGCCGGTGCCGATGCCCGCTACGACGCCGCGCTGGACCGGTTGAATAAGGAGCTCACCTCCTTCGACGACCTCGAGCTCCGGGCTCGGCGGATCGTCGAGCAGCTGGCCCTGGTCTTCCAGGGCTCGCAGCTCCTGCGGCACGCACCCGCTCCCGTCGCCGACGCGTTCTGTGCCTCGCGTCTCGGCCGGGACTGGGGCGGCGCCTTCGGCACGCTGTCGCCACGCGGCGACCTGGACGCGATCCTCGAGCGGGCACTCCCGGCATGACGGTCGATGTCACCAAGGACGGTCCGGTCACGACGATCGCGATCAACCGCCCCGACGTACGCAACGCCGTCGATCGGGTGACCGCGGAAGCCCTGGTGGCAGCGTTCGAGGAGTTCGACGCCGATCCCGACGCCGCCGTCGCGGTGCTGCACGGCGAGGGCGGCACCTTCTGTGCCGGGGCCGACCTGAAGGCGGTCGCGGGCGGGGACCCCAACCGGTTCGAGCCCGACGGGGATGGCCCGATGGGTCCCACGCGGATGCGGCTGAGCAAGCCCGTCATCGCCGCCGTCGCCGGTCACGCCGTCGCCGGTGGCCTGGAGCTGGCGATCTGGGCCGACCTGAGGGTCGTGGAGGAGGATGCGGTCTTCGGCGTGTTCTGCCGGCGTTGGGGCGTACCGCTGATCGACGGCGGCACCGTCCGGCTGCCACGCCTGATCGGCACCAGTCACGCCATGGACCTGATCCTGACCGGCCGTCCCGTCGGCGCCGAGGAGGCGCTACGGATGGGGCTCGCCAACCGCGTCGTCCCGCCCGGCCAGGCCCTCGCGGCCGCGCAGGACCTGGCCCGCCAGCTCGCCGCGTTCCCGCAGACCTGCCTGCGTCACGACCGGCTCTCCGTGCTGGAGCAGGAGGGGCTGAGCGAGCAGGAGGCGCTGGCTGCGGAGTACCGTCAAGGCGTCGTCTCGGTTGCCACCGACACCGTCGAAGGTGCCACCCGGTTCGCCGGTGGAGCCGGACGCCACGGGTCTTTCGACGCCGACTGACTTCGGCGGATCCAGGGTCAGCCGAGCGGGAGCGGTGACGCCTCCTTGGTGTTGCCGAACGCGAACGTGGTCTCGATCGAGGCCAGGGCGGGCATGGTGCGGAGGTTGTCGCGCAGGAACTGCTCGTAGGTCTCGAAGGACGGGGTGACGATCTTGAGCAGGTAGTCGTGGTCGCCGGCCAGGACGTACGCCTCGGTGATGTCGGGGATGGCGCGCAGGTGCTCCTCGACGGCCTCGACGGCGGCGTTGGTGTGGGTGGCCATCTTGATGCGTACGAAGGCGGTGATGTTCATGCCGACGGCGTGCGGGTCGACGACCGCGCGGTAGCCGCTGATCACGCCGGCCTCCTCCAGGGCTCGTACGCGGCGCAGGCACGGCGAGGGGGAGAGGCCGACCCGGTCGGCCAGCTCCTGGTTGGTCAGGCGGCCGTTCTGCTGGAGCTCCCAGAGGATGTGCTTGTCGGTGTCGTCGAGCGCGCGCATGATGGCAGATTCTGCCACTCAGGCCTAGAAGAGTGGCAGATCTGGCAATCATGTGCGCCGGTGTTTTGCCTATCGTGGCGCGACATGGGGATGCGACAGGAGAGCGGCACACGAGCGCCGGCTGGGTGGGCGGCGCTGGGAATGACGGTCGTGCTCTGGTCGTCGTTCGCGCTCAGCACGCGCGGCATCGGCGGGTCCAGCCTGACCATCGTCGACGCGGCCATCCTCCGGTTCGTGACGCCGGTGGTCCTGCTGGCTCCACTGCTGCCGAGCACGATCCAGGCCGTACGCCGTGAACGACCGCAGGTTCTCGCCCTGCTGCTCGTCGGCGGGCTCCCGCACTTCCTCGTCTTCGCGTTCGGTGCCCACCTCACGAGCGCCGCGCTCACCGGGATGCTGGTCCCGGGCACGGTGCCGCTGTTCGTCACGCTGCTCGCGATGGCCCGCGGGCGGACCCCGATGCCGCCGCGACGGCTGGCCGCGCTCGGGCTCATCGGGGCTGGTGTCGGCATGAGCGGGTTCCTGGTCGGCGGTGGCGTCTCGCTCGGCGGGGTCGGCCTGCTCCTCGTCGGCGGGTTCGCCTGGGCCGTGTTCACGACGGGCCTGCAGCGTACGAGCCTGACGCTCCTGCAGATGGTGCTGACCGTCTGCACCGTTTCGAGCGTCGCCGTGCTGGTCCTGATGATCTCCGGCGCGATGCCGTCGCACCTGCTCGCGGGAGCCGCCGAGCCTGGCGATGTGCTCGCCCTGACCGCCCTCCAGGGCATCGGGACCGGCCTGATGTCGACGCTCTGCTACGCCTTCTCCGTCAAGGCGCTCGGCAGCAGCCGGGCCTCGGTCGGCGGCGCGGTGAGCCCGGTGCTGACCGCCGTCGTCGCGGTCCCGGTCTTCGGTGAGCAGATCGGCGTCGGGCTGGCCGTCGCCCTGGCGCTCATCGTGACCGGCGTGGCCACGTTCAACAGGGTCGGGCCGTACTCAGTCGACGATGCGTCCCGCCTCGAACCGGAGGCCATAGTCCGCGGCGGCGATGCTCTCCTCGTCGTGGGTGACGCACACGATCGTGGCCCCGCGCGCGGCTTCCTCGGCCAGGATCTCGCGGGTGCGCTGCCGGCTGGCGGCGTCGAGCCCGGCGGCCGGCTCGTCCAGGAGCAGGATCTCCGTACGCTGGACGATGCCCTGAGCCAGTAGCGCGCGCTGACGCTGTCGCCGCGCGGCGGCCTGACCGCGATCGTCGAGCGGGCCCTTCCCGCTTGAGTCAGCATGTCGGTCGTCGTTCGCGGTGAGCGGAGAACTGCTAGGCGCTATGTGAGCTACCCGGCGCCCGTCGAGAGATTTCGTACGCTATCGCGCATCTTCAACGTGAGCAGTGTCGACGGGCGCGGCTTGACCTGCTCCTCCACGCTGTCGGTGACGATCGCCGCAAGCCGTTGGGCCTCCTTGTTCAGTCGAAAGGCGATCGTCGTGATTGCGGGTCGGGCGAGCCTGCTGAAGGGTGAGTCGTCGGCGCCCACCACGGAGACGTCGGTAGGGACGGAAAGTCCCTCCTCCAAGGCTGCCATCATCAGCGCAAACGCGACCTCGTCGTTGTAGGCGCAGATACCAGTCAGACCGTCAGCCGTTGCCCGGCGCAGCCACTTGCGCACCGCAGATCTGTTGTTTCCGGGCGGCAGGCGCCAATGGATCAGTCTTCCGCCTGCCTGGCTCAGCTGGTTTCTCGCACCTTCGAGGCGAGGGGTGCTGAACCAGTCCAGAGCCCGGTCGGCAGGGGAGACGTAGGCGAGTGACGTATGGCCATGCTTGATCAGCGCGTCAGCCTGTAGCCTTCCGATCTCAGTTTGCTTCAGCGCAGAGACGTCCTCCCGGTTCGGAACATCGCCCATGAACGAGGTGACGGTGATGCCCCGGCGATCGGCGAGGTCGACCTCCGCCGGACTGAGCTCACCGATGGCGACCACCGCCCTTGGAGTCAGCGCGCCGAACACCTGCGTCAGATCCTCACCGGGGCTGCGCTGGTGGAACAGCATCGTGAGGCCGACGGCATTGAGTTCGGAGCTCACTTCTCGGAGCAGGACGCCGAATGGTCCGGTGATCGGCCAGTCCGGCATCAGGCACAGCACGACACTGCTTCGGCCCGACCGCAAGGCGCGCGCCTCTGGGGAGGGTGTGTAGCCCAGCTTTTCGGCCGTAGCCAGCACGCGGCGCCGGGTCGCTTCGGGGATGGCTCCGGCGTTGGGGTGGTCGTTGAGTACGAAGCTCACCGTCGTCCGCGACACGCCGGCTGCCTCGGCCACGTCGCGGCTGCTGACTCGTCCTTGCCTGGCCTGCGTCACTGCACCTCACCACGAACCTTCCGACGCCACCTTGGCGACCCCACCCTAGTGGTGCCGTTGCGATCTACTGACACGTGCATCTGCGATTCCACAGTCAGAGTGCGTTGGCGAGGATCGAGAGCGAGTGGTCGACCTGGGGGATCCTGGGGTCCTCGTTGAGGTGTCCGTGGAGCACGCCGCCTTCCTGTACCAGGCGAACAGTGACTCCGGCATCCTCGAGCATCTGTGCCAGTGCCTCGCCGGACGGGCGAAGGTCGTCGTACTCACAGGTGATGATGGTGACCGGTGGCAGGTCTCGCACATCGCCTTCGGCCGGCATCGCATAGGCGGGCATTGCCTTCTCGCTGCCCACGGGCGTACCGACGTAGTTCGCCACCAACTGGGCGATCAACTCGTCGGGGAATCGCAACACGGGCGGAACCTCGGCCATCGCAGCAGCCTCGTGGGCAGAACACCTCGGGACCACGGCATGCACGAGGGGGTAGGCGAGCAGCAGACGGTACGGCCCAGGGTCGTCGGCGTCGTCGCGCAGATGCAGAGCGGCGCCGCACGCGAGATTGGCGCCCGCGCTGGCCCCGCCCAAGGAGATCCGCCGTGGATCGATCTCGAGATCGGCCGCGTTTCGCGCGGCCCAGCGGTAGGCCGCAACGACATCGTCGTGAGGTACGGGGAAGGTCACGCCATCGACCGCCAGGCGATAATCGACAGAGATGACGACCGCGCCTGCGCGGTGAGCAAGCTCGCGGGCCACGACGTCGGCCTCGGGCATGTCGAGATCCCCGGCAACGAAGCCGCCGCCGTGGAGCCACACCAAGGCTGGTGATGTCTCTTGCCGCCGCTCGGTGGAGCGATACAGACGTACTGGCACCGGACCGTGGGGGCCGTCTGCTGCGTCGTTCGCGGACTGGACCGGAGGCGGTGCGTAGCCTGGATCCCAGGCCATGTAGGCCTCCAACTTCGCTCGCTGGGTCGGGTCGACGATCGCGTCCAACACCGAGGTCACTCCCGCCAGGCGCGGGAACTTGGCGGCAAAGTGCGGATCGATAGGCATGGTCGGCTCCTCAACTGGACGAGATCAGGGGTTGTGCGGAGGGCACCTTCAGCAACGAGGCCATGTCCGGCACTCGGGAATCAGGTGCTCAGGCATGAGCGCAAAGCATCGACGAGGTCGTTGGCACGTGTGTCCGGAAGTCCGCCCATCCGGTTCGGGACGTAGGCGAAGCCGACCCGTGCTTCTCTGTCCGCGAAGGCCAGGGCTCCCGACGCTCCGTCATGTCCGAAGCTCGATGGCCCGAGCATGGGACGTACGTCGGAGGTCAGCATGAATCCGAGGCCGTAGCGGGGTTCGGGGCCGGGGACACCGAAGACCATGGGGCCGGCGGAGCGGACGGTGAGCGCGTCCGACACGATCTGGGCCGACAGCAGTGGCTCGCTCCCTTCGACGCTCGATACGCACGCCGCATACAGCTTTGCCAGGCTGCGCGCCGTCGTCGTGCAGTTTGCAGCGGGGATGGCGCTGGACAAGACCTCTGGGTCGTTGTAGTCGCACCCCTCCTGGACACCCGGCAGGGGCAGTCGGAGTGCGCCGTTGAGCGTGGCGGCTCGCATCACCCGGTCATCGCTTCGGAGCAGCTCCCGAAGCCCGTCCTTGATGTCGTCGGAGGTCCACTCCGCCACGGACGGCAGCGACTTCGCAAGTCGGTCGTGCTGGGCTTCGGGAAGCCCGACCCATGTGTCGAGGTTGAGCTGCGGCGCAAGCTCGGTGCGGGCGTATTCGCCGGGAAGCTTGCCCGTCACTCGGCGGATGACCTCACCGATCAACCATCCGAGGGTGAGGGCGTGGTACGCGTGTCCTGATCCCGGCTCCCAGAGCGGACTCTGGCCCTCGAGTGCGGCGATCACCGGATGCCAGCTCAGGATGTCGCTGCGAGAGAGCGAGGACTCCAGCAACGGGAGACCGGCGCGGTGGGCGAGCACGTGCTCGAGCGTGATGGATTCCTTCCCGAAGGCGGCGAACTCTGGCCAGTAGTCACTGACCGGCGCCTTGAGGTCGACACGCGAAGTGTCGGCAAGTCCCAGCAGGCAGAGGGCGAGCAGCCCCTTGGAGCATGAATAGACGACAGCCAGGGTGTCTTCGACCCACGGCGTCTCCTGCTCGGGATCGGCGACTCCGCCCCAGACGTCGACGCGCTTGTGCCCGTCGACGTACACGCTCAGCGAGGCTCCGGTATCGCGCCCTGAGCGAAGGTGATCGGCGAACTGGTCAACGAGCGGCTCGAAGCCAGGGCCATACGTGCCGTGCACTTGGGTATCCATCGATTTCCTAACACGATTTAGTGACCTGCGTCACGACGATATACCGAAGGGTCTTGGCCAACAAGTGATTCGGGTGGGGCGGCGCCCTGTCCGGGGAGGGAGGTTCAAAAACTTCACGATGGGGGCCTTGTGTGGCGGGCGTCACATGCAGTACCGTCGCAACACGAGTTAGTAACACGTGTTAGCTACCTCGACCACCGACTTCGACTTCAGGGGACCCCATGAACCGCAAACGATTGATCGCGTTGGTTGCCGGATTGGCGCTAGCGCTGGGCGTGACAGCCTGTGGGGGCGACCGCGAGGCGTCGAGCCCCGCGAGCGCGCATGAGTTGCACATCGGCCTGTCGTTCGGGCCCTTCACGCTCGACCCGGCCAAGGACGGCGGCGGCCTGCCGAACGTGATGCGTTCGCTGACCAACCAGTCGCTGTTCCACATGAACGCGGACTACACGGCCAGCCCGGCGCTGGTGAGCGACTACAAGTACGTCGGCGAGGGCAACAAGGTCTTCGAGTTCACCCTGAAGAAGGGCGTCCGCTTCACCGACGGGAGTCCGCTGAACGCCGCGGCGGTCAAGACGTGGTTGGACTACTTCGGCAAGCAGCCCGGGCCGTACGCCACCTCACTGGCGATTGCGTCGGTCGAGACCGAGGGTGAGTACACCGTCCGGTTGAACCTGGCGTCGCCGTGCCCGATCGTGCCGTTGCTGCTGTCCCAGTACGGCAACCGGGGCGCCCTGTCGAGCCCGAAGTCGGTCGCCGACCCGGAGAGCCTGGCCAAGGGCACCTACGGGGTGGGTCCCTACGTCCTGGATGCTGCCGAGTCGGTGGTGGGCGACCACTACACCCTGGTGCCCAGCGAGTACTACCACGACCCCTCGGCGATCCGCTTCAAGAAGGTGACGGTTCGGGTCATCTCCAACGCGTCCTCGATGTTGCGTGCGCTCCAGTCCGGGCAGATCGACTTCGGCAGCCTGGACTCATCGACGGCGCCTGCGGCTGAGAAGGCCGGCGTGAAGGTGATGCACTGGCGCAGCGGCACCGTGGCGGTGACGCTCATGGACCGCAACGGGACCGCCACCAAGCCGCTCGCCGACGTGCGGGTGCGGCAGGCCTTGAACTACGCCGTCGACCGTACGGCGATCGCCAAGGCAATGGTCGGAGAGTACGGCCGACCCACGTCGCAGTATCAGACCGAGTACACCGATCCGGCCCTGGACGATCGCTACCCCTACGACCCGGAGAAGGCGAAGGAGCTGCTGGCCGAGGCCGGCTACACGGAGGGGTTCGACATGAACGTGGTCGACCCGGGCCCGATCCTCGGCAACTGGGGTGACCCGACGATGCAGGCGGTGGCGAAGAACTGGGAAGAGATCGGCGTCCACGTCAAGGTCACTCCGGCGACCACTGACTTCATGCAGCAAGCGCTGTCGAAGAAGTTCGCGGCGATGCAATGGACACCAGACACCTCGCCGACGTCGATCACCTACTCGCTGCTGTACGGGCCCAAGGCCTCGCTCAACCCTTTCGGGGCCGTGGCACCGGGGGTCGACAAGCTCTTCGCGCAAGGACAGGCCGAGTCGGGCGACCAGGGAGGGGCGACGTTCAAGAAGCTCAACAGCTTGATCACCGAGCAGGCGCTCAACGTGCCGATCTACGAGTACCAGATCCCGTGGGGCATGAACGAGCACATCACCGGAGTCGACAAGGGTTCCTGGATCGTCTTCGGCGCCGACCTCGGCTGGAAGGGCTGATCCGGCGATGGCCAGCACGTCGGTTGGCGCCATGGGAGCGCGGCTCACGCGCTCCCATCGCGGGCGCGCGATCGGAAGACGGGGTGCCGGCAGCGGCCGGCTGACCTCGCTGCTCACCCGCCGGTTGTTGACGGCCGCGCCGTTGCTGCTGGTCGTGTCGAGCTTCAACTTCCTGTTGCTGTCGCTCACCCCCGGAGATGCCGCACGCCAGATCCTTGGTCCCCGAGGCACGCCGGATCAGTACGAGGCGTTGCGTCAGCAGCTCGGGCTCGACCTGCCGGTCTACGAGCAGTACTGGCGGTGGCTGAGTCATGCGGTCTCGGGTGACTTCGGCACCTCGATCGTCAACGGCACGCCAGTCGTGGCGTCGATCATGAGCAGAGTGCCGGTGACGCTGTCGTTGATCGCCGGGTCGCTGCTGGTGAGCGTCGTGGTGGGCGTCGGTCTGGGCGTGTTCAGCGCTGTTCGCGGTGGAGTGGTCGGGAAGGCCGTCGACGCGCTCGCTCTCCTCAGCTGGGCATTGCCGGTCTTCTGGGTCGGCTCGGTGCTCGTGGTCGTCTTCGCTATCAAGCTCGAGTGGTTCCCCGCCCTGGGGTATGTGCCGTTCACAGAGTCGCCCCAGGACTGGGCGCGGTCGCTGGTGCTGCCGGTGACCGCACTCTCCCTCGGCTCCGTTGCCGCCGTGCTGAAGCAGACCCGGGAAGCGATGCTCGACGTGCTCGGAAGCGAGTACATCAGGATGGCCGCGGCCAACGGGATCTCCCGAACGTCCCTGATCTATCGGCACGCCCTCAAGAACGCCGCGATCCCGGTCGTCACCGTCCTGGGCGTCCAGACAATCGGCCTGCTGGGCGGCGCCGTGCTCATCGAGAACGTCTTCTCCGTGCCCGGCCTTGGCTCCCTCGTGGTCTCTTCCGCCCTGGCCCACGACATCCCGATGGTGCAAGCGGTCGCGGTGATCTTCACCGTGGTGGTCATCATCGTCAACCTGTCGGTCGATCTCGCCTACGGCTTGTTGAACCCGAGAGTGAGTGCAGCATGACCGTCATCGCGCCCGGAGCCGGGACCTCCGCAGCTCCCACCGCCGGTCCTGGCCTGGTACGCCGCTTGGTGCGCCGCCCGTTGGCCACGGTGTGCCTGGCCTACCTGGCGGTCCTCATCCTGATCGCCGTCGTCGCTCCGATGCTGCTTCCACATGTCGCGACCGAGAGGGCCGGCGATCTCGGAACCGCCCTGCACGGCCCGAGCGCCCCTCATCCCCTTGGGGTCGACAGCCTGGGCCGCGACGTTCTTCAGCGACTGCTGGTGGGCACTCGCGTCACGCTGGTGGGCGTCGTCGAGGCGATGGCGGTCGTCATGGCGCTCGGGATCCCCATCGGGCTCGTGGCCGGCTATGTCGGCGGCAAGGTCGACCGGGTGATCATCTGGCTGGCCGATCTGGTGTTGTCACTGCCGGCGATCATCCTGGTCATCGTGGTGCTCTCGGTGTTTCCGCAGAGCGTGACAGCTGGAATGGTGACGCTGGGCGTCCTGGCGGCCCCGGGTCTCGTGCGCGTCGTACGAGCCGCGACCCTGCCGGTGCGCGAACAGCTCTACGTCGCCGCTGCTCGGGTCTCCGGCATGTCGCGTACCTACATCATCAGCCGCCACGTGCTGCCGCGGGTCATGGGTCCGATCATCGTGCAGGCGTCCCTGCTCGCGGCAACTGCGTTGCTGGTGCAGACCGGGCTGGCCTTCCTTGGCCTCATCACCACCCCGCCGGAGCCCAGCTGGGGTGGCATGGTTGCGGATGGGGTCGGGACCCTGTTCCAGCAGCCGTGGCTGATCTGGCCGCCTGGGCTGGCGATCGCCATGACCGTGCTGGCCTGCGGTCTTCTGGGCGACGCCGTCCGGGACGCGAGCACCGAGGGTTGGTCTGCCAAGTCCGCCCTCCCGGATCGCGACAAGTACCACCGGGCGCACACGCCATGGGCCTCCGCCGTTCCGGCAGGCCCGAACGACAGCCTCCTGTCGGTCCGTGACCTCGCGGTGTCATTTGTCACCCCGGCGGGGCCCACTCGCGCCGTTGAAGGGGTGACCTTCGACATCGCCCGCGGCGAGACCGTCGGGGTGGTCGGCGAGTCTGGCTGTGGGAAGACGACCACGGCGCTCGCGATCAGCGCCCTCCTCGGTGGTGGTGGCCGGATCGACTCTGGACAGGTCTTCTTCGACGGCAGCGACTTGGCTGCCCTGCCGGAGTCTGAGCTCCAGGAGGTCCGGGGCGCCGAGATCGGGTATGTCTCCCAGGAACCGATGGTCGCACTGGATCCCGCGTTCCGGATCGGCTGGCAGCTCGCCGAAGCGGTCCGGATCAACACCGGAGTGACCCGCGCCGACGCCAAGAGACGCGCCGTCGAGCTGCTCGAACAGGTCCAGCTGCCGGAGCCCCATCTGGTGGCTCGCCGGTACCCGCACGAGCTGTCGGGAGGAATGGCCCAGCGCGTCGTCGTCGCGCGTGCCCTGGCCGGCGAACCGAAGCTGCTGATCGCAGATGAGCCGACGACGGCGCTCGACGTCACCATCCAGGTCGAGATCCTCGACCTGCTGCGCACCCTGCAGCGCGACCGGGGCATGGCGATCATGCTGGTCACCCACGACCTGGGTGTGGTGGCAGACATGTGCAACCGAGTCGTGGTGATGTACGCCGGCCAGGTGGCCGAACGTGCCCGTGTGAAGGAGCTGTTCGCCAACCCACGCCACCCCTATACGCGGGCGCTGCTCGCCTCGAATCCGCACAACCAGCACAGCTCGGCGACGCTGCCCACCATCCCGGGGGCCGTCCCGGCCCCGGGCGCATGGCCGCAGAGCTGCCACTTCCAGCCCAGATGCGCACAGGCCACCGGCCAATGCGGTATCGGCGAGATTCCTCTCCTCCAGATCGGTGCCTCCCACGTGGCCCGCTGCCTCTACGCCGACCAGATCGAAGGTGAGTGACGTGAACGAGAAGAACCTCCTCGACGTCCGTGACCTCTCGGTGCACTTCCGGCGCGGCAGCAGGTCGCCTGCGCTGCGCGCTGTCGATGGTGTCAGTTTCACCGTCGCTGAGCGGGAGACACTGGGCGTGGTCGGCGAGTCGGGCTCCGGAAAGACGACGATCGGTCGGGCAGTGCTCGGCCTGGTCTCGCCGACCGACGGGCAGATCGAGTTCGATGGCGAGGACATCACCCACGCGGACTACCGACGCCGCCTGGGCCTCAGCCGCGAGCTCCAAGTGATCTTCCAGGATCCCTACAGCTCGCTGAACCCCACCCGGACCATCGCCCAGACGCTGAGCGAGTCACTGCGGTCACAGAGGCTGTCGAAGGACGAGGTCCGAGACCGGAGCATCGCGATGCTCGAGAGGGTGGGCCTCCCCGCCACCTCTGCCGACCGCTACCCGTCGAGCTTCTCCGGCGGCCAGCGCCAGCGCATCGCCATCGCCCGTGCGCTCATCGTCCAGCCCCGGCTGGTGATCTGCGACGAGCCCGTCAGCGCACTGGATCTGTCTGTCCAGGCGCAAGTGCTCAACCTGCTTCGGGAGCTGCAGGACGAGTTCGCACTCAGCTATCTCTTCGTCGCCCATGACCTGGACGTCGTCCGTCACCTCTCGCACCGGATCATGGTCCTGTATCGCGGACAGATCATGGAGCAGGGCCCAGCCGAAGCTGTCTACGCGAGCCCGAAGCACCCCTACACCAGGACCCTGCTCGAGGCTGCGCCCGTTCCCGATCCCGTGCGGCAAGCAGAACGCCGCTCGCAACGGGTACGAGCTCGTGACACCACTGGCCCCATCCCCGTCGCGGGCTGCCCCTTTGCCACCCGCTGTCCACACGCGACTTCGCTGTGTCACACCGAGCGTCCACGTCTCGAACAGACCTCCGCAGGCACCACCGTCGCCTGTCACTGGTGGCGAGACGTCAGCGGGGAAACCTCCGATGCGACCGCCGCAAACACCCCCTTACGCCTCGGCGACCCAGTCGCCGACAGCGCCGTGCCCCACAAAAGCCTCTGAAGGAGACCAGCCATGCCGATCGACCCAGCCCTCGAGCCTATTCTCGCGCAGCTCCAACCACTGCCGGACGAACTCGATGACATCGACGGAATCCGCGCGATGAACGAGACCGTTGCCGCCGGCATGGTGGGCGCCCTCGTCGAACCGGGACCTGAGGTCCGCGACTCCCGCGCCTACACGGTGAAGGTGGCGGGCGGAACCATCGAGGTCCTGGTGTATCAGCCGTTCGAACCAGGTCCCCACCCCGCCCATCTGTTTCTGCACGGCGGTGGCTGGGCGTTCGGAAGCCCCCGTTGGGCCGTCGTCGACGTCGCGTCGCGGGAAAGATGTGCCGGAGCCGGCTGCGTGGTCATCGCGGCTGACTATCGCAAGGCACCCGAGCACCCGTTTCCCGCTGCGATCGAGGACTGCTACACGGTCCTGCACTGGATCGTCGAACACGCCGATGAGTTGGGCATTCGGGCCGACCTGATCACGGTCGGCGGTCAGTCGGCCGGAGCCAACCTGGCGGCAGCGCTTGCGCTGAAGGTGCGCGATGAGGGAGGACCCCGGATCGCACTGCAGCTGCTTGAGGTACCCGCCTTGGACCTCACGCTCAGTCTCCCCTCGCACGCCGAGCTGGACGGCTACGCCCTTACCAGGCACGACGCCGAGATCCTTCTGCGGCTCTACTTCGCCAACCTCGACGCCGCACGCGACTCGTATGCATCTCCCCTCCATGCACTGGACCTCGCCGGGCTGCCTCCGGCACACATCATGACCGCCGAGTACGACATGCTTCGAGACGACGGAGCACAGTACGCAGCGCGTCTGGCCGAGGCCGGAGTTCCGGTGACCCACTCGATGTATCCCGGGCAGGTGCACATCTCGCCGGCGCTGACTCAGCTCATGGAGTCGTCACGTGAGTGGCGCAGAGAGCTTCTCGCCGTCCTGAAGAACGCGCACGCCGGTGGAGCGCTTCGGACGCACCTGGCGCGAGGGACGGCAACAAGTGGCTGAGCTCACGAAGCGCGATGGCGGCGTACTCCACTACGAGGTCAGGGGCTCCGCCGACAGCCCAACACTGCTGCTCATCGAGGGGCTCAGTGCCCACATGCTCGGATGGCGTGAGGAGTTCATGCGCTTCTTCCTCGATGCCGGTTATCGCGTCGTCCGGTTCGACAACCGCGATGTCGGTCTCTCCCAGAGGTACCCAGGACGGAGCTACGGGTTGTTTGATCTGGCCGAGGACACCCACGAACTGATCGAGCACCTGGGGTCGACGCCGGTCCACGTCGTCGGTCAGTCCATGGGTGGCATGGTGGCTCAAAACCTGGCGGTGCTCTTCCCGGACGACGTAGCCAGTCTGGCGCTCTTGTACACGACCGCTACCTCCGTCCACATCGACACCGGCGCGCGAGGTCCGCACAGCCCTGGTGTCGAGCGGCGTGCGGCGACTCGCGACGAGGCGATCCAGCTGCACATCGTGCAGGAAAGGCTCTGCGCCTCGCGGACGTACTCCTTCGACGAGGAGTGGAAGCGTGAGCTCGGAGGCCTGATGTGGGATCGCGGCTACGACCCGGACGGTGTCGCGCGTCAGACCCAGGCCGTGTTCGCCCATTCGATCGAGAGTTCGCGGCTGTCCTCCATCGGCGTCCCCACCTTGCTCATCCATGGCACTGCAGACCGACTCATCGACTACGACGCCTCGGTTGAGCTGTACGCCGCCATCCCGGGCAGTGAGCTGTGGCTCGTGGAGGGCATGGGCCACGACCTCCCCCGCGAGCTGTGGCCTTCCTTGACCAACCTGATCGTCGCCAACGCGGCCAAGGCCCGTACGGCGGTCGCCGCAGAGGAGCAGAGCGCGTGACGGACCACCACGACCCACGACCCAGCCCGACAGGGCCTCCCGACAGCGAAAGGCAAGCCATGTCTGACAGTGTCCAGACGCACCGCCGAACGGCACTCGATCGCATCGCCGGCGCCCCGATCTCCTGGGGCGTGTGCGAGGTCCCGGACTGGGGCCATCAGCTCGAGGCCGACCAGGTTCTCAAGGAGATGAGCTCCCTTGGGCTGGCCGCGACGGAGTTCGGCCCGGTCGGCTTCCTCGAGGAGGAGCCGGCTGCCAAGGCCGAGCAGTTGTCGGCGTACGGGATGAGGGCAGTCGGCGGCTTCCTGCCGGTCCTCCTCCACGACGCGCGCCACGACCCCATGCCCGAGGTGGACGCCTTCATCGACGGCTGCCTCGCCTCCGGGGCGGGTGTCGTGGTGTTGGCTGCATTCACCGGCGTCGACGGGTACGACGCGCGCCCGGTGCTCGACGATGACGGATGGTCGGTGATGCTGGCCAACCTCGACCGGATTACCGACCGCGCCACCGAACGCGGCGTCATCGCCTGTGTGCACCCGCACGTCGGCACCATGGTCGAGAGCGGTGAGGAGACCGAGCGTGTCCTCGCCGGTTCCCGTGTCGGGCTCTGCGTCGACACCGGGCACCTGCTCGTCGGCGGTGCTGACCCTGTCGCGCTCACGGCCCAGCATCCGGAGCGGGTGGTCCACGTCCACCTCAAGGACGTCGACGGTGCGATTGCCGCGCGTGTCATGGACGGCACCCTCACGTTCGGCGAGGCAGTCCGGGCAGGGATGTTCCTGCCGCTCGGCGAAGGCGACGTGGACATCGCGGCGATGGTGCGCACGCTCGAGGCGGCCGGTTACCGAGGCTGGTACGTCTTGGAGCAGGACGTCATGCTCGACGCACCGCCCAGTGATGGGCGCAGCGGTGAGGGTCCGGTCGCCGACGTTCGCAAAAGCCTGGACTTCCTGCTGAGGGTCGCTCGATGACCGTCGTTGCCGCGAACCCGGTGCACGTCGAGGTGCTGACCATGGGTCGGGTCGGCGTGGACGTGTACCCACAACAGATCGGCACCCCGCTCGAGGACGTGACCAGCTTCGGTAAGTTCCTCGGCGGAAGCCCGACCAACGTGGCCGTCGCCGCAGCACGGCACGGCCGATCCGCCGCGGTGATCACGAGGACGGGCGCGGACCCGTTCGGACGGTTCATCCACAATGCCCTTCGTGACTTCGGGGTGGACGACCGTTTCGTCACCGAGGTGGAGCACCTCCCGACCCCGGTGACGTTCTGCGAGATCTTCCCGCCCGACGACTTCCCGCTCTACTTCTACCGGCTGCCCACCGCGCCCGATCTGCAGATCGAGGCCGACGAGCTGGACTTCGACGCGATCGCGGCCGCTGACGTTTTCTGGGTGACCGGAACCGGGTTGTGCGAGGAGCCGTCACGCTCCGCCACCATGGCCGCGCTCAAGGCGCGTACCGGGCACGGCACCACGATCCTCGACCTCGACTACCGTCCGATGTTCTGGCGATCGCGGGCTGAGGCACACGAGCACATCCACGCCGCCGTGGAGCTCATCGACGTCGCGGTCGGGAACCTCGACGAGTGCGAGACCGCTGTCGGCGAACGTGATCCGCAGCGGGCGGCAGCCGCGCTGCTCGACGCCGGCGTCGAACTGGCCGTGGTCAAGCAGGGCCCGGCCGGAGTCCTGGGCGTGCGCCGCGGGGAGGCCGTGGTGGTGCCCCCGGTGCCAGTCGACGTCGTCAACGGCCTCGGCGCGGGCGACGCGTTCGGCGGGGCGCTGTGCCACGGGCTTCTCGCGGGCTGGGACATCGAGCGGGTGCTCCGGTTTGCGAACGTCGCCGGATCGATCGTGGCAGGACGACTCGCGTGCGCTGACGCGATGCCGACCAGCGCCGAGCTCGAGTCATTTCTAAGCGAGGCGATGTGACCGTGGAAATCCGCGACCTCGTCGACGTCAGGGCCCGTGAGCCGCAGCGTGTCACCGAACTCGCAGCGATCCGCACGACGCCTCAGGGTCTCACCGGCATCACCGGGCGCCTGATGCTGGTCGCCGCCGATCATCCGGCTCGCGGGGCGCTGCGCGCCGGCGCTGACGGGCTGGCGATGGCGAACCGGCATCTGCTACTCGAACGCCTGGCGATCGCGCTGTCGCGGCCGGGTGTGGACGGCGTGCTCGGCACTCCGGACATTGTCGAGGACCTGTTGTTGATGGGTGCGCTCGAGGAGAAGGTCGTGATCGGCTCGATGAACCGCGGCGGCCTCGCCGGAACGTCGTTCGAGATCGATGACCGCTTCACCGGGTACGACGCCGCGGCCATCAGCAGGATGGGTCTCCAGGGCGGCAAGATGCTGCTGCGCATCGACGCCGAGGATCGGGCCACCGCACGCACGCTGGGAGCATGTGCACGTGCGGTCGGCCAGCTTGCCGACCAGGGGCTGATGGCGATGGTCGAGCCGTTCATCTCGCACCGCGTCGAGGGCCAACTGCGCAACGACCTGACGGTCGAGGCTGTAGTCCGGTCGGTGACGGTGGCTGCCGGCCTCGGGTGGACCAGCGCACACACCTGGCTGAAGCTGCCGGTGATCGATGACATGGACGCGGTTCTCGCTGCCACGACGTTGCCGGTCCTCCTGTTGGGCGGTGAGGTCTCTACCGATCAGGACACCCAGTACGCCGCCTGGCAGAAGGTCCTGGCCAACCCGCAGGTGCGCGGCATGGTGGTCGGCCGCTCCTTGCTCTATCCGCCCGACGGTGACGTCGCGGCCGCCGTCGACACCGTAGTAGGGATGATGTGAGGTGAGCACCCAGGCCAGGACCGGACTCGTCCTCCCAGCGGGAAGCGCCGCACTGGACGGGCTCGACCTCGTGATCACGCCAGGGTCCGCGGGCTGGGCGTTCAGCGGTCTCGCCGTGCTCACGCTCGCACCCGGCGAGCGCCGCACCTGGTCGACCGGTGACGCGGAGACGCTCGTGCTGCCGCTCGCTGGCTCCTGCACCGTGACTTGTGGCGAGGAGACCGTCACGATCGCCGGCCGGCGGGACGTCTTCAGCGGTCCGACCGACTTCGTCTACGTCCCACGCGACGCCGAGGTCACCGTGGTCAGCGAGGCCGGGGGCCGGTTCGCCCTGCCGTCGGCCCGCTGCGAGCACCGGCTGGAGTTCCGGCACCAGCCAGCCGCTCGTGTCCCGGTCGAGCTGCGCGGTGCCGGTCGCTCGAGCCGACAGGTGAACAACTTCTGCACCCCCGGCGCGTTCGAGGCCGAGGCGCTGATTGCCTGCGAGGTGCTGACGCCAGGGGGCAACTGGTCGTCGTACCCGCCGCACAAGCACGACGAGAAGACCGAGACCGAGAGCGTGCTCGAGGAGATCTACTACTTCGAGGTCGCGCCCGGGCCGGCCGGGCCGGGCATCGCGTATCAGCGGGTCTACGGGAGTGCGGCCCACGACGTGGACGTGCTGTCCGAGGTCGGCACGGGTGACGCGGTGCTGATCCCGCACGGCTGGCACGGCCCCTCGATGGCAGCGCCCGGGTACGACCTCTACTACCTCAACGTGATGGCAGGGCCCGGCGAAGAGCGCGCCTGGCGTGTTTGCGACGACCCGGCGCACGGCTGGGTGCGAGACACGTGGGTCGGTCAGGAGATCGACCCGAGGTTGCCCTTCGGACGTGTTGGGGAGGACGCATGACCATCCGGCTGACGGTGGGCCAGGCCGTCGTTCGCTTCCTCACCCACCAGTGGACCGAACGCGACGGTACTGAGCAGCGCCTCATCCCCGGCATCTTCGGCATCTTTGGCCACGGCAACGTGGCGGGGCTCGGCCAGGCTCTTCTGCAGGTGGCTGCTCACGACGAAAGCGACCTGCCGTACTACCTCGCCCGCAACGAACAGGCGATGGTGCACGCGTCCGCGGCCTATGCGAAGACTCGCAACCGGCTGCAAACTCTTGCCTGCACGGCCTCGATCGGACCGGGCTCGACCAACATGGTCACAGGGGCGGCGCTGGCCACGACGAATCGGCTCCCCGTTTTGTTGCTTCCCAGCGACATCTTCGCCACCCGGGCCGCCAGCCCCGTCCTGCAGGAGCTCGAGGACCCGCGCTCCTATGACGTCTCCGTCAACGACACCTTGAAGCCGGTGTCGCGATTCTGGGATCGGATCAACCGGCCCGAACAGCTGCCTTCCGCTCTCCTCGCCGCCGTGCGGGTCCTCACCGACCCCGCCGAGACCGGCGCCGTCACGCTGTGCCTGCCCCAGGATGTCCAGGCCGAGGCCTTCGACTGGCCCGAGGAACTCTTCGAGCGGCGGGTCTGGCACGTACGCCGCCCGGTCCCCGAGCCTGCCGCCCTGACGCGGGCTGTTGCGACCATCCGCGGAGCACAGCGTCCGCTCATCGTCGCGGGCGGCGGCGCCGTCTACTCCGAGGCAGCCATCGCATTGGTAGAGCTCGCCGAGGCGACCGGGATCCCGGTCGCCGACACGCACGCAGGCAAGGGCGCCATCCCCTGGGACCACCCGCAGGCCGTCGGTGGTGTCGGCTCCACCGGCACCCCAGTGGCAAACCGGCTCGCCCGCGACGCCGACGTCGTCATCGGCGTCGGCACGCGCTACAGCGACTTCACCACCGCCTCGCGGACCCAGTTCGCGAACCCGGACGTGACCTTCGTGAACCTCAACGTCGCGCCCTTCGACTCGGCCAAGCACTCGGCAGTGTCCGTGGTGGCGGACGCGCGCGAAGGTCTGACCGCGCTGACCGAGGCGCTCGCCCCGTGGTGCGTGGACCGCGAGTACGTCACGTCGTACCAGCAGCACCGGGACGCGTGGAACCGCGACGTCGACGCCGCCTTCCACCTCGGCCACGAGCCGCGCCCCGCGCAGACCGAGGTGCTTGGCGCGCTGCACGACCTGCTCGACCCACGCGACGTGATCGTGCAGGCGGCAGGCAGCCTCCCCGGCGACCTGCAGCTGCTCTGGCGGGCCAGCGACCCCAAGTCGTACAACGTGGAGTACGCCTACTCCTGCATGGGCTACGAGATCGCCGGAGGCCTCGGAACGAAGATGGCTGACCCGGAACGCGAGGTCTTCGTGCTGGTGGGCGACGGCTCCTACCTGATGATGGCCCAAGAGATCGCCACCGCCGTGGCCGAGGGCATCAAGCTCAACATCGTCCTGATCCAGAACCACGGCTTCGCCTCCATCGGTGCCTTGTCCGACGCGGTCGGCTCACAGCGTTTCGGCACCAGCTACCGGCTGCGCAACCCGAACACCGGACTGCTTGACGGCGCGAACCTTCCCATCGACCTGGCCGCGAACGCGGCCAGCCTCGGCGCTGACGTCATTCGGACCAGGACGATCGAAGAGTTTCGCGTTGCCGTCGCGAAGGCGCGCGACTCCGCACGGACCACGGTGGTCGAGATCGAGACCGACCCCCTTGCCCCTGTCCCGTCGTCGGACTCCTGGTGGGACGTCCCGGTGGCCGAGACCTCCGCGCTGGCGAGCACTCAGGCAGCGCGGGCGGCGTACGAGAAGGGCAAGGCCGCTCAGCGCGGCTACCTGGTTCCTGCGCCCCACAACCCGAGGAACGATCGAACCAACGAGAAGAGGGACGAACGATGAAGGTGATCGACCACTGGATCGGGGGCAAGGCCACGTCCGGCTCTGACGAGCGACGGGGCGCGGTGTGGAACCCCGCCACCGGCCAGCAGCAGGCGGAGGTCGTACTGGCCGGCCGTCAGGATGTTGACGCGGCGGTTGCGGCAGCCCGCGACGCATTTCCCGGCTGGTCGCAGGCGTCACTGAGCGCAAGAACCAGGGTGCTCTTCGCGTTCCGCGAGCTCGTCAACGCGAATATCGAACGTATCGCCGAGGCAATCACCGATGAGCACGGCAAGGTACTTTCTGACGCGCGCGGCGAGGTGCAGCGCGGCCTCGAGGTGGTGGAGTTCGCCTGCGGGATCCCGCAGCTGCTCAAGGGTGACTTCTCAGCACAGATCTCCACCGGCGTCGACCTGCACTCGTTTCGAGAGCCGCTCGGAGTGTGCGCCGGGATCACCCCGTTCAACTTTCCGGCGATGGTGCCGATGTGGATGTTCCCCGTCGCCATCGCCTGCGGCAACACCTTCATCCTGAAGCCCAGCGAGCGCGACCCCTCGGCCTCCCTCATTCTCGCCGAGCTCTGGGCAGAGGCGGGGCTGCCCGACGGCGTGTTCAACGTGCTGCAAGGCGACAAGGAGGCTGTCGACGGGCTTCTCGAGCATCCCGACGTCGCCGCGATCTCCTTCGTCGGCTCGACACCGATCGCGAGATACATTCACGGCCGCGCCTCCCAGGCGGGCAAGCGGGTGCAGGCGCTCGGCGGCGCCAAGAACCACGCGATCGTGATGCCCGACGCGGACCTCGACTACGCCTCGGACCACCTCGTCGCCGCGGCCTTCGGGTCGGCGGGCGAGCGGTGCATGGCGATCTCCGCGGCGGTGGCCATCGGCGTCGGCTCCGAGCTCGTCGATCGAGTCAGCCAGAAGGCACTCGCCATGAAGGTCGGCTCCGGCCGCGAGACCGCGAGCCAGATGGGACCGGTAGTGACGGCCCAGGCCCGCGATCGGATCATCGGACTGATCGACTCCGGTGAGCGCCAAGGCGCCCAGATCCACGTCGACGGCCGAGGCATCACCGTGCCGGGCTATGAACAGGGCTACTTCGTGGGACCGACGGTCATCGACGCGGTCACGCCACAGATGGACGTCTACCGCGAAGAGATCTTCGGCCCCGTGCTCTCGGTGGTGCGCACCGACGACGTCGACGCCGCGATCGACCTGATCAACGCCAACCCGTACGGCAACGGCACGACGATCTTCACCTCGAGCGGCGAGGCGGCCCGCCGGTTCCAGCGCGGCGTCCACGTCGGGATGATCGGCATCAACGTGCCGGTCCCGGTCCCGATGGCCTACTACTCCTTCGGGGGCTGGAAGGACTCGCTCTTCGGAGAGCACCACATCCACGGACCCGAGGGCGTGTCGTTCTACACCCGCGGCAAGGTGATCACCTCACGCTGGCCGCATGTCGACCACGCGGAGCATCAGGCCGCCCACTTCAACTTCCCGACCGCCCGATGAGCGAGGTCGCCATGGCTGGAGATGTGATCGCAGAACAAGTGGCAGAGGGTGCGGGCGTCGCCCGCCGGGTGGAGCGACTGCGCGTGGGCGTGGTCGGAGCAGGTGCGATGGGGGCCGATCATGTCCGCACCCTGTCGAGCAGCGTGCCGGCCGCGACCGTGACCCGTGTGTACGACCTCGACGGTGAGCGTGCTCTGCTGACCGCCCGACCGGCCGGTGCCGCCCTGGCCTCTTCGGCCGAGGCCCTGGTGGCATCCAGCGATGTCGACGCCGTTGTGGTCGCCTCGCCTGACTCCACGCACGCGGATCTGGTCCTCGCCTGTTTGGCCGCCGGCAAGCCGGTGCTGTGCGAGAAGCCGCTGGCGGTGACGCCAGAGGCGGCGCTGGAGGTGGTGCGGGCTGAGGTCGCCTCCGGCCGACGGATGATCCAGGTGGGTTTCATGCGCCGCTACGATCCGGGCTTCCTGGAACTGCGCCGCGTGATCGGGCAAGGGCAGGTCGGCAGCATCCGTCTGGTGCACGCGGTCCACCGCAATGCCTCCTCGAGCACCAGCCTTGACGACGCGACCCTGGTGAGCGGCTCGATGGTCCACGAGATCGACACGATCCCATGGCTGCTCGACGACGAACTGGTCGGGATCCGCGTGGAGTCGCCGTTGGTGGACGGTTTCAGGGACCCCCAGATCGCCACGATGTGGACCCGAGGCGGGGCGATGGCCACGGTCGAGGTCTTCGTCAATGCGACCTACGGCTACGACGTTGCGTGCGAAGTCGTCGGAACGGGCGGTACGGCCGCGTTGAGTCCAGGGTCGTCGGTCAGTACCCGGACGGCAGGGCGACAGGAACACCTGATCCGCAGCGATTTCGTGGACTTCTTCAGGGATGCCTATCGAGCCGAGCTGAGCGACTGGGTGCATTCGGTCTCCACCGGCGTGGTGGCGGGGCCGAGCGCATGGGACGGCTATGTCGCCGCGGTCGCTGCCCGGGCTGGCATCCGGTCCCTGGCCACCGGCTTCCGCGAGCCCGTCGAGCCCGGGGAGCGACCCGATCTCTATGCGACCAACCCCGACCAGAATGCAACGCGTCGCCACTCGCGAGCCTGACCGCGCAGGTCACAACAGAGGAAGTCTCCAGTGAGGAGGGTCAAGACGAAGTCTGCATCGTTCATGGGGCTCATCGGCGCGATGATGGCTGACGGGACGGCCGGTCACCGCTGCTCCCGTCCCAATCTCTCCCGGGCTGTCTGAATCAAATGGGGACTCGTCCAACAGCTGTGGTGGCAGTTCGTGGACTGCGGGGGTCACGAACGTTTGCGGCGGGACGGTGGTATATCGGGATTACATGTACGACGACTACGGCGCCAATACGGATCTGGTCGCTTCGAACACGTGCCCGGTCCCGAACCCCACTCTGCGCTTCGCCACCTTGTACCCGGATCGGTTCGCCGGATACGTGAGCTGGGTCGGCTACACCGACTGTCTCAACGGCGTGCCGTACGTCGGAGATTATCCGGCTGTCTACGGCGCGAACTTCAACCCCACCGACTACGTCCGCAACCTCCGCTGGGTCCCCGGCGGGGGCTCTTCAGCAGGCCATGGCCGCCACCGGCTACCCGTACACATGGTGGATGCATCCTGCCGCCGAGCACGGCAGTCGACGCCGAAGCAACCTGCCTCAACCGCAACAGCATCCACTGCGACCTCACCACCGACGGGCCCACCACCGTACGCTTCACCGACGGCCGAACCCTGCAGGTGCGTGGAGCCGGACGCCACGTCGGAAGACTCTCGTGAATGGTGCATTCGGCGAGCCACCCGCCTGATTCAGTCCGCAAGAGTCCGCGCCGGGCCTAGGCGACGATACGGCCAGTCCGAACCGGATGACGTGGTCCGCGGCGATGCTCTCGCTCGGCGTCCAGCAGTTTCGAGCAGGTCGCCGCCGACGAGGCAGTGGCCTTCGGCTGCGAGGACGGCGCACTGCTCTACCGCGACGGAGCGTTCGAGAAGCTCCATGCCCCCGACGAGTACGGCCGCATGGGCAACGCGTACGTCTCGGAGGACCTGGCCTACATCCTCGCCACTGACGGGCGATCCACGTTCTGGACCGCGCGACGGGGGAGATCACCGACGAGTTCCGAGCAGCCGAACGAGATCGCGGTCGGCTGAGTCCGGCGGCCTGTCGTGCTTGGCTCAGTCGCCCGCCGGAACCACCATCGGCGTACCGGCGACCGGGTCTGGCACGACGACGCACGGCAGCCCGAACGCCTTGTCGACGACCTCCGCGGTGACCACCTCGGCCGGCGGCCCCTCGGCGAGGATCCGGCCGTCGGCCATGACCACGAGGTGATCGCTGTAGCGGCAGGCCAGGTTGAGGTCGTGCAGCACCGTGACGATGGTGCGCCCGGTCTCCCGGTTGAGCGTACGCAGCAGTCGGAGCAGGTCGACCTGATGACTGATGTCGAGGTAGGTCGTCGGCTCGTCGAGCAGCAATAGATCGGTCTGCTGGGCGAGCGCCATCGCGATCCACACCCGCTGGCGCTGGCCCCCGGAGAGCGCGCGCAGCGGGCGGTCGACGAGCTCGCCGGTGTCGGTCGCCGCGAGCGCCTCGGCGACCGCCTCCTCATCCCGCGCGCTCCAGTGACGGAACCAGCCCTGGTGCGGGTGGCGTCCGCGCGAGACCAGGTCGCCGACGGTGATCCCGTCCGGGGCGACCGGGCTCTGCGGGAGCAGGCCGAGGACCCGGGCGACCTCGCGGGAGCCGCGGTCGAGGATCGGGGTCCCGTCGAGCAGCACCTCGCCGGCGGACGGACGCAGCAGCCGGGCGAGGCCCCGCATCAGCGTCGACTTGCCGCAGGCGTTGGCGCCGACGATCGCCGTCACCCGCCCGTCGAGGACGTCGAGGTCGAGCCGGTCGACGACCACCCGGTCGTCGTAGCCCAGCGTCAGCTCGCGCGCCGCGAGCCGCGGCCTGATGGCGTCGGTCATCCGCCCATCCCTCTCCGGTTGGTGGTGGCGATGAGCCACAGCAGGTACGGCGCGCCGACGGCGCCGGTGACGACACCGGTCGGGACCTCGACCGGCAGCAGGTTCATCGCGACGTAGTCGGCGACCAGGCACACGATCGCCCCGACCGCACCGGCGGCGGCGATGCCGCCGCGGGCGCTGCCGAGCAGCCGGTCGGCGATCGGCCCGGCCACGAGGGCGACGAACGCGATCGGCCCGGCGACCGCGGTGGCCAAGGAGGTCAGCAGGACTCCGGTCGCGATCAGGGCGAGCCGGGTCGCCTCGATGCGTACGCCCAGACCGCGGGCGGTGTCGTCGCCCAGCTCGACGGCGCGGAGCAGCCGCTGGAGCAGCGGCACCAGCGGGACGAGCACGATGATGGCGACCAGCAGCGCGTTGTTCTCCGCGTCGCCGGCCTGCCCGATCGATCCGGTCAGCCAGTGCAGCGCGGCCCGGGCCTCGGTGAGCGAGGTGCGGGTGAGGAGATAGCCGGTGATGCCGGTGCAGAACGCCGCGGTGCCGATCCCGATCAGCACGAAGCGATAGCCGGTGATGCCGTCGCGCCAGGCCAGGACGTACATCACGGCGGCCGTGATCAGGCCGCCGCCGAAGGCGAGCAGCGGAATGCTCACCCCGCCGAGGGCGGGCACCGCGATGCCGGCGACGGCCGCGACGCTCGCGCCCGCGGAGATGCCGACGAAGTCGGGCGAGGCCAGCGGGTTGCGCAGCAGTTGCTGGAAGATCGTGCCGGCGGCGCCCAGCGCCAGCCCGACGCACACGGCCGCCTTGACCTGAGGCCCGGTCAGGTCGCGCACGATGAAGTCGACTGCTGCGTGGTCGCGCAGATGCAGCAGCGAGGCCAGCACCTGGTCGAGGCTGAGCTGGACCGAGCCGAAGCAGAGCGTGAGCAGGGCCAAGACGGCGGCGACGAGGAGCAGGACGACGGGTACGACGCCCGCGCGCACTCGACGACGGCGCCGCGTACGCCGCAGGGCCGTGACCGTCTGGGGCATGACGCTCATAGGTCCGCCAGCCGGGCGTAGCGGACGAGGAGCACGAAGAACGGGGCGCCGATGATGCCGAGGACCACGCCGACCTGGAGCTCTCCGGTGCCGCCCAGGACGCGACCGAGGATGTCCGCGCCGAGCAACAGCAGGGCACCCAGCACCATCGAGTAGGGCAGGACCCAGCGATAGTCAGGACCGCAGAGGAACCGCGCCACGTGCGGCACCACCAGACCGACGAAGACGATCGGGCCGCACGCGGCGGTCGCGGCGCCGCAGAGCAGCCCGACCACCAGGAACGACAGGATGCGCGTACGCGTCAGGGAGACGCCCAGCCCGCGAGCGGCGTCGTCGCCCAGGGCCAGCGCGTTGAGCCAGCGGCCGCACAGCAGCGCCAGGACGATGCCGACCAGCAGGAACGGAGCCACGCCCGTCACGATCGGGGCGTAGCGGCCGGCCAGCGAGCCGACCTGCCAGAAGCGGTACTGCTGCTGGGCGTCGAGGTCGGTGAGCAGCAGCCCGGTCGTCACCGCGGTCAGCCCGGCCGTGATCGCGGCCCCGGCGAGGGCCATCTTCACCGGCGTCGCGCCGTCGCGTCCGAGCGAGCCCACCGAGTAGACGAGCACCGTGGCCGCGAGCGCCCCGGCGAACGCCGCGACGACGTGGAACCCGAGCGAGTCGATGCCGAGCAGGGTGATCGAGCCGACCACGGCGAAGGCCGCCCCGGCATTGACGCCCATGATCCCCGGGTCGGCGATGGCATTGCGGGTCAGGCCCTGCAGCAGGGTGCCGGCGAGCCCGAGAGCCGCGCCCGCGAGGAGTCCGAGCACGGTCCGGGGCACCCGCAGACGTACGGTCACGGTGTCCTCGACCGACGAGCTGGTGAAGTGACGGAAGGCGTCGAGGACTTGGCTCAGTGCGATCTCGCGCGATCCGAGGGTCACGCTGAGAAAGGCGAGGACGGGCACGAGCGCGACGAGCAGCAGCAGGCCGACGGCGAGCCCGGAGGCTCGCCGTCGTACCGGTGCGGGTGTCGCGGTGGCGACAGAGGTGCTCACCGCCGGGGTCAGTCGCCGATGGTGTCGTCGACGTCGGCCAGATCGGCGGTCAGCTTGGTCAGGGCCTCGGCGTAGTCGCCGTAGGTGTGCAGCCAGAACGCGGGCCACTCGATGACCTGGCCGGCCTCGGCCGCGCGGATGGACGTCCAGGTCGGCTGGCCCTCGGCGGTCTCCTTGGCGTCGACGAAGGTGCGGCTGTCGATCAGCAGGACGTCCGGCTGGTACTTGTCGGCGTTCTCCCAGCTCAGGTTCTCCCAGTAGGGGAAGTCCGGGTCCGGCGAGTCCGGCGCGACCACCTGCAGGCCCCACTCGGTGAAGTCCAGCAGCTCCGGGGCGTACTCCGGGTTGGCGGCGTAGAGCAGGTCGTCGGCGGGGGAGACCGCGAGCGCGGTCAGGTCCTTGTCCTTCATCTCGGCGATGAAGCCGTCGCGGGCTTTCTCGAAGGCCGCCTTGTCCTTGGCGCCCTGGGAGTTCTCGACGTCGGCGCCGAGGCTCTCGGCGAGATCCTCGTAGCCCTCGGCGAGGTTGAGGATCGAGCCACCCTGGGACGGGCCGACCACCGGAGCCAGCTCGGCGAGCTTCTTGCTCTTCGCCTTGGTGCCGTTCTCCAGCCCCGAGTGGGCCTTCTCCGCCGGCCACCAGTCGGCGACGATCAGGTCCGGGCTCAGCGTGGACGCCTTGGCGACGTCGATCGAGCCCCACTCCTCACCGAGCACCTCGATGTCGGTCAGGTCCACGCCGTCCAGGTTCGGGTCGGTCTCGACCGGCTCGTCGGCGTAGATGCCGACCGGGCGGATGCCGTAGGAGATCAGCGCGGCGGCCGCCGGCGCGTGCGCGATGATCCGGGTCGGTGCCTCGTCGAGCTTCACGACCTCGCCCGAGCCGTCGGTGAAGCTCCACGGACCGTCGGGGACAGAGCTCGCTCCTGACGCGGGCTCGCCGCCGTCGTCATCGGCGATGTCTGAGGAACAGGCGGACAGCGCCAGGGCCAGGGCGGCGATCGTGGCGACGGCGAGGTGGGGTCTCATAAGGTGAGGCTAGCCTAATTTCTTGCTGCCGGCAGTGCCTCGTTTCGTCCCTGTGGGCGACCCGGGTGCGTGTTCTGCGCGGCCGTGCGTGTTCTGCGCGGCCATGCCTCGTATCGGGGCCCGATCGGAGCTACCGGCGCGTGCCCGATGGATCCCGCGTCGACTCTGCCAACGCGGCGTCGTACTCACCTAGCTCGATGAGGCAAGCAATCCGGTGCAGCTGTTCACGGTGCCGAGCCCCTGAAGCCGATGCAGCCGGATCGGGGGCCGACGCGGGTCGAGGTCTCGATGCCCAGTCGGACCATGCAGCGGCGTTGGCCGCCGCGGCGTGCAGCAGTCGAGTGCGCATGGCATCGGCTAGTCCGAAGGCCAGGTGGCGGAGTGTCTTCGTGCGCCACCGCGGCGCTTTGCAAGGGGTCACGAACCTGCTCCTGATCGACTGTTGAGTGGCATCTGTCGTCGAGTCTGGTGCGCACGCGTTCGCTGGAAAATGCGAGATCCTTACTGGCAGGCTCTGTGTGAGCCGAAGACAGACACTCACGGATGGGTGGTCCGATGGACCTTCTCGATCTCGAACTCGTCGTGGCCGTAGCCGACTGCGGAAGCATCACTCACGGGGCGGAACGCGTGCCGCTCTCACTCCCTTCAGCCAGCGCCCGCATCCGAGGAATGGAGCGCGCCCTCGGTGTCTCGCTGTTCGACCGTGACCGCCGCGGGGTGTCGCCGACGCCGGCCGGGGTCTTGCTTGTTCGCCACGCCCGGAGGATTCGCCGCGCCGTCCACGAGATGCGAGACGAGCTCGCGGAGCTTGCGGATGGACAAGGTGGCACCGTGCGTCTCTTGGCGAACACCGCGGCGGCCGACAGCCTGACTGGCCCGCTGGGAGCGTTTCTGGCTGCCAACCCGCGAGTACGTGTCGACATCGAAGAACGTCCGAGCCACCGGATCGTGGCCGCTGTCGCCGAGCGCCGAGCGGAGCTGGGGATCGTCGCCGACAGCGTGGATCTGGGCGAGCTGAAGACACTTGCGCTCCGCGTCGACCCGCTCGTGGTCACGACGTCCCCGGGTGATCCGCTCGTCGGCAGGTCCGCCGTCTCGTACGCCGACGTACTCGATCATCCCTTTGTGGGGCTGAGCCATGGCAGCGCCCTGCAGGAGCACCTGGAAGGCCATGCGCTCCCGCTGGGCTCGCGGCCAACCTACCTGGCCAGGCTGCCTACCATCGACGCCGTATGTCAGGTTGTCGCCGCAGGCGTCGGGATCGCGATCTTGCCCCGTCGAAGCATCGAGAGGTGGATCGCCGAAGGAGCCCTCGAGGCAACCGAACTCGACGACCGGTGGGCACGCCGCAATCTAGTGCTGTGCTACAACGCCGACCACGAGCTCTCTGCAACCGCACGGGCGCTGCGCGATCATCTCGCGTCCACTGCTGATGCCGACGCGGATGGCGTCGGCGGTGTGAGTGTCGGCATCACGACGGGCGTCATCTAGGAAAGCGCCCGGCGGGCGGTGTCGAGGAACGTACGGAAGGCCTTGCGGTCCTCGCTGTCGAGGTCGGCGAGCATCTGTTCCTCGAGCTCCTCGACGCGGGGGTCGTAGGTGTCGAGGAAGGTGCGGCCCTCGGGGGTGAGGCTGATCAGCATCCGGCGCCGGTTGTCGGGGTCGATGCGGCGCTCGATGAGGCCGCGGCGCTCGAGGGCGCCGATGAGGTCGGCGGCGGACTGGGCACGTACGAACGACGCGCGGGCCAGGTCGGCGGCGCTCATCGTCGGGCGGCGCTCGAGCACCGAGAGGGCGGTGTACTGCAGGGCGGTGACCCCTGATTCCTTCAGCACGGCGTCGAGGCGGGCCCGCGTGGCGAGCTCGAGCTGCTTGACGACGTAGAGCAGCAGGGGCGCATCGGTCATGCGGTCATTCAAGCATCGCCGCCCTTGCGAGAGGTGCCTATTTCTGCAATTATCAGGATTCCTGTCAATCACGAGGAGTTCATCATGCCCGGAACCTCCCCCTGGTCGGAGCTGCCCGATGCCCTGCGAGCAGAGCGCATCGACGACATCGCGGTGCTGACCCTCGCCCGTCCCGCGAAGCGGAACGCGCTCAGCGACGAGGCGGTGCTCGGGATCGAGCGGTTCTTCGATGGGCTCCCGACGGACGTACGCGCCGTCGTCATCGACGCGGACGGCGACCACTTCTGCGCCGGGCTCGACCTGGCCGAGATGACCGGGCGCGACACCCTCGCCGGGGTGACCCACTCGCGGATGTGGCACCGGGTCTTCGAGAAGATCGAGTTCGGGCCGGTGCCGGTCGTGGCGGCGCTGAAGGGCGCCGTGGTCGGGGGCGGGCTGGAGCTCGCCGCGGCCGCGCACGTCCGGGTCGCGGAGGAGTCGACCTTCTACGCCCTGCCCGAGGGGCAGCGCGGGCTCTTCGTCGGCGGCGGCGCCTCGGTCCGCGTCCCGCGGCTCATCGGGGTCCCGCGGATGGCGGACATGATGCTGACCGGCCGTCGCTACGACGCGCAGGAGGGGCTGACGTTGGGCCTGAGCCAGTACGCGGTCGCCGACGGCACCGGCCGGAAGACCGCTCTCGAGCTGGCCGGCCGGATCGCCCAGAACGCGCCCCAGACCAACTTCGCCGTCGTGCAGGCGCTGCCGCGCATCGCCGAGGCCAACCCCCGTGACGGCTTCCTGATGGAGTCACTGATGGCCGCGATCGCGCAGGGGACCGACGACGCCAAGGGCCGGATGCAGGACTTCCTCGCCGGACGAGCCCGGAAGGTGACGGACCAGTGAACCAGGGTGACGTCGTCTGGACCCCTCCCGCGGACGTCCTCTCCACCTCCCGGGTCGGCGAGTTCCTGACCTGGCTCGCCCGCGAGCGCAACCTCGAGATGACGACCCACGACGAGCTGTGGCGCTGGTCGGTGACCGACCTCGTCGGCTTCTGGTCGGCGGTGTGGGAGTTCTTCGGGGTGCGTGCGCACGCGGCGTACGACACCGTCCTCGCCTCCCGCGAGATGCCCGGCGCGCGCTGGTTCCCGGGCGCGACCCTCAACTATGCCGAGCACGCGCTCGGCACCGACGAGGACCTCGACCGGGTCGCCGTGCTCGGCCGGTCGCAGACCCGCGACGACGTCGAGCTGACCTTCGGCGACCTGCGCGACCAGGTGGCCCGGGCGCGGGCGGCGCTGAAGACCTTGGGCGTACGCCGCGGCGACCGCGTCGCCGGCTATCTCCCCAACATCCCCGAGGCCCTGGTCGCCTACCTCGCCACCGCGAGCCTCGGCGCGATCTGGGCGAGCTGTGCGAGCGAGTTCGGGCCGCGCAGCGTGATCGACCGCTTCGCCCAGATCGAGCCGGTCGTGCTGCTCGTCGCCGGTGGCTACCGCTACGGCGCCAAGGACATCGACCGCCGTGAGCAGGTGGCCGAGATCCGGGCCGAGTTGCCGTCGGTGCGGCATGTGATCGACGTGGAGTACGGGGCACACCGGGTCGATGACGCGCTCTCCTGGACCTCCTTGCTGGGCTCGGAAGACGAGGCCGAACTGGCCTTCGAGCCCGTCCCCTTCGACCACCCGCTGGTGGTGCTCTTCTCCTCCGGCACCACCGGCCGGCCGAAGGCGATCGTCCACGGCCACGGCGGCATCCTGCTCGAGCACCTCAAGAACCATGCGCTCTCGTGGGACATGGGGCCGGAGGACCGGATGCTCTGGTTCTCCACGACCGCCTGGATGATGTGGAACGCCCTGGTCTCCTCGCTCCTGGTGCGCTCCTCGATCGTCATGGTCGACGGCAACCCTCTACACCCTGATCTCACCTGGCAGTGGCGGCTCGCGGCGTCGACCGGGGCGACGGTCATGGGCGCCAGTCCCGGCTTCGTGATGGCCTGCCGGAAGGCCGGCCTCGATCTCGAGGGCATCGGCGACCTGCGGATTCGTGTCCTCGGCTCGGCCGGCTCGCCGCTCCCGCCGGAAGGCTACGCCTGGCTGTCCGAGCAGCTCCCCGACGCGCAGATCAACGTCGGCAGCGGCGGCACCGACGTCTGCTCCGGCATCGTGCAGAACAACCCGCTGCTCCCGGTCTACGCCGGCGAGATCTCCGGCCGTTGTCTCGGCGTCGACGCCCACGCCTACGACGAATCCGGCCGCCCCGTCACCGGCGAGCTCGGCGAGCTGGTCATCACCTCCCCGATGCCCTCGATGCCGGTCGGTTTCTGGGGCGACGACGACGGGTCCCGCTACCGGAGCGCCTACTTCGACCACTATCCCGGCGTCTGGCGCCATGGCGACTGGATCCTCTTCCACGACAACGGCAGCTGCCACGTCGCCGGCCGCTCCGACGCGACCCTCAACCGCGGCGGCGTACGCCTCGGCACGGCAGAGTTCTACCGCGTCGCCGAGGAGGTGGACGGTGTCGCCGACTCGCTGGTCGTCCATCTCGAGGATCCCGACGGCGGCAACGGCGAGCTGCTGCTCTTCGTCGTCACCGACGAGGGGTTCCGGCTCGACGACGCGCTCCGGGCACGGCTGGTCGGCGCCCTGCGCTCCGCGCTCTCCCCGCGGCACATCCCGGACCAGGTGATCGAGGTGCCGGCGGTGCCGCGCAACCTCACCGGCAAGAAGCTCGAGCTGCCGGCCAAGCGCATCCTTCAGGGCGTACGTCCCGAGGACGTCGCCAGCCGGGACGCGCTCGCCGACCCGGCCGCCCTGGATCCGTTCGTCGCACTGGCCAGGTCCGGCGCCCTGCGGAAGGTGGACGCATGAGAAGCGGTGAGAGCGTCCGTACGCTCGGGGTCGTCGGCACCGGTGCGATCGGGGTCAGCTGGGTGGTCCTCGGGCTCGAGCACGGGCTCGACGTGGTCGCCTGGGACCCAGCCGAGGGCGCCGAGGAGCGGCTGCGCGCTCAGGTGCCGGAGGGCGGGCTGCGGTTCGCCGCCGATCTCGGCGAGGTCGGGGCGGCCGCCGACCTGGTGCTCGAGAGCGGACCCGAGCGGCTGGAGGTCAAGCGCGAGATCTTCGCTGCGCTCGACGAGGCCGCCGCCCCTGACGTACTGCTGACCAGCAGCTCCTCGGGCCTGATGCCGAGCACGTTCCAGGACGCCTGCCCCCGGCATCCCGAGCGGGTGCTGATCGCCCATCCGTTCAACCCGCCGCACCTGGTGCCGCTGGTGGAGGTCGTCGGCGGGGGCGCGACGTCGCCGGAGGCCGTCGAGGCGGCCATGGACACCCTGCGCCACCTGGGCAAACGTCCCATCCACATCCGCCGCGAGGTGCCCGGGCACGTGGCCAACCGGCTCCAGGCAGCGCTGTGGCGCGAGGCCTACCACCTGGTCGACCAGGGCATCGTCTCCGTCGCCGACATCGACACCGCGATCGCCGACGGCCCCGGGCTGCGCTGGTCGCTGCTCGGCCCGTTCGCGACCCAGCACCTCTCCGGCGGCCCCGGCGGGCTCGGGCACGTGCTCGAGCACCTCGGCCCGCCGATGGTCGACTGGTGGGACGACCTGGGCCACCCCGCCCTGACCAAGGATCTGATCGAGAAGCTGGTCGACGGGGTCGACCAGGAGCTCGACGGGACCTCCGCCGAGGAGCTGGTCGCCCGCCGCGACCAGGCGCTGCGGCGACTGCTGGAGATCAAGACCGACCTCGGGCTCAGCTGAGAACCTGAGTCCACGAGACGAACGAGGATCGACATGTTGGACAGCGGCATCGGATCGTGGCCCGCCCGGCGGGCCCGGATGACCCCCGGCGCGCGGGCGTTCGTGCAGGACGACGCGGTGGTGACGTACGCCGAGGTCGACCGCCTCGTCGAGGCGGTCGCCCGTGGGCTGCGTGCCCGCGGCGTCGCGGCCGGCGACCGGGTCGCCTTCCTCGGCCTGAACTCCATCGAGCTCGCGGTCACGCTCTTCGCCACTGCACGGCTGGGGGCGGTCTTCCTGCCGCTCAACACCCGGCTGGCGCCGCCGGAGCTGGCCTGGATCCTCACCGACGCCGAGCCGGCGCTGCTGATCCACGCCGACGACTTCGACGAGGCGGTATCCGCCGATGCGGTCGCGGCACTCGGGCTGCCGAGTCACCGGTTCGTGGCTGCCGGCGGGCATGGGCTGGACGCCCTGGCCGTCGAGCCGGCGGGGAAGCGGGCCGAGCGGATCGACGTCGAGGTCGGCCTCGATGACGTCTTCATGATCCAGTACACCTCAGGCACCAGCGGCCGCCCCAAGGGCGTGATGTTGACGCACGGAAACATCGCCTGGAACGCGTTCAACCTGCTCGTCGACGTCGACATCCGCTCCGACGAGATCGCCCTGGTCACCGCGCCGCTGTTCCACACCGCCGCGCTCAACCAGGTGCTGCTGCCGACCTTCCTCAAGGGCGGGACGTCCCTCATCGCGGCCCGCTTCGACCCGGCCGAGGCGATCGCGACCATCGAGCGGGAGCGGGTCACCCTGCTCTTCGGCGTCACCTCGATGTACCAGGCCCTGGCCCAGGAGCCGACCTGGGCGACCGCCGACCTCGACAGTCTCCGCTCGGCCCTGAGCGGCGGCGCGCCGATCCCGCGCACCCTCCTCGACACCTGGCAGTCCCGCGGTCTGCACATCATCCAGGGCTACGGCCTGACCGAGGCGTCCCCGGGGACGACCATGCTGCGTGCCGGCGACGGTCTCGAGAAGCTCGGCTCCGCCGGCACCCCCTGCTTCTTCACCGACGTCCGCGTCGTCGCCCCCGGCGACGAGGCGGCCGCCCCCGGCCAGCCCGGTGAGGTGCACGTCAGCGGTCCCAACGTGACCCCCGGCTACTGGCACAACGGAGCCGCGACGGAGGCTGCCTTCGACGGGCCTTGGCTGCGTACGGGCGATGTCGCGGTGCTCGACGACGACGGCTTCCTCTACGTGGTCGACCGGGTGAAGGACATGTTCATCAGCGGCGGCGAGAACGTCTATCCGGCCGAGGTCGAGCAGGCCGTCTACACCCATCCCGACGTCGCCGAGGCCGCCGTCATCGGCGTCCCCGACGAACGCTGGGGCGAGGTGGGCCGAGCCGTCGTCGTACGCCGCCCCGACTCCGCTCTCACCCAGGACGACCTGCTGAAACACCTCGACGGACGGCTCGCCCGCTACAAGATCCCCAAGGCCGTCGTCTTCGTCGACGAGATCCCGCACAACGCCTCCGGGAAGCTGCTGAAGTCCCGGGTGCGCGAGCTGTACGGCACCCCGGAAGGAGCATGAGGATGCACTACGAGCCACGCATCGACACCGACGCGATCCAGGCCCTCGACATGCACACCCACGTCGAGGCCGACCACCACGGCCACCTCTCGCTCGACCAGGAGCTGATGGACGCCTCCGCGGTCTACTTCCGCGGCGACCATCCGCGCACCCCGACCGTCGACGACCTCGCCGCCTACTACCGCGAGCGGAACATGGCCGCGGTGATCTTCACCGTCGACGCCTCCACCGGCCTCGACCACCCGCCGCTGTCGAGCGAGGAGATCGCCGAGCGCGCCACCGAGCACGCCGACGTGCTGATCCCGTTCGGCTCCGTCGACCCCCGCAAGGGCGAGGCGGCCGTGAAGCAGGCCAGGAAGCTGGTCGAGGACTACGGCGTACGCGGCTTCAAGTTCCATCCCGGCCTGCAGGCCTTCTCCCCGAACGACCCGGAGCACGGCCCGCTGTGGGCCACCCTGCAGGAGCTCGGCGTGGTCGCGCTCTTCCACACCGGCCAGACCGGGATCGGAGCGGGTCTGCCCGGCGGCCGCGGGATCAAGCTGCGCTACTCCGACCCTCTGCTCCTCGACGACGTCGCCGCCGATTTCCCGGATCTACAGATGGTGATGGCACACCCCGCCGTCCCCTGGGTCGATGTGCAGATCTCGATCGCGACCCACAAGGCCAACGTCCACATCGACCTGTCCGGCTGGTCGCCGAAGTACTTCCCGCCGCAGCTGGTCAAGCAGCTCAACGGGCCGCTGCGGCGTAAGGTGCTCTTCGGCTCGGACTTCCCGGTGATCACTCCGGATCGTTGGTTCGACGACCTGGAGAGGCTCGAGATCAAGGACGAGGTCCGGCCGCTGCTGCTGAAGCAGAACGCGATCCGGCTGCTCGGACTGGGATCCTGACCACCAAGGAGACACCATGTCGAACTCGAGCACCATCTCCGCGGACCTCACCGACATCGACGAGGCACGCTCGCTCGGCAGCGAGCTCTTCTACCCCCACGACGTCGAGGTCACCGACCGCGACCACCGGTTCGGCGTGCATCTGGCCGTACGCACCTTCGGCCCGGTCACGGTCGGCAGGCTCTCCTATGACTGCGCCGTTCGGGTCGGGACCGGCCCGCTCGGTGACGGCTATCAGGTCAACGTCCCAGCCACCGGTGCGATCCGCACCGCCTACGGTCGGGACACCGTCATCGCGACGCCGACCGTGGCGGCCGTGCACAGCCCGCACCGGCCGACCCGCCTGGAGGGATGGGGCGGCGGCGAGGACGTCATGACGCTGAAACTGGACCGGTTCACCGTCGAGGAGACCCTCGAGCGGCTCCTGGGCCACCCGCTGCGAAGCCCGCTCGAGATGGCGCCGGGCCTGGCGTTGGACCGCGGCCCCGGCAAAGAGCTGTGGCAGCTGGCCCGCGTCCTCCTGGACCGGGTGTACGACTTCCGTGGGGACGGGCGCGGGCCGACGACGGGGGAGTCGGTCTTCGACGCGTCGCCGTTCGTCGACTCGCTCGCGCAGAGCATCGTCACCGGCCTCCTCTACGGCCACGAGCACAACTACTCCGAGGAGCTGCGGCACCCGACGGTCGCCGGCGGTCCGGCAGCGATCCGCGCAGCGGTCGCCTACATCGAGGAGCACGCCGGCGACCCGATCGGGGTCGCCGACGTCGCCGCTCACGCCGGGCTCTGCGTACGCGCGCTCCAGCAGGGCTTCGCCCGGCATCTCGAGACCACTCCCAGCGGATTCCTGCGGCAGGTGCGACTGGGGCGGGTGCGCGACGCGCTGCTCGCGAGCGATGCCGACGCCACCACCGTGGCCACGGTGGCCTCGGGCTGGGGGTTCTTCAGCCTCGGCAGGTTCGCGGCGCAGTACCGCGACGCCTATGGCGAGACGCCGTCCCAGACGCTGCGACGCAAGGCCTGAGCCGACCGTTCGTATTGCGAACAGAGCCGTTCGTCTTCCGCATTTCCCGCGGGTCTGAGCCTCTCTAGCGTCGAAGTGACAGCCGTCACAGCGACCAGGAGGACCCGATGTCCCGCACCTTGCCACCCGACGTCCCCGAACAGAAGCCTGCGACGTACGAGGACCAGCAGCTCTTCATCGACGGCCGGGCGACCGCCTCGGCGTCCGGCCGCCGGATGGACGTCATCGACCCCAGCACGGGCAACGTACTGACGACCGCGCCGCTCGGTGACGCGACCGACATCGACGCCGCCGTCACGGCGGCACGACGCGCCTTCGACGAGGGCCCGTGGCCGCGGATGAGCGGCCGTGACCGAGGCCGGATCCTGCACCGGGTCGCGGCGCTGATCCGGGAGCGGGCCGACGAGCTGGTCGAGGTCGAGAGCCGCGACGTCGGCAAGCCGGTGACGCTGGCACGACACGTCGACGTCGAGACGGCGGCCCAGCAGTACGAGTACTGCGCCGCGCTCGCGCAGACCCTCGACGGGTCCGTACGGGACACGCCCATGCCTGCGCTCGCCTACACGCGCCGCGAGCCCCTGGGTGTGGTCGGCGCGATCACGCCGTTCAACTTCCCGCTCATCCTGTCGAGCACCAAGATCGCGGCCGCGCTGGCGGCGGGCAACACGCTCGTGCACAAGCCGGCCGACGGCACCCCGCTGAGCGCACTGTTCATGGCTCGGCTGCTGGTCGATGCCGGGGTTCCCGACGGCGTGCTCAACGTGGTGACCGGGACCGGTCCAGATGCGGGGGACCCCCTGCTGCGTCATCCCGGGGTCGACAAGATCGCGTTCACCGGCTCGACGGCCATCGGCCGCCGGGCGGCGAGCGTCGCGGGCGAGCACCTGAAGCCGGTCACGATGGAGCTCGGCGGCAACGGCGCGCACCTGGTCTTCGCCGACGCCGACATCGAGGCCGCCGTGGGTGCCGTCATCAAGGCCTTCGTGTTCAACACGGGACAGTTCTGCATGGCCGGGCCGCGGCTGCTCGTCGCCGCGGAGATCCACGACACGGTGGTCGACATCCTTCGGCACGCCGTCCCGGGAGTACCGCTCGGCGATCCGCGCGACCTGGCGACGGTCATCGGCCCGATGGCCGGCGACCAGCACCGCAAGAAGGTCGAGGAGTACGTCGCCCTGGCCCGCCAGGAGGGCGGCCAGATCGTCACCGGCGGCGAGCGTCCGGAGCTCGGGGGCGATCTCGCCGGCGGGTACTACTACGCGCCGACGGTGATCACCGGGCTGCCCGCGGACTCGCGCGTCGTCAACGAGGAGGTCTTCGGGCCCGTCCTCACGGTGCAGTCGTTCGCGGACGAGGACGAGGCCGTCGCGCTCGCCAACTCCACGGCGTACGGGCTGGCGGCCGGGCTGCACACCCGCGACCTCGCCCGCGCGCACCGGGTCGCGGGCCTCCTCGACGCCGGCATCGTCTGGGTCAACGACTGGGCGATGCTCGACCCGGCGGTGCCGTTCGGTGGCGTCAAGCAGTCCGGTTTCGGCCGCGAGTACGGCCCGGAGTCGCTGGAGTCCTACACCAAGGTCCGATCCGTCGTCATCTCCCTTCCACCCACCACCCAGGAGACACCATGAGCACCACGACCCAGGCTGCGGTGGTCGAGACCGCCGGCGCCCCGTTCACCGTCGCGGACGTCGAGCTCGACGCCCTTCGCCCCGACGAGATCCTGGTCCGGATGGTCGCCGCCGGGCTGTGCCACACCGACCTCGGCGTGGCGAGCGGTGGGCTGCCGTTCCCGCTCCCGGGCGTGCTCGGGCACGAGGGTGCCGGTGTCGTCGAGGAGGTCGGATCAGCAGTACGCAGCCTCGTACCCGGCGACCAGGTGCTGCTGTCGTTCAGCTCCTGCGGGACCTGCGCCCAGTGCCGTGACGGCCACCCGGCCTACTGCGACGTCTGGCTGCCCGCCAACCTCATCGGTGGTGCGCGCCTGGACGGCACCTCGCCGGTGAGCAGGGGTGGGGAGGCGATCGGCGGTCACTTCTTCGGGCAGTCCTCCTTCTCCCGGCTCGCGGTCGTCGACGAGCGCAGCGCCGTTCGCATCGATCCCGAGGCGGACCTGTCCCTGCTCGCACCGCTCGGGTGCGGGGTGCAGACCGGGGTCGGTGCGGTCTGGAACGTGCTCGCGCCGCGGCCGGGATCCTCGGTGGTGGTCCTCGGTGCGGGTGCGGTCGGGCTGTCCGCGGTGATGGCCGCACGCCTCACCCCGGCGACCCGGATCGTCGCGGTGGACCGGGTGACCGAGAGGCTCGAGCTGGCACGCGAGCTGGGGGCGACCGACGTCATCGAGGCCGGCCGGGTCGACGACCTGGCCGCGGCCCTGACGGAGGTGACCGGCGGTGGCGCGGACGGGGTCGTGGAGACGACCGGCAACCCGGGCGTGCTCCGCCACGGCATCGACGCCCTGCGTGCCCGGGGGACCGCCGTCATCGTCGGGGCGCCGCCCTTCGGCACCGAGGTGGGGCTCGACGTCAACGCCATGCTGGCCGGCAAGCGGGTCACCGGGCTGACCCTCGGCGATGCCGAGACCCGCACGCTGATCCCGGCGCTGGCGCGGCTGGTGGCGGACGGGCGGCTGCCGTTGGACCGGCTGGTCCGGCGCTACTCCTTCGAGGAGATCCAGACGGCCGTCGCGGACATGGTCTCGGGCGCCACGGTGAAACCTGTGCTCACCTTCTGACCCGGTCGTGGGGGCTCCTTGACAGACGTGACGTGGATCACTCAGAATCGACAGGAATCCTGATAAACAGGAATCCTGAATGGAGCCCCCACCATGACTCTCACCTCCGGCGGTAGCACGACCGGTTCACGCACGCAGATGGGCCGGATCGTCGCCAGCAGCTTCACGGGCAGCCTGATCGAGTACTACGACTTCCTGCTCTACTCCACCGCCTCGGCCGTGGTCTTCAACCAGGTCTTCTTCTCCAACCTCGACCCGGTGACCGGCACGATCGCGTCCTTCGGCACCTTCGCCGCGGGCTACCTGGCGCGCCCGCTCGGGGGTGTGGTCTTCGGTCACTTCGGCGACCGGCTCGGACGCAAGAAGATGCTCGTCCTGACCATGCTCATCATGGGTGTGGTCAGCTTCCTGATCGGCTGCCTGCCGACGTACGGCCAGATCGGCGCGGCCGCGCCGGTACTGCTCATCCTGCTCCGGGTCATCCAGGGCATCGCGGTCGGCGGGGAGTGGGGTGGTGCGGTGCTGATCACCGCCGAGCACGCCACCTCCCGGCGCGGGCTGTGGGCCTCGTTCACCAACGCGGGCGCCCCGGCCGGCATGGTGCTCTCGACCGCGGTGATGGCGCTGATGGCCACGGTCACCACGCCCGAGCAGTTCACCGCGTGGGGCTGGCGGGTGCCGTTCCTGCTCAGCATCCTGCTGCTCGCGGTCGGCCTGTGGATCCGCCTCAGCGTCACCGAGTCGCCGGCGTTCGAGGCGATGAAGGACCGCAGGGCCGAGGCGAAGACGCCGCTGCTGGAGGTCCTCCGCAACCACCCGCGTACGCTCCTGCTGGCCGTCGGCGTCGGCCTCGGTGCCTTCGTGACGCAGGGCACCTTGACCACCTTCTTGATCGCGTACGCCCTCGGCGCCGGCTTCGAGCGGCCCACGGTGCTCAACGCGCTGACGGTCTCCTCGGCCGGCGCGGTCATCGGCATCATCGGCTGGTCCGCGCTCACCGACCGCGTCGGCCGTCGGCCGGTGGTCCTCACCGCCGCTCTCGCGACCGCGGTCTTCGCGTACCTGCTCTTCCCGATGCTCGACAGCGGGTCGGTCGCGCTGCTCGTCCTCGCGGTCGTCCTCGGCCAGTCGGTCATCCACGCCGCCTTCTACGGCCCGCTCGCCGCGCTGATGAGCGAGGTCTTCAAGACCTCCTCGCGCTACACCGGTGCCTCGCTGGGCTACCAGCTCGCCGGCATGGGCGCCGGTCTGTCCCCGCTCCTCTTCGCCTCCCTGCAGAAGGCCGGCGCGAGCACGGTCATGCTCTCGACCGTCATCGCGGCGTTCTGTCTGCTGAGCGTCTTCTCCCTGGTCCGACTCGGGGAGACCAGCTCCCGGGAGCTCGTCGACGCCTGACCCCATGGCCCACCGCGCCCGCCGTGTGAACCGCGGCGGGCACGGTGAGTCGACGTGGATCGAGAAGTCGCAACCTCCCCGCGGCAACTTCTCTGCCGCTCGACGCATCGAACGGAACGAGCCGGCATCAGCCGGCCAGGACCGTTGATGTGGAGGAGAGGCATGTTCGCACTCAGGGGAGGGGTCGCCGCCGAGGCCGACCGGGGCGGCTCGGGAGCGGCGGGTGGCGGTCGGATCGACGCACTCGACGGGATTCGTGCGATAGCCGTGACCGCGGTCGTCGTCTACCACCTGTTCCCCGACGCGCTGCCGGGCGGGTTCCTCGGGGTCGATATCTTCTTCGTGCTCAGCGGCTACCTGATCACGCGGGGCCTGGCGCAGCGGATCGCCTCGGGAAAGGGCCTCGGGCTCGCCCGGTTCTGGTGGCGGCGTACGGTCCGTCTGCTTCCCGCGCTCGGCGTGATGCTTGTCGTGGTGGCCGCGGTGACGGGCATCGTCGGCGGCCCGGCGGCGGTCCGACTCCGCCCGCAGCTGGTGGCCGCGCTGACCTACACCAGCAACTGGTACCAGGCCGGCGCAGGGCTGTCGTACTTCGAGCGCACCGAGCCGCCGGTACTCCAGCACCTCTGGTCGCTGGCGGTCGAGGAGCAGTTCTACCTGCTGTGGCCGCCGCTGTTGATCGCGATCGTGGTCCTCGCCGGGAGCGCGCGGGCCGCCGCCGGGGTGACTGCCGTGCTCGCTGCGGCCAGCGCGGTCGCGATGGCCGTCACGCTCGTGCCTGGGGAGGACCCGAGCCGGCTCTACTTCGGCACCGACACGCACGGGTTCTCGCTGCTGATCGGCGGCGTCGCGGCGCTGGTGTCGCTGAGCCCTGGCGTGTGGGCCGCTCGCTGGCTCGCCGCGCCCAGCGACGGGCGTGACAAGGTGCACAGGCTGGTCGTCGTCTCGACACTCGCGGTGTGCGTGCTCGGCATGGTCCTGATCGGGGAAACCTCGACGTTCGCCTATCGCGGAGGGATCGTCCTCGTCGACCTGGCCGCCGCGATCGCCGTCGTCTCGGCCGCGGTTCCCGGACAGGTGGCCCCGTTGCTCGGGTCCCGCCCGCTGGTGTGGGTGGGCCGGCGCAGCTATGCGATCTACTTGTGGCACTGGCCGCTGATCGTCCTGCTCGCGACCGGTGCGAGGATCCCGGAGGGCACGCGGGCAGTGCTCGTGGTCGGACTCTCGCTCGGGCTCGCGGCGTTGAGCTGGACGTACGTCGAACGGCCGGTCCAGCGGCTGGGCGTTCTCGGCTGTGCGAAGCGGTTCGCCGCGCATCTGCGGTCGGGCGGGTTCGTCCCGGTCGTCGGGATGGTCGTCGTGGCGATCACGGTGTGGGCCGCGGCCGGGGGGATCGTGCGGTCGCCGGCCACCACCTCGGCCGAGTCGTACGTCGAGGGCGGGCAGGACGCCATCGGAGCCGCCGCGGAGGTGCGGCCGGCGGGATCCGCAAGCGCGCCGGACAGGTCCGTCGATCCACGACGCCCGCTCGGGAAGCAGACCACGGTGATCGGCGACTCGGTCACCCTGGCGAGCGCGAAGGGCCTGCTCGCTGTGCTGCCGGGCATCGACATCCGAGCCGAGATCGGCGAGCAGATGTGGGATGCCCCTGACGTCGTCGGGCGGCTGCAAGCATCGGGCGAGCTGCGGCCCGTCGTGGTGATCGCACTCGGCACGAACGGTGACTTCAACAGCGACACCATCGACGAGGTCGTCGAGGCGGCCGGGCACGGACACGTGTTCGTCTTCGTCACCGCGCATGCGGACCGCGACTGGATCCCGTCGGTCAACGCCAAGCTGCGAAGGCTGTCCGATGACCAGAGGTCGGTCGCCGTGGCCGACTGGGACGCGGCGGCATCCGGGGTCACGGACTTCGCCAGCGACGGCATCCACCCGGGTCCCCAGGGCGGGCGCGCCTTCGCCCGAGTGGTCAAGGAGGCGATCGCCTCCCTCGTCCGGCGATGACGCGGCACGACGATTACCATTCCCGCATGAGACTGGTCAGGGTCGGCCTGCTGCTCGCGCTCGCGGCGGTCGGCGGGGTCGGCGGCTATCTCGTCACCACGGTCGACGACGGCGGGACCACCTCGTTCTCGGGGCCGGAGCCGGTCGCCGCGGTGTCGCCGAGCTACCCGGTCAACCCGGTCGTGGTGCTGCCCGATTCCGACCGGCCGGCGTTGCAGCCGGGCCTGCCGCTGCGCCGGGCGACGGTCGGTGTGGCGCCCTTCGATCTCACCCTGCCGGTCCCGCGGGGATGGGATCGCAGCGTCCCGAGCGCGGGTGAGTGGCGCTGGTACCCGCCGCCCGGCAACATCGTCAACACCTACTTCCTCCGGGTCCGGCTCATCGGGAACCAGTACCAGCCCGTCGACCACGCGGTCGACGCTCGACTGGACGCGCTCCGTTCCTCCGAGGACGTGACGGGCCTCGAGGTCCTGTCGAGGACGGATACCTCGTTCGTCGCGGAGTACGTCAGCGACGGCTATCGCCGGGTCACGATGGAGGCCTACCTCGCCAAGGAGGACTCCGCCGACTCCGACGCCGCCTATGCCTGGATCGCTCTGGTGGGCAGGCGTGCCGACCGCCCCGGCATGAACGACCTCTTCGGTCGGATCGTCCCGGCGGCCAGGACCTAGTGGAAGCCGTGGGTCTCGACGCCGTCGAGGACCCGGTTGGCCGTGGCGGTGTCGTGGCTTCGCACCTGCACCCACAGCAGCTGGTTGTCGGCGACCAGGACGGCCCGCTCTACGGTGACCCCGTCGCCGCAGTCGGGATAGAGCACCGTGACGACGTCGCCGTCGTCGGTGCTGTCGGTGACGGGATCTCGTGGTGGGCCGCACTCGGGGTGCTGTGGCATCTGGTCCGGTAGCTCGGTGCCGGCGAGGATGCCGAGGAAGACACCTTGGCCGTCCGGCTCGGACGCCCAGCCGGAGGAGGTGCCGACCGACAGGGCCGGTTGGTCCCGCTTCTCGGTCGGCGGGACCCACCCGTCAACGGCGGCCCGGTTCCATTCCGAGGGGATGCTGACGCTGAGTGACCCGGTCTCGTCGGACACATCGGCCCATGCGCTGTCCTCCGGCGCCAGCCGGGCCGCGCCGTAACCTGCGCCTGCGCCGGCCACCAGGGCGACCACCCCGGCCAGCAGCCACCGGCGTCGACGCGGGTGCGCGGCGGTCGGCTCGGTCTGCTCGGTCGGCTCCTCGTCGACCGTGGTGGGGAGGCTCGGGCGCGCACCTGGCTGGGTGACGTCCGGATCCTCTGGTCGCCGCGTGGGCGAGGCGCCGCCCGCCCCCTCGCCCAGGGCGTCGGCCAGCGCCGCGACGTACGAGGTGATGTCGGGGTAGCGCTGGTCGCGATCCACGGCCAGGCCACGGGAGACGACGGCGGCGACGGCAGCGGGGATGGGGCGGTCCTCGCTAGACAGCGGTGGCAGCGGACCGGGGTGGGAAGCGGCGGCCAGCGAGGCGTGCCGGTACGGCGGCCTGCCGGTGAGCAGCAGATAGGTGATCGCCGCGAGGGAGTACTGGTCGGCGCGGGCGTCGAGCGACTCGCCGCGCGCCTGCTCGGGCGCGACGTACGTCGGTGTGCCGGCGATCAGGGTGAGCCGCGACGAGACGTCCAGCGACTTCCCGAGGCCCAGGTCGGCCACCATCGCGCGCACCTTACCGTCGACGGTCCGGAACAGCACGTTCGCCGGTTTGACGTCGCGGTGCAGGACCGAGCGGTCGTGCAGCGTCTGCAGCCCGAGGCCGACCTGTCGCACCACGTCGAAGACCTGCGCCATCGACATCGGCTCGGCATCGACCCGGTCGGCGAGCGTGCCCTGGTCGGCATAGGTCATCACCAGATACGGCCGGCCGTCGTCGAGCTCCCCGGCGTCGTACACCGTGACCACGTGCGGCGACTCCACCCTGCGCAGCATCCGGCCCTCGTCGAGGAAGCGGCGCCGGACGTGGTCGTCGCCACTCCAGTTTTCGGCGAGCACCTTGACCGCGACCGGCGAGTCCAGCTGGTCGTCGAAGGCCATCCACACGGTGGCGAACGCGCCCGCCCCGATCCGTCGCTGAACCGCGTAGCGACCCAAGAGATCCGGTCCGGACACCCCGACATTATGCACTGCCCGGCGGGTTTGTCAGGTGCCCGGCCCTATGCTGGGTGCGCCCGCATCACCCCAGCAGGAGGAGCCTCCCATCGCGAGCGACGCGCTTAGCCCGGACGACATCGACGAGCTCGCCCGACGCGCCAAGGACGGCGACCGCGACGCCCTCGAGGCCCTGCTGAGCGCGGTACGTCCGCGGGTGCTCAGCGCGTGCCGTGGCGTGCTCCCGCACCTCGCCGACGCCGAGGACGCCTGCCAGGAGGCACTCATCTCCGTTGCCGCGAAGATCGGCACCTGGACGGGCAGCGCGAGATTCACCACCTGGCTGCACGTCGTCGCGGTGAACGCCGCGCGATCGACCTATCGACGACTGAAGAGGCAGGCTGTCCCGGTCGAGGTCATGCCGGCCGACCGTCCCGACCCCCGCACCACGAGTGTCATCGCCGGCACCCGCCTCGACCTGCTCGAGGCGATGGAGAAGCTCGAGCTCGACCACCCGCAGCTGGTCGAGCCGCTGCTGCTGCGGGACGTCTACGGCTTGCCGTACGACGAGATCGCCGGCCTGGTCGACGTCCCGCTCGGGACCATCAAGGCACAGATCCACCGCGGACGCCGGCTTGCCCGGCCGTTGCTGCGCGAGTCGGAGTGAGCCGCCCGCGACGGGAGTCACCGCGGGCAACGCGTCATCGGTCCCGGATCGGCCGACGAGCCGCCAGGTAGTCCGCGGGCATGCCCTGTCCGGGCCGCACCACGACCTGATTCGGCGGAACCTCGCCGTGCTGCTCGCATCGCGTCTCGAGGTGAACCGGCTCTCCGCAGTCGGCATGCAGGTAGTCGATGGGCGGCCCGTCGGGGGCGAACCAGGTGTCGCCCCACTCGGTGAGCGCGATCAGCGCTGGCCGCAGCCCCTGGGCCATGGTGGTCGGCCGGTAGTCGCCGGCGTCGTCGCGCGTCATCAGGCCGGCCTCGACGAGCGTGGCCAGGCGGGTCTTGAGGATGTTCGTGGCGATGCCGAGGTTGTGCTGGAAGTCGCCGTATCGCGTGACCCCGGCGAAGATCGCGTCCCGCAGGATCAGCAGGGTCCAGCGCTCGCCCACGACCTCGAGGGATCGGGCGATGGAGCAGATCTGGCTGTCGTACGTCTTTCCGAGCACGAGGACGACTCTAGCAAATCACTTGCATGATGAAAGTTCCCCCATCTACGGTGATGCTTGCATGATGCAAGTCACAATCGAACTCAAAGGGGACAGCCATGAGCGACCTGACCGCGACCTTCACCGTCGACGCCACACCGCAGGAGGCGTACGAGGCCATCAACGACGTACGTTCCTGGTGGGGGCACCACATCGCCGGGCCCACCGACCAGCTCGGAGCCGAGTGGTTCTACCTGGTGCCGGACATCCATTTCTCCAAGCAGCGCGTGGCCGAGCTGGTTCCGGGGGAGCGTGTCGTGTGGGAGTTCACCGACGGCTACCTCGACTTCATCGCCGACAAGAGGGAGTGGATCGGTACGACCGGGCGCTTCGACATCGCCCGCGAGGACGGGCTGACCCGCGTGACCTTCACCCACGAGGGCCTCGGGCGCGGGGACGAGTGCTTCGACGTCTGCTACGACGCCTGGACCCACTACATCACCGTCAGCCTGAAGGGTCGGATCGAGTCCGGGGAGGGCAGCATCCGCACCCAGGACGAGGACAAGGCCGCCGTCGGCCGCTGACGCTCAGGCCAGGATGCCCCGGATCTCGTCGATCGTCCGGACGAGCAGGGCGCCGGTGTGCGGCTTCGCGACGCCCATCGTCGGCTTCGGCCACAGGGTGAGGGGGACGCTGCGGCCGTCGGCCGAGGTGATCACGAATCCCTCGACGACCCGCGCGGTGTTGATCCTGACCTCGGCCGCCGCGACAGTCGCACCTCTGCCGGGAAACGCGAGCAGCTGCGTCGGCTGCCCCGGGCCGCTCTTCGAGACCGACACCTCTGCCGCCGGGCAACACCTCAGTCATGACGACATTGTGGGTTCCAACGAAGCCGGCGGCCGGTACGCGCCGACCCGCGCGGCGCCACCCCCTACCTCCGGCGGACGAACGAACTTTCATTCACCTCGGACACGCGAACGAACTTTCATTCACCTCGGACACGCGAACGAACTTTCATTCACCTCGGACACGCGAACGAATCTTCATTCACCTCGGACACGCGAACGAATCTTCATTCACCTCGGACACGCGAACGAATCTTCATTCACCTCGGACACGCGAACGAACTTTCATTCACCTCGGACACGCGAACGAATCTTCATTCACCTCACCGAGAAGGCAGGATCAGGTTTCGCTCCATCGCTGAGCCATTGAGGAGGGGGCCACAACCGCTCGGTTCAGCGTGCAGTGGCTTCTCTGGGGCATGCGCCACGCATCGTCCTGGTATTACTGAAATCATGCTGAAGACCTGGGCCGGGCGCGGACGACTGGCTGTGTACGTCGCCGCGATCGTTCTCGGGATCGTCCAGTCGGCCATCCTGACCGATGAATACTCGGTCGCCGGGGGCGTCGCGCTGTTGCTGGGCGGAACTCACGCCGGGTCGATTGCGCTCGCGCTGTGGCGGCCGGTCGAGGCAGCCGGTCTGTCCCTGGTCGCGGTGACGCTCACCGCGTTGGCGATGGTCAGTCTGGGCCGCGATGGCTGGCCGTGGATGATACCGCCGCCGACCCTGACACAGCTCCTGGTGCTGATCGTGCTGACCCTCGTCGCCGGGTGGCGGCTGGCTGCGATCACCCTCGGAATCCAGGTCGCCGCGGGGGTGGTGCTGGCGGTCGTCGGGGTCGCCTGGAACGACTTCGTCCCCTCGATCGGCGAGGTGGCCAACTTCGCCTCGCTCGCGCTGATGCTCGGGGCCCTCGCCACGGTCGCCCGGCGGCTGGCCGAGTCGCGCAGCGCGCTGCGTGAGGAGCACGAGCGCCGCTCGGTCGTCGAGGAGAAGGCACGCATCGCCCGCGAGCTGCACGACGTGATCGCCCACAACATGTCGCTGATCACCGTGCAGGCCAGATCCGCCCCGCACCGGGTCGACGACGTCAGCCCGGCGGCGGAGGCGGAGTTCGCCGAGATCGCCGACCTGGCGGCCTCGGCGCTGCGGCAGATGCGCGGGGTGCTCGACGTGCTGCGTACGGAGGAGGGGCAGTCGGGCCGGGTCCCGGTGCCGGGCATCGACGGGCTGGCCGAGCTCTTCGAGTCGGCCCGCGGGACCGGGCAGCGGGTCGAGGTGCGCGGTGACCTTCCGGAGCTCAGCGACGTCGCTCCGGAGGTCGGCACCGCGGCCTATCGGATCGTGCAGGAGGCGCTCAGCAACGCCCGCCGCCATGCACCGGCCGAGCCGGTCAGCGTCGATCTGGCGATAGGGGAGAGGGACCTCGAGATCCGGGTCGCCAACACCCTCGACGGCGCCGCTCCGGCCACCGCCGCGGAGAGCACCGGCGGCGGTCATGGTCTGATCGGGATGCGCGAGCGCGCCGGCGCGGTCGGCGGCAGCCTCACGGCCGGGGCCTCCGACGGGGACGAGTTCGTCGTCGAGGCGCGGCTCCCCACGCAAACGGCGGTGCAGACCTCCGGCAAACGCGGTAGGAAGACCCCGTGACGGTGAAGATCGTGGTCGTCGACGACCAGGAGATGGTGCGCTCGGGTTTCGTGGCGCTGCTCAGCACCCAACCCGACATCGAGGTGGTCGGCACCGCGGCCGACGGCGCCGAGGCGTTGCAGGTGGTGCGGCGTACGCATCCCGACGTGGTGCTGATGGACGTCCGGATGCCGGTGATGGACGGGATCGAGGCGCTCCGCCAGCTCTCCGAGAACCCGGCCACGGCGCAGACCAAGGTGATCATGCTGACCACGTTCGACGCCGACGAGTACGTCCACGAGTCGCTGCGCCTCGGCGCCAGCGGCTTCCTGCTCAAGGACGCCTCGCCCGACGAGCTCGCCTCCGCGATCCGCGTCGTCCATGCCGGTGAGGCGCTGCTCTCGCCGTCGGTGACCCGGCAGGTGATCGCCCAGTTCGCCCGCGCGCCGCGCCGCCGGAAGGCGGATCCGCGGCTCAAGCAGCTCACCGAGCGTGAGCGCGAGGTGCTCGAGAACATCGCCCGTGGCAGCTCCAACAGCGAGATCGCCGCCGAGCTCTTCCTCGCCGAGCAGACCGTGAAGACCCACGTCAGCCGCATCCTCGGCAAGCTCGGCCTCCGCGACCGCGCCCAGGCCGTCGTCTTCGCCTACGAGAGCGGTTTGGTCGCGCCGCACGTCTAGCCCATTTGGGCCCTCAGGGACATCCCGCACTACCCCGGTAGGGGGTCGAATGGCTCCCGGGAGTGACGCGCGGCGGCACACCTGATTCCTACCGTCACGGCCATGACAGTTGTGACGCCGCTCAGATACGGCCTCAACGAGGCCGACGGATCCATCGGACCCCGCCTGCTCGCCTGCGACCCGCCCGGAGGGGCACGGGTCGTGGAGGTCTTCGGGGACGCCGCCACCGCCGACCATGTCGCGGTCGTCGTGCCCGGAAACGGCCACCACCTCGGCAACTACTTCACCAGCACCGAGGCCCACAGTCCGCGCTCCCGTGGGCAGCTGCTGCTGCGTACGATGCAGGAGGTCGCGCCCGAGAGCCGGTCGGCCGTCGTGGTCTGGCTGGGCTACCACTCGCCGCCGGAGTGGTACAACGCGATCACCAACGGGCCCGCCCATGCCGGCGCCAGCGACCTGGCCGCCCTCACCCACTATCTGCCGCGCGCCGCCCACCTCACCCTGGTCGGCCACAGCTACGGCTCGACCGTCGCCGGCCTGGCCCTCGCGAGCGCCCGCGCCGAGGACTACGTGGCGCTGGGCAGCGCGGGGATGGGCGCGGTGCGGCGCTCCGAGCTGGGCACTAGCACCCGGCTCTGGGCCGCCTATGGCGAGACCGACCGGATCCGGTTGGTCCCGCGGGTGCGGGTCGGGCGTCTCGGTCTCGGGCGCGGGCCGCTCGAGCTCGGCGCGACCCGGTTCGGGACCGGCGACATCCAAGGCCACTGCGGCTACTACACCGAGGGCAGCGAGTCGCTGCTCAACATCGCCCGGATCGCACTGGGCCGCTACGACGAGGTGACGACTGCATTGGTCTCGACACGCCGTCGTTCGTCCCTCACGACGTCGGCTCGACCGACAGAACTGGAGGCAGCAGCATGATCACCGACGAACCCGCCATCTGGACCCAGGGACTCCGCAAGAGCTACCCCGGCCGCGGCGCCGCCCTGGACGGCATCGACCTCGCCGTCCCCGCCGGCACGGTCCACGGCCTGCTCGGCCCGAACGGGGCCGGCAAGACCACGACCGTACGCATCCTCGCCACCCTCGCGAGCTTCGACTCCGGCCAGGCCTGGGTCGCCGGACGCAACGTCGCCCGCGACCGGGCAGGCGTGCGAGCGCGTATCGGCGTCGCCGGCCAGTATGCGGCGGTCGACGGCGTCCTGAGCGGCCGGCAGAACCTGGAGATGTTCGCCCGCCTGCACCGGATGCGGGCGAAGGAAGCACGACAGCGCGCCGACGAGCTGCTGGAACGCTTCGACCTCGTCGAGGCCGCCGGCCGCCCGGTGCGCGGCTACTCCGGCGGCATGCGGAGGCGGCTCGACCTGGCCGTCAGCCTCATCCGCAGCCCCCGGGTGCTCTTCCTCGACGAACCCACCACCGGGCTCGACCCGCGCAGCCGGCTCGAGGTCTGGGACGCGGTCCGCGAGCTGGCCGACTCGGGCACGACCGTGCTGCTGACCACCCAGTACCTGGAGGAGGCCGACCGGTTGTGTTCACGCATCACGATGGTCGACCGCGGCCGCGTCGTCGCTGAGGGGACGCCGGCCGAGCTGAAGTCCAGCGTCGGCGGCCGCGACCTCGACGAGGCGTTCCTGCTGATCACCGAAGGAGCCTGAGATGGCCACGCTGACCGACACGACCGTCCACGGATCACGCATCACGTGGGCGACGGTCGACACCTGGGTGGTGGCCAAGCGCCACCTCCTCCATCTCGTACGCCGCCCCGACGAGCTCCTCGGCACCCTGATGATCCCGGTGATGGCGGTGGCCATGTTCGGCTTCGTCTTCGGCGAGGCCTTCGGGGTCGCGATGGACGTCCCGGGGGCGGAGTACCGCGAGTTCCTGCTTCCCGGCCTCTTCGCGCTCACCATGGCGTTCGGCATCGGCAACACCACGATCTCGGTCGCCGAGGACGTACGCGGCGGGGTGCTCGACCGGATGCGATCCCTCCCGATGTCGCCGGTGGCGGTGCTGGCCGGGCGGGCCCTGGCCGATGTGATCCTCGCCGTGGTCGAGCTCAGCATCCTGCTGGCGCTCGGGACGCTGTTCGGCTGGCAGGCCCACCTCGGTTTCGGTGCGGTGATCGCCGCGCTCGGGCTCCTGATCCTCCTCAGAACAGCGTTCTCCTGGGTAGGCATCCTGCTCGGCCTGCTGGTCAGCGGACCCGAGGCGGCGATGAAGTACTTCGCGCTCGTCTTCCCGCTCGCCATGGTCGCCGACACGATCGTGCCGACCGACCTGATGCCGGGCTGGCTGGCCCTGCCCGCCGAGTGGAACCCGCTCTCCTCGACCGTCATCGCCACCCGTGACCTGTTCGGCAACACCGCCGGCCCCGCCACCACCTGGGTCGGCGAGCACGCACTGACCATGGCCGTCCTCTGGCCGGTCGCCATCATCGCGATCTGCCTGCCGCTGGCCATGGCCCGGCTTCGCCGGCTGGGACGGTGAACCGGCTAGGGAGCCGTGAGCACCTCGCCGCGGACCCGGCCGAAGGTGGAGTAGTCCGGCTGGACCTCGACGGTGCCGGCGCGGCCCAGCTCGGCCTCCCAGGCGGCGCCGAGGGTCGCGGCCTCACCCTCCTCGCGGGCCCGCCGGTCGAAGGTGACGCGGCTGACGTACCCGTCGTCGGACCAGACCAGGACCCCGTCGACCTCGGCCTTGAACCGCTCGCCGTCGGGCAGCACCAGGTCGACGTGGTCGCTGTCGTAGTCGCGCATCCCGGGGAACTCCTCGTTGTCCTCGGGGAGGCTGGAGAGCTGGATCGGCTCGCGCAGGTCGAGCTCGATGGTGTCGGGGTCGCGGACGATCTGGGACCACACGACGAGGGTGGCGACGAACAGCACCGGGATCGCGAGCACGCCGAGCCCGGTCCAGGCCAGCGGCCTCGGGTTCTTCCCCGACATCCTCACCGCGCCGGCAGCGACGAGCAGGGCGACCGCGAGCACCACGAAGGCGAGCAGCACCGCCCCGACGACGATGATCAGAACCGCGCCACCCGCACCCATGGGCCCAGTATCCCGACCGCGGCCGTGTGCCGCACCGCCAAATGCGCTACCCGACGGTCTCGGCGATGCAGACGCCCAGGGTGGAGAAGAAGACGACCCCGGCGAACACCGCATGGAAGCTGACCCGGAGTGGCAGCCGGCCCTTGAACATCGAGCGGAGGGCGACCTTGTAGGCGTTGACCGTCGAGAGGTGGCTGCCGCCCATCGCCCGCGCACGCCGCAGCAGCATCATGTCGCCGAAGGCGTTGCCGATCGCGATGAGGGCGAACGCGGCCCACGCCCACAGGACCATGTCGCTCAGGACGTACGTGATCCAGGAGGCGACGCCGAGGACGGAGAGCGTCACGTGCGTGACGACGGTCCGCGGCGGCGTGCGGCCATGCCCGATCCAGCTCGTCAGCAGCAGGATCCCGACCGCTGCCTGGACGAGCCAGGCCACGAGGACGACGTACGACATGGTGCGACCGTAGAGGCCCTCGTGGCGTGGCGGATGAGCGGATCAGCAGATACCCGATACAGGGGACGCCGCCGGGTCCGGACCTCAGAACGGGGTCAGCGTCACCGCCATCTCGGAGGCGTTGTCCTCGACGTACGAGGCGAAGCCGCCGACGTCGTCGAAGGCGAACCCGTAGGCCTTCCCGTCGACCGTGTTGTCATGCATCGCCTTGCCGTACGCATGGACCGGCGAGCCCTGGTAGAACCCGCCCGGGTCGCCGGTGGGCTGGTCGGCGGAGGCGAGCAGCGTGGTCCGGTTGAAGCCGGCGCCGAGAACGGCGGCGACCGGACCGGTGACGCCGTCGTTGGGTGCGGCCAGCGCGCCGTCGCAGAAGAGCACGTCCCGGGTCGACGGCTTCCTGAACGGCGCCACCCCGCCGTCGAAGACGAGCTGGTCGCCGCTGACCCGACCGGTGAAGGTGGCGTTGTTCGCCTTCACGACGAGCGGCTCGGCGGCGTACCTCGACCACACCTGGTCGATGTAGGAGTCGAAGTACGTCGCGGAGAACTTCCCGGCGTCCAGCCCGTGTCCGGGCGCGATGATCCGGCGGTCGTCGACCACCAGGGAGGCGAAGTCGGGGGAGGCCGAGACCGCGGAGAAGATCTTGGCTCGACCGCCCTCGACGAGGGTGCCCGTCGTCGGCGACTGCTCGCCGGTCAGCGCGATCGAGAGCGGGACGCTGAACATGTCGACCATGGTCGTGTTGCAGTAGATCCGGCCGCTCTTGTAGGTGAACTCGACGCAGTCGTGCAGCACGCCGTAGCTGGGGTCGGACTCGACCCAGGCCGCCGGGTAGGCGAGCGCGTTGCCCTCGTTGACCTTGAACTTCAGCTTGTCGCCGAGCGAGAAGTAGATCCGGCCCGACATGTCCGCGGGGATCTGGGAGAGCGTGTCGCCGCTGCCGGAGAACGGGATCGCGTAGTCGGCGTAGCCGTCGGCGCCGTTGTCGGCGAGCGAGACGGGCACGAGCGTGCCCTCCGGCGTGACCCGGGACTGCTCGCCCGTCGCCAGGTCGGTGCCGACGATGCAGAAGTGGATGGAGGTGTTGTCGTACGCGCCGGTGCGGTTGACGAAGCGGAGCCGGATCGCGGCCTGCGCGGCCTGTGGGCGCATCGCCTGGGCCTGCCCTGGGGTCCCGCCGAGGAGCGGCACGGCGAACGCGGCAGAGGTGGCGGCTAGTACAGATCGTCTGGTCAGCATGGGACCTCCCGAGTGGGGACTGTAGGAACCCGAATTACAGTAAAGGGCCTTTACAGAAAAAGTCCACACCTTCGCCGGGCGGCCTCGCTCCGGCGTCGGTCCGATCACAAATACCGATCGAGTGACCAAAACGGCGGTCCGGGGGCAGCGGATGTTTCGTCAACCTCGCTAGCCTGAATGCTTGTGAAAGTTGTCGTGCTCACTGGAGCCGGGATCTCCGCCGAGAGCGGTCTCGCGACCTTCCGGGATGCCGATGGGCTCTGGCAGGGTCACCACGTCGACGACGTGGCCACACCGGAGGCGTTCCATCGTGATCCCGCGACGGTCCACCGGTTCTACGACGACCGTCGCCGGGAGCTGCGGGCCGTGACGCCCAACCCGGCCCACATCGCGCTGGCCCGGCTCGAGCAGGTCCTCGGTGACGGGCTGCTGGTGGTCACGCAGAACGTCGACGATCTGCACGAGCGAGCCGGCTCCCGCCGGGTCGTACACATGCACGGCGAGCTGCTCTCCGCCCTCTGCGACTCCTGCCAGGGCCGGTTCGCCTGGGACGACGACCTCGGCTACGGCCCGGCCTGCCCGGGCTGCGGCAACGACAGCCTGAGGCCCGACGTGGTGTGGTTCGGCGAGATGCCCTACGACCTCGACCTGATCGAGCGGGCGCTCGTCGGGGCCGACCTCTTCGTCGCCATCGGCACCAGCGGCGCGGTCTACCCGGCCGCCGGTTTCGTACGCATGGCCGCCCGCTCCGGGGCCAAGACCCTCGAGCTCAACCTGGACCCGTCAGAGACTTCGCACCTCTTCGACGACGCCCGTCAGGGACCCGCCGGCAAGCTGGTGCCCGAGTGGGTGGCCGACGTACAGGCCCTCTCGCGTTGACCCGTTCGTAAACTCTGTCACGATAGGCCGCGTGTTTCGCCATGCCGTGCTCAAGACCGCCCTCATCCTCGCGCTGACCAGCGCTCTCGCCGGCTGTGGTGACACGGAGGGATCCCTGTCCCAGGCCCGCGACTACGCGAAGGAGCCGGGCAACCAGATCGCCGAGGACGCACGGACCGCGATGCACGACATCGACACCGTCCATGTCGAGGGCGACGTGCTCGATTCCGAGGGCACCAAGATCACCATCGACCTCGACGTCTCTGCTGAGGACGCCTGCGTCGGCCGGGTCAGCATCGGCGACGGCCGGATCTCGCTGCGCTCCATCGCCGGCTCGGCCTGGTACCAGGGCGACGAGGAGTTCTGGAAGTCGATCGCGCCGGACAAGGGTGAGGGCGAGCGCATCGCCAAGCGGGTCGGCGACAAGTGGGTCAAGCTCGAGGGTGAGCTGGCCAGCCTGCGCGCCTTCTGCAGCATCGACAGCCTCACCGCCCAGATGGTCCCGGCCGAGGCCGAGGCCCAGGCGATCGGCCCGGCGATGGCCGCCGAGGGCCCTGCCGTGCGCCTCGACGTCACCTACGGCGAGACCGAGAGCCGGACGTACGTCCTGGCCTCGAAGCCCCACCGGATCGTGAAGTGGACCCAGGGCAGCTCCGGCGAGCTCACCTTCTCCGACTTCGACAAGGAGTTCCAGGTCGAGGAGCCCGCCGCCGACGAGGTCTTCGACCTGGCCGAGCTGGAGAAGTGAGAACTGCACCGCCGTTATTCTCACTTTTCAAGGAAAAGTGAGAATAACGCGTACGCTCTTCTCATGACCGAGCACGGCGCGGCGTTGATTCCAGCGGCGGAGCGTGTCGTCGTGCCGTGGCGCCAGAGCGTCAAAGGCGGCACCATCGATGACCGTCGACTGGCAGAGGTGACGGTCAGCATCCCCGCGCGCATCTCCGGCGTCAGCCTGAGTGTCCCGCCCGGCGTGGCCGCCGAGTGCGATGAGGCGGTTCGAGCGATCGCCTCGCTGGACGCCACCCATGGCCCTCAGCTTCGCCCGCTGGCGACGATGCTCCTGCGCGCCGAGTCGATCGCGTCGTCGAAGATCGAGCACGAGATCGCCTCGGTCGAGGACTACGTCCGTGCTCTGCATGGCGCGAAGTCGAACTCGTCTGCGCTCTCGATGGTCCGTGCCACCGGCGCTCTGGACCGGCTCATCTCCGGCCCGCTCGATCTCGAGACGCTCCTGGACGCGCATCGGCGACTGATGCGTGACGACCCCATCGATGGGCCGTACGCCGGGCGCTGGCGTGACATGCAGAACTGGATCGGGGGTAGTGACCATTCGCCTCGAGGTGCGATCTACGTGCCTCCGCCACCGGACCGTGTCCCCGGCCTGATGGGTGACCTGGTCGGCTTCGCGACCCGCGACGACATCGCGGTGATTCCGCAGGCCGCGATCGCGCACGCGCAGCTGGAGGCGATTCATCCGTTCGCCGACGGCAACGGCCGCATCGGTCGCGCGCTTGCGGCTGCAGTTGTACGCCGCCGCGGCATCGCCCGATCGGTGACTGTCCCGGTGGCCTCCGCGCTGGCCGCTCGGCGCAGCGCGTACTTCCGGGCTCTGAACGATTTCCACGCAGGCGACGCCGAGCCCATCGTTGGCATCATCGCGACCTCATCGACCATCGCCGCTGAGGAGTCGAAGGTGACGGCGTCCCGGCTCGCCGAGCTACCGAACGACTGGCGTGAGCGCGTGAAGCCGAGCAGGGCGAGCGCTGCCGAGACGCTCCTGGACAAGCTGGCGTCGGATCCGGTTGTCACCACCGAGGACGTCGAGGACGACCTGGGACTCTCTGTTGCCACGACTCACCGGGTCATCGACCGCCTCCGCGGGGCAGGCGTCATCCGGCCGCTCACCAACCGCACGCGCAATCAGGTCTGGGGCGCAAGCGAGATCCTCGACGAGCTCGCCGATCTGGACGTACGCATCGCGGCTCGCGCGCGGCAGGAATGACTCTGTCGGAATGAATGGGCGGTCGTGAGGATTGCTAAGTAATGTGCCCACCTCGACGACCAGACCCACGCGCAGCTCGGTAGGACTTCGTAGCGAACGCGGGCCGATCCTGCTCGCGGTGATGGTGTCGCTGAGCCTGGTCGCGATCGACATGACTATCCTGGCGACGGCCGTGCCGAGCGTGGTCAAGGACCTCGGCGGGTTCGAGCAGTTCCCGTGGCTCTTCTCGATCTACGTGCTGGCCACCGCGGTGACCACGCCGCTCTACGCCAAGGTCGCCGACCGGCTCGGGCGCAAGCCGGTGATGATCGCCGGGATCGTCGCGTTCCTGGTCGGGTCGCTGCTGTGCGGCATGGCGTGGTCGCTGACCGTCCTGATCGTCTTCCGGGCCGTCCAGGGCATCGGCGCCGGGGCGATCCAGCCGATGGCGATGACGATCGTCTCCGACATCTACACGCTGGAGGAGCGTGCGGTCGCGACGTCGTACGTCGCCTCGGTCTGGGCCACCGCCGCCATCGTCGGCCCGACGCTCGGCGGGATCTTCGCCGACTACCTCGACTGGCGGCTGATCTTCCTCATCAACCTCCCCGTCGGGGCGGTCGCGCTGTGGCTGCTGCGGCACTTCCACGAGGACCGCCGCCCGGCCGCCGATCAGCGTGCCATCGACTGGGCCGGCGCCGGGCTGCTGACCGTCGGCGGGATCGCGCTCCTGCTCGGGCTGCTCGAGGGTGGGCACGCGTGGGGATGGGCCTCGCCGGTCTCCGTGACGATCTTCGCGGTCGGCATCGCGGCCCTTGTCGCTTTCGGGTTCGTCGAGCGCCGCGCCGCCGACCCGGTGCTGCCGCCCTGGGTCCTCAGCCACCGCGTCCTCGCGCCGGCCAACGCCGCCAGCCTGATTGTCGGCGTGGTGATGCTGGGGCTGACGACGTACGTCCCGCTCTATGCCCAGAGCGTGCTCGGTCACTCCGCGCTGGTGGCCGGGTTCGCGCTCGCCGGGATGAGCATCGGCTGGCCGATCGCCGCCGCCACGGCCGGCCGGATCTATCTGTCCCGAGGGTTCCGCACCGCCGTCGGGCTCGGGGCGCTGCTGGTGCTCCTCGGCGGGGCGGTGCTGGCGACGGTCGGCGAGACCTCGTCGTTCTGGCACCTGGCGATCCCGTGCTTCGTGCTCGGTCTCGGGTTCGGCTGGTCGGTCAACCCGGGCGTCGTCGCCGCCGGGTCGGCGGTCGACTGGGAGGTGCGCGGGGTGGCCACGGGCTCCAACATGTTCGCCCGCTCGGTCGGCTCGGCGCTCGGCGTGGCGCTCTTCGGCGCGGTCGCGAACGGGCTGGTCCGGAGCGAGTACGCCGGGGGAGAGGTGCCGCCGCTGGAGGCCCTGCCTCCCGATGTCCTCGCGCCGGCGCTGCACGTCGTCTTCCTCGTCGGCCTGGTCGTCTCGGTTCCGCTGCTGGTGGTGGCGTGGCGTACGCCGGTCCGGATCACCAGATGACTCTGCCGTTTTGGAACGGTGGTTACCACTGAGTAACCAGTGCGTCGTAGACTCCGATTCATGCTGAAGCGCGACCACTATGAGGAAGACCACGAGGACTTCCGAGCCTCCGTCCAGCAGTGGCTGGAGCGTTCGGTCAAGCCCCACACCGACAAGCACATCGCCGACAAGGCGCTGCCCCGCGAGTTCTGGCTCGAGGCCGGTGCGAACGGCTTCCTCGGGCTCGCGATCCCGGAGGAGTACGGCGGCGCCGGCGCCGACGACTTCCGCTTCAACGCGGTCCTCGCCGAGGAGCTCGCCAAGATCGGCGCGGCCTACCCGACCTGCGTCGGCATCCACTCCGACATCACCGCTCCCTACCTGGTCCGCCTCGGCACCGAGGAGCAGAAGCAGCGCTGGCTGCCGGGCGTGGCGTCCGGTGAGATTCTGCTCGCCATCGGCATGACCGAGCCGTCCGGCGGCTCCGACCTGGCCGCGCTGAAGACCACCGCGGTCCGCGACGGCGACGAGTGGGTCATCAACGGCTCCAAGACCTTCATCACCAACGGCTACTCCTGCGACCTGGTCATCACCGCGGTCCGCACCGACCCGGAGAAGGGCGCCAAGGGCATCACCCTCTTCGCGATCGAGGCGACCAAGGAGGGCTTCTCGCGCGGCCGCAAGCTCGACAAGGTCGGCATGGAGGAGTCCGACACCGCCGAGCTCTTCTTCGAGAACGTACGCGTCACCGACGCCGAGATCATCGGCGAGCTCAACCGCGGCTTCATCCACATGATGGAGGAGCTCCCGCAGGAGCGCGTCTCGTGCGCGGTCGCCAACGTCGCGCAGGCCAAGCAGATCCTGCTCGAGACCGTCCAGTACGCCAAGGACCGCAAGGCCTTCGGCCAGTCCATCGGCGCCTTCCAGCACAACAAGTTCCTCCTCGCCGAGCTGGTCACCCAGATCGAGGTCGCCGAGGCGTACGTCGACAAGTGCGTCGCCGCGCACGCCCGCGGTGAGCTCACCCCGGTCGAGGCGTCCAAGGCCAAGTGGTGGTCCTCGCAGGCGCAGTCCGAGGTGCTCGACCACTGCGTCCAGATCCACGGCGGCTACGGCTTCATGAACGAGTACCGCGTCGCTCGCGCGTGGCGCGACGCCCGCGTCACCAAGATCTGGGCCGGCTCCAACGAGATCATGAAGGAGCTCATCGGCCGCGAGCTCGGCTTCTGAGTCCAACGAATTCTCGTACGTCGCGAGGGGCGGACCCTGTATCGGGGTCCGCCCCTCGTCGTGTCTGACATCCCCTTCGGGGCCATGCCCCATATCGGGGACGCTCATCCCGCCGTGGGCACGCGCGCCGGCAACCCCTGCCTACCGTCGCACGGGGTTGGCTCATCAGAGGGTGCGACCCAAGCGTTGGGGGAGGGCACCACACATGCTGGGATATCGAGAGTGGTCACGCAGGGCGACGATCGTCGCCGCGATGGCAGCATCCGGAGTGATGGCCTTGTCTGGCGTCGCTTTCGCGGACAACGTAGTGAACGACGTCGACGTCGCCGCTGGTGACAACACCATCACGGCCGGCGGTACGACGACGATCGGCTACAAGGTCAACGCCACTGGTGTCGGTTCAGACGGGCAGGCCGGCTGTAACGCCAGCGACGCGACACCGGCCACAGTGACCTTGAGCGTGCCGGCCAACGTGACGGCGAGCAAGACGTCGTTGACGTTCACCGCGTGCAATGCGTTCCAGCAGGTGACCTTCAGCTCCGCAGTCGCCGGTGACTACAACATCAACGTCAGCAACATCACCGACGCCGGCGTCGGGTCCTACAACAACCAGGCGAACTGGACGCTGCATGTTGCCGCACCACCGCCGCCGCCCAACACCGCGCCGAGCGTGTCTGTCGGTGGTGTCACCGACGGTGCGAGCTACGAGATCGGCTCGGAGCCGAGTCCGTCGTGTGAGGTCACCGATGCCGAGGACGGCAACAGCACGGTGGCGGCCATCATCACCGGCACGCTCTCGCACGGCCTCGGAACCCAGACGGCCACCTGCGACTACATCGACGAGGGTGGGCTCGCAGCCGACACCGCCACGGCGACGTACGCCATCGTCGACACCGGGAACCCGACCATCGGTCACACACTCAGTCCCAGCACTCCGGACGGCGACAACGGCTGGTACACGCAGGACGTCACCGTGGCGTTCACCTGTGCGGACGTCGGCGGCTCCGGCATCGACACCTGCGTGGGCGACACCACCCTCGGCGAGGGCGAGGACCAGTCCGTGACAGGGACGGCGACGGACTGGGCCGGCAACACGGCGACCGACACCGTGTCCGACGTCGACATCGACAAGACAGCCCCGGCGGTGGCGCTCAACGGTGGGCCGGGCGCCAGCTACTACTACGGCAACGACCCAGTCGCTCCCACCTGTGACGCCTCGGACGCACTGTCCGGCCTCGCCTCCTGCGAGGTCACCGGTGGTGGCACCTCGGTCGGTGCCCACTCCTACACCGCGACCGCTACCGACAACGCGGGCAACACCGCCACCGCGACGCTGAACTACACCGTGCTCGCGTGGACCACCAAGGGGTACTACGCCCCGGTCGACATGGGTGGAGTCTTGAACACCGTCAAGGGAGGCAGCACCGTCCCGCTCAAGTTCGAGCTGTTCGCCGGGCCCACCGAGCTGACGAGCACTTCAGCCGTGACCAGCTTCAAGACCCAGAAGATCAGCTGCACCAGTGCCGTCGGCACCGAGGACGCCATCGAGCTGCTGACCACCGGTGGGACAAGCCTCCGCTACGACACCACCGCGGGCCAGTTCATCCAGAACTGGAGGACGCCGACAGGGGCAGGCAGCTGCTACGCGGCCACGATGACCAGCAACGATGGCTCCACCATCACCGCGCTGTTCAAGATCAAGTAGCCGGGTGCACTCGACTGGGTGTCCGGGTCGTGCCTCGCAGGGGCGCAGGTCCTTTGGACACCGGTCGAAGGCCTCTGCCCCTGCATACCGTTCGCGCGTCTGCTGGTGGAAGGAGCCGGCTGCACGATGCACGGGAGATGACATGGCGGGGATCGAGGGCGAGATCACGATTGAGCGACCGGTGGAGGCGGTGTTCGACTATGTCGCGGACCAGACCCACGAGCCGCAGTACAACCCCAGCATGGTGCGCGCCGAGAAGCGCACCTCCGGACCGGTCGGTAAGGGGACCCAGTTCGAGTCGGCCGTCAGGTCGGGCAGGGACGCTGTCGAGATGCTGATCGAGATCACGGAGTACGACCGACCCAGGCGGCTCGCCTCCACCACCACGATGAAGCAGGCCGACATCGACTATGTGCTGAGGTTCGTGCCGGTCCCGTCGGGTACCCGTATGTCATGGTCGGGCGAGGTGCGCCCGAAGGGCGCCCTTCGTCTGCTCGGGCCGGCGATCACCTGGCTGGGGGTGCGCCAGGAACGCCGCATCTGGACGGGCCTGAAGCGGCACCTCGAAGCCACGCCGGCCGGCGAGGCTGACCGGAGATGACGGGGACCGCGAACCTGCTTCTGACCGGCTACGCGGGGTTGGCCACCCGGTTCGGCTGGGTTGGACTGCTCCTCTTGGGCGAGGGGTGAGAGCCGTGTCGTCAGTGCGAGGGGGCACCGGCAAGTCGGTCGGCAGCGACTCGTCCTGGAGTCGTCTGTATCGCGCCGGGGCAGTCTCTGCTGCGCTGGCGGTCGTCCTGTACGTTGTGGCCCTGGTCATCGTCGCCGTCACGGCGACCCCGTCGGCATCGGGCGGCTCGGAGATGCTCGAGTACGTCGACAGTCACCGCACCAGCTACATCGTCCGACAGCTGCTATGGCTGAGCCCGAGCCTCTTCCTCATGGTCGTCTTCCTGGCTCTGGCCGTGGCACTTCGCCGTAATGGGAAGAGCTTCGCCGCGATCGCAGGTCTCATCTCGGTCGCGTCCTGGGCGGCGTCCTTGGCCTGGCCGACGACTGGCGACGGATCGCTCGCCATGGTGTTGCTGAGCGACCGGTACGCCGACGCGGCCTCCGTCGCCGACGGAGCGCCCTTCGTGGCCGGGGCCGAGCTCCTGATCGCGCTCAACGACGTGCCGTCCGCGATCGGCGTGTTTCAGACCCTCGGGATCCTCCTGATCTCGCTGCTGATGCTCAGGGGGACGTTCTCGCGCCGGTTGGCCTGGCTCGGTGTGGCGACGGGAGCGATCGGGATCGTGTCGGAGGCTCTCCGGCCGGTGCTCGGGTGGTCCTACGCGCTCTATGGCCTGCTGCTGTTCGGGTGGCTGATCTGGATCGCCCTCGCCCTGTGGACGCACGGGTCCCAGACCGGAGGCCTCACCCGCCCCCGTTGGGCAACGTCCCCGAACGGACCCGGAGGATGACGCCATGACGCCCCCGCGGTGGTTGCACCCGCAGGACTTCTCCGGAGCGGCGTCGTACCGACCTCCGGCGAAGTGGTACCGGAGGCTGAACCCGATCGGGGTGCCGTTGACCACGTTGGGGCTCGCTCCTCGGGACGCGATGACCCTGGAGGTGCGGGGTCGGCGTTCGGGTCGGGCGCGGCGCATCCCGATCCTGGTGACCCGGCACGAGGGCGCGGACTACCTGGTCGCTCTTGCGGGAGAGTCGCAGTGGGTCCGCAACGTCAGGGCGGCCGGAGGGGCGGCGGCACTGCGTCGAAGGGGAACCCGTCAGGTTCGGCTGGTCGAGCTGCCAGTGGCAGAACGGGCGCCGGTGCTCGCGGCGTACCTCGAGGCCGGGCGTCGGCGCAGCGGCGCGCCTGCCGCACAGGAGCAGGCGCGGTGGTACTTCGGGCTCGAGGAACCGCCGACTCCAGAGCGTCTTGCGGAGCTTGCGCCGCGCTACCCCGTCTTCTGCATCACCGACACCGCAGGTGCCGGTCGCGTCCAGGCGCGGGAGATCGCCCCTGGGGTGATCTGCGTGGGTCTGCGAGGGCGAACCCAGACCAACGTCTATCTGGTCAGCGCGGGGGCCGGCTGGCTGCTCGTCGACGCAGGCTGGGCCGGTGACGCCGATCGGATCGAGGCTGGCACGAAGCAGGCGCTCGGGCCCGGCCAGCGGCCGGAGGCGATCCTGTTGACCCACGTCCACCCCGACCACTCGGGCGCCGCCCGCGAGCTGGCGGGCCGCTGGTCGTGTCCGGTGTACCTGCACCCCGCCGAGCTGCCGATCGCCAACGGCGACTTCGACGCCATGCGGAGGACCGCAGCACCGCTGGACCGATGGGCCGTTCTCCCGGTGATGCGCGCCATGGGTCGCCGCAGAAGAGAGGCGGTGCTGGCAGGCAACGCCTTGGGCGAGGCCGCGCGCACGCTCCACCCCGAAGCGCCCGTGCCGGGGTTACCCGGCTGGGAGGTCGTGGCCACACCCGGCCACACTCCAGGACACCTCTCGCTGTTCCGAACCGCCGACCGGGTCCTGATCTCCGGCGATGCGTTGGTCAACCTTCGCCTCAACAGCGTCCGTGGTCTCCTACGTCAGCAGCCGGGGCTGACTGGCCCGCCTTGGTACTCCACCTGGGACCCTGCTGCGGCCGACGCATCCATCCAGCACCTCGCCGACCTGCACCCGCGGGTGCTCGGCCCGGGCCACGGCCGCCCCCTCACGGGGCCGGACACCCCGCACCGCGTCGACGACGTCGCCAGGGCGCTGAGCGCCCACCCGCCGAGAAGGACCCCGGACTCAAGAGGGCAGGTTAGGAGTTCGCGTGAAATCTGACCGTTTCGACGCGAACTTGAGCACTCTCGGCGTGCGGAGCCGGCCGGTGATCAGCAGGAGTTGGGGCAGCAGGCTGCCCAGCAGGAGCATCAGGACGGGAACCGCGACCAGTGGTCCCTGCTCGACGTTGATGGCCTCGAGGATCAGCAGCGGAACGGCGATGACGAGTGCCGGGATCGCGGCGAGCGCCAGCAGTCCGACGCGGGCCCACGGTTGGCTGACCCATGCGGCAACAGCCACGGCCGTGACACCGCCGAGCAGTGGCCAGAGTGCGACGGGGCTGAACAGTGGCTCCTCGATCGCGATCAGCAGGGTCAACAGGGTCCACCACACCAGGGCGCCGACGGCGAGCGCCAGCACCCCGAGCCGGCGGGCGAGCCAGTGGCAGACGGTCACGAACGCGAGCCCGGCGACCGCGCCGATCACCGCCATCGCCGTCGTACTCCCGTCGAAGTCGGGGTAGTGGAGCGTCTGCTCGGACTCCGGGTTCATCCCCAGCAGCAGCTGCCACGCTGCCCAGGCCAGCGCGGTGAAGGCGACGGCCAGGCCCGGGACCACGAGCGTGCCCCAAACCAGGTGCGGACCACTGACGATGCGGCGCCGCCACGCGGCCCCCACGATTACGAGGAACCCGACCGCTGCGATCACGGCCAGCGCCTGGGCCAGCCACACCTGGTAGGACACCAGGCCCACCACTGGCACGGAGAAGAAGATGCGGTCGCTGTCACTGATGCGCGCCGCGGTGAGGTCGAGGTTCCCGAAATGCTCGGCCAGCGCCACCATCGTCTCGCCGTGGTCCTGCACCACGCCGGCGTTGGTGGCCGCGACGTTGTCGCCGGCGTTGTGGTAGCGCACGACGTGGCCCTCGGTCAGGTACTCCGCAGCAACGATGCCGGCCGGAGCGAACGCGGCGAAGTCGTTGCCGATCCGGTCCCGGTCGGAGGTGTTGAGGGCCGAGTTGGCAAACGCCGGAAGCGATGCGTCGGCGAGTTCGTCGATGAGCCAGGCGTCGCCCGGTGTCGTGGTGCGCAGCTCGGTGCCACCGCTCTCGGGGAGCCCCTCGAACACGAAGGCCACTGCGACGCGGTCCGCGTCGGGGTAGTCGTCGAGGTAGGCCGCGATGCCGGTCTGGCCTTCCTCTTCGCCGTCGGTGAACAGGAAGACGATGTCGTTGGTCAGGGGTTCGCGCGCGTGCAGGACGCGCATCGTCTCCAGCATCACGGCGACTGCCATTCCGTTGTCGCCCGCGCCCGGGCCGTTCGGGGTGGAGTCGTAGTGGGCGGTGATGAGGACGTCGTGTGCGGCGTGCGACGTCCCGGGCATGCGCACGATGACGTTCTCGGCACCACTGCCCTCGTCGCGCTGCACCTCGACCGGCAGGTCGAGCGCGCGGGCCTGCGCGAGGAGGTAGTCGCGGACCCGATGCTGTGCCGCCGATCCGATGGGGTGGGGTTCGGCGGCGACGACTTCGAGATCTTGCATCGCCCGGTCTGCCGAGAAGCTGGTCGCGGCGGTGTCGGTGGGCTTGGCGCGGGGCGGGACGACCAGGCCTGCGGCGAGCAGGGTCGCGGCGATCAATGCGACCGCCAGGACGAGGCGGGCGAGCCAATTGGATGTTCGGGAGCTGGGCATGTTCCCAGCAACCGGTCGGTCATGACGCATGGCGACCATTCGAGGTTTCTCCTCTCAGAGGACGCGGCCCACCCCGGGGACGCGCTTGATGAGCAGCCAGGCCAGCACGAAAGATCCGGCCACGCCGCCGACCGCCACGAGCAGCGCCTTGGCCTCACCTGGCAGAGGCAGCGGACGCAGCGCCACGGCCAGCCCGATCAGTACGTAGCCCTGGACGATGAAGGCGCCGTAGGCGCTCCGGCCGACCGCCGGGCGGGCCCAGCGCAGCGGCCGGCCGAGATGGCGTTGGGCCACGCCGAGCAGCCACACCGGGCCGACCACTGTCACGGTGCTCTCCAGCACCGTGAACGTGAGAGCGTTCAGGTTCACGCCGCCTCGCCAGGTGCCCGCATCGAACGTGCCCAGGGCGGCCCCCACGCCCATGTAGGCACCGAACGCGGCCCCGGCCACGAGCGTGGCGGTGCGGCAGCGGCGGCGCAGTTGGTCGGGGACTGCGGTCAGCCACCCGTGGCGGGAGGCCACGACGCCGAGGCCGAACATGGCCATGCACTGGGGCCACTGATACATGTTCAGGTCGATGAGGTACTCATCGCCGTCGTACTCGTAGACGAGCCGCAGCAGGAACGTCGTGACGGTTACCGCGAGGGCGAGGAGCAGCAGCCCGCCCAGGCTCACGTTGCGGTGCCCAAGCTCGCTTGGCCGTCGACCGCGCCACCGGGTCCAGGCGGCGTAGCCGAGCGAGAAGATCAGCAGGACGCCGACGAACCACATCACCCCTGCGTCGAGGCCCCAGCCGCCCCCGTGGAAGAACTCCCACCAATACGAACCCGGAGGCACTCCCGGCGGATTGATCCGCCAGATCAGCGCCGGCCACAGCGCCAACACGAAGACCGCGAACGGGACACCGAGACGCACCAGCCGGTCCCGGGCATACCGTCCCGGGCCCTTGCGCTCCAGCGAGCCCGGCGTCAGCAGGCCGGCGACCAGGAACAGGAGCGGGATCATGAGCAGCGCGAACGGGCCGACCAGTGCCAGGAGGCCGATCGTGGTCGCCTCGGCCAGGGTCGTCTCGCGCATCTGCGCATAGGGCCAGAACTCCACGTCCGCGTACCCGACGATGCCGTGCGCCGCGATGATCGCGGCCACCAGGAGGACCTTGAGGCGGTCGAGGTAGAGGAGACGCTGCTTCGACCACTCCTCGACCGCACGACCGTTTTCGTCGGCCGAGGAGCCACGACGATTTCGGGTCCGCTCACCCACCTCTTGAGCGTGACCAGCCCGGGCCAACGTCTGCTAGGGACGAAGTCCCTCGACCAGCCATCTGAACGTCCCTCGTCACGCGCGGATCTCGATTCCGCCAAGCAGACCAGCAGAAGACACGTTGTGCAGGGCGGGCTGGGAGGAGAGGTTCGATCAGATCCGACGCGCGCGGAGACCCGAGCACACTCGGGGCTCACAGCCGACTTGTCTGTCGGAGTCATCGACAGCCAATCGACGATGCGGCTTCGGGATCCACGGCAACCCGACGGCCCCGGGCCGTCGAGCCCTGGTCACGTGAGCAGGAGCGCAGCGACCCTTGGTGTGATCTGAGCCGAGCGGATCGCGGCGGACGCATTACTTACGGCCCGCTCGCACGGGCTTTCGGCACTCACCGCTTCGACGGCACCGGGCCACAGTGGAATGAGATGGACTCTGGGAAGGAGGCATCGCCATGCAGTGGGACCTGGGACTTCAAGGACTGGCCGTGCTTGGTGCCATGTCGCTCGGGTTCGGTGTGGTCGCTGGGTTGCTCGTAGGGAAGGGTTGGGTGCACCGGCTGTGGGCGACCGCGATCGGTACGGTCGCATGCTTCGGCGTCGGGCTGCTCACCAGCGAGTGGCTGTTCGGCTGGGCGACCGAGGAGGAGCTACAGCCCAACGTCGACGGGTTGTCTCGTGACGAGGTGCTTCTGTCCAGCCTGTTCACCACGGCGGCAGTCGTGCTCGTGATGCGCTACCTCGCACACCGCAGGACGAGTCACGCTTCGCCTACAGCGGTCGGATAGTCGAACCCTTCGCCGTTCTTCCCGGTGTTTCGGTGACGCTACGACTGTTCGAAATCTCGGGTTGTCTATTGTCAACAATCAGCGGGTCCGGTCACGATGATCTGGTGGCGGGAACGGTGTGGGTGTGGTGAGCGTCTTTGGCCCCGAGGAGTTCGCGGAGCGGCTGGGCAAGGTGCAGCAGCGCATGGCGGAGCGGGGCTGGTCGGCCCTGGTGGTCGCGGACCCGGCGAACCTCTACTACCTGACCGGCTACAACGCCTGGTCGTTCTACGTGCCGCAGTGTGCGGTGGTGCCGGCTCGCGGTGAGCCCCACCTGTTCCTGCGGGCGATGGACGCGCACGGAGCCAGGCACACGGCGGTGCTCCCGGAGGAGCGGATCCACGCCTATCCGGAGGAACTGGTCCACCGGCCCGACGTCCATCCCTACGACCACATCGCCGCGTGTGCTCGGGAGCTAAATGTATTTGTCGACAATCCTGACGCGGTCGTCGCGATGGAGCTGGACGCCCACTATCTCTCGGTGCGGGGATTCCTGGCGGTGCAGCGGGCCCTCCCGCACACGCAGATCGTCGACAGCGAGGAGCTGGTCAACTGGGTGCGCCTGGTGAAGTCGCCGGCCGAGCAGGACGAGCTGCGGGCCGCGGGCCAGGTCGCCGAGCGGGCGATGACCGCGGCCCTCGCCGGGGTGAGGTCGGGGCGGCGGGAGTGTGACGTCGTCGCCGACATCCAGGCCGCACAGACGGTGAGCGTCGGCGGGGTCGGTGGCGACTACCCGTCCCTGGTGCCGCTGCTGCCGACCGGCGTCAGTGCCGACACGCCCCACCTGACCTGGACCGACAGGGTCCTGCGACGCGGTGAGGCGACCACGATCGAGCTCGCTGGCGTACGCAACCGCTACCACGCCCCGCTCGCCCGCACCGTCTGCCTCGGGCCGCCGTCGGCGAAGCTCCTCGACTGCGCCGCCGCGACCGCCGAGGGCATGGAGGCTGCGCTCGGCTCGATGAAGCCGGGGGCGGCGGGCGCGGACGTACATGCCGCCTTCACGCGGGTGATCGCGGCCCACGGGCTCACCAAGGAGTCCCGGATCGGCTACTCGATCGGGATCGGCTTCCCGCCCGACTGGGGAGAGCGGACGGTCAGCCTCCGGGCGGGCGAGGAGACTGTTCTCGAGCCCGGGATGGCCTTCCACGTGATCCTCGGGATGTGGATGGACGGCTGGGCCTATGAGCTCTCCGAGTCGGTCCTGGTCACCGAGCACCTGCCCGAGCCACTGACCTCGATGCCGCGTCAGCTGATCGTCAACGAGTAGTCCACCAAGGAGGAAGTGTCGAATGTCGACAATCCGCACGGAAGCCCGGCTGCCTCTGGCAGCACGCAGCGAGCACCTGGTCGGCTCGGTGATCGACTCGAGTACGTCGCTGCTGGCCGAGCAGACCCACGACATCGTCCGCCTCGCGATGGGCAGCCCTGCCCAGGACTCGATCCCGGCCGCCGCGCTGGCCGCGGTGCCGCTGGAGCCGCACGCCTTCGACTATGCCGCGACCGAGGGTGACCCGGTGCTGCGCGAGGCGCTGCTGGCCCAGCTCGCCGGCACCAGCGACGAGACCACGCCGGACCGGCTCACGATCACCTCCGGCGGGATGCAGGGCCTCGATCTCGTCCACAAGCTCTTCACCGACCCCGGCGATCTGGTCGTCGTCGAGGCCCCGACCTACACCAACGGCAGCGCGACCGCGCTGTCCTACTCCGCCGAGCTCCTCGAGATCCCGGTCGACGAGGACGGGCTCGACGTGGAGCGGCTGGAGGCAGAGGTACGCCGCACCGGCCGCCGCCCGAAGTCGATCTATGCCATCCCGACCTTCCAGAACCCGTCGGGGGCGACCCTGTCGCTGGAGCGTCGCGTCCGGCTCGTCGAGCTCGCCCGGGAGTGGGGCTCGATCCTGATCGACGACGACCCCTACGGGCTGCTGAGGTTCGCCGGCGACCCGCTGCCGACGCTGCACGAGCTGGCCGAGGGCGACCCGCTGGTCTTCTCGGTGCGCACCTTCTCCAAGACCGTCGCGCCGGGGCTGCGGGTCGGCTGGGTCGACGCCGACCCGTCGCTGGGGCAGCTGCTGATCAACGCCAAGCAGGCGATGGACACCTGCACCAACCTGCCGGCGCAACGGCAGCTCGCCGGGTTCCTGGACTCGGGTGGTTTCGACGCCCACGTGGCCGATCAGAGGATTGTCTACAAGGAGCGGAAGGAGGCGATGCGCGCCGCCCTGACCGAGCACTTCGAGGGCCGCGCGACGTGGACGGATCCCGACGGCGGCTTCTTCCTCTGGGTCACCTTCGACCCGCCCGTCGACACCACCGCGCTCTTCGAGGTCGCACTGGCCGAGGGGGTCGCGATGATCCCGGGCAACGCGTTCTCGCCCGGTGGGCTCTTCCCGCACTCGATGCGCCTCTGCTTCGCCTCCACCCCGCCCGGCCGGATCGCCGAGGGCATCGCGAGGCTGCGGCGGGCGGTCGACCGTCTCGCCCAGGAGGCGCGGTGACGGCCGAGGCGGTCGATCCCCACGAGGTGGTTGCCCTCGCCCAGCGCTTGGTGCGCGCCCGCGGCCAGAACCCGCCAGGGGAGGAGGCCGAGACGGTCGCGGTGCTCGCCGAGGAGTGCCACCGGCGCGGCTTCGACGTGACCCTCGACGAGGTCGCGCCCGGCCGCGCCAACCTGATCGCGCGGGTCGGAGCCGGGTCCGGGCCGGGCCTCCTGGTCATGAGCCACTCCGACGTGGTCCCGCCCGGCGACGGTTGGAGCGGAGACCCGTTCTCCGGTGACGTACGCGACGGGCGGCTGCACGGGCGCGGCAGCGCGGACACCAAGGGCGGCCTGGCGGCGGCGATCGTCGCATTGTCCACAGTCGACAACACCGTCGCCCAGCCCCCGATCACGCTCGCCGTCCTCGTCGACGAGGAGGAGCTCGGCCTCGGCATCCGCCACTTCGTCGCCGATTTGTCGACAAATGACCATTCAGCCTGCCTGGTCGTCGAGCCGACCAGCCTGCAGCCGGTGATCGCGGCCCGTGGCGACGCCTACCTGGAGATCACCCTCACCGGCAGGGCCGCCCACTCCGGCAACCCGTCCGACGGTCGCAACGCCATCCACGGCATGGCCCACGTGGTCGCCGAGATCGAACGCTGGCACGACGAGCTGGCCGCGAGCCCGCACCCGCTGTGCGGCCCGGCCACCTGGAGCGTCGGCACCATCGAGGGCGGCCAGGCGACCTCCACGGTCGCCGCACACTGCCGGATCACCGCGGACCGCCGCCTGCTCCCGGGTGAGGTCGCAGGGGACGTACGGAAGGAGGTCGAGAGCCGTCTGGAGGCCCCCGGCCTCGCTGCCCGCGGTCTCGCCCTCGACGTACGGATGACCATGGACATGCCCGGCTTCGAGACCCCTGTCGACAATCCGATCGTCGACGACATCGCCGCCGCGCTGACAGCAGCCGGCGCGCCCTCACCAGCCCCGACCGGCTGGACCGCCGCCTGTGACGGCGGCTTCGTCGCGAGCGCCGGCATCCCGGTCGTCGTCCTCGGTCCCGGCTCCGTCGCCGAGCAGGCCCACCGTCCCGACGAGAGCGTCGAAGTCGCCGAGCTGGTCACCGCGGCTCGCGCCTACGCAGCCCTCTTCCGGCACGCCGGCCACCGGAGCCCGGCATGATGGCGGCATGACCCAGCGTTCCTCCGTCGCCATCACCAACGCGTACGTCGTCCCGGTTGCCGCCGATCCGATCGAGAGCGGCACGGTCGTGATCGAGGACGGGGTGATCACCGCGGTGGGAACCGACGTCGCGATCCCTGACGGCATCGACACCATCGACGCGGACGGCAGGTGGCTGCTCCCCGGGTTCGTCGAGGGGCACGGCCACATCGGCACCCACGAGGAGGGCGAGGGCTGGGCCGGTAGCGACACCAACGAGATGACCGACCCCGACGGCGCGGCCCTGCGGGCGATCGACGCGATCAACATCGAGGACGAGGGCTTCCGCGACGCCCTCGCCGGTGGGGTGACCACGGCGGTCATCAAGCCCGGATCCGGCAACCCGATCGGCGGCCAGACGGTCGCGATCAAGACCTGGGGCGGGCGGACCGTCGACGAGCAGGTCCTCTCCGACGCGGTCTCGGTCAAGAGCGCCCTCGGCGAGAACCCCAAGCGCGTCTACGGCGACCAGAAGAAGACCCCGTCGACCCGGCTCGGCGTCGCCAACATCATCCGGAAGGCCTTCGTCGAGGCCCAGAACTACGCAGCCGCGAAGGCCGCCGCCGAGGCAGAGAACAAGCCCTTCGACCGTGACCTCGGCAAGGAGACGCTCGCTCGCGTCCTCACCGGCGAGCTCGCCTGGGACCAGCACACCCACCGCGCCGACGACATCGCGACCGCCATCCGACTGAGCGAGGAGTTCGGCTACCGCCTCGTGGTCAACCATGGCACCGAGGGCCACCTGCTCGCCGACGTGCTCGCGGAGAAGGACATCCCGGTCATCTACGGCCCGATGTTCGTGAGTCGCTCGAAGGTGGAGGTGCGCAACCGCGCCAACCGCAACATCGCCGCGATGGCCGCCGCGGGAGTGAGGGTGGCGATCACCACCGACCACCCGGTCATCCCGATCAACTTCCTGGTCCACCAGGCCTCCTTCGCCGTACGCGACGGCCTCCCGCGCGACACCGCCCTGGCCGCGATCACCACCAACCCGGCGAGCTTCCTCGGCCTCGACGACCGGGTCGGCGCGATCGCGCCGGGTCTCGACGGCGACGTGGTCATCTGGTCCGGTGACCCGCTCGACACCGACCACCGCGCGGAGCGCGTCTTCATCACCGGGACGGAGGTCTACAGCTGGGACAGCGACGCCGACGCGGGCCGCGGCAGCGGGGTCACCCGAGAGCGTGCGACGCGGTTCGAGAGCTGACGATGCGCAACGAACCCCGGACGGAGCACGTACCCAAGGTCATGACCCCCACCCCGAACAGCACCGGCACCGACAAGAGCAAGATCCGCCCTGCCGCGTACCTTCTGCCCGTTCTGGCGCTGATGCTGGGCCCGATGCTGGGCTCGTTGCTGGCCGGATGTGGCTCCGAGGCGACCGACCCAGGCGCTAACGTGTCTGATGTGCCCACATCGACCACCCCGACGCCCGCCGAGGACCCGAAGGTCGCCGCCGCGATCGCCGACCTGGCCAAGCGTCAGGGGGTGAAGACCGACGAGATCACCGTCGTCTCCAACGACAAGGTGACCTGGCGTGACGGCAGCCTGGGCTGCCCCGAGCCCGGGAAGATGTACACGATGGTCCTGACCGACGGGGTCCGCGTGGTGCTCGAAGCGGCCGGGAAGACCTACGAATACCACGGCGGCGAGAGCGGCCCGGTCGCCTTCTGCGAGAACCCGCAGCAGCCTGTCCCCGGCAAGGCGAGCAGTGACGCTCCCCAGTGAAGGTGCCCACGCGGGCCACGGGGACGCCGAGGAACGGGCCGACGGCCTGAAGAACCGGCTCAACTGGCTGCGGGCGGGTGTCCTCGGCGCGAACGACGGCATCGTCTCCACCGCCGGTGTCGTGATGGGTGTCGCCGGCGCGACCACGGACACGACAGCGGTCCTGATCGCCGGCGTCGCCGCGGTGGTGGCGGGCGCGATCAGCATGGCGGCGGGCGAGTACGTCTCGGTGTCCACCCAGCGCGACACCGAGGAGTCGCTGATCGCCAAGGAGCGCCGCGAGCTGCGGGAGATGCCCGAGGAGGAGCTGCGCGAGCTGGAGGGGTTCCTGCGCGAGCGGGGGCTGGCGCCCGAGACCGCCACCGAGGTCGCCGAGCAGCTCACCGATCGCGACGCGTTGCGTGCCCACGCCGCCCTCGAGCTCGGCATCGACGTCGACGACCTCACCTCGCCCTGGTCCGCGGCCGGTGCATCGATGCTCTCCTTCACCCTCGGCGCCCTGCTGCCCCTGCTCGCGATCATGCTGCTGCCGGACAGCGTCCGCATCTGGGGGACCGTCCTCACGGTGACCGCCGCCCTCGCCGTCACCGGCTGGACCAGCGCGCGCCTCGGCTACGCACCACCCGTCCGCGCGGCGCTTCGCAACGTCGCCGGCGGTCTCCTGGCGATGCTGGTGACCTACGTCGTCGGCGACCTCCTCGGCACGCAACTCAAGTGACCCGGCCCCTGCCGCCGGGCACAATGGGCCTCGATGAATCGAATGTTCGTGGCGGTGATCCCGCCGGAGTCGGTGATCGATGATCTCGACGAGTTCTTGTCCGTACGCCGCGACGCGGCCGCCTTCCGCTGGTCGGCGCCCGACCAGCTCCACCTGACGCTCGCCTTCGCCGAGCACGTCCCCGACAGGTCCCTCGATGACGCGATCGAGCGGCTGGAGACGGCCGCGGGGCGGCGTACGCCCTTCGAGATGACCGTCACGGGCGGCGGCGCCTTCCCCAACGTGACCGAGGGCAAGGTCCTCTACGCCGGCGTCGAGACCGATGCGGCCGAGGAGCTCGACCGGGTCGCTGCCGGGACGAGGAACGCGCTGGTCAAGGCCGGTGTCGAGGTCGACGGTGGCCGGTTCCGGCCCCATCTGACGGTCGCCCGGACGGGCACGCCGGTCGAGCTCAGCAACTGGGTGCGGCTGCTCGACGCCTACCGTGGTCCGACCTGGACCGTCTCCTCCTTCGCACTGGTGCACTCCCGGCTCGGGGAGGGCCCGAGGAAGCGTCCGGTCTACGACGTCGTAGCAGAGTTTCCCTTCGGCTGAACCCGAAGCCCCGGGCGGTAACAGGCAGGATCCGAGGTCGCTACCGTGTGCGGCTCGTTCTGACCTGACCCAGAGGAGAACCGGACATGAGTCGTCGAGTGGGGCGCAACGCCTACACCGGACTTTTCAACGACGTCGTACTGCTCGCCGCCCGTGTGGTGGTCGGTGGGATCTTCGTCGCGCACGGCTGGCAGAAGTACGACCAGGGCTTCGCCGGCACCGAGCAGCTCCTGGGCGGCCTGGGGGTCCCGGAGCCCGCGATCGCCGCCCAGGTGGCGACGTACGTGGAGCTCGTCGGCGGTGCCCTGCTGGCCGTCGGGCTGTTCGCCCCGATCGCCGGCGTGCTGCTCGCGGGTCAGATGGCCGGCGCGATCTGGTACGCCCACCGCACCACCGAGGTCTTCGTCGACCAGGGCGGCTGGGAGCTCCCCGCCGCGCTCGGCGCCGCCGCTCTCGTGCTCGGCCTGGTCGCCCCCGGCCGGATCACCCTCGACCAGCTCCTCACCTGGCCCCTCAAGGCCCTCGCCGCCAAGCGCAAGGCCCGGAAGGCCGAGGGGGCAGAGGCCGAGGCCGTCGAGGCTCCGCAGTACGTCGAGGAGAAGGTGACCATCAAGGCCTGACGGCGTCCCTGTAACACGTCGTTCGTAGGACTACTCGCCCGTTCAGATAGGGCGAGAAGTCCTACGAACAGCGTGTTACACGTCCGACGGGCTCAGCCCGCGACGCCGTAGAGCCGGTCGCCGGCGTCACCGAGGCCGGGAACGATGTAGCCCTTCTCGTTGAGCCGCTCGTCCATCGCGGCGGTGACGACGCGGACGGGGGCGTCGACGCCCTCGAGCTCCTTCTCCAGGGCGGCGACGCCCTCCGGAGCGGCGAGAAGTACGACGGCGGTGATGTCGTCGGCGCCGCGCTTGACCAGGAAGTCGATCGCCGCGGCGAGGGTGCCGCCGGTGGCCAGCATCGGGTCGACCACGTAGCACTGCCGACCGGAGAGGTCGGCAGGAAGACGCTCGGCGTAGGTCGTCGCCTCCAGGGTCTCCTCGTTGCGGACCATGCCGAGGAAGCCGACCTCGGCGGTCGGCAGCAGCCGGATCATCCCGTCGAGCATCCCGAGACCGGCGCGGAGGATGGGGACGATCAGCGGCTGCGGGTCGGTGAGGCGTACGCCTTGGGTCGGTGCGACCGGGGTGACGATGTCGACCGGGGCGACCCGAACGCCGCGGGTCGCCTCGTAGGCGAGCAGCGTGACCAGCTCGTCGGCGAGACGACGGAAAGTCGACGAGTCGGTGTCTTTGTTGCGCAGGGTGGTGAGCTTGTGGGCGACGAGCGGGTGGTCCACAACGAGGGTCTCCATGGGCTGAACCCTACGATCGGTTCGCTGTGAGGTCACCAATTCCCCCTAGACCCAGGGCGGTTTCGGTGTCACTCTGGTCGTGTGTCTGATCAGCTGGAGCAGATCGAGGGTGTTGACTTCGCCGTCGCGATGTATCGCGAGGACGGCGCCTGGGTTGTGCGCGAACTCGCTCACGACCTGCTGACCGATGTCGAGACACTGACGCACGCGCTGCACCGCTTCCCAGGCGATGGCGGCGCGATCGCGATGGCGGCGATCGACGAGGACTTCTTCGTGATCGTCCGGGTCTCCGGCGCCGCGACCAGGGTGCTGCTCTCGGACGTGACCGCGGCCGACGAGTGGGAGCTGGCCGCGTCGGCTCTCGACGTGCTCGGGTTGCCGCTGCCGGAGGAGGTCGAGGACGAGGAGGAGGCCGATCCGGCCGGTGACCTCGGCATCCTCGCCGACTTCGGGATGAGCGCGGTCGACATGGGCATCCTCATCGACGACATGTTCGAGGACGACCTCTACCCCGACGAGACGCTCTCCGAGATCGCCCGGGCGATCGGCTGCGGCGAGGCCTTCGACGACACCGTCGGCCTCATGCCCGCGTGACCCCAGCCGACCGGTGGGAGCCCGCGATGCGGGCCGCCCTCGACGAGGGCCGTGCTGCGCTGGCGACCGGTGATGTGCCGATCGGCGCGGTCGTCGTCGACCCGTCCGGGGCGGTGATCGGGACCGGCCGCAACGTACGCGAGGCGGAGGCCGATCCGACCGGACATGCCGAGGTGGTCGCGCTGCGCGAGGCCGCCAAGGCGCGGGGCGAGTGGCGGCTGGAGGGCTGCACGCTGGTGGTGACCCTGGAGCCGTGCACGATGTGCGCCGGCGCCGCGGTGCTGGCCAGGGTGGAGCGGATCGTCTTCGGCGCCTTCGACGACAAGGCCGGCGCGGTGGGCTCGCTGTGGGACGTCGTACGCGACCGCCGGCTCAACCACCGGCCCGAGGTCGTGGCCGGGCTGCTGGCCGAGGAGCAGCGCGCGCTGCTGGAGGACTTCTTCGGAGCCCAGCGAGGCGCCCCCGATTTCGGCGAAGACCCCCCGAGGTTGTAACTTAATCGGCGGTGACGTGTCCGAGCGGCCGATGGTGCAACACTCGAAATGTTGTGTAGGGAGACCTACCGTGGGTTCAAATCCCACCGTCACCGCCACACAGAAACCCCTGGGTGACCAGGGGTTTTCTGCTTTTCGAGATCAGAGGTAGCGAGCAGCCACGGTGGCAGCACGGGCGCCGTAGCCACCGCCGAACATCGTCGCGTGGACGAGGAGCGGGAAGAGCTGATGGAGGGCCTGACGGTCCTCCCAGCCCTCGGCGAGCGGAGTCGCTTCCTCGTAGGAGGCCATCATCCGCTCCAGATGGGGGAGGCCGAAGAGGGCGAGCATGGCGAGGTCGACCTCACGATGGCCCGCGTAGGCAGCAGGGTCGATGAGCCAGGCTTCGCTGCTGCGGTCCCACAGGACGTTGCCGTTCCACAGATCGCCGTGGAGCAGGGCCGGCGGCTCCTCCGGGATCAGCGAGGTCAGCTTCCCGACGACCTGCTCCACGCTCTCCGCGCCGGCGGCGTCGATGGCGCCGCGGTCCCGGGCGGCCTTGAGATAGGGCAGCAGGCGGCGTACGGCATAGAACTCGGCCCACGTGTCGGCGGGCTTGTTGGGCATCGGCAGCCGGCCGATGAAGCCGTCGTGGTCGGCCCCGAAGCCCGAGACCGGGGTGTTGTGCAGGCGGGCGAGCGCCCGGCCGAGCTCCTCGGCGGTCTCGGCGGTGGGACGTCCGGGCTCGATCCAGCGCAGGACCAGGCAGTCGGGTTCGGCGGCGAGGACCTCGGGCACCTTGACGGCACCCGACTCCTCCAGCAGGCGGAGTCCTCGGGCCTCGGCGGCGACGAAGTCGTCGCGCGGCAGGGAGAGAGCCTTCATCAGCACCAGCGAGCCGTCGCTGAGGCGGATCTTGGTGGCTGTCGAGATGTCACCGCCCGCGACCGGAGACGTGCTCACCACCGCCGCCCCGAGCAGCTGCTCGGCGCGACGGGCGACCGCGGGCTGACGGGTCACGAACCGGGCCTCGCCGCGGCCACGGATGCGACGATCGCATCACTCGTACGCTCCACCATCGCCAACACCTCCCGAAATCCCTCGACACCACCGTAATAGGGATCGGGCACGTCCCCGGGTCCTTCGGGATCGAAATCACGGAACATCCGCAGCCCGCTCTCCGGTGCCTGACCAGCCAGATCGGCCAGGTTGTCGGCATCCATCGCCAGCACCAGGTCGTACGTCTCGGGGTCCCCGACCGGCCACTGCTGAGCCCGGTGGCGCTCGGGGTCGTAGCCCGCCTCGAGCAGCGTCGCGGCCGCCCGGCGGTCCATCTTCTCGCCGGTGTGCCAGCCGCCGGTGCCGGCCGAGACCAGCTCCACCTCGTCGAGCCCGGCACCGTCGAGACGATCGCGCAGGACTACCTCCGCCATCGGAGAACGGCAGATGTTGCCCAGGCAGACGACCGCGATCTTCATGGCCTGAGTTTTACATTTCGGCCAAGAACGCGTGGCGGATGCCGAATCTCGGGCGCCGGATCTGTTATTCGTCGCTCTCCGGCCAGACCCGGTCGAGGCCCCAGCCGACGATCGAGATGATGATGCCGCCGAGGACCGCCGCCCAGAATCCGTCGACGTGGAAACCCACCCCGGTCGGGCCGAGGATCCACGCGGTCAGGCCGAGCATCGCCGCGTTGATCACCAGCAGGAGCAGGCCCAGGGTGAGCAGGATGAACGGGAACGCGACGAACTTCAGGATCGGCTTCACGAACGCGGACACGATGCCGAGCACGAGGGCGACGATCAGCAGCGGGAGCAGCTTCTGCTTGATCTCGTCCATGCCGCTGGTCGGGCCGTCGAAGTAGATCCCGCCGACGAGCCAGGTCGCCACGGCCAGAGCGATGGCGTTGGTGATGAGCCAGGTCACGATGCGCATGTCGCTGAGTGTGGCAGGGTGCGCGCGACATACGTAAGAGGCGTGCGGCAGGTGTGGCGACCGTGTTACCGCTCGTCACTTCTCCAGGCGGAGCGCCTTGCAGATGTCGTGGGCCGCGTCGGACAGGTGCTTCTGCAGGAATCGCTCGGCGTCATGGATACGGTCGGCGTCGAGGAGACGGACCAGTGCGGCGTGGTCCTCGGCCTGGTCGTGGGCGTTGCGGCGGATGCGGTCGACCTGGGCGAGCGAGAGCTTGAGCTCGAGGACCAGGTGCTCCTGCATCGCGACCAGCCGCGGTGAGCCGGTGAGCGCCACGAGCGAGAGATGGAACGCGAGGTGGCGCTCGTTGAGCTCACGGTAGGTTGCGCGCTCGGAGTGCACGGCCGAGATGTACGCGTCCAGCGACTCGTGCACGGCCCGGCGGGTCTCGGCGGAAGCCTGGAGCCAGTTGCGGACCCCGGCCCCCTCGAGCACCCAGCGGGCGGCACACACGTCGCGGACCGAAGCGGCCTCGGGGGTGGCGACGGCGACGCCCTTGTTCGGGGCGCGGGTGGCCAGGCCCTCGGCGACCAGGATGGTGAGAGCCTCACGGACGGTGGAGCGGCCGACGCCCAGCGACTCGGCAAGGCCGTGCTCGCGGAGCGGGGTGCCGGACTCCAGCTCGCCCTCGAACACCGCCCGGCGGAGCTCGTCGGCGACGCGGTCGACCGTCGATGCGGGTTCGTCCAGGGTGAGCGACTCGAACATCTCTGATTGCTTCGGGCTCCGCTTCAGCATGAACCCATTGTCCTATCTGCGTCGGCTTCCGGTGATGACCGTTCGTGCTCTAACCTAACGGCACAGGATTGTCTGACAATCAGTCAATCAGGCAATCCGACGATAAGACCTGAGAGGGGTACGAGTGAGCACTTCGCTGAGCTGGGGCCGTCACTACCTGATGACCGAGCCGACGCACTACCGCATCGACTACGCCATCAACCCGTTCATGGACACCGAGATCCAGCCGGATCCCGTCCGTGCTCGCGCGCAGTGGGACACCCTGAAGGCGACCATCGAGGAGCTCGGCGGCCGCGTCGACGTCATCGCGCCGCGCGAGGACAGCCCCGACATGGTCTACGCGATGAACCTCGGCTTCGCGGCCACCCTCCCCGATGTGGCGGACAGCCGCCGTCACGTGCTCCTCTCCCACATGCGCTTCCCCGAGCGCCGCAACGAGACCCGCTCCGCGGTCGAGTGGTTCGCTGCGAACGGGTGGGGGACGGCGTACGTCGGCAAGGACGGTGTCGGCCCCACCTTCGAGGCGGGCGACGTCTTCCCGTTCGCCGGCCACCTGGTCGCCGGCACCGGGCCGCGCACCGACGAGATGGCGCTGAAGACCCTCGCGACCGAGATGAACGTGCGGGTGCTGGGCGTTCGGACGACCCACTCCGGGATGTACCACCTCGACCTGGCCTTCTGCCCGCTCGACGACCGCCGGGCGATCATCTGCCCCGACGCGCTCGCGCCGGAGTCGGCACAGGCCCTCCTCGACCTGGTCGAGGAGCCGCTGGTCATCACCGAGGAGGAGGCGCTCAGCACGTTCGCGGCCAACTCGATCGTGATCGGCCGCACCATCGTGATGCCGTCCTGCCCGGACCGCATCCGCCCGATCCTCGAGGGCTGGGGCTTCACGATCCGGATCGTCGAGATGAGCGAGCTCCACCTCGGTGGCGGGTCGGTGCGCTGCGTCACCAACCCGCTCGACATCGTGGTCGGCCGCGACGTTCCCGTGGTTTACGGGGGCGAGGTCATCCCGACCTAGGATCTCACGATATGAGCACCCCACAGCCCCGTCCCAGTGTCGCCGCCATGCCTGCGTACGTCGCGGGCAAGCCGCCGGTCGAGCGGCCCGGCCTGGTGACCTACAAGCTCTCCTCCAACGAGAACCCCTACCCGCCGCTCGACGGGGTCGTGGAGATCGCCGCCGAGGCGGCCGGGCGGGTCAACCGCTACCCCGACGCGGGTAGCACCGAGCTCTACGACGCGCTCGCGAAGGCCTACGGCGTGCCCGCCGAGGAGCTCGCCCTCTCGACCGGGGCTGTGGCGCTCATCTTCCAGCTGGTCTCGGCCTACTGCGGCCCCGAGGACGAGGTCGTCTTCGCCTGGCGCAGCTTCGAGGCCTACCCGATCGCGGTCCTCGCCGCCGGCGCGACCGCGGTGAAGGTGCCGGTCACTGCCGGTGGCGACCACGACCTCGACGCGATGGCGGCGGCCATCACGGAGCGTACGAAGGTCGTCTTCGTCTGCACGCCCAACAACCCCACCGGGACCTCGGTCACCCAGACCGAGCTCGACGCGTTCCTCGCCAAGGTGCCCGAGCACGTGCTGGTCGTGGTCGACGAGGCCTACGCCGAGTTCGTACGCATGGACGACGCCGTCGACGGCATCGCCACCTACCGCGCGCGGACCAACGTGGTGGTGCTGCGTACGTTCTCCAAGGCCTACGGGCTGGCCGGCTTCCGGGTCGGCTACGCCTTCGCGCCCGCGCCGATCGCCGCCACCCTGCGGGCGATGGCGCTGCCGTTCGGGGTCAACGTGGTCGCCCAGGCGGCCGGCGTCGCCTCGCTCGAGCGGCAGGACGAGCTGCTCGCGCGGGTCGACGAGCTGCTGGCGGAGCGGACCCGCGTGGTCGAGGGCGTCCGCGCCGCCGGCTGGGACATCCCCGACGCGCAGGGCAACTTCGTCTGGTTCGCCTTCGACTCCGGCGAACGCTGTGCCGGGTTCGCCGCGGCCGCCGACGAGGTCGGCCTGATGGTCCGCCCCTACCCGCCCGAGGGCGTACGCATCTCTATCGGCGAGCCGGAGGCCAACACCCGCCTCATCGAGCTCGCGGGTTCCTTCTCGAAGGGCTGAGCGCCGGCGCTGCCCGCCGAAACAGCAGAGGTCCAACAGCGTCGACGCTGCTGGACCTCTGCTTGTTGGGTGATGGTGGTTGCCTCTACGGCAGCGGCAGCGGCAGCTTCCCGAGGATCGAGCTGAGGAGGTCGGTCAGGATCGGACCGACGACCGGGAGGCTGTTGATGATGCCCAGCAGGCTGTCCGTGACGCCCGGGAGCGCAGGAACGCCCGGCAGCTCAGGAATGCCCGGGACCGGGAGGTCGGGAACCGGAACGTCGGGAATCGGGACATCCGGGACGGGGACGTCGGGGACGGGTACGTCCGGGACAGGCGTGTCTGCGGCCTTGTCCGGGGCGGGGCCGTCCGGAAGGTCAGGAATCCCGGGGCCCTCGGGGACGTCCGGGACGTCCGGGACGTCCGGGGTGCCAGGTACGTCCGGGGTGCCAGGTACGTCCGGCGTGTCGGGGACGTCGGGCGTGTCCGGGGTGCCGGGAACGTCCGGGGTGCCGGGAACGTCGGGCGTGCCGGGAACATCCGGGGTGTCCGGGGTGTCCGGGGTGTCAGGAACGTCAGGCGTGTCGGGCGTGCCGGGAACGTCTGGCGTGTCCGGGGTGCCGGGTACGTCCGGAGTGTCCGGAACATCCGGCGTGTCCGGAACATCCGGGGTGTCCGGAACGTCCGGGGTGCCCGGATCGTCCGGAACGTCCGGGGTGCCCGGATCGTCCGGGATCGGAGTGCCCGGAGTGCCGGGCACCGGCGGGTCGGGAATGGGTGGTGGGACCGGGCTGGCCATGACTGGTGCGGCGACCGTGGCCAGCGCGAGCCCAGCGACGACGGCGGCGATTCGAGTCCGAGAATTCACGAAATCTCCTTAGGTTGCTCTGAGGTCGTGCCGAATGCATCCTGAAGCGATTTGAAGCATTAAGTCAAGAACTTTCTTGAACTTATTGATTCCTATTCCATCGCTGCAATTGATGTCGTAAAGTCATCTGCTCGCATTCAGCTGGCTCTTGTGGACAGATGCCATGACAAACGAACTCAAGGGGGATCTTGCAGGTCAGCGGGAGACGCACCTCGGGGATAAGCCGTCGCGATATCGGTTCTCGGCGCCGATAAGACGACCCGCCTTCTACAACACCCCATGGGGTAATAGGCCGACTCTGTCGTTACGGGACCCGGCGTTTTGTCGAGATGAAATGCGTTTACCAACCAAGGGATTTCGAGCCTGTTAGAGCGCCGTCGTGGTAAACCACTTCAATTCCGATGGCTGGTCACGTCATCGGGCGCGGATCCGGGATGGCCGGCGCCGACTCCGGCGGTTCGTTACCCCTGTGCAACCTGGATCGGTCAGGCTTGGCCCATGTCGATCAAGGTTGCGCTCGAGCATCGGACCACCTACGAGTTCGCGCAGCCGGTCCGGGTCAGCCCGCACGTCGTACGCCTGCGCCCGGCGCCGCACACCCGCACCCCGATCGAGGCCTACTCGCTGTCGGTGACGCCGTCGGCGCACTTCATCAACTGGCAGCAGGACCCGTTCGGCAACTGGCTCGCGAGGCTCGTCTTCCCGGAGAAGACCGACAAGCTCGAGATCACCGTCGGGCTGGTCGCCGACATGGTGGTGATCAACCCGTTCGACTTCTTCATCGAGGAGTACGCCGAGACCTTCCCGTTCGACTACGAGCCGGAGCTGAAGGCGGACCTGGCGCCCTACCTTCGCGACGTCGAGTCGGCGACCGATGCCGATGCCTGGCGCCGCCGGCTCCCGGCGCTGCCCGAGGACGGCCTTCGCACCGTCGACTTCCTCGCCGACCTGAACCGGGCGGTCAACGCGGACGTCGCCTACTCGGTGCGGATGGAACCGGGCGTACAGACTCCCGACGAGACCCTGCGGCTCGGCATCGGCTCGTGCCGCGACTCGGCGTGGCTGCTGGTGTCGTTGCTGCGTCAGTACGGCCTCGCGGCGCGGTTCGTCTCCGGCTATCTGGTGCAGCTCGCCGCCGACCAGGAGTCGCTCGACGGCCCCTCGGGCCCGACCGAGGACTTCACCGACCTGCACGCCTGGTGCGAGGTGTTCGTCCCCGGCGCCGGATGGATCGGGCTCGACCCGACCTCGGCCCTGTTCGCGGGGGAGGGCCACATCCCGCTCTCGGCGACTCCGCACCCCTCCTCCGCGGCCCCGATCGAGGGCGCCACCGACCCGGTCGAGGTCACCTTCTCCTTCGCCAACGGGGTCACCCGCGTCCACGAGGACCCGCGGGTGACGCTGCCCTACACCGAGCAGGAGTGGGCCCGTATCGACGCGCTCGGCGAGACCGTCGACCGGCGTCTCCAGTCCGAAGGCGTCGAGCTGACGATGGGCGGCGAGCCCACCTTCGTCTCTCTCGACGACCAGACCTCCGCGCAGTGGAACACCGACGCCGACGGCCCGCACAAGCGCGAGCTCGCCGCCGACCTGGCCGAACGCCTACGCCAGGTCTACGGCCGTGGCGGCATCGTCCATCGAGGCCAGGGCAAGTGGTACCCCGGCGAACCCCTCCCGCGCTGGAACATCGACCTGCAGTGGCGTACGGACGGCGAGCCGCTGTGGAGCGACCCCACCCTGTTCGCCGACCCCTGGGCCCCCGCCGAGACGTCACCTGCGTCGGCCGAGACGTCAGCTACGCCGGCCGAGGCGTCACCCGCTGACAACTCGGCCGACCTGAGTGACGCTTCGGCAGACCGGGGTGACGCTTCGGCAGTTGGGGTTCGCATCGCCAGGATCCTCGGGCTCCCGGAGGAGCAGGTGTTCCCGGCGTACGAGGATCCGCTGGCGAAGATCGCCCAGGAGGTGCGTCAGCCCGACGGCCCGAGGCCGGACGACGCCGCGAACCGCGGGGACCTGAACGTCACCGAGCTCGACAAGGACGTCACCGAGCCCGTCGGGTGGGTGATCCCGATCAACACCAACGACGGGGTGTGGACGAGCCCGCAGTGGCGGTTCCGGCGAGGCCGGCTGGTGCTCGCCCCCGGCACCTCGGCGGTCGGGCTGCGACTGCCGCTGGACTCGATCTCCTGGCACGACCCGGAGTTCCAGGGTGAGCCGTCCTACCTGACCGCGGGAGCGCCGCTCGACCCGGAGATCCCGCAGGTCACCGTCACCGATCCCGACGAGGCGCCGACCACCGCGCTCGCGATCGAGGAGCGCGACGGGCTGGTCCATGTGTTCCTGCCGCCGACCGACCGCCTCGACGACTACGCGGCCCTGCTCCGGGTGATCGAGCAGGCCGTCACCGAGCAGGGTACGCAGGTCGTGCTCGAGGGCTACGGCCCGCCGCCCGACTCCCGCCTGGCCCGGTTGACGGTCACCCCGGACCCGGGGGTGATCGAGGTCAACGTCCAGCCGACCGCCACCTGGGCGGAGCAGCGCGAGCTGATCACGACGCTCTACGAGCAAGCCAGACAGGCCCGCCTGTCGACGGAGAAGTTCGATCTCGACGGGCTCCACACCGGAACCGGAGGCGGCAACCACCTCACGCTCGGCGGGCGGAGCCCCGAGCGCAGCCCGCTGCTGCGGCGCCCCGACCTGCTGGCCAGCCTGATCCGCTACTGGCAGCGCCACCCGTCCCTCTCCTACCTCTTCTCGGGCAGGTTCATCGGCCCGACCAGCCAGGCGCCGAGGTTCGACGAAGGGCGCCCGGAGGCGGTCTACGAGATGGAGATCGCGCTCCAGGAGGTTGCCCGGATCACCCGCGAGCACCCCGAACCCCGCCCGTGGATGATCGACCGCGCGCTGCGCCACCTGCTCACCGACCTGACCGGCAACACCCACCGCGCCGAGTTCTGCATCGACAAGCTCTACTCCCCGGACTCGTCAAGGGGTCGTCTCGGCCTCCTGGAGCTCCGCGGGTTCGAGATGCCGCCGCACCCGCAGATGGCCCTCCTCCAGTCGCTCCTGGTCAGGAGCCTGGTCGCCTGGTTCTGGGAGGAGCCGTACGAGGCGCCCCTGGTCCGCCACGGAAGTGCCCTCCACGAGGACTTCCTGCTCCCGCAGGGGTGCCTGCGCGACATCGAGGACGTCGTGGCCGACCTGCGCCGCCACGGCATCCCGTTCGAGTCGCAGTGGCTGGCGGCGTACGCGGAGTTCCGGTTCCCGCGGATCGGGCTCGCGCGCGTAGGAGACATCGAGCTCGAGCTGCGCCAGGCGATCGAGCCGTGGAACGTGCTCGGCGAGGAGGTGACCGGGTCGGGGACGGCACGCTACGTCGACTCCTCGGTCGAACGGGTCCAGATCTCGACGAGAGGAATCGACCTCGACCGGCACCTGGTGACGTGTCAGGGTGTTCCGGTGCCGCTCACCCCCACCTCCGTCCCGGACACCCACTATGCGGGCGTCCGGTTCAAGGCCTGGAGTCCGTGGTCCAGCCTGCACCCGAGCATCGATGTCCAGGCGCCCCTCCACTTCGACGTCGTCGACATCGCCTCCGAGACCAGCCTCGGCGGCGCGACCTACCACGTCGTGCACCCCGGCGGCCGCAACTACGACCACCCGCCGGTGAACGCCAACGAGGCCGAGGCGCGGCGCGCGAGCAGGTTCGAGGCGCGCGGCCACACCTCCGGCCGCCTGGACGTCGCGGAGATGCGCGAGCGCGCGGCCCGTGCCACCACCCCGGACAACTCGCACACCCTGGACCTGCGACGGGCGGTGCGGTGACCGTCCTTCGCGAGTACGCCGACGCCCTCGGCGTCCTCGACGCGTCCGACCAGCCCTACGACGAGGTCATCGGGCCCGACGGCACCCTGCGCCCCGCGTGGAAGCCGATGGCCGAGACGGCCGTCTCGATCACGCCGGCCACGCTGAGCCGGATCGGCCACGACGTCGAGCGGTTCCTCGCCGACGACGGGGTCACTTACCTGCGTCCCGGCGCCAAGCCCGAACCGTGGCGGCTCGACCCGGTCCCGCTCGTCATCGATCCGGCGCAGTGGCGCATCCTCGAGGTCGGGCTGGCCCAGCGTGCCGAGCTGCTCAACGCGATCCTCGTCGACCTCTACGGTCCGCAGCGCCTCCTCCAGGACGGAATCGTCCCGGCGGCGGTGATCTTCGGGCATCAGGGCTTCCACCGTGTCGTCGCCCGGGCCAGCAACCACGACCCGCGCCCGCTCGTCCTGGCCGCCACCGACCTCGGCCGCACGCCCGACGGCGAGTGGCGGGTGCTCGCCGACCGCACCCAGGCCCCCTCCGGGATCGGCTACGCGATGGAGAACCGCCGGGTGATCAGCCGGGTCCTCCCCGAGCTCCACCGTGACGCCGGGCTGCACCGGATGGAGCCCTACTTCGCCGCCCTCCGCTCGGCCCTCCTCGAGTCCGCCCCCGGCGACCAGGCCGACCCCCGGGTCGTCGTCCTGTCCCCGGGAACCCACTCCGAGACCGCCTACGACCAGGCATTTCTCGCCTCGACCCTGGGTTTCCCGCTGGTCCAGGGCGCCGACCTGACCGTCCGCAACGGCGAGGTCCTCATGCGTGGCCACGGCGACCGGCTGGAGCGGGTCGACGTGATCCTGCGCCGGGTCGACGCGACCTGGTCCGACCCGCTCGAGCTCCGCGGCGACAGCCAGCTCGGCGTCGCCGGCCTGATCGAGGCCGTACGCCGCGGCAACGTGCGCGTGGTCAACGGGTTCGGGGCCGGCGTACTCGAGAACCCGGGGCTCGTGCCCTATCTCCCCGCGGCCTGCGAGGCCCTGCTCGGGGAGCCGTTGCGGCTCGCGTCGCTCGGCACCTGGTGGTGCGGCGACCAGGCCCAGCGCGCGGAGGTCGAGCGGCGGCTGGATGCCGAAGACCTGGTGGTTCGGACGCTCGAGGGCGCCATCGTCACCGGGACCCCTGAGGAGCTGCGCGCCAGGATCGCCGCCGACCCCTACCGCTACGTCGGCCAGGAGCGGATCACGCTCTCCCAGGCCCCGACCTGGGCCGAGGGACACGGCGCGGTCGGCCGGCCGCTGACGCTGCGTACGTTCTCGCTCCGCTACGGCTCGGCCTACCGCCCGCTGGTCGGCGGCCTGGCCTCGATCCGCGCCGACGAGACCGGGCTGCCGCCGTGCAGCAAGGACGTCTGGGTGCTCAAGGAGTCGCCGCAGATGGCCGACCAGGGCCTGGCCGACGTGCTCCCGATGACCCACACCCGATCGGTCACGGTGCTCGTCCCACGAGCCCTCGAGGACATGTACTGGTCCGGCCGCTACGCGGAGCGCGCCGAGGACCTCATCCGGCTCATCCTGGCCACGCACGTGCTCGCCGAGGACTTCAGGACCAGGCCGCGTACGTCCGGCGGGATCAGCCTCGAGGTGATGCTGAGCGCGCTCGACCGGCTGGCCGGGCACGGCAGGCCGGATGGCGATATCGATGCCGAGTTCCGCTCGATGCTGCTGGACGCCGACCGGCCGGGGTCGGCGGCGCAGTCGCTGGCCGCCATGCGGCAGGCCTTCAGCGGCGTACGCGACCAGCTCAGCCCCGACATGTGGCGGATCTTCTCCTCGACAGACCGTGCGGCCGAGGAGCTCCGGGTCAGCCCGCACTCGCTGCAGATCGCCGAGTCGGGAGCCGAGATGCTGCACGGCATCCTCGCGATGCAGGGGATCGTGGCGAGCATGATCCGCGACGAGGGCTACCACTCGATCCGGCTGGGCCGGTTCCTGGAGCGCGCGATGCAGATCTGCCAGCTGCTGCGCGCCACCACGACCGTACGTCGCGGCCTCGAGGTCGACCGCGCGGTGCTCAACGCGGTGCTCGCCTCCGCCGAGTCGGCCGTCACCCACCGCCGCCGCTACCGGGGCTACGTACGCACCGGCGGAGTGCTCGACCTGCTGATCATGGACCGCGACAACCCCCGCTCGCTGGCCTTCTGCCTCAACGAGCTGCGGCTCCACCTCACCCAGCTCCCCGGCTCGACCGGCTCCTCCCGCCCCGAGCGGCTCCTCGACGACATCACCGACATGCTGGACCGCACCGAGGTCGCCGGCCTCGTCGCCATCGGCGGCGTCGGCCGCCCCAACCTGGAGTCCTTCCTCGACCAGGTCCACGCCCAGCTCAACCGCCTCGCCGACGCCATCAGCGACGTCCACTTCGCCACCGGCCCCGCCCCCCAGCCCCTCAACGCCCTCCCGGCGCAATCGGTCACTTGAGCAAGAACACGGCCGTCACCACGAGCGGGCGGCTGAGAGCCCGGCGATGCTCCAACAATTGCAGTAGCGACGACTACACGGGCTCCGTAACGTGGTGACCTCGTCAGGATGCGTGCCGCACAAAACCGCGACATTCTCGGGCAAACTCACTTCAAACGGGGAGATTCAAGTGAATTTGGTACATGCAGCGGCGTGCGTCGCTGCCATCGCCGTCACAGGGTGTCTGGCACTGGCGCCGGCGGCCAACGCCGCAACTCCGGCCAGCCCGTCGTCCGAAGGTCTGGAGGACCCGGATCCGGTACGTGCGGTTGAGCAGCCGGCGGGACATAAGCACGACATCGTGAAGGCGCTGCTCGCGCACGGCGTGTCCGCCAAGCGCGCAGCAGCAATCGCGGACGACGATATCGCGGGCGAGGCGTTGCTGGCTGCAGCGGCTGTGCCGGTGTGTGTGACGGCGACGTACTCGAACCCGGCTGGGCCTTATCAGAACGTCAAGGTCAAGAACGACTGCGCGACCAGCACACGGGTAAAGGTCCTCTGGGCCTTCGCCACAGACAGCGCTTGTCACAAGGTCGCCGCCGGTTCCTCGTGGACCGACCGCCATCTCAACCAGACTGGTCCGGATCGCTGGGACGGGGTCGCGTCGTGCTGAGGCTGATCGGGCGGGTCGCCACGGCGCTCGTTGTCATGGTGTCGATGTGGGCAGCCACCTCCGTGCCGGCCAATGCCCAAGCGACGGACGCCGTCAATGGATGCGGAGCGTCGCCCATTGACAGCGAGTCGGCCTACGTGCCCTCAAGTGTGAGGAAGCACAGGCTCTGGAGGGTTAGGACAACTAGGGAAGGCTATGTCGCGATCAAGTGCGGGAACGGCTCGACCTGGGGTGCCGTGCACGTAGAGTTGAAGCACGAAGTGCCCAACTGGACGGATGCTCTGACGTGTATCCAGAAGACGATCAACCGAGGAGCAGCCTCGGACGGCGAGAACGACAAGAGGAAATACACATACCGAATCGGGGGCGCGAGCATCGTTGTCGTAGTAGGGGAAAACGGTGTCGTGACCGCCTACCCGAGAGGTACGGATGTCGTGAGGAAGTGGCAACTTTGCTCCGCACCCTAGGTTGGTGGCATGGGCAGCTCGTCTGATCACCTGCAGGAGTCGTTCCCTCCTTCTCCGCGGGGTCGCCGGGTCGTCTGGGTGGGGAACCGTCCTCCCATCGAAGGTGGTCCGCTGGCGCTGCCTGGGGTTGTCATGGATGACCTGCCAGACGGCTGGACGTTCGTCTCGTGGCTCGACAAGGACGGTTGGTACTGCCCTGACGCGGTCTACGAGGCGAAGAACCTCCGAGTGATCTCCGATGCGGATTTCGAGGACCTGGTGCGGATCACCCGCGACAGCCCCGGCTGGAACGGGATTCCGCACGATGAGGTCGGTGAGCCGGAACCTTCACCGTTTCACGTCGGTGACCTGGTCCAGTGGGTTGGTCCGGTGCTCGAGGATGACGACTGGGACCCGTACTACGGTCCCTGGCGCCAGGGGCAGGTCGTCCCGTGGCAACAGGGGCAGACGGCGTACAACTATGCGTCTGGGCTGACCCGTCACCATCCGGGGCGGATCGTCGAGGTCCGCGGTCTCGTCCGTGCACCGCGAGTGCGGTGGATCGACAAGGACGGCGAGTTCGACGGGCGAGCCTCCGTGAACCACAGCGACCTGGAAGTGATCGACGAGATAGAAGCCCAGCGCCTCGCAACGCGACTCCGCCAGTCGGACTGGCCAGGATTCGTCGTGGTGCATGAGGAGTCCCTTTAAGCGCTGCATGAGTGGGCGAAAGCGGCAGTCCGGGGCGTGTCTCGGCAGCCGCTTTCGCCCACTCGTGGCAGTCGGGGGCCGGATACGATGCCGCGGGTGAGATACCGGGTCAGCCACACGACGACGTACTCCTATGACGAGGATGTCACCAACTCGTTCGGCATCGCCCATGTGACTCCGAAAGAGCTGCCGCACCAGCACGTCGAGACCACCGACGTACGTATCTCCCCGGCGCCCGCGGACCAGTCGAGCGACGTCGACTTCTACGGCAACACGGTGACGTACTTCCAGGTCCTCGAGCCGCACCAGCTGCTCGAGATCACGGCGATCTCCGAGGTCGACGTCAGCACACCGGTCTATGACGAGACGAGCTTCGAGCAGCCGTGGGAGCGGGCGCGGCCGCTGGTCGAGCCGAACCTCCCCGGCGCCTGGCGAGCGGCCGACCTGACGGTGGCATCACCGCTCGTGGAGCACACCCAGGAGGCGTACGACTTCGGCTCGGTCTCCCTGACCGAACAACGCGGGCTCGTGGAGGCGGCGGAGGATCTGATGCACCGGATCCACACCGGGTTCGACTACGACGACACCGCCACGACGGTCACCTCGACGATCCCGGAGATCTTCGAGGCCCAGGGTGGCGTCTGCCAGGATTTCGCTCACCTGATGTTGGCCTGTTTTCGAGCGCACGGGCTCGCGGCCCGCTATGTTTCCGGCTACCTCGCCACCACCCCTCCGCCGGGGAAGCCGCGGCTCGTCGGAGCCGATGCCTCCCATGCCTGGGTGGAGGTGTGGGTCCCTTGCCTCAGCGGTGCGGGGACGGGCCGGTGGCTCGCCCTCGACCCGACGAACGACACCAGGGCCGACGAGCGCTACGTGAGCGTGGCCTGGGGTCGTGACTATGCCGATGTACCTCCTGTGAAGGGGGTCATCTACACCGAAGCCACCACCTCGACCTTGACCGTCTCGGTCGATGTGGCCCCCGACCAGCAGGAGTGAAGTTACGGTGTTGCTCGTGGGACAGCCTCCGCGGCGGGCGAGCATCGTGACCCGCGGCAGCCGCTGGCGTCGCGGAGTACGCATCTCCGGAGTGCTGGTTGCGGTCGCGGCTCTTGCCGCGCTCTCGCTCTGGTGGCTCGCGCGGGACTCAGGCCCCACCGAGGTCACCCGAGACTTCCTGGAGACGACCTCCGTCGCGACGCTCTACGAGCTCGCGTCCGACGAAGGCGACGAGGTCCTTCGCGGCGGTGGGGCCAATGACATGGTCCGGGCCGCGGAGGGGAAGCGGACCTACGCTGACCCCAGCCCCCAGCAGCTGACCAGGACCCTCGTCTACCAGGACGCGGTCGTCGAGGGCACCCGAGCCTACGTCCCGGTGCGGATCTCGTACGAAGCCGAGGACGGCGGCACCGTTCCGGACGACGGGCTGGTCGTCTGGCTGGCCAAGGTGGGTGACCAATGGCGCGTCACCGACTGGAAGGTCATGTCCAGCAGCGGATGATGGGTGCATGAACGCGTTCACCTGTCGGGAGTGCGGCAACCGTCTCTATTTCGAGAACTCGGCGTGCGTCTCGTGCGGCACCCGGCTCGCCTACTCCCGCGAGGAGCGCGAGATCGTCCCGGTCTCGCCCGAGGGTCGCTACGTCGACGCCGACGGCTACATCTGGTGGGTCTGCGCCAACACCCTGGACACCGGATGCACCTGGCTGGCTCGGATCGAGGGCGGGATCTGCTTCTCCTGCGAGCTGACCCGGACCCGGCCCAACGACGCCGCGCCGGAGTTCGTCCAGCAGCAGTACTCCCTCGCTGAACAGGCGAAACGTCACCTCGTGGTCGAGCTCGACGCGCTCGGTCTGGACGTACGCACCAAGGCCGAGGACCCCGCCGAGGGGCTCACCTTCGACCTGCTCGCCAGCGACGGCATCGCCTCCACCCCGGACGTGGTCATCGGGCACGACGGCGGCGTGATCACCATCGACCTCGCCGAGTCCGACGACGCCTATCGCGAGCATGTCCGGGCGACGCTCGACGAGCCCTACCGCACCCTGCTCGGCCACTTCCGGCACGAGGTCGGCCACTACTACGAGTGGCAGCTGGTCCGCGGGCCCGAGCTGATGGCGCGGTGCACCGAGGTCTTCGGCGACGAGTCGGTCTCCTACGAGGAGTCGCTCCAGCGTCACTACTCGGAAGGACCGCCCGCCGGCTGGACCGAGAGCTACATCTCGACCTATGCCACCATGCACCCCTTCGAGGACTTCGCCGAGACCTGGGCCCACTACATGCACATCCGTGACACGCTCGGGTCCGCGGCAGCGTACGGTCTCGCCGCCCCGGTGCCCGCCGAGATGCCTTTCCGGCAGGTCGTCACCGACATCTGGGTGCCGCTCTCGGCCGCGCTGAACGTGATCAACCGGTCCATGGGCCACGACGACCTCTACCCCTTCGTCATCCCGCCCGCGGTCCTGGACAAGCTCGACTTCGTCGCCTCCCTGGTGCGCGACCCGGGCTGAGCCGCGGGCCGATTCACAGGGACGGCGTCTATCGGCACTCTATGCTTCGAAGCATGACCGGAACCGACGTCGTGCCAGGCGCCAAGGAGCGTGCCCGCCCCGAGTCGGAACGGCTGTGGACGTCTGCGACGGTGATCACGTTCGTACGCACCATCGCCTCGGTGGTGCTGGCGGCGAGCGCCGCCCACCAGGAGAGCCTGAAGCTCCTCGTCATCGCCCTGGTCGTCTACTGGGCCGGAGACAGCCTCGACGGGGCGGTCGCCCGGTGGCGCGACGAGGAGACACGGATCGGCGGCGTGCTCGACATCTTCTCCGACCGTCTCTGCGCGGCGGCGTTCTACGTCGGGCTCGCGTTTCTGCAGCCGGACCTGTCGCCGGCGATCTTCGTCTACCTTGCGGAGTTCATGGTGATCGACTGCTTCCTGTCGATCTCCTACCTGGCCTGGCCGATCAAGAGTCCGAACTACTTCTACGTCATCGACCGGACGCTGTGGCGGTGGAACTGGTCCCACCCGGGCAAGGCGGTCAACTCGGGGCTCTTCGCGATCCTGCTGCTGGTCACCGGCTGGATGTGGGTGGGTCTGGCGATCGCCACGGCCCTGCTGATCATGAAGTGCGTCTCGCTGGGACGGCTCCTCAAGATCGGCCTGCCCGTGCCGCGATGAAGCTTCTGATCGGCACGCTCTTCTTCTGTCTCGGCTCCGCGCTCATCCCGGTGATGAACGCCGAGGCGTACCTGGCCGTCGTCGCCCAGAACTCCGACTGGTGGCCGGCGCTGCTCGGGTTCGTCGCCGGGCTCGGCCAGACCGGCGGCAAGGTGGTCTGGTACTACGCCGGTCGTGGATCCACCAAGATCCCCTGGATCAGGAAGAAGCTCGAGTCGCCCAAGTGGCAGGACTCCTACGACCGTTGGTACGCCCGGACCTCGGGCCGCCCGGCCCTGGCGGCCGCACTCCTGGCCGCGTCGGGCCTCTCCGGGTTTCCGCCGCTCGCGGTGATGGCCGTGCTCTTCGGCGCGCTGCGGTTCAACCTGCTGATCTTCACGCTCACGGTGCTCGTCTCCCGTGCGCTGCGGTTCTGGTTGATCCTGGAGGCCGCCGGCCTTGCCTGGCGGTTCCTCTGAGACGTTCACGTTTCAATCACACCGTAGGGTGAACCCATGCAGGAGAAGGCGACGTACGTACAACCGGGCAGCGAGTTCAACCGGGACATGAACTACATCCCGGACCGGATCACCCGAGACGGCCGGAAGCCGGAGTTCGGGCCGAGCGACGTGCCGTTGTGGCCGGTAGAACCGGGCCGCTACCGGCTGGTCGCGGCCGCGGCCTGCCCGTGGGCGAACCGGGCGATCATCGTCCGCAACCTGCTCGGGCTCGAGGACGTCATCTCCCTCGGCCTCGCCGGGCCGACGCACGACGCCCGGTCCTGGACCTTCGACCTCGACCCCGGCGGTGTCGACCCGGTGCTCGGGATCGAGCGGCTGCAGCAGGCCTACTTCAAGCGTTACCCGGACTATCCGCGCGGCATCACGGTGCCGGCGATCGTCGAGGAGGCCTCCGGCAAGGTCGTCACCAACGACTTCCCGTGGATCACCCACGACTTCTTCCACGAGTGGAGCGACTTCTTCGGCGACGACGCGCCCGACCTGTGGCCGCGGGCGCTCCGCGAGGAGATGGACGAGGTCGACAAGCGGGTCTTCACCGAGGTCAACAACGGGGTTTACCGCTGTGGCTTCGCCGGCTCCCAGGAGGCGTACGACGCGGCGTACTCACGTCTCTTCGCTGCCCTCGACTGGCTCGAGGAGCGGCTCTCGCGGCAGCGCTATCTGGTCGGTGACCAGCTCACCGAGTCCGACATCCGGCTCTTCACGACGCTCGCCCGCTTCGACGCGGTCTACCACGGTCACTTCAAGTGCAACCGGCAGAAGCTCGTCGAGTTCCCCTCGCTGTGGGCCTATGCGCGCGACCTCTACCAGACGCCCGGGATCGGCGAGACCCTCGACTTCGACCAGATCAAGCAGCACTACTACATCGTCCACGCCGACCTGAACCCCACGCAGATCGTCCCCGCCGGCCCCGACCTCTCGGGCTGGGACGAGCCCCACGGGCGCGAGTCGCTCGGCTGAAGGACGCGTTTCTTCCGGCCGCCTCGGAGCACGCCCAGCGAAGTTCCGCGCCTCTTGACACGGGCGACGCGCGTCACCAGAATCATCAGGAATCCTGTCAATCGGGAATTCTGTCGAAGGAGCTGTCTCGTGCGCCTCACTCGTTCGTTGACCGTCGCCGCCGCGGTATGCGCCGCTCTGGTCCCCTCATCCCCGCTCGGCCCGGCCGTCGCTGCCGACACCGCATCCACCACGCTCACCGGGTCGCTGCCCAACGGCACGACCTGGCAGGCCGAGGTGCCCGAGGACTGGGACGGCACGACCGTCCTGTTCTCCCACGGCTTCCGGATGGGCTCGGAGAATCCCGCCTGGGACACCGGCTTCGCGCCGACGGCCCAGGCGCTGGTCGACCGTGGCACGGCGGTCGTCGCCTCGTCGTACGCCACGACCGGCTGGGCCCTCGGCACCGCCGTGCAGGACCAGATCGACGCGCTGGCCGCCTTCGAGGCGCGAGCCGGGGACTCGGACCGGGTGATCGCGATGGGCCGGTCGATGGGTGGCCTGGTCACCAGCCTGATCGCCGAGCGTCCCGACGCGGGCGTGGATGCGGCCGTCAGCACCTGCGGTCTGGTCGGTGGCGGCGTCGCCCTCAACAACTACCAGCTCGACGCCGCGTACGCGGCAGTGCGACTGCTCGCGCCGGAGGCAGACGTCCCGCTGGTCGGGTTCACCTCGCCCGAGGAGGCGCAGGCGACCGTCGACACCATCGCGAAGGCGCTCGACGAGGCGGCCGACAGCCCGCAGGGACGCGCCCGCGTTGCGCTGGTCGCCGCGTTGCTCAACACTCCGACCGAGCTGCCGGGCGTCGACCAGAGCGATCCCGAGGAGCTCGCCGCGGCTCAGGCCGAGCTGGTTCGCTCGACGCTGCCTGAGGTGATCCGGCGGCGCAGCGCCATCGTCAACGCGGCCGGGGGCGACAGTGGCTGGACCGCCGGCGTCGACTACCAGCACCTGCTGCGCCAGTCGGCCCAGCAGGATCAGGTCCAGGCGCTCTATCGCGGCGCCGGCCTGAACCTGGGCGCCGACCTGCGCCGGCTCACTGAAACCGCCGACATCGAGCCCGACCCGGCCGGCCTCAGCTGGATGAGCCGGACCTCGGTGCCGACGGGCGACCTGCAGGTGCCGGTGCTCGCGACCCACACCCTCGTCGACGTCCTGGCGCCGGTGGAGTACCAGGAGGAGTACGCCGAGACGATCAGGGAGGCCGGCAGGTCCTCGCTGCTGCGCCAGGCCTACGTCGACGCCGTCGGTCACTGCGCCTTCAACGTCGCGGAGAACCTCGCCGCGGTCGAGGCCGTCGAGCACCGGCTCGACACCGGGCGCTGGGGGATCGCCGCCACCGCGGAGGCGCTCGACGCCGCCGCCGAGGAGCACGGCGAGGGCCGCTACGTACGCTTCCGGCCGGCCGAGTTCGTGAACGACCGCACCTGGGGAACCGTGGACTGACGGCCGCCCTGATCCGGGTATTCGCACTCACTTGAGCCCCTTCCCTCACCCCGGGCGAGTACCGTTTGGCTATGCCGATATGCCATGGATCACAAGTCCGTGATCGGCATAGCCAGCGGTGGCAACCCCACCCCGTGTGAAGGAAGCGTGATGACTGAATTTCTGGATCCGAGTCCCAGCCACACCGACATGGTGCAGCTGCTGAACCCCGAGGGAGAACGGGTCTCGCACCCGGACTTCGAGTTCTCACCCGACCGACCTGAGGACGAGGCCGTACGCGGCTTCTACCGCGACATGGTGCTGACCCGCCGCCTCGACGTCGAGGCCACCGCGCTCCAGCGCCACGGCGAGCTGGGCCTGTGGGCGCAGCTGCTGGGTCAGGAGGCGGCGCAGATCGGCGCGGCCCGCGCGCTCGCACCCCAGGACTTCGTCTTCCCGACCTACCGCGAGCACGGCGTGGCCTGGTGCCGCGGCGTCGACCCGATGCAGCTGCTCGGGCTCTTCCGGGGCACCGACCAGGGTGGCTGGGACCCTGCCGAGCACAACTTCGGGCTCTACACGATCGTCATCGGCGCCCAGACGCTGCACGCGACCGGCTATGCGATGGGTGTGCAGATGGACGGCCTCGTCGGCACCGGCGACCCGACCCGTGACACCGCGGTCGTGGCCCACTTCGGCGACGGCGCCTCCTCGCAGGGCGACGTCAACGAGGCGATGGTCTTCGCCGCCTCCTACAACGCGCCGGTCGTCTTCTTCTGCCAGAACAACCAGTGGGCCATCTCCGAGCCGGTCGAGCAGATGGTCAAGGTGCCGCTCTACAAGCGCGCCCAGGGCTTCGGCTTCCCCGGCATCCGGGTGGACGGCAACGACGTGCTGGCGACGTACGAGGTGATGAAGTCGGCGCTCAAGCGGGCCCGGGAGGGTGGCGGGCCGACGATGATCGAGGCCTACACCTACCGGATGGGCGCACACACGACCACCGACGACCCGACCCGCTACCGGCTCTCCGACGAGGTCGAGGCGTGGAAGCTCAAGGACCCGATCGCCCGGGTGGAGGCCTACCTTCGCCGCGGCGGCGGCGCCTCGACCTCCTTCTTCGCGAAGGTGGAGGCCGAGGCCGAGGAGTTCGGCGAGCGACTGCGTGCCGGCATCCATGACCTGCCCGAGCCTGATCCCGTACGCCTCTTCGACAACGTCTACACCGAGCTGCCCGAGGAGCTTCGCGAGCAGCGTGACGGCTACGCGGCGTACCTCTCCTCCTTCGAGCACGAGGTGGCATCCCGATGAAGATGACGCTGGCGAAAGCGCTCAATGCCGGGCTCCGGCGGGCGATGGAGGACGACGACAAGGTCGTCCTGATGGGTGAGGACATCGGCCGGCTCGGCGGTGTCTTCCGGATCACCGACGGGCTGCAGAAGGACTTCGGCGAGGCGCGGGTGATCGACACCCCGTTGGCGGAGTCGGGGATCGTCGGCACGGCGGTCGGGCTGGCGCTGCGGGGCTACCGGCCGGTGGTGGAGATCCAGTTCGACGGGTTCGTCTACCCGGCCTACGACCAGATCGTCTCGCAGGTGGCCAAGTTCCACTATCGAAGCGGTGGGCGGGTCGCGATGCCGATGGTCATCCGGATCCCGTTCGGCGGCGGCATCGGGGCGGTGGAGCATCACAGCGAGTCGCCCGAGGCGCAGTTCGCGCACACGCCCGGCCTCAAGGTGGTGGCCTGCTCGGACCCGGTCGACGCCTACTGGATGATCCAGCAGGCGATCGCGCATCCGGACCCGGTCATCTTCCTGGAGCCGAAGCGGCTCTACCACTCGACGAAGGCCGAGATCGACGTCGACGCTACGCCTGGTCCGCTGTTCGCCTCCCGGGTGACGCGCCCCGGCACCGACCTGACCGTGCTGGCCTACGGGCCCACCATGAAGACCGCGCTGACCGCCGCCGAGGCGGCCGCGGGGGAGGGCAAGTCGCTCGAGGTGATCGACCTGCGCACGCTCTCGCCGCTCGACATGGCCCCCGTCTACGAGTCGGTGCGGCGTACCGGTCGCGCGGTCGTCGTCCACGAGGCCCACGTCAACCTCGGTCTCGGCGCCGAGCTCGCCGCCCGGATCACCGAGCAGTGCTTCCACTCCCTGGAGGCGCCGGTGCTCCGCGTGGGTGGGTTCGACACGCCCTACCCGCCGGCGAGGGCGGAGCAGTACTTCCTCCCCGACCTCGACCGGGTCCTCGACGCCGTCGACAGGAGCCTCGCATGGTGACCTCCGAGTTCAAGCTGCCCGACGTCGGCGAGGGCCTCACCGAGGCCGAGATCGTCGAGTGGCACGTCGCCGTCGGCGACGTCATCAAGGTCAACGACCCTGTCTGCGACATCGAGACCGCCAAGTCGGTCGTCGAGCTTCCTTCCCCGTATGCGGGGGTCGTCCAGGAGCTCCTCGTCGAGGTCGGCACCGAGGTCCAGGTCGGCACCCCGATCATCCGCATCGGCGACTCCGTCGAGGCGTCGGCCGCGCCTGCCGAGGCGTCGGCCGCGCCTGCCGAGGCGTCGGCCCCGTCGCCCGAAGCGTCGGCCCCGTCGCCCGAGGCGTCGGCCCCGTCGCCCGAGGCGTCGGCCCCGTTGTCCGAGGCGTCAGTCCCGTCGTCCGAGACGGCAGCTCCCGAGCCGGAGACCGAGCAGCCGCTGACGCTGGTCGGCTACGGCTCCAAGGAAGACGCAGTCGTACGCCGCACCCGCACCGTCTCCGCGCCGGCCGCCGCCGCGGGCACCGGTGTGCTGGCCAAGCCGACCGCCCGGAAGCTGGCGCGCGACCTGGGTGTGGACCTGGCGACCGTCACTCCTGAGCGCGACGATGGCGTGATCACCACGGCCGACCTGGAGGCTCTGGCGAACGCTCCGGCCCCGTCGAGGGAGTCGGCGGCGCCGGTCGGGGGCGAGCGTCGCGAGCCGATCAAGGGCCTGCGCAAGCAGATGGGCCAGGCGATGGTCGACTCGGCGTTCACGCTGCCGCACGTGACCGTCTGGACGACGGTCGACGTGACCCGTACCTCCGAGCTGGTTGCCGGCCTCAAGGTCAACCGCGACTTCGCCGAGATCCGGGTCAGCCCGCTGCTGATCGTGGCCAAGGCGACGCTGCTGGCGATGCGACGTACCCCGATCATCAACACCTGGTGGGACGAGGCCGCGCAGGAGATCGTCTTCAAGGACTACGTCAACCTCGGCATCGCCGCGGCGACCCCCAGAGGTCTCCAGGTGCCGAACATGAAGGGCGCCGACCGGATGTCCCTGGTCGAGCTTGGTGCCGCGATCAACGAGCTCACTGCGACCGCTCGCACCGGCAAGACCCCGCCGGCCGACCAGACCGGCGGGACGTTCACGATCACCAACATCGGTCCGTTCGGCATCGACGGCGGTGCCCCGATCATCAACCCGGGCGAGTCCGCGATCCTCTCCGTCGGCGCGATCAAGCGTCAGCCCTGGGTGGTCGGCGAAGGTGATGACGAGCACATCGTCCCCCGCGACGTCTGCACCCTCGCGCTGAGCTTCGACCACCGCCACATCGACGGCGAGGCCGGCTCCCGCTTTCTCGCCGACGTGGCCCGCGTGGTTTCCGACCCGGCCACCGGGTTGCTCTTCTAGCCAGGGATACGACGGGGAGTTCGACAGGGGTTACCTGGCGGTAACCCCTGTCGAACTCCCCGTCGTACGTCCTGCATGTTCGACAACCGATCCACAGGTCGGCAATTCGCTACCCGGTGGGGCATCAGACCTGGGACGATCCTCAGGCTCGCGGTGACGCGGGCCTGAGATCTTCTGGAGGCGGGAATGGTGCTCCTGACGGGGCGCACGCTGCTTGCCGGGATCGTCGCGATGGTCGCCTCGGCGACCGTACTCGTGGCGAGTCCCGCGAGCGCGGCGACAACATCCACCGGCGTACGTTGCACGATCGTCGGTACGTCCGGCGGTGATGTCCTGAAGGGCACCTCGCGCCGCGACGTCATCTGCGGTCGCGGTGGCGGCGACATCATCTACGCCAAGGGCGGTGACGATCTCGTCGATGCCGGATCGGGCGGCGATCACATCTATGCGAGCTATGGAGCCGACCGCGTGCTCGCCGGGAGCGGCGAGGACTGGATCCACGGTGGCGGCGGTCCGGACAGCCTCAACGGAGGCACCGGGCAGGACAACATCTGGGGCGAGGACGGCGGTGACGTCATCTCCGGTGGCGACCACTTCGACGTGATCTCCGGCGGGGCAGGGGCCGACCGCATCTACGGAGGCGCCGCCGGCGACAGCATCAGCGGTGGGACGAGCGGGGACACCATCTCCGGAGGCGCAGGATCTGACTCCATCAGCGGTGGTGACGGCAACGACTCGATCTCCGGTGGTGACGGCAACGACCGGATCGCCGGCAACGACGGCGACGACCAGCTCCACGGGAACAACCACCTGGACACCGTCAACGGGGGCTCCGGCCGCGACAGGCTCTGGGGCGAGAGCGGCGACGACACCCTCAACGGTGGCGACGGCGACGACACGCTGTCCGGCGGGACCGGGCTGGACGACGTCCACGGCAACGCCGGCACCAACACCTGCTACTACGACATCTACGACTACCTCTATGGATGCTTCCGCGACGCCACCGCGCCGGTGGTCGTCGAGGCTTCCCTGTCCCCGACGACGATCAACTCGGACTCCGGCGACACGAAGGTCCGGGTGCGGGTTCACGTGAAGGACGATCTTCGCGTTGCCCGGGTTCAGGGGTGGGTCACCGGACTCGCCGATGACAATCCGGCGCAGCTCTACACCAACTTCATGCCGATGGTCTCCGGCGGTGTACGCGACGGCTGGTGGCAGGCGTACGTCACCGTGCCCAGGTGGACGCCCGGGGGCAAGCTTTCGCTCCAGGCGATCGCGACGGACACTTCTGGGCGTACCACCGACAAGTTCGACATGGCCTCGACGCAGGTGACCAGCACCAACCCGGACACGGCGCCCCCGGTGGTGAAGCTGAAGAGCCTGAGCGCGACGTCCGTCGACGTGCGTACCGGGGTCAAGACCATCAAGGCGGTGCTGTCGGTGACGGACCGGATCGGCGTGACCGAGATGAGCGGGCTGACATCCCTGAGCGTGTGCTTTGGCCGCACGATGGACGGCGACTTCATCTGTGGCGCCGACCCGGTGCGTACGGCCGGCACCATCTATGCCGGTGAGTGGACCGTGAGTCTGACGGTCCCGAAGGGAACCCCGACCGGCGTGTATGACCTCGAGGTCTACGCGGCAGACCGCATCTCGGTCGTGGAGCGCTACTACGGCCCGCACCTCTACCAGGAGTGGGTCGACACCTATCCGAGCTCGATGCATCCGGAGCAGGAGCTGCCCGGCGCGACGTTCAAGGTCACCGGTTCCTGACCGCCGAGACGTCAGCTGCGTCGGCCGAGTGGGCACCTCCATGCCCACTCGGCCGACGTACGTGACGCCTCGGCAGGGTTCAGCCGATGTCGCGGGTGCGGAACCACCCCCAGGCACTCAGGAGCACCGCGGCGGTGAGGGCGGTCAGGGTGAGTTCGGGGGCCCACGTGAACGACTCGGTGGGCATCTGCGGGATGTGCGAGTACGGCGAGATGCCGATGAACCAGCCGGGCGCCTCGAGGAGCTCGCCGACGAGGGTGATCACGAGGCAGAGCGCGGGGAGCGCGTAGCCGAGGCTCGAGCGCCGCAGCGCCAGCAGACCGGCAGCGAGAGCCGAGGTCAGCCAGACCGCCGGTGCCCAGGCCAGGGCCGCGGGCACGATCTGGTCGGGATGCGAGCCGTCGGCCGAGCCCGCCGCTCCGTAGCCGATCCACATGAACAGGCCGGCCAGGAACAGCAGCCACAGAGCGCCGGCGAAGGCCACGAGCACGGCCGACCAGTACCAGCGAGACCGTGAGGTCGCGGTGGCGAGCACCGTCTCGGCACGCCCGTCGGACTCGTCCGAGCCGGCGTGGGAGATGACCGAGATCGCGAAGAAGGTGATCACGATCGCCACGATCGAGAGGACGGCCGCGACCATGGTGTCGGCCATCGCTCCCTCGCCGCCGAGCCGCTGCAGCATCTCCTGTGCGCTCTCGCTGTCCAGCAAGTCACCGAAGCCCGGAACGATCGCGCCGAAGACCGCACCCAGGGCCGCGATCGCGAGCGACCATGTGATGAGCGCCGACGCGTTCAGACGCAGGCAGAGGGCGAGCGCGTCCGCCAGGCGGGGCGATCCGACGGCAGGCCCCGGCCGTGCCGCGATCATCCCGGAGCCGAGGTCGCGGTGACCGTGCAGGACACGCGCGACCGCGACGAGCACGGCAGCCAGGCCGATATAGAGGAGCAGCATCCACCAGCGTGGCTCGGACCAGGCGCGGAGCTGGGTGTTCCAGCCGAACGGCGTGAGCCAGGAGAGCCAGGACACCGAGGTGTCGCCGATGGCGCGAAGGACGTACAGGACGCCGATCGCGCCGGCAGTCAGGGAGGCGCAGGTGCGCGCGCTCGCCGAGAGCTGCGAGGTCACCGCGGTGATCCCGGCCGCGACCAGGCCGATGCCCGTCCAGGTCGCGCCGAAGGCGATGGATCCGGTCGCGGGCAGCCCGCCACCGATCGAGGCGAGGGCCGCGAGGACGCCGACCAGGAGCGAGACACCGGTGGCCTCGACCAGGGCGGACGCGGTCGGCGCCTCGGCACCCACCGCGGTGCCGCCCACGAGCTCGAGCCGGCCGCTCTCCTCCTCGACGCGGGTGTGGCGGCGTACGAGGACGACGAGGAGGACGGCGACGAAGATCGCGTAGAGGACCGTCATCTTCGTCATGGCCAGCTCGCCGAGGCTGTGGACGTCGAGGATCGGGCCGTAGAGCGCGACGGTCGCGCCGCTGGCGTTGAGTCCCTCGGCCGTGTGCACCCGCTCGGCCTCGGATGCGTAGAACGACTTGGTGCCCGCGGCGGACGCATAGACCATCAGGGTCAGGACGGCCATCCACACCGGGATGATGACCCGGTCACGGCGCAGGGCCGTGCGGGTGAGCAGCGCGGTGCCGGAGTACGCGCTCATCGTGTCGCCCCCTCGGTCTGGTAGGCGTCGAGGAAGAGCTCCTCGAGGCTCGGCGGGCTCGAGTTGAGGGACCGGACGCCTGCGGCACTCAGGACGGCGAGCAGGGTCGGGAGGCCGTCTGGGTCGACCGTGCAGGTGATGTTCTCGCCGTCGATGATCACATCGTGGATGCCGGGACCGGCCAGCTCCGGGACCGCCCCGTTGACCTGCGCTGTCACCTTCGAGCGCCGCAGGTGGCGCAGCGATTCCAAGGTGCCGGTCTCGACCGTCCGGCCATCCCGGATGATGGTGACCCGGTCGGCCAGCCGCTCCACCTCGGACAAGATGTGCGAGGAGAGGAGCACGGTCGCGCCGCGCCCCTTGTGCTCGGCCACGCACTCGTTGAAGACCTGTTCCATCAGCGGGTCCAGGCCCGAGGTCGGCTCGTCGAGGATGAGCAGCTCCGGGTCTGCGGCGAAGGCCGCGACCAGAGCCACCTTCTGCCGGTTGCCCTTGGAGTAGGCGCGGCCCTTCTTGGTCGGGTCGAGCTGGAAGCGCTCCAAGAGCTCGGCACGACGGGTGTCCTTCGGGTCCACGTCGCGAAGCCGCAGTAGCAGGTCGATGATCTCGCCACCGGAGAGGTTGGGCCACAGCGCGACATCGCCCGGGACGTACGCAAGGCGCTTGTGGATCGTGACGGCGTCACGCCAGGGGTCGAGCCCGAAGACACGGGTCTCGCCGCCGTCGACGCGCAGCAGGCCGAGCAGCGCTCGCAGGGTCGTCGACTTGCCGGCGCCGTTCGGGCCGAGGAATCCGTGCACCTCGCCGGGCTGCACGATCAGGTCCAGCCCGTCGAGCGCGAGGAACTTCCCGAAGTGCTTGGTCAGACCCGCGACCTTGACCGCGGGGATGTTGTCGGACATGGAAACTCGCTTCAGCGCATGTGGGATGTATGAGGTTGTGGAAGGTCAGCCGCCGACGACATCTCGGCGACGGAAGCCGGCGAATGCCGCCAGCATGAGCGCGAGCGCCACGGCGCTGAGCCCGATCATGTGCGAGGCCTCGATGGGCTCCTGCGGGTAGCGGCCGACCCACCAGATGGGTGAGATGCCGGCGACCGTGTCCGGGAGGTCGAAGAGCGGACCGAACATCCCGGTGATGCAGGTGAACGCGAAGAGCGCCCAGATGATCGGCGTGATCTTGGGGACCCAGGCGTACAAGGCCGCGGTCAGCGCCATGAAGACAGCGACGGCAGGCAGGAACGCCGCGCCGCCCTTCAGGAAGGTCCCCAGCTCGACCTCGCCGTTGACCAGCGCACCCGCCCACAGGGCGAGGGCACCCGAGATCATGGTCAGCACGAACGCGCCCACCGCCACGACGACGAGGTGGGAGGCGAACCAACGACCGCGTGAGACCGGCTTGGCCAGCGTGATCTCCAGCCGCCCCTCGGTCTCCTCCGTCTTGGCCCGCAGAGTGGTGGCGATCGCATACCCGGCGGCGGCGAGTGCGGCGTACAGGATCATGATCGCCAGGAACCCGGTGAGCGGGTCGTCGCCGAACATCTTGGCCGCCTCGGGGTTGGAGGCAGCCATGTCGTTGACCATGTCCTCGACGCCTTCGCCGAGGTAGGTGCCGGTTGCCCCGAACATCACGAAGGTGCCGAGGAACCACCAGAACAGAGCCGTACGCTGCTGGCGCCACGCCATGGCCACGGGGGACGAGAGCATCCCCGGAGCCTCGGCCCGGCCAGAGCCACCGGCGAGCAGCGCCCCGTCGAAGTCGCGCTTCGAGGCGAGGAAGGCCCCGACGGCGAGGAGCACCAGGACCGCCACGACGCTCAGCGCGAGCGGCCACCAGCGCAGGTCGACGTACGCCCTCATCTGCTGCGTCCATGCGATCGGCGAGAGCCAGGACAGCCAGGTGCCGTGCTCGCCGGGCGCGGCCTGCAGGTCGCCGATGCCGCGCACCAGCACCGCGACACCCAGCACCGCGAGGGCGAGGCCGGTGGCACCGCGGCCGTGCGTGGTCAGCTGCGAGGTGACGAGCGCGACCGCTGCGAAGACCAGACCGCTGACGGCGATCGCCGTCGACAGCGCGAAGGTGTCCTCGGCCGCCAGGCCGCCGGCGGAGATGAGCAGCGCGCTGCCGAGCACGGCGAAGACGACGTTGGCGATGACCACCGTCAGCAGCGAGGCGGCGACCGCCGCGTGGCGTCCCACCGCGCGCGACCGGACGAGCTCCGCTCGGCCGCTCTCCTCCTCGGCACGGGTGTTGCGCACGACCTCGAACATGTTCATGACCCCGAGCAGCGCGATCATCCACAGCGTCATCTCGTTGGCGAACATCGCACCGATCGTGTAGTCGTCGAGACCGTAGTTCGGCCCGCCGAGGAACACCGACGCCGGCTGCTGCATCAGCTCGGCGCGCCCCTGCCGGTCCTCGGCCGTGGGGTAGACGGTGCCGAGGGCGGTGACGAAGTAGGCGTACAGCGCGAGCAGCGAGACGGTCCAGACGGTCAGCCGGACACGGTCGCGCCGCAGCATGAAGCGGGTCAGGTGCCAGGTGCCGGTGAAGGAGGTCAGCGGCGTACGCCGCGGGAGGGCCGGTGCGAGCGCGCTCATCACGCTTCCTCCGTCGCGATGACATCGCCGTAGTGGCGCATGAAGAGCTCCTCGAGCGAGGGCGGCGTGACCGTCAGGCCGTGCACGTCCAGGTCGGTCAGGGTCTTCATGACCTCGCCCACCGCGTGGTTGTCCACGTCGAACGCGACTCGGGTGCCGGCTCCGTTCTGGCTGGTCACGAGGTCGTTGACGGCAGGCAGGCCGGTCAGGACGGACGGGTCGCCCCCGACGGTGGCGACGACGGAGGAACGGGTCAGGTGGCGCAGCTCGTCGAGCGTGCCGGACTCGACGGCGACCCCGGCCCGGATGATCGTGACGGTGTCACAGACCTTCTCGACCTCGCTGAGGATGTGGCTCGACAGCAGCACCGACGAGCCCGCGGCCTTGGCCTCCCGGGCGTACTCGGTGAACACGGCCTCCATCAGCGGGTCGAGGCCGGAGGTCGGCTCGTCGAGGATGTAGAGCTCGGACTCGTCGAGGAACGCCGCGACCAGGGCGACCTTCTGCCGGTTGCCCTTGGAGTAGGTGCGCGCCTTCTTGGTGGGGTCGAGCTGGAACCGTTCCAGCAGCTCTGCCTTGCGTGCCTTGCGGCGCGCCTTGTCGCCGCGCGGCTTCAAGCGGGTGAGGTAGTCGATGCACTCGCCGCCGGTGAGGTTGGGCCACAGCGACACGTCACCGGGGACGTACGAGATCCGCTTGTGCAGCTCGACCGCGTCCCGCCAGGCGTCGCCGCCGAAGAGGTGGGCGGTGCCGGCGTCGGCGCGCAGCAGCCCGAGCAGGACCTTGATGGTGGTGGACTTGCCGGCGCCGTTGGGGCCGAGGAAGCCGGCCACCTGGCCGGGCTGGACGGTCAGGTCGAGGCCGTCGAGGGCCTTGAAGGAGCCGAAGGACTTGTGCAGGCCCGCGATCTCGACCGCGGGAATGGTGTCGGACATGGGAACTCTCTTCCGAGTTGGGAGGACAGGAGGACGTACGCCGACGGTCCTGGCGTCATTCAGACAGGGGCTCCGCGGCGGTGTCCTGCGGCGGGTCCGGTACGTAGAGCAGGTATTCGTCGAGCATGCGACGGGTGGTGAAGAACCCCTGCGAGTAGAGCTCGATCATCGGGAAGTAGCTCGTCGTCAGGAACCCTCGCACCAAGCCGCCTAGGTCGCTGGGGTCCTCGGGTGGATTGAGGGTGAGCTCGAGCATGAGCATGCCGAGGGCGGAGAGGACCAGGTAGCGCGCCCTCGCCGCCTCGTTCTGGCTGGGCTTGACGAGGCCTGCCTCGACGCCATGCTTCGTGTAGCCGACCGCGTCCTCGATCATCTGCTCGATGAAGGTCTGGCCGACCGGCCCGCCGCCCTGCAGCGAGCGCAGCACGTAGCCGAGCATCGGCGCGTACTCGTCGGCCGCCGCGAACCGGTGCAGGATGCTCTGCCCGGAGGCCAGCTCGTCGATCGACTCGTTCTTGGCCTTCCGGATCTCGGCGAGCACCTGCTCGTCGCACTCTGCGTGGAGCTCGTCCTTGGAGCCGAAGTGGTGGATGACCAGGGCCGGGCTCACTCCGGCGTCGGTGGCGATCGAGCGGACCGAGGCGCCGAAACCGTCACGCGCGAACCGCAGCACCGCCGCGTCGCGGATCCGCTCGCGGGTGGTGGAGTCGGCAGGGGCTGAACGCATGTTCAATGCTAAACACGTGTTCAGTCGAAGCGCAAGAGAAAACCCTGCGTCTCGTCGGACGCAGGGTTTCCGGTCGCTGACGGCGCCTCAGCCGGCGTAACGAGCTGCCCGGCTCGTCGGGTCGCCCGGGCCCGAGGCGAGCAGCGCGAGCAGCTCGTCCTCCAGGATCCTGCCGACGCGGCGGCAGAACGCCTCGGGTTCGTCGGCGGCGTCGGGGGACTCGGCGACGATCCGGTCGACCACGCCGATCTGCCGGAGGTCGACGGCGAGGACCCGCTGTGCCTCGGCCATCTCGGCGGCGTGGTCGGAGTCGCCGTGCACGATCGCGCTCGCGCCCTCCGGTGGGAGCGGGGAGAGCCAGGCGTGCTGGGCTGCGACCACCCGGTCGGCGGGGAGGAAGGCGAGTGCGCCGCCGCCGTTGCCCTCGCCCAGCATCAGGCTGAGCGTGGGGGTCTCGACGTTGACGAGCGCCCCCAGCGTACGCGCGATCTCGCCGGCGATGCCGCCGTTCTCGGCCTCCGGCGACAGGGCGGCGCCGGGGGTGTCGATGACGGTGACGACGGGGAGCCCGAGCCCGGCGGCGAGCTTCATCCCGCGCTGCGCCTCGCGCAGGCCCTCGGGCCCGAGCGGCTGATGAGCCTGCTCGCGCCGGTCCTGCGCCAGCACCAGGCACGGTGCCGCCCCGAACCGCGCCAGCGCGATGATCAGGCCGGGATCGCGTTCGCCCTGTCCGGTGCCGTTGAGGGGTACGACGTCCGAGGCTGCGATCCGCAGCAGCGCTCGCGCACCCGGCCGGTCGGGCCGCCGGGACCGGGTGATCGCGTCCCAGGTGTCGACCGCCGAGAAGTCGCCCGCGTCGGCCGAAGCGTCACTCCCGTCGGCCGAAGCGTCACCCGCTGACCTCTCGGCCGACGCGAGCGACGTCTCGGCCGACCGGGGTGACTTCTCGGGGCGGAGGTCGAGGATGGTGAGGACTCGGTCGACGAGCCCGGCGAGCTCGTCGGGAGGTACGACGCCGTCGACGAGTCCGTGGGCGAAGAGGTTCTCCGAGACCTGGACGCCGGCGGGGAAGGGGCGGCCGTTGAGCACCTCGTAGACCTTCGGTCCCAGGAACCCGAGAAGCGCTCCGGGCTCGGCGACAGTGACGTGACCCAGCGATCCCCAGGAGGCCATCACGCCGCCGGTGGTGGGGTGGCGCAGGTAGACGAGGTAGGGGAGGCCGGCCGCCTTGTGGCGGGTGACGGCCTCGGCGATACGCACCATCTGCACGAACGCGGGCGTGCCCTCCTGCATCCGGGTCCCGCCGGAGGCCGGCCCGGCGAGCAGTGGCAGCCCCTCGCGCGTGGCACGCTCCACGGCCGCGATCAGCCGCTCGGCCGACGCGCGCCCGATCGAGCCGGCGAGGAACCGGAACTCGGAGAGCACCACGGCCACCCTGCGCCCGGCGATCCGGGCCTCTCCGGTGACCACCGACTCATCCGTCCAGGCCCGCTCCCGCGCCTTCGCCAGGTCGGCGGCGTACGCCTCGGGAAGGTCACCGTATGACGGCGGGGTGTCCCAGGACGTCCATGTCCCGGCGTCGAGGACGAGGTCGATCAGCTCGGCAGAGGTCAGGCCCATGTCGCGACCATACCCCGAGTTGGCTCATTGGCTGAGCCTCTGTCCATCGATGGACACCTCGGCTAATAGTCGATAAAAGCAATTAACATTCATGAGTAGAGCTCATGAAGGAGTCCGGAATGACTGCATCACACACCCCCGAGTTCCTCTGGTACCTCCCCAACTTTGTCGAGGCCGGCCACCGTGGCGACACCGCGTTGCCCGAGGACGGCTACGGCACCCTCGACCACCAGGTCGGCTTGGCCGAGGCGGTCGAGGACGCCGGCTGGACCGGCGCCCTGCTCGGCACCAGCTGGGGGAGGCCCGACACCTTCACCGTCGCGACGGCTCTGGCTGCGCGTACCACGACCTTCGAGCCGCTCGTCGCGATCCGACCGGGCTACTGGCGCCCGGCCAACTTCGCCACGTCGGCCGCGACCCTCGACCAGCTCAGCCGCGGTCGGGTGCGGGTCAACATCGTCTCCGGTCAGGACGACCTGGCCGCGTACGGCGACCGTGAGGACTCCCGCGCGGCCCGCTACGCGCGGACCAAGGAGTTCATGCGGCTGGTGCGGCGGCTGTGGACCGAGGAGAACGTCACCTTCGACGGCGACCACTTCCAGGTCGCGGGCTCGACGATCACCCCGCGCCCGTACGCCACCTCGGCCCGCCCGCATCCCCGGCTCTACTTCGGCGGCGCGTCCGCGGAGGCCGAGGCGGTGGCTGCGACCGAGGCGGACGTCCAGCTCTTCTGGGGTGAGCCGCTGGACGGCATCGCCGAGCGGGTCGAGCGCCTGCGTGGACTGCAGGAGTCGCTGGGCCGCGACCTGGAACCGCTCGAGTTCGGTCTGAGGATCACCACGCTGATCCGTGACACCCGCGAGGAGGCCTGGCGCGACGCGGAGGAGAAGGTGCGCCGGATGGCCGACAACGTCGGTGACCGCGAGTTCCGGCGCACGGGCCGGGCGGCGGTCGGGCAGAGCCGGTTGCTCGATCTCGCCGACCGCGGCGACGTGCTCGACGACTGCCTGTACACCGCTCCTGGACGGTATGGCGGCGGTGGCGCCGGCACCACCTGGCTGGTCGGCTCCGCGGAGGACGTCGCCGCGGCGCTCGCCCGCTACCAGGAGCTCGGCGTGAGCCACTTCGTCCTCTCGGACACGCCCTACCGGACCGAGGTCACCCGGGTCGGCGAGGCGCTGATCCCGAGGCTTCGAGAGGCGAGCCGGGCTGCGCTAACGGCCTCAAACGGCGTACGTCGGGCGTAGTTAACCGGAAAGACACGCGCCTGACCTGGGAAAACCGTTGGTAGGTGGGGCCTGTTCGCTCTATTCTGGTAGCACCCGGTCTCCCCGCCGGGCAACAGACGCCTGACCTATGGCCACCTGACCGATTGAAGGACCCACGCATGAGCACGCAGCACTCGACCACCGCCCCGGCGGCCTGGTCGCTGACCGCTGCGCACGAGCGCGACCCTCATGCCCGCGGGAGCCGACAGTGACCTGGGTGCATAGCCGCACCGGATCACTCCGGGCCGCTCCTGCGAGACATGTCTGTCTCGTCGGGGCGGCCCTTTTTGTTTCCACCCGATCTGCACGCGATCTCTATCCGACTCTCCTGGGAGGTAACCGAGTATGACCACGACCATGGGCGCCGTGACCCTGTATAACGCCTCCTTCGAGCCGCTCGGGAGGGTCTCGTTCAAGCATGCCGTGCGGATGTTGTTCCGTGAGGTGGCGGTGGTTCACGAGCAACAGGGCGACAAGATGATCGGGCCACATCCATGGCCCAAGGCGGTGCGGCTGGTCCGCTACATCGCCATGCATTGGATGTATCGGCCGGCCGGCTACTCCCGCGAGGGAGTGCTCAAGCGCGACCAGCATCGTTGTGCCTACTGCGGTGGCCAGGCCCGCACCATCGACCACCTGTTGCCACAGTCTCGCGGCGGCAGATGGACATGGATGAACACCGTGGCGGCGTGCGGCAAGTGCAACGGCCGCAAAGGCAACCGCACCCCCGAGGAGGCCCACATGGTCCTCCGCATCCAGCCGTACGTCCCAACCCGTGCCCAGCTCGCCGCCATCATCTGACCCGCCGAAAGGTCAGTTTCTGTCCCCGAGGAGTCGATTTCTGGTCGCGAGGCGTCAGTTTCTGGTGTCGAGCGTTCCGGAGGTTGACGTCTCGATGGCAGAAACCGACCCTTCGGCGTCAGAATGTGACCTCTCGGCGAGGAAAATGTCGTGTCGACTTGACGCAGCATTAATAAGTACGATGGACTAACAAACATGTCCAAGGCGAGACGGCGAACGTTGCGGCCGATCGGGAAGTTGCTGCAGGAGGATGCGCGGCGCCATCACCGTTCGCTGGTGCTCCAGCACCTCTTCGCGGTGGGTCCCGCGAGCCGTGCCGACCTGGCCCGGGCCTCCGGTCTGACCCGGGCGACGGTCTCCGATCTGGTCGGCAGCCTGCTCGAGGACGGGCTCGTCGAAGAGCTCGGCGCGCCGGTGGAGAGCCGGGTCGGGAAGCCGCCGATGCTGGTCGGGCTCGCCGCCGACGCCACCCACATCGTGGCCGTCGACGTCTCCATCGACGACCAGGTCGCCGGGGCCGTGCTCAACCTGACCGGCGACGTCGTCCACCGCACCACCAGGTGCCGGGAGGGCCGCACCGGCGCCGCCGCGGTACGCCTCGTCAAGGAGCTGGTCACCGAGCTGATCGCGAGCACCGACCGGCCGATCCTCGGCATCGGGATCGGCAGCCCCGGTGTCGTCGCGGCCGACGGCACCGTCGTCGCCGCACCCAACCTGGGCTGGACCGAGGTCGCCCTGGCCGAGCAGGTGCGCCGCGAGACCGGCCGACCGACGTACGTCGCCAACGACGCCAACACGGCCGTGCTGGGGGAGTACACATTCGGTCAGTCGGGCGACGGCGGCCTGATGCTCGTGCGGGTCGGGACCGGTGTCGGTGCGGGACTCGTGCTCGAGGGTGCGCTGCTCCACGGGTTCGTCGACGCGGCCGGTGAGGTCGGGCACGTGACCGTCGACCCGGAAGGCCCGCAGTGCGCGTGTGGCCGTAGGGGCTGCCTGGAGACCTTCCTCGCGGTGCCGCGCCTGCGCGAACGCCTCGAGACGGACCACGACGACGCGCTCGTGGAAGCCGGAGAACACCTTGGAAAGGCATTGGCGCCTGTGGTCGGAACCCTCAACCTTCACGAGCTGGTCCTCTCCGGGCCGGCCGATCTGCTCGACGGGACGCTGCGCGAGACCGCCGACCGGATCATCCGCGAGCGGACGATGCCGGTCAGCGGCGAGCCGCTGGAGTTCCGTACGTCGACGCTTGGCGAGGACGTCGTCATCGTCGGTGCCGCGGTGCTCGTCCTCGCCGGTGAGCTGGGGGTGTCGTGATGACGTCCGCTGTCGAGACCATGGCGCTGCGCGTCCAGGTCTCCGCCTTCGCCGGCCCCACCCTGCCGGCCGACTATGCCGAGCTGCTCCGCGAGGGCATGGGCGGGATCTGCTTGTTCGGAACCAACACAGCCGGCCCCAACACCGAGGCCGGCGAGGAGTCCGTACGCAGCCTGGCGGCCGAGATCCGGACAGCATCCGCCGAGGGCGGCTGGACCCCGGTGATCACCATCGACGAGGAGGGTGGGGACGTCACCCGGCTGGAGGCGCTCACCGGATCCTCGGTGCTCGGCGCCGCGGCCCTCGGTGCGGCCGACGACCTGGCGCTGACCGAGGAGACCGGGCGTGCCATCGGCGTGCGGCTGGCGCGGGCCGGTGTCAACCTCAACCTGGCCCCCGTCGCGGACGTGAACTCCAACCCCGACAACCCGGTGATCGCGACCCGGTCGTTCTCCCACGACGCCGGCGTGGCCGCCAAGCACGTGGCCGCGTGGGTGCGCGGCCTGGAGTCGACCGGCGTTGCCGCCTGCGTCAAGCACTTCCCGGGGCACGGCGACACCGGCCAGGACAGCCATGTCTCTCTTCCTGTCCTCGAGGCCACGATGGCGACTCTGCATGAGCGCGAGCTGGTCCCGTTCCTGGCGGCCGCCGAGGCCGGAGCGGCGTCGGTGATGACCTCCCACATCGTGGTGCCGGCGTTGGACCCGGAGCTGCCCGGCACACTCTCCGCACCGGTGCTGGGGCTGTTGCGCGAGCTGGGCTACGAAGGGCCGATCGTCTCCGACGCCCTCGACATGGCCGGTGCGTCGGCCACCCGGGGCATCCCGGCGGCGTCGGTGCTCTCGCTGAAGGCGGGCGCCGACCTGCTCCTCCTCGGCCCCGACAAGCCCACGTCACTGGTCCGCGAGGTCGCCGCGGCGATCGTCGCCGCGGTCGAGTCCGGAGAGCTGCCGCTGGAGCGGCTCCAGGACGCGGTCGCACGCGTCGACGGGCTGCTCGCCGACTTCGCCGGGGCCCAGCAGCGGCCCGAGGCCACGCTCGATCCGCGGTTCGAGGCCCACTCGGTCGAGGGCGCTCGCCGGGCGCTCGCCACGGCCAGCGACCTCACCGCCCTCCCGGATCTGGCCGGTGCCAAGGTCGTGACCGTCGACACCGAGGCCAACATCGCCGTGGGCGACGTGCCCTGGGGGCTTCCCCCGGACGTCGTCATCCGCCCGGGCGACCCGCTCCCCGAGCTCCCCGAGGCACCGCTCATCGTGCAGGTACGCGACGCCCACCGGCGTCCCGAGGTCGGCCGGACCGTCGCAGAGCTCCACGGCGCCGCGGTGCTGGTGGAGTGGGGGTGGCCCGGGACGTACGACGGGACGGGGTTGCCGCGACTGTGCCCGCAGGGCTTCTCGCTGCCCGGCGTGGCCGCGGTCACCGAGGTGCTGAGACGATCGGGCTGGGACCGATGAACCCCGCATCGATGAGCCCAGCACGGGTCGGCCTCGACATCGGCGGCACCAAGATCCACGGCATCGCGATCGGGCCGGACGGGGAGGTGCTGGCCGAGGAGCGTGCCGCCACCACGCTCGGCGCCGAGGGCGTCGTGACGAGCGCGGCCGCGGTGGTCGCGAGCCTGCGTGACGCGCTCGACGGCGGGGAGATCAGCTCGATCGGCGTCGGCATCCCCGGCATCGTCGACACCCGCGCCGGCACCGTGAAGCACGCGGTCAACCTGGGCCTGGACGGCGACGCCTTCCCGCTCGCGGAGCTCCTCGGCACGCGGACCGGAGCGGTCGTCACCCTCGAGAACGACACCAACGCGGCCACCCTCGGTGCGCACGCCGTCGAGGACGTCGACGATCTGATCTACCTCTCGCTCGGCACCGGTCTGGCCGCCGGTCTCTACCTCAGCGGTGCCCTCCGCCGGGGCTTCCACGGCGCCGCCGGGGAGGTCGGCCACCTCCCGGTCGACCCGGAGGGCCCGGTGTGCGGGTGCGGACAGCGTGGCTGCCTCGAGCTCGTCGCGTCCGGTGCCGCGCTCGCGGCCGCCTGGCCGACGGCCACCGGTCACCCTGCCGCGGCGCTCTTCGCGGCAGCGGCCTCGGGCGACCCGGCGGCCGTCGCCGTGCGCGACCGCTTCGCCGACGGCGTCGCCGCGGCCGTACGTGCCCTCGCCCTCGCCGTCGACCCTGAACGTGTCGTCATCGGCGGCGGTGTCGCGGCGGTCGGCGAGCCGTTGCGCGAGGCGATCGCGGCCGCGCTGGCCAGGCAGGCCGAGACCTCGCCGTTCCTCGCCTCCCTCGAGCTCGCCTCGCGCCTGCGGGTGGTCTCGGGCACTCCCGTCGCCGCCATCGGTGCTGCCCTGATCACCCCGATCACGTCGCCCACCCCGACGATCACCCCGACCAAGGACTGACATGGAAGTAGTTGTCCTCGACACCCCCGCTGACGTGGCCTCCCTCGCCGCGGACGCCCTCGAAGACGTCGTCCGCCGCCGGGCGGCCGCCGGCACCCCCGCGGTGCTTGGGCTGGCCACCGGCTCGACGCCGCTGGCGACGTACGAGGAGCTCATCCGGCGCGCGCGCGACGGCCGCGGACCGTCCTACGACGGTGTGGAGACGTTCAACCTGGACGAGTACGTCGGCCTCCCCGACGGGCACGAGCAGTCCTATCTGGCGACCATCCGGCGCGAGTTCACCGACGCGATCGGCATCCCGCCCGAGCGGGTCCACGGGCCCGACCCGACCGAGAAGACGCTGGCGACGGCGGGGGAGCGCTACGAGGCGGCGATCGTGGCCGCCGGCGGGATCGAGGTGCAGATCCTCGGCATCGGGTCCGACGGCCACCTGGCCTTCAACGAGCCCGGCTCGTCGCTGGCCTCGCTGACCCGGATCAAGACGCTCACGGCAAGGACGCGCAAGGACAACGCGCGCTTCTTCGGCTCGCCCGACGCGGTGCCGCGCCACGTACTCACCCAAGGGCTCGGCACCATCACCCGGGCCGGCCACCTGCTGCTCCTGGCCACCGGCGAGGGCAAGGCCGAGGCGGTCGCCGCCGCGGTCGAGGGTCCGGTCTCGGCGACCTGTCCCGCCTCGGTTCTCCAGCTCCACGGCCATGTCTCCGTCCTGCTGGACGAGGCCGCGGCCTCCCGCCTCGTACGCCGCGACTACTACCGCGAGGTCTACGAGGGGAAGCCCGACTGGCAGGGGCTCTAGAGAGCCTCGCGGAGCCGCTCGGCGGCGGTCTCCGGCGGGATGTCGTTGACCCAGAGGGCGACGCCGGACTCGATGCCGGCCAGGTACTTCAGCCGCCCCGGCGCCCGCCGGATGGTGAAGATCTCGGTGGCCAGGTGCCAGGTGTCCTCGCGGCCGGTCGGGGCCTGCTGCCAGCCGGCGATGTAGGGCACCGGGCCGGCGTCGTCGAGCCCGTCCATCCTCCGCAGGCACTCCTGGTAGAGCGCGGCGAGGTCGCTCATCTCCGCAGGCGTCAGCCCCGGCAGCGAGCCGACGTGACGCCGCGGCACGACCCGGATCTCGTAGGGCCAGCGGCCGGCATAGGGCACGTACGCCACAAACGACCCGTTCTCGGCCACCACCCGTGACCCGTCGGCGATCTCGTCGGCGAGCACCGCGCACTGCAGGCACTCGCCGGTCGCCTCCCGGTGGGCGTCGGCGGCGTTCGCGAGCGACTCGATCCGCGGCGGCAGCACCGGCATCGCGTAGATCTGCCCGTGGGGATGCTGCAGGGTCACCCCGATCTCCTCGCCGCGGTTCTCGAAGCAGAAGACGTACGCCACCTCAGGCATCGCCGTCAGCTGCTCGGTGCGGTGCGCGAGGGCCGTCAGCACCGTCCGCACCCGCTCGGGCGGAAGGTCGACGAAGCTCTGCTCGTGGTCGCTGGTGAAGCACACCACCTCGCACCGGCCACGACCCGGCTGGGAGACGAACGGCTCCCCGGTCGCCTCGCCGACCGCGACCGTCGACAGCGCCGGGAACCGGTTCTCGAAGGAGACCACGTCGTAGCTCTCCGCCGGGATCTCGGTGAGCCTGCCGTCGACCGAGGGGCACAGCGGGCACTCGTCCGACGGCGGCTTGAACGTCCGCGTCTGCCGGTGTCCCGCCACCGCCGTCCAGGTCGCGGTCAGCCGGTCCCAGCGCAGCTGGGACCCGCCCGCCCGCGGCTCCAGCGGCCGCTCGTCGTGCACCGACCGCAGCGTCGGTTGCTCGTCGAAGAACCAGATCTCGCGCCCGTCCGCCAGCTTCGCTGACGTGGCCACAGGGGTGTTCGGCATGCGCCGATTATCGCTTGCGGGGCTTCGGCCGCGATGACCGGATGCGGTCGTCTTGCGACCTGGACGCGCGATTGCAAGACTACATAGATCTAGGTAGTGTTGCAGCCATGAAGGAGACACGTGTGCCGATGACGGCCGCCTCCCGGATGGGCGTGTCAGCGCTGGCCGCCAAGAGTTCCGAGGGCCGAATCGTGTTGACGAGCCACGGTAGGCCGGTGGCCGTGATCGGGTCGGCGGAGCATCTCGACGGCGACCTCCGTGCGCTGCGAGAGGCGACGGCCCGAGTGCTCGACGCGGCAGCCGACATCGTCTCCTCGCGCGGGGAGCTGCTGTCTCTGGAGGAGACCTGCGAGCGTCTCGGTGTCGACGTGGGCCGGGTCCGTGAGCGGGCCGCGGCGCATCGCGACGTCGCCTAGGCCGTGTCTCCCAAATCCACGCCCGCTACGCGACGTTTCGCATCCGATCTGGCTGCGTTGCCGCCACTCGACAGCCTCCAGGATGCCTTCGCGGCGGACGCCTTGCCAGATCGGTCCGAAACGCCGCTCGCGGCCGCCGTGTCTTTGAGAGACACGGCCTAGGCCGTGCGAGCCAGCGAGAGGTTTCCGGACGACCAGGCGTACGTCGAGTTCAACGATGCGTTCGTCGAGTCGCTCGAGCCGCTGACGATCGCGCAGCGCGAGTCCCTGCTGGCTGACGTCGTCGCTCTGTGTCGCAACCCGGCGGGTGCGCACCCGCTCAGCAACCGCGGCGGACAGAAGCTCGCGGGATGGAACACCCTCGACGTACTCCAGAAGGAGTATCGGGTGGTCTTCGCCAGCCGAGTCGACGTCGTTGATGGGACTCCGGTCGGGATGATCGAGGTGCTGGTGGCGGGTCCACGCAGAGCGGCCGCGGCCTATGACATGGCGGCCGCGCTCGTACGCAGCGGGCGTATCGACCCGGACCTGATGACCGAGGTCTGGGAGGTGCTGGCCCTGGTCGAGGTGGTGGCTGAGGAGGTCGGCCTCGACGGCTGGGACTACCGTCCGGAGCCCGCGCCTCCCGGGATGGTCAAGGCCGCTGTCGTGGCCGGGATCCTCGATGAGGCGACGGCGACGAACCTGTCGAAGGATGAGCTCGAAGCCGCGATGACCCACGGCTGGGACGCAGACGGCAATCCGGACCCGGTCGCCGCCCTCGGCGCGGCGATGAGGCGTGCGCGCGCGGGTGTCGAGCCGTTCGACCTGACCCGAGTCATGTCCGGGCGGCGCGAACCACGCTGCGGGGCCATCCTCAGACGTGCGAAGCGACCCTGCATCCGGCGCGAGGGGCATCCCGGACCGCACCGGTCCAGTTAGCTACTTCGACACGCAGGCCTGGGCTGCGCCCTGGGAGACGTTGCCGTTCTCGCCGAGGGAGCGGACCTGGATGCAGACCTTGGTGGCTCCCTCGAGGCGTACGACCGCCTTGGGCTGGCTCACGTTGCCGCTGGTGGAGTTGTCGCCGACCCACTTGTAGCCGGTGGCTCCGGGCACGCCGGACCAGGTGAAGACGGCGCGGTTGCCCTTGAGCGTGCCCTTGACCTTGCCCGGGGCGGCGGGGCCGGTGACGCCGGGAAGGTCGGTCTCGACGGGCGGGGGCGGGACCTCGTCGGGCTTCTCGTCCTCGCCGCCGCGGGAGAGCACGATGCCGATGACGGCGGCGATGAGGAAGAGGACGACGACGCCGATGATCGCCGGGGTCTTGCTGCGCGACTCCGTCGGGCGCGCGCCGGTGAGGACGGACGGGCCCTCCTCCGCGCGCGGGTAGCTGAACCGGGTGCGGTCGCCCGAGGCCGAGCCGGCGTCGGGGAAGGGAGCCGCCTGGACCGGTGGAGGGGGCTGGGCGATGACCTGCGAGGGCGGCTTGACCTCGGTGACCAGCTCGGCCTCCGGGTCGGTCGGCATGGTCGGCAGGTTCCTGCGCCCGGACCCGGTGGGCGGACCCTCGCCGGGCGAGGCCGGGACAGCGGGAACAACCGGGACCGACCCGCTGCCACCGGCATCGCGGTCGAGGACCTGCACCTCGGTGCGGCCCAGCCGCAGCTCCTGCTCGATCCGCTGGAAGTGGCGGGCCAGGTCGAGGGCCGTCCGCGGCCGGTAGGCCGGGTCCTTCGCCATCGCCTGCTGCAGCACGCGGTCCAGCGACGGAGGTACGTCGGGCCGGCCCGTGGCCGGCGGAGCCGTGTGCAGGATGCGGGAGAAGACGGCGCGGTCGGAGTTGTTGCCCCGCTCCGCGAACGGCGAGCGGCCGACCAGCAGGTGCCAGACGGTGGCGGCCAGCGAGTAGACGTCGGAGGCGACCGAGCCGTTGGATGCCGAGGTCAGGACCTCGGGCGGCGACCACGGCAGCGAGACCCCGATGTCGCCCTCGTCGTCGCGCGGGCGGCCGGCGATGCCGAAGTCGGCCAGGCCGGGGACGTCGTAGCGGGAGAGCAGGATGTTGGACGGCTTGATGTCGCGGTGGATGATCCCCGCGCGGTGCGCGGTCTCGACGGCCGAGGCCATCTGGATGCCGAAGCGCAGCGCGTCCTGCACCTTCATCGGGTTGTTGCGTACGCGGGCACCGAGGTCGGCGTTGGGGTAGTAGCCCATCACCAGGTAGGGGCGGCCGTCCGGCGTCTCGCCGGCGCTGTGCACCGGCACGATGAACGGGTGCTCGGCCAGCTCGGCCATCACAGCGGCCTCCGCGGCGAACTGCGCCCGCTGGGCCTCGGCCAGGTCGGACGAGCGCATCAGCTTCACCGCGACCCGGACCTTCGGGTGGTGACGCTCGTAGAGGTAGACGTCGGCGAAGCCGCCCGAGCCGAGCCGGCCCAGGCAGGTCATCCCCGGCAGCTCGGGACCGAGCTCTGGGTGTGGTGTCTGAGTCACCCGAGAACCTCGTAGGTCAGGTTGATCGAACCGGCGAGGCTCACCACGGAGCCGGGCTCCAGGGCGTACTCCTCCATCGGCCGCATCTGCTGCGGACGTCCACCGGGCAGGGTCAGGTAGGACCCGTTGGCGGAGCCGAGGTCGCGGACGAGCACCTGCCACTCCTCCAGGCGCACCTCGGTGTGCAGCCGGCTGATGTCGGGCAGCATCACCTTCACCAGATGCGGAGGTACGCCACCAGCCCCCGTGTTGCCACTGGCATCCGCGCGCGGCGACCGCCCGAAGACCGCACCCCGGTCCAGGATGACGACCCGGCCGTCGCCCAGCTTGAGCTGGCCGAGCGCGGGGCGCGGGACCGAGACCGGCTGCTGGTGGGGCGGCAGCGCCATCCGGCAGATGCGGCAGGTTGGGGAGTAGGGCGGGGACGCGTGGCCCTGCGGGCAGTAGACCGCCCACACCGTCGGCCCGCCCGCGGGCGGCACCGGGGTCGGCGTCGGGACGTCGCGGACCCGGGTCGCCATGTCGTTGGGCGGGGTCGGCACCGGCGTCGGGACCGGTGGGATCGGCGCGGGCGCGGGCATCGGGGGTGGCGGCGCGGCGGGTGGCGTAGCGGGCGGCATCGCCGGGGGCGAAGACTGCCGATCCGGCGGACCCCACGCGTTCGGGTCGGGCTTCTTGGCGCCCTTCTTGCGCCACGGAAGCCCGTCGATGATGCCCTTCTTGGCCTCCGGGGCAGGGGCAGACGGCGCGACCGGTGGCGGCGGCACGGCGGCCGGCGGAGGACTCTGGAACGACGGCACGCTCGGCATCCCCGGAGGAGGCGAGGCAGGCGGCATCCCGGGCGGCGGCGAGGCAGCGAGGTCCGAGCGTCGGATGGTGTGGTCCAGCGGCGGCGCCATGGTCGAGTCGACCTGCACCTGCGCGTAGAAGTTGGGGTCGAAGACGACGTCCAGCGAGCGCGCGTGGGCGGTGTCGATCAGCGGCTGGTCCTCCTCCATCCCGCCCCAGGCACCGTTGGCGAGCTCGGCCCGCTCGGGGACGGCGGCGAAGTGGCCGTCGGCCCACTTGCCGGAGACGTCGATGCCGTCGATGAAGACCGGCACCTCGTTGACGACCGCGGTCACCTTGGCGGGGGAGCGCACGGCGTACCGCACCCGCGGGCCCTCGCGCCCGACCAGCGCGAAGCCCGGGGCTCGGGGCCCGTCGGCGGAGAGCAGTCCGGCGATCGCGTCGACCGGGTGGGGGTCGGCCAGCGCCGCCTGGACACCGGTGACCCGCGGGTCACCCGGCCCGAGCTGCACCAGAGCCCAGCACCGGTCGCCCTTCAACGCGAGCCAGTGCCCAACACAGTAGGTAGCGGTATCACTCATGGGACGAGGAGGCGTCGACTTCCGACGGGGCGGTGAAGAGCGAGGGCGGGGGAGTCACGAGTACCACAGTGACATTGTCGCGCCCGCCCGATGCGACCGCGGCGTCCACCAGCCTCTGGGCCAGGTTGTCGATGCTTCCGCCCACGCTGAGCGTCCTGGACGCGATCTCATGGATCTCGTGGTCCTCGAGCTCGCCGGTGAGGCCGTCGGAGCAGAGCAGGAAGATGTCCTCGGGCGACACGGCCATCAGCCAGGTGTCTGCCTCGGGACCCGGGAAGGTGCCGAGCGAGCGGGTGATGACGTTGCGCAGCGGGTGGACGCGGGCCTCCGCGGCGGTGATCATCCCCGCCTCGACCATCGCGGCGACCTCGGAGTGGTCGACGGTCACCTGTGTCACGCCGGTCGGCGAGAGCCGGTAGACGCGCGAGTCGCCGACGTTGAACACCAGCCAGTGGGGAGTGCCCTCCGACTCCACCAGCGCCACCCCGGTCAGGGTCGTGCCCATGCCCTGCTTCTCGGAGCTGCGCGTCGCCTCTGCGGTGATCGCGGAGTTGGCGGCGTGGACGGCATCGAGGATGTCCTCGGGAACGGGGCAGATGGTCGCGAAGCGACTCTGGAAGGTCTCCACCGCGAGTGCGCTGGCGACGTCGCCACTGGCGTGACCACCCATCCCATCGGCGACGACGGCGACCGCGGGAAGCATGACGAACGAGTCCTCGTTCACCTCGCGGACCCGGCCGACATCAGTCGCCCCCGCGGCACGCAGGGCTGGGTAAGCGGTCATGCTGTTCCTTTGCGGTGCCAATTATCGGGAACATCCCGGTCAGGATGGGAAATATAGTGGTGCTGGAAGCGGACACTTTAGAACATCCCGTACCGTATCGGTGAGCGTGTTCACTGAGCCGTGTGCCACGTTTGGCTCATTCGTGTGGCTTCAACCCCGGGGCACGCCTAGAGTAAGCCCGGCTTTTCGCGTCGGCTGGCCGTTTGGCATGGAAGGACTTGGGGAGAGTCGTGGTGGCACGTTTCGGGATGGCGCCCGGTTGGATGCGGCGTCATCGGACCTCCATCGCGTCCTGGGCTGCTCTTGCGGTGGTTGCGGGCGGTTTGACCGTCTACGCGATCCAGTCCACGGGTTACCCCGTGCACAAGGCCGATCTCGACGACGGCGGCATCTGGGTGACCAACCAGTCCTGGGGCACCCTGGGCCGGCAGAACCGTCCCGTCGCCCAGCTCGACGGTGTCGTCTGGGCCGGCAACGAGACCGGGTCCAGGTCCGAGCGGGCAGGGCTCGACGTGGTGCAGAACGGCATCGCGGTGGCCTCCGTCGACCGCGACGCCCGCACGGTCACACCGGTCAACACCAAGCTCGCCGAGGGTCTCGACGACGACGCGGTGACCGTGAAGGACAGCCGGGTCGTGATGGGTGGCAACACCATCGGCGTCGCCGAGCAGAAGACCGGGAAGGTCTGGCTCACCTCCGTCGACCCGACCGTCGGCGTCGGCGACCTCTCCGACCTCTCCGGCTCCACGAAGCCCACCGACACGGTCGGCGCGGACGCGGTGCTCACCATCGGCACCGACGGGACCGCGTACGCCGTCTCGGCTGCCAAGCGCACGCTGACCGCCTTCGCGCCCGACGGTGAGCGGTTCGCCGATCCCGCGGAGACCAAGCTCCCGAAGGCTCCGGAGTACGCGGAGACCCCGACCTCGGCGACGGTCGTCGGCGACCACGTCATCACCCTCGACGGCGCCGGGTGGCTGCTCGGCGCCTCCAAGGGTTCCGACGTGGCCGCGGACTTCGGTGAGACCGCGGAGAGCGCGGTGCTCCAGCAGCCCTCCGTGAAGGCCAAGGAGGTGCTCGTCGGCGACGCGACGGGCCTCAAGGCGGTCAAGCTGAGCAACGGCGAGATCCGCCACGTCGCCGAGTCCGCCGGTGACCCGGCGGCCCCCGTCCGGCTCGGTGACTGCGTCTTCGGTGCCTGGGCCAACGGGTCCACCGGCTCGGTGGTGACCCAGTGCGGCGAGAGTGAGCCGGTGCTGGGTGAGATCCCGACGCTCGGCCCCGCCGCCGAGCTGGAGTTCCGGGTCAACCGTGGCCAGCTGGTGCTCAACGACCTGCGCAACGGCGATGTCTGGGAGATCGACGGCGCCGACGTCAAGAAGATCTCCAACTGGGAGGCGTTCCAGCCGCAGACTCAGAAGCAGAACCAGAAGAAGGACAAACAGCAGCAGCAGACCAAGGCCGCTCAGGCGCCGAAGGCCAAGGACGACCAGCTCGGTGCCCGGGCCGGACGTACGACGGTCCTGCACGTCCTCGACAACGACTCCTCGGCCAAGGACTCGATCCTGAGCGTGGTCTCGGTCGGCAAGGCCTCCATCGACGGCGTCGAGACCACCATCGCCCCCGACCGGCAGTCGATCCTGGTCACCACCCCCGATGGGGCCGAGGGCAAGAAGACCAGCTTCAAATACACGGTCGACGACGGGCTCAAGGGCAAGGCGGGCCAGGACGACGCCAGCGTGGAGCTCCAGATCGAGGGCTCCGGCGGCACCGGCAAACCGACGTTGCGGGAGCACTACACCCCGACCGACTACACCGTCGCCGCCGGCGGCACCGTGGAGATCCCGGTGGTCGGCGACTGGCGCGACGAGCGCTACGGCGACCCGGTCACCGCGCAGTCCCCGACCGCGTCCAAGGGCAAGGCGAGCGTGACCCCGGACGGCCTGATCCGCTACACCGCGGCCACGGACGCCACCGGCAACGAGAGCCTCGGCTATCAGGTCAGCACCGGCGGCAAGCCGTCGAAGGACAAGGTACGCATCAACATCGTCGCCGGGGCCAACACCGCCTCCCCGGAGCCGAAGGACGACGTCGCCGAGGGCACCCAGGGCTCCTGGGTGACGATCCGTCCGCTCGACAACGACATCCCCGGCGCCGACCCGTCCAACCTCGACGCGAGCCTCACCCTCGCCGGTGACGTCCCGCCCAAGGGCGGCCTCGAGGTGAGCACCGACCGGGAGACCGGCGTGGTGCGGGCCCGGGGAAGCTCGCCGGGCACCTACCAGCTCAGCTACAACGCCGGCTTCGGGGCGGCCAAGCCCGCCTCCGCGAAGATCCGGGTCGACGTCAAGCCCGCCTCCCAGGCGGCGGACCAGCCGATCGCGACCCCGGACACGACCGCCGTCCTCGGCACCTCGACCCGCACCCTCGACGTCCTCGCCAACGACTACGACTCCCGGGGCCGGCTCCTCGCGGTGACCCATGCCGAGCCGGTCGGCGACAGCGACCTGACCGTCGCGGTGCTCGACGGCCGTTGGCTGCGGATCCAGGCGTCGAAGCCCGACATGGACCCGGCCACCCAGGCGATCCGCTACACGATCAGCAACGGTGCCGCCGAGGCCGAGGGATCGGTGACGGTGAGCCAGCGTCCGGCGCTGCGCGGCGCCGAGAACGCCCCCGAGGTGGTCGACGACGAGGCCACCGTGCGGGCCGCCGACTCCGTCTCGATCCCGGTCCTCGACAACGACTCCACGCCGAGCGGCGACCCGGTCGGCCTGGTCGTCGACCAGACCATCGAGACCAAGGGACAGCTGCAGGTGCTGGGCCAGCCGACGGTCGGCGAGGCCTACATCGACGGCAACCGGGTCCGCTACGTCGCCCCTGACGACGTGAAGGGGCCGGTAGACGTCGACGTCCGCTACGTCGTCCAGAACACCGGCGACCCCTCCGCGGAGCACTCCTCCGGCAACATCCGGATCCACGTCAAGCCGCTGCCGCAGAAGAAGGCCGACAACTCCGCGCCGGCGCCGAAGGCGCTGGAGTCGCGGGTGGTCCAGGGCGACGAGGTCACGCTGCGGCTGCCGACGGTCGGCACCGACCCCGACGGCGACTCGGTCTCGGTGACCCGGATCAACAGCGCGCCCTCCTTCGGTCGCGTCCTGGCCCACGGCGCTAACACGATCACCTACCAGGCATTCCCCAACGCCGCCGGCACCGACGAGTTCACCTACGAGGTCAGCGACCCGTTCGGCGCCGTCGCGACCGGCACCGTGCGGATCGCCGTCGTCGCACCCGGCGCGCCCCAGCGCCCGGTCGCCGTCGACGACCTGGTCACGCTCGACCCCGCCAAGAAGCTGACCTACGACGTGCTCGCCAACGACCTGCGTACGCCGGGGACCGAGCTGCACCTGGCCTCGACCGACGCGGCCGAGGGCACCGGCGTCAAGCAGCGCTCCGACGGCATCGTCACGGTCCAGGGTGGCTCCGAGGAGCCGTTCCAGCACATCGCCTATCGCGCGACCACGGGTCTCCACGAGGACACCGGTGAGCTCGCGATCCGCTACCAGGAGGGCTACGACAACCCGCCGATGGCCGGGATCGTGGTCGCCCACCCGGAGGGCGACTCCTCGACCACCACCGTCGACGTGATGACCAAGGTGACCGACATCGACGACGCGCTCGAGGACCTCACCGTCGACGCGGTCGAGGGCCCCTCGGTCGGCGAGGACGAGTCGAAGCCCAAGATCGACGACGGCAAGGTCACCCTGCCGGTCGGCGACACCACCCGGGTGTGGACCTACCGGGTCACCGACCCCGACGGGGCCCAGGCGGTCGGCTCGATCTACGTCCCGGCCCGCCCCAAGGACGCCCCCTATCTGAAGCCGGGCTCCGAGCTACAGCTCAACCCGGGCGAGACGAAGAACGTCGACATCACCGACTACGTCGAGGACCCCGAGGGTGACCCGGTGGTGCTGACCACCACCGACAAGATCGTGGCCGCGCCCGAGGGCATGCTCAACACCGGCGACACCACCGCGACGACCGTCAAGGTCACCGCCGGTGAGACCAAGGGCCCCGCGACCCTGACCTTCGAGGTCGCCGACCGAGAGAAGATCACCTCCGCCGACGCTCACCTCTCGGTGATCTCGCTGCCGGTCCAGGTCGGCAAGGAAGAGCCGAAGATCAACTGTCCGAGCACTCCGGTCGAGGTCCCGGAGAGCGGCAACGGCGCGCTGGTCGACATCGCCGCCATCTGCCACGTGTGGACCGCCGACCCGGGCGACGCCGACGAGCTCGACTACACCGCCGAGGTCGGCGACGGGCTCGACGGCGTCGAGGTCAAGCCCGAGGACGGTGGCCTGCGGCTCACCGCCGAGCACGCCGACGCCGGTGCCCAGGGCGCCCTGGAGATCGGGGTGAAGGGCACCGACGCCACCGGCCAGCTCCTGGTCACGGTCATCGCGTTGCCGGCTCCGTCGCTCTCGCCGATCAAGCCGTTGCAGACCGAGGCCGGGAAGACGGTCTCGATCGACATGGCCGACTATCTGCAGACACCGGTGCCGTCGGAGTCGCAGGAGATCGTGGTCACCAAGCTCGACCCGGTGGACGGCGACTCGCCCGACATGGGCAAGGCCAGCGGCTCGAAGATCACCTTCAACACCCCCGAGGAGGGGCACGGCCACTACCGCTACGCGATCGAGGTCAGCGACTCCGGCAAGGACTCCAAGCGGGTGAAGGCCACCGGGGTCATCGAGGTGGACGTCATCGACGTCCCCGGCGCGCCGACGGGGCTGCGTACGACTTCGGACTTCCTCTCCAACGTGGTCGCGCTGTCGTGGAACGCGCCGAAGGACAACGGCGACGACCCGATCCAGCGCTACGAGGTGGAGGCCAACGGCGACCACGTCCAGGACTGCCCGTCGACCTCCTGCCGCATCACCGGGCTGAAGAACGGCACCGTCTACGACTTCCGGGTGCGGGCGGTGAACTCCGTCGGCCCGAGCCGCGAGTGGAGCAACTCGGCCGAGGGCGAGCCCGACGCCTACACCGGTCCGGTGCAGAACCTCCGCGTCACCCGCCAGCGCGACCACAAGGTCGAGCTGAGCTGGGCGCCGCCGGCCGCGTGCGACTGCTCGGACGTGCAGAAATACCGGATCAGCTGGCCGGGCGGTGGCATCAAGGACATCTCCGCAGGTCAGACCACCTATCCGGCGGCGGTCAGCTCCAACGGCGACCCCATCCAGTTCACCGTCGTGCCGCTCAACGACAAGGGCGTCAAGACCAACAAGGGCCCGACGTCGACGGTCGAGGGAATGGGTGCCGGCAAGCCGGACACCCCGGCGGCGCCGACCTTCGAGTGGGCCAACACGGCCAACAACTCCGGCAAGGCGGTGACGGTCTCGTGGAGCCCGGTCGCGGCCAACGGCCCCGCGCCGGTGACCTATGAGGTACGCCGCACCGGCGGCACCGGCGAGAAGATCGTCTGCTCCTGGGTGACCGAGACCAGCTGCCGCGACGACGTCGCCAACGACGGCACGATCTACACCTACGCCGTCAGGGCCCGCAACGCGGAGGCGACCTCGCCTCGCGAGACCGGTTCCGGTGGGTCGCCGGACACGCACATATCCAGCTACTCCGCGGGCGGCACGGTCGAGGCGGCGGCGACGCCGGACGCGGTCTCCTTCGCGAGCGCGACCCCGACCGGCACCAACGGTCAGGCGGAGATCGTCTTCACGCCGCGTGCCTCCCACGGGAAGACCAACATCGTCGAGTGTGTGCGCAACGGGTCCTCCTGCGGGTCGTGGACCTATCCGCCGGAGGGCGCAGGTCAGCAGACCAAGACGATCTCGGGCTTCTCCAACGGCGCGCCCACCAACGTCCAGCTCCGGTCGTGCAACGGCTCCGGTGGTGGCACCGGTGCCGGGACGGCCTGCGGGGCGTGGTCGACGAAGTCGGTGACCACCTATGGTCCGCTGGGCCAGCCGTCGATCTCGGTGAGCTCGGCCGGGGGCACGAAGATCCGCTGGTCGGTCAGCTATGACCCCAACGGCAACGCCGCGACCGTCGTGATCAAGCGCGGCAGCACCGTGATCCACCGCATCGACCCGACCGGGACGGGCGCCGCCAACGCATCCGGCACCGACGACGCGCCGAACTGGGACACGACCTACACGTATACGGTGACGATCAGCGACAGCTCCCCGTCGAGGGCTGCCAAGTCCGCGTCCGACAGTGCCCGGACCGACCCGCCACCGGACCCGACGATGCAGGTCAACAAGGCCGGCGAGTGCTCGGGCAGCGCCTGCCCTCAGCCGGAGACCCAGTGCGGTGGCACCTGCTGGTACGTCGGGTCCACGATCACCGACCCCGCCTTCACCGGGAAGACCTGGGAGTGCCGCACCAGCGCCACCACGTCCCGATGGAACGTGACGATCGGGAGCGGTGGCTCGGGCTCGGGCAGCGGTCGGGGCTGGGTCGGCGCGAACACGCCGTTCACGGTGACCTGCCAGACCTCTGGGCGTCCCGTCCTCACGAAGAACGTAACGTGGTAGGAGAGAAGAAATGACCGTCACCCATGAGCAGGCTCGCTGGTTCCACGAGACCTTCGAGAAGCTTGCCGACAACGTCGAGAAGGCGGTGCTGGGCAAGCGCAACGTGATCCGGCTGGTGCTGACCGCGCTGCTCTCCGAGGGCCACCTGCTCCTCGAGGACTACCCGGGCACGGGCAAGACCCAGCTCGCCCGCGCGCTGGCCAACACCGTCCAGGGGTCCCATGCGCGCATCCAGTTCACGCCGGACCTGCTCCCCTCCGACGTCACCGGTGTGACGGTCTACGACCAGGGCAAGGGTGCCTTCGAGTTCCACCCGGGCCCGATCTTCCATTCCATCGTGCTCGCCGACGAGATCAACCGGGCCTCCCCGAAGACCCAGTCGGCGCTGCTCGAGGTCATGGAGGAGGGTCGGGTCACCGTCGACGGCGCCACCCGCGAGGTCGGCCGCCCGTTCATGGTGATCGCGACCCAGAACCCGATCGAGCAGGCTGGGACGTACCGGTTGCCCGAGGCGCAGCTGGACCGCTTCCTGATGAAGACGTCGGTCGGCTACCCCGACCAGAACGCCACCGTCGAGCTGCTGATGAACTCCTCGGTCCGCGACCGGGCCACGCTGGTCACCCCGATCATCACCGCGCCGACGGTCACCCAGATGGCCGAGATGGCCGACCAGGTCTACATCGACCCCGCGATCGTCGCGTACGTCTCGGCGCTGATCGACGAGTCGCGGCGTCACAAGCACATCCGGCTCGGGGCCTCCATGCGTGGCTGCCTCGCCCTGGTGCGCACCGCCAAGGTCTGGGCGCTCGCCGAGGGCCGCTCCCAGGTGCTGCCCGACGATGTCAAGGCGCTCGCCGAGCCGGTGCTCTGCCACCGCCTGATCCTCGACCCGGAGGCGATGTTCAACGGCGTCACCGTCGAGGACGTCATCGGCGACCTGCTCACCTCTGTCCCGGCTCCCACCGAGCGTGTCGCCTGAGATGAGCAAGGCCCGCAACCTCGTTGCTGACCTGCGGAAACGATCGGCCTCGGTAGTGTCCGGGGCCGGTTCGGCCTACTCGTTCGTCGCCGACCGCGCCCGTCCGTGGTTCGGCACGGTGACCTCGATCGGCTGGGGCGTGCTGCTCCTCGGCGCACTCGCCTGGGTCGCCGCGACCGCCCTCGGCTGGATCGAGGCGGCCGTGGTGGCGATGGCGGCACTCTTCCTCGTGATCGGTGCGGCCTTCTTCATGATCGGGCGCACCCGGCTCGCGGTGGCGACCGTGGTCGAGCCGCCCCGCGTCGCCGTCGGCCAGGCGCTGACCGGGGAGCTGCGGGCCCGCAACGAGGCGCGCGGCCCGCTCGTCTCCACGAGCCTGGAGTTCCCGATCGGGGCAGGCGGGGTGACGTACGACCTGCCGATGCTGCTCCCCGGAGCCGAGCACACCGAGCTCTTCGTGGTGCCGACCCAGCGCCGCGGCGTGATCGACGTCGGCCCCGTCCGGACCGTACGCGGCGACCCGCTCGGGCTCTTCCGGCGGGTGCAGGAGTGGACCGACCGCACCGAGGTGTTCGTCCACCCGCGCACCACCCACCTCGAGCCCTTCGGCGTCGGTCTCGTCCGTGACCTCGAGGGCTCGACGGCGCAGAACACCTCGATGAGCGACCTCGCCTTCCACGCCCTGCGCGAGTACGTCCCCGGCGACGACCTGCGCCACATCCACTGGCGCTCCTCCGCACGCCACGGCCAGCTGCTGGTGCGGCAGTTCCTCGACACCCGCCGCTCCCACATCGTCGTCATCGTCGACTCCTCGCCGATGTCGTACGACAGCGAGGAGGAGTACGAGACCGCGATGTCGATCGCGGGCTCCCTGCTCCGTCGCGGGATCCTGGACGAGTTCGACGTCTCGTTCGCGACCGGCGACGTACTCATGGTGCGGGCCACCGCGGCCAACGGGGGAGGGCGTTCGGCCCTCGACGCCTGCTCCCGGGCGACCCCGCAGCACACCAACCTGATCGAGATCACCGCCGAGGCGGCCCGGCAGGCGCCGGACGCGTCGCTGGTGATGCTGGTGACCGGGCGCTACCCGGAGTTCGTCGCGCTGCAGCGCGCCGCCGGCCAGTTCTCGGTCGATGCCACCACAGTCGCCGTACGGGTCGACTCCTCGCAGCGCGCCGGCTTCAAGGCCGTCGCCGATCTGCCGATGATCACCCTGCCCGACCTGGACCAGCTGCCGATCGTGCTGTCGAAGGGGTTGTCCGGATGAAGAAGCACCACGCCGTCGACGCCCTCCTCCTCTTCCTGCTCGGCACCATCGCCTTCCTCGGCTTCGACGACACCTACGCCGGCTGGACCTACCTCATCGCCGGTGTCGCCGGGCTGCTGCTCGGGATCCTCATCGCCTTCGTCGGCCGCGGCCAACCGGTCGTCGTCCTGGCGGTCGGGCTGCTGGCCGCCTTCTTCGTGCTCGGCGGCGCGGTCGCGCTGCACGGGATCGGCGACCTCTCGTTCCTGCCGGTCCCGGACACGATCGGCACGCTCGCCGACAACTCGGTGCACGGCTGGAAGCGACTGCTGACCACGCTGCCGCCGGTCGACGGCGGAGCGCTGCTCACGATCCCCTACATCCTCGGCCTGGTCGCCGGCTGCCTCGGCTTCGCGCTGGCGGTGCGGGTCAAGGCGGCCCTGCCACCCGTGCTCGTCGCGTTCGCACTGATGGCCGGAGTGATCCTGCTCGGCGTACAGGACCCGTCCAAGACCGCTCTGCTCGGCGCGCTCTTCGGTGCGCTCGCGATCACCTGGCTCTGCATCCGCGGGATGCGGGCCCGGGCCCTCGCCGCCGGCGGGCGCCGTCTCTCGCGGACGGCGATCGGAGCCGGCCTGTGCCTGGGCGCGGCCGGGCTCGCGTTCCTCGCCGGGCCGCTGCTCCCGGGGCTCGCGCCCGAGCGCACCGTCCTGCGCGGCGAGATCGAGCCGCCGTTCAACGTCGGGCAGTACCCGTCGCCCCTGGCCGGCTTCCGCGTCTACACCAAGGGCTACCAGACACCCGAGGACGACCGCCGGCTCTACGAGAAGGACCTGTTCACCGTCTCCGGCCTGCCCGAAGGCACCCGGGTCCGGGTCGCCGCGATGGATTCGTACGACGGCACCGTCTGGCGCGCCGCCAACGACTCCGGCGAGACCGAAGGTCCCGACGACACCTTCCAGAAGATCAGCTCCACGCTGCGCAATCCGCTCGCCGACGGCAAGCAGGTGCACGGGACGATCACGATCGGGGACGACTTCGGCGGCGTCTGGGTCCCGCTGCCCACCGCGCTCACCCACATCGCCTTCGACGGTCCCGACGCCGACTCGTTCCGCTACAACCTGGCCACGTCGACCGGTGTGCTGCCGTCCGCGCTCAAGCCCGGCGACTCCTACTCCTTCACCGCCTCGGTCACCGACGAGAACGTCAGCAAGAAGAGCGAGGTGTGGTCCGGCGGGTCGCCGATCGGCGACGAGGCCGCCCAGTTCCAGGCGCTCGCCGCCGAGTACGCCGGAGGCGGTGACTCGCCGATCACCAATGCCCTCGCCGTGGCCGAGAAGCTCAAGGAGGAGGGCACCTACACCGACGGGGAGCCGCCCAACCAGCAGTACCCGGCCGGCCACTCGCTGCGCCGCCTCGCCGACTTCACCGCCAAGGGCGGCCAGCTCGCCGGCAACGACGAGCAGTACGCCGCGCTGATGGCGATCCTGGCCAACCAGGTCGGCGTCCCGGCCCGGGTGGTCCTGGGTGCCGTCGTCGGCTCCGACGGCGTCGTCCAGGGCAAGGACATGCACGCCTGGGTCGAGCTGCGGATGTCGGACGGGTCCTGGGCGACCCTCGACTGGTCCGAGTTCATGAACACCGAGAAGCCGCCCGAGCAGAACGCTCCCCAGCCCGAGGAGCTCGTCACCGGCAAGGTCGTCCCGCCGCCCGCGCCGGTGCGCCCGCCCGCGACCTCCGGGGACCCGCTGGACGAGTCGGTCAACCAGAAGGCCAACTCGCGTCCCGACGGGTTCACGCTGCCCGGCTGGCTGATCGCCGTCTTCACGTACGTCGGTATCCCGCTGCTCCTCATCGCGGCCCTGTGCGGGGCGATCATCGGCGCCAAGGTCTGGCGGCGACACCGCCGGCGGACGCGAGGGTCTCCGGTCGCCCGTCTCTCCGGTGGCTGGCGCGAGACCCTCGACCATGCGCGTGACTTCGGGGTCGGGGTGCCCGCCGGGGCCACCCGCCGCGAGCAGGCATCAGTGCTGTCCGCGTCCCCGGGCATGGACGGTGCGCCGGGTCTGGCGCTGCTCACCGACACCACGATGTTCGGCGAGGCCGGACCGGACGATGCCGAGGTCGCCGCGTTCTGGGAGCAGGTCGGCACCCTTCGCTCGTCGGTCTCCGACTCGCGGACCAGGTGGCAGCGCATCCGGGCGGCCGTCAACCCGCTCTCGCTGGTGCCCACGCGGCTGTGGCGGAGGCGCTGACTCAGTCGCCGAGACCGTAGTCCCTGATCCAGTCCGGGGTGATCCGGATGATCTCGCGCGACATCCCCCGCATCGGCGGGTCCACGTCCGTGAGGGTCTCGGCCGTTCCACGGATCTCGACCATCCGGGGCTTCCACGGGTTGGTGGACTCGAGGTCGTCGACCACGAAGGCCACCTGGGGATGCTTCTGGGCGTTCCGGAACTTCCGCGACCTGCCCATCTGATGGCCGCCGATCAGGATCCGGTGCTCCTCGTCGATCTTGAACCCGACGGGGTTGTTCTGCAGGCCGCCGTCGGGGGCCATGGTCGCGAGCCTGCCCAGGAACTGGGTGCGGAGGTAGCGGAGCTGGGTGTCGGTGAACCTCATGCCCTCAGCATCGGTGCTCAAGCCGGGTTGAGGTCAACCGCGTTTGTCCGTGGCCGGCCGTCCGAGCGGTCTGACGGCGGGTCCGTCGAGGACGGAGCCGTCAGGACCGAACCGGGAGCCGTGGCAGGTGCAGTCCCAGCTGGTCTCGGCGGGGTTCCAGTGCAGCGGGCAACCGAGATGGCTGCACCTGGGGCGCACGGTGTGCAGGGTGCCCGCCGGGTCGCGATAGCCGCCGACGGTGTGACCGCCGATGTCGACGAGCCCGCCCTCGCCCGGGCGCAGCTCGGCGACCGGGCGGGCGTCGGGGTCGTGGCGACGGCCCGCGACGAGCTCCTGGCCCACCTTCAGGTTGTCCTTGATGAGGCGGCCGATGGTCCGGATGCCGCCGATACGGCCGGCATCGAACGTCGGGAGCCACAGGTTGTCGTCGCCGGCGAGAAGGTCGGCCAGCATCATGGCGGCCGCGGTTCCGCTGCTCAGGCCCCACTTCTGGAAGCCGGTGGCAACCAGGACCTGCTCGCTCCTCGGTGAGTGGCCGACGTAGGGGACCCGATCGGGGGTGAGGTAGTCCTGGGAGGACCACCGGTAGTCGATCGCCTCGACGTCGAAGGTGCTGCGGGTCCAGCTCTCGAGGTCCGCGTACAGCGCCTCGGTGTCGGACTCCGCGCCGGTCTCGTGGCCGTTGCCGGCCACGATCAGTCCGTTCTGGCCGGGGCCCAGCCACGGCCGGGTCGAGCGGGTGGGGGCGTCGATGCTGATCGCCATGCTCGACGGGGCCGCGCCGTGCAGACGGACCGCCAACCCGTACGAGCGCGACGGTCTGGTCCGCGCGAAGTAACCGCCGAGCAGCCCGGGCGGGAGCAGCGTGGCCACGACCACCTGGCGGGCGACCACGGTCCCGTTGGGAGTGGTGAGCTCGACGGTGCGGTGACGCCTCTCGTCGATGGTGGTGACCCGGGTGCCCTCGAAGATCGGCCCTCCGGCCGCGGTGAACGCGGTGGCAAGGCCTGCCAGGTACCTGCCGGGGTGGAAGTGGATCTGGTCGTCGAACACGACCGCCGCCTCGACATCGAAGGGCAGGTCGGTCCGGTCGGTCAGCCGTGCCGGCAACCCGAGCCGAGCTGCGGTCCTGACCTCCTCCTCGATCCGCGACCGCTGCTCCGGCAACCGGGTGTAGGTGAGCGCCGGGGCACGGGTCAGGTCACACTCGATCCCCAGCTCCGAAGCGAGCTCGGCGACCTGCTCGACCCCCGCCGTCTGCGCGTCCGCGTAGCGGCGCGCGCTGTCGTCTCCGTGTCGTTCGACCAGATCGGCGTAGATCAGCCCGTGCTGCGCGGTCACCTTGCCGGTGGTGTACCCCGTGGTGCCTGCCCCGACCGTCGCCGCCTCCAGCACGGCGACCCGCAGGCCGCGTCGCTGCGCGAGCAGCGCGGTGGTCAACCCGACGATGCCACCACCCACCACGGCGACATCGACCTCGAGATCCGTGTCCAGGGCGGCTGACCGCGGCATCTCTGCCGTGGCCAGCCACACGCTCGTGCGTTCCATCACGTACGTCCTCTCCGGCGACGTCCGGGCGGGCCCGCGAGCGCCTTCCCTTGACCGGGGCGGTCAGGGTGCCAGGTGACTTCCAGCGCGCGGCGTACGTCCCAGCGCCAGGCCGAGCACGATCATGCCGGCGCCGAGAACCAGGTGGAGCCAGTTGTCGGCGTCGTCGAGCGGCACGAAGTTCGCGGCGCTCTCGTAGTCGATGACGAGGCCGTAGATCCACAGCACGAGGTAGATCGCCCCTCCGCCGATCAGGAAGGCGCGGGCTCCGTTCCACGTGGTGGCCAGCACGAGGCCGGCGATCCCGAACAGGAGATGCACGATGTTGTGCAGGATCGACACCTGGAAGATGCCGAGGAGCTGGGCGTTGGACTCGTGGCCGGCGAAGGTCATCGAGTCGTAGTCGGTGGTGATCCCGGGGATGAACCCGAGGACCCCGACGAGCAGGAAGGCCCCGCCCACGACGGTCGCTGCGGTCTGCAGCGGCGTCGCGGTCATGGACCGATATGCAGTGGCGTCAGTCATGACTGACCCGGTACCCCGTTCGCCACGCGTTCATGCCCAATAGCGGAAGGCGTACGTCCGGAACCCGGCCTAGCGTGAGCGGCATGACGATCATCGACCCCACCGAGCCGCTCGAGATGACCCCGGTCATGGACGAGACCGGAACCCTGGTCAGCACGCTCGACCGGATCCGGCGTACGTTCGCCTGGAAGTGCGGCGGGCTGACGGACGAGCAGCTGCGCCAGCGGCTCGAGCCGTCCCGGATCACCCTCGGCTGGCTCCTCAAGCACCTCGCGTTCTGCGAGGACCACTACTTCACCGCGGTCCTCGCCGACAACGGCTACCCGGACGTCTGGGCGGCCTACGGCCCGGGTGAGGAGGGCTGGGACTGGAAGACCGAGGCCGAGGACACGGCCGACGGGCTGATGGCCCTGTGGGAGGGCGCGGTCGCCAGGTCGCGCCGATCGATCGCCGACGCCCTCGGCAGGGACGGGATGGACACGCTGGCGACCAACGCCGAGTGGGGCGTCGAGGCCAACGCCCGCCGCTACGTCGCCGACATGATCGAGGAGTACGCCCGCCACACGGGCCACGCGGATCTCATCCGCGAGTCCATCGACGGCCTCGTGGGCGAGGACCCGCGGGACAGCGAATCCTGACCGTGCCGATCAACCCAGCGCGACCGTGAGGGCGAGGAGGGTCGCGGGGTCGTCGAGACGGTCGCCGTAGACGTCGCGCAGCTGTCCCATCCGATAGCGAACGGTCTGGGGATGGATGAAGAGCTCGGCAGCGACCTCGTCGCGGCGGCCCTGGTGGAGGAGCCAGGAGCGGAGGGTCTCGGTGAGCTTCTCGGCGGTGGCGGGGCGCAGGTCGGCCAGCGGGGCGAGGACCTGGGCGCGGAGGTCCTCGCGCGCGTCGGCGTCGGCAGAGAGGACGAGCTCGACGAGGTGCTGCTCGGTGTCGGAGCCGAGGCCGGCGAAGTGGGCACGCCGCGCACGTTCGTAGGAGATCCGGGCCTCGCGCCAGGGCTTGGCCGGGCCGACGACCGAGCGGCGGCCCTCCAGTGCCTTCATCAGCGGCCGACGCCGGTGGCCGTGGGCATCGGGGACGAGCAGCAGGGTGTGATCGTGCAGGTCGCGCAGGTCGTCGTACACCAGCGTGGACTGGTTGACCTTGGCGAGGATGGTGCCGGCCTGGGAGTTCGGCACGAGCACCGCGGTGAGCGTGCTCGGCGGGGTCCACTCCGCCCGCACCGCGGCGTCGTCGAGCTCCTCAGGGGTCGCCTCGGCCAGCAGCTTGCGGGCCAGCCGTTCACGCAGCTGACGCTGCACGCGTCCGGTGGTGGCACGCTCCTCGGCGTGCCCGGCGGCCGAGGCCTCCGAGATCTCGTCGATCCATGCGAAGACCAGCGCGGAGAACTCCACGAGCATCGCCGGTGCCATGCCGCCCTCGACCGCCTTGCTGGCGAGCTTGCGCCAGGCGACCCGGGCGCCGATGCGGTAGGCGGCCAGCAGTGCCTCGGTCGTACGCCCGCTCCTGGCCTCGCCGCGACCCAGGTCGTAGGCCCCTTGGAGTGCTGGCGGGGTCGCGGTCGCCATGTCGGCGGGCAGGCCGTCGCCGGAGGCCAGCGAGAGGAACCCGCCGAGGGCCACCTGCACGGCGGTGCGGATCGTCTCGCCCATGTGTCCCGAGAGCGCGTCCTGATAGGGAGGCACCTCGGCGATGACCGCAGCGACCACGTCCTCGCCGACCTGGGGGAGCACCTCGCGGATCGAGGCGACGATCTCGGGCGTCAGGTGGACGTCATAGGACGAAAGAGCGGGTACATCCCGGGAACTTTTGTTCGCCATGTATAAAACCGCCTATCAGATTCACGTCGCTGACACAGGAGTTTACCTCGATCAAGTAGCACTATGGAGACATGGTTGAGATCTCCACATCCCCCGCCCTGTTCGCCCCGGGCGAGGCCAGGCGACCCGCATGGCGGGCGCGGCTCTCGCGCAAGGCGTGGGGGGTTGCCGAGAGGATCGCCACGCCGCTGGCGCCGGCCGACTACCTGGATATGTTCAATCCGCTCCGACCGGGCGCTGACCTGCGAGGACGCATCGTCAAGGTCACTCCGGAGACCGCCGACGCGGCCACCATCGAGATCAAGCCGGGCGCCGACTGGAACGGTCACACCCCCGGTCAGTACGTCCGTGTGGGCGTCGATGTCAACGGCGTACGCCACTGGCGGGCCTACTCCCTGACCCACGGCCCCCGCAAGGACGGCCTCATCTCGATCACCGTCAAGGCCGTTCCCGACGGCAAGGTCTCCAACCACCTCGTCCGTCGCCTGCACCCGGGCAAGATCGTCCACCTCGAGCAGGCCGCCGGCGACTTCGTGCTGCCCAGCGACCTGCGCGGCCACAAGTTCCTGATGGTCACCGCCGGCTCCGGCGTGACCCCGGTCATCGGGATGCTGCGCAACCTCTTCCCGGTCACCGACGAGGGTGTCGTCGAGCACCAGCGCCTCGACGTCACCGTCGTCCACCTCGCGCCGAGCCGCCCCGACTCGATCTTCATCCGCAACCTCGAGTCCCTCCACGAGGCCGGCGCGATCCGCCTCGTCACCCGCTACACCGGCTCCGAGGGCCGCCTCGACATCGACACCCTGACCGAGCTCGTCCCCGACCTCAAGGAGCGGAAGGCGTACGCCTGCGGGCCGGCCGGGCTCCTGGACAGCCTCCAGGCCTGGTACGACGCCGAGGGCCTGCCGCTCCAGACCGAGCAATTCCGCCTGGCTACGGTCGTCACCGGCGAGGGCGGCACGCTCACCTTCACCGGCAAGACCGTCGAGGCACCTGGTGACAAGCCGATCCTCGACGCCGCCGAAGAGGCCGGCGTCCTCATGCCGAGCGGTTGCCGTATGGGCATCTGCTTCGGCTGCGTGCTCCCGATGAAGGAGGGCGCCGTCCGCGACCTCCGCAACGGCGAGCTCACCATCGCCCGACCGGGTGAGACCGGGCCCGAAGGGGTACCGATCCAGACCTGCATCTCTGCCGCCGCCGGCGAGTGCGTCATCGACCACCCTGCCTCCTAGGCACCTCCCCCCACGATCCCACGAGAAGTGAGACAGACATGACCATCGCACCTGAAGCCCCTGCCTACACCGGCCCGATCGCCCACCTGACCCGCGACGACATCGAGCAGCTCGGCCGCGAGCTCGACGCCATCCGTCAAGAGGTCATCGACACCCGCGGAGAGCGCGACGCCGCGTACATCCGCAAGGTGATCAAGGTCCAGCGCTCGCTGGAGCTCGGCTCCCGCGCCGTCCTGCTCGGGAGCATCTTCCCGCCGGCGTTCCTCGTCGGCACGGTCGGTCTCTCGATCGCCAAGATCCTGGACAACATGGAGATCGGCCACAACATCATGCACGGCCAGTGGGACTGGATGCGTGACCCGAAGATCCACTCCACGGTGTGGGAGTGGGACAACGCCTCCACGAGCGAGGGCTGGAAGCACAGCCACAACGAGCTCCACCACAGCTACACGAACATCGTGGGCAAGGACAACGACCTCGGCTGGGGCATCATGCGCGTCGACGAGGAGCAGCGCTGGACGCCGGCGAGCCTGTTCCAGCCCGCGATGAACTTCATCAACATGTGCATCTTCGAGTACGGCATCGCGATGTACGACCTCGAGCTCGGTCGGGTGATCCGGCAGAAGAAGAAGGGTCGCCGCCCGTCCGCCGAGTGGCAGATGGCGGCGAAGCGTACGCTCGCCAAGGTCCGTCGCCAGGCGTTCAAGGACTACGTCGCTCACCCGCTCGTCTCGATGGTCACCCTGTCGGGCCCGACCACGCTGCTGGCCAACGTGATCGCCAACTTCACCCGCAACGTCTGGACCCACTCGGTGATCATGTGCGGTCACTTCCCCGAGGGCGTGGAGACCTTCGAGCTGAAGGACATCCCGGAGAACGAGACCCGCGGTGAGTGGTACGTCCGGCAGATGCTCGGCTCGGCCAACATCTCGGGCTCGAAGTTCCTGCACGTGATGACCGGCAACCTGTCCCACCAGATCGAGCACCACATCTTCCCGGACCTGCCGTCGAACCGCTACGCCGAGATCGCTCCGAAGGTCCGTGCGCTCTTCGACAAGTACGACCTCAACTACCACACCGCGCCGATGCCGCAGCAGGTCGCTTCCGCGTGGCACAAGGTGCTGCGTCTCTCGCTGCCCAACGCCTTCCTCGAGTCCACCAACGTCCGCAACGCGCCCAAGCAGGTCGTCAAGCTGGTGAAGGCGGTCCGCGGCGACTCCCGCACCCGCCGCCGCCTGCTGAAGGAGTTCGAGGCGGCCGGCGCTGCCTCCGTCGGCAAGGCCGTCTAGCCGGTACGACGGGACGTTCTTGTCGGTCTACCCGCTGGTAACCGACAAGAACGTCCCGTCGTATCCGTCAGGCGTCGTAGGCGCCTGACCGGATGTCGTCCAGAAGGGTCGGTCCTTGCGGCTCCCAGTCGAGCAGTCGACGGGTCTGCTCGGAGCTCGCCCAGGCGTCGAACCCGAAGAAGTTCCCGAGCCAGCCGAAGTGGGCTTCGGCGTCCGCCGGATCGATCGAGGCCGTGGGCAGCTCGAGTCGGCGGCCGATCGCCTCGGCGATCTCGCGGGTGGGAATGCCGTCCTCGGCCGCCGCGTGGGCGCGGAAGCCCGCGGGGGCCTTCTCCAGTGCGAGCCGGACCATGCGAGCCGCGTCGGTGCGGTGCACGGCCGGCCACCGGTTCTGACCGTCGCCGATGTAGCCGGAGACGCCGTGCTGCCTGGCGATCGACGACAGGACAGCGACGAAGCCGTGGTCGCCGCCCTCGCCGTGGACCGAGGCCGCGAAGCGGAGCGCCACGGGACGTACGCCTCGCTCGGCGTAGCCGAGGGCGAGGTTCTCGCTGCCGCCGCGCATCGAGTCGGGGCCGTGGTTGGGGTTGGGGTCGTCCTCGGTGAACGGCCGCCCGGTGACCTCGCCGACCAGCCCTGAGGCGAGCAGGAAGGGCTTGCCGGTGCCCTCGATCGCGGTGAGCATCGCCTCGACCGTCGCGTGCTCGGTGTGGCCGGCGCCGGAGTAGTCGCTGAAGTCGTGCTTGAAGGCCAGGTGGATCACGCCGTCGGCCGCCTTGGCGGCGGTGGCGAGCGTGTCGGGGTCGTCGAGCGAGCCGCGGTGGACCTCGGCGCCCTTCGCCTGGAGGGCGGCGGCGCTCTCGTCGGAGCGGGCCAGGCCGGTGACGGAGTATCCGTTCGCGAGCAGCTCGTCGGTGACGGCTGAGCCGATCCAGCCCGAGGCTCCGGTGATGAAGATGTTCGTCATGCTTCCTCCTATGTCAGTTACTGACATCAACGATAGCAGGTGATGTCATGAACTGACATCACGCTAGTATGGGCCCATGGCGAGATGGGAGCCCGACGCGCGTGGCCGGATGCTGACGGCTGCCCTCGAGCTGTTCGCCGAGAAGGGCTACGACCGGACGACCGCCGGCGACATCGCCGCCCGAGCCGGCGTCACCGAGCGCACCTTCTTCCGCCACTTCGCCGACAAGCGCGAGGTGCTCTTCGCCAACCCGAGCCCGCTCGACGAGGCGGTCGTCAAGGCGATCGCGGCCGCCGACGAGCAGACGACCCCGCTGCAGATGGTGCTCGACGGCGTACGCGAGGCGGCAGTCGGTCTCGCCGAGGCGCGCACCCGCCCGCAGGCCGCCCAGCGCGCCCGGATCGTCGAGGCGACCCCGGCCCTCCAGGAGCGCGAGCTGCTCAAGATGGCCGCCATGACGGCCGCGGCGCAGGCCGCGCTCACCGAGCGTGGCATCGGCGAGCCGACCGCCGCGATGGCCGCCTACAGCGGCGTCGCGGTCTTCCAGACGGCTTTCTCCAGGTGGGTGTCCGGTGCCACCGAGCTCGACCTTCCTGCATGCGTCGACGAGGCGGCCGCGACGCTGCGTGCCCTGACCTAGGACGGCCTCTGGTGAACACCTCGGTCACACCTGCGCCACGGTGACGAATGTCGTATGGACATCACCCGCCGGGACCGGTAGACAACTACGCACTATGGAGAACCAGTTGATTCCCGGAGCCGAGTCCCGGACCGCGGTGCGCAGCTATGTGACCGCCAACCAGCCGAACCCGTCGGCGCTCGCCGAGGGCCTGTGGGTGCTGCCTCCCGACGTGCTCTCCAGCGGTGACCGCGCGGTCCTCTTCGACCAGTACAAGCTCTACGTCGCCGAGGCCGAGCGGCTCAGCGTGCGACGCACGATCACCAGCGCGTTCTTCCTGATCCTCAACGTCGGGGTCCTGGTCGCGGGAACGGCGCTCCTGGTCAGTGCCCCCGAACGCCCCTGGCTGTTCACGGTCGCGCTGATCGCCGCCCTCGGCTCCTGCCTCGGTTGGTTCTGGATCATCCGCTCCTACCGGCAGATGGCGAGCGGGAAGTACTCCGTCATCTCCCACCTCGAGAAGCAGCTCCCCGCGGCGCCCGGTGTCGCGGAGTGGTCGGCCGTCGGCCTCGGCCGCGACAGCTCGCGCTACCTGCCGATGAGCAACGTCGAGGTGTGGGCGCCCGCGCTCTTCGCGTTCTGCCACGTCGCGACGTACGCCCTGCTCTACCTGTAGGCGTGGCGCGGACCTAGGACGCGATGTCATCGGACTCGTTCAGAATGTCGAGTCGGTAGCCGAAGCCTCGCAGTGCCGTGATCTCGACCGATGACACGGGTCCCAGTCGCTTGCGCAGGCGTCGGATCGCGGTGGCGATCGTGTCGGGGTCGCCGAGGTATGGCTGGCACCAGACCTTGCTGCACAAGTCGTCGTACGACCAGGCGCGGCCGGGCTGGTCGAGGAGCATAGTGAGCAGGTCGAACTCCCGCGGACTGAGCCTGAGGTCACGCCCGCCGTGCAGTGCGCGTCGGCCGGGGCGGTCCAGTTGGACCGTTAGGGTTGCCGCCTCGAAGCGAGTGGGTGCCGGGACCGCGGATGTCCCCTGTAATTTCATCGCAGTCAACGTCGCCACGGCCCGATCAGAGTCGGCGACGTCAGTGAGGAGAACGTCGTCGCCCAGAACGCCCGCGATGCGGTTGACCACGCTCTGCGGAAGTCCGATGCACACGACCTGCCGGTCGGCGGATCCCGACTCCGAAGTTGCAACCACGTCTCACTCCTGAACTGCTGACATGCTGGTGGGGGGTTTACGTACACCGGGACAATGTAGTCACGGCTGGCGAAGATCTTCTGCCGGTTTCGGATCCGTGTTCGCGTTGTCGTCGAACTGTCGGAGAACTGTCGGAGTTCGTCCATTGTCCACCGGGTTCCGAATCGACCACGATCGGCACCAGCGGGTCCGCACCAGCGGGTCCGCACTGAAGGAGGTGGACTGCATTGAGTATCTCCAGCATCTCGTGGCGCGTTTCGATTTCGTCCTTGATTGCCGTGGTGCTCACATTTGGGATGTCGACTGCGGCAATTGCGGCAGACCCTGATGGTGACATCGTGGAAGAGACGCCGGCCGTTGCGCCAGCTGAAGATGGAACCGGCGGCGGCGCCGATATCTCTGATGAGGCCTACGCTGGATCCTATCGATCAGGAGAGGAGGAGTCTGGAACCACGTATCCACCGAAGGACGAGGGTGGTGTTGTTGCGCCGGTGTGTGACGCAGGGAGCACGTGGTATCGCGCATCTGCTTACAAGCATGGACGAGTAACCAGGTGGGACTCTCATTACAAGAACGACTCGACTCTTGAGCGCTTCACTTGGACCACCAGTACCACGAAGACGGTGAGTGCCTACGCCAACACCAGTGGTTCCATTGATGGCAATGTGGCGATCAAGAAGATCGCATCGATCTCGCTAGGGACAACCACGGGAATCGGATTGTCTGGTGAGGTCGCTTCAACATACAATTACTCTAGAGAAGTGACATTCGATCGTCCAGGGAAATGGGTCATCTATCGAGGTCACCTTTCTGGATCTGGATCCGTGACCCGGTGGAAGTGCTACTCGAACGAGTCTGGAAGCTATCAGATTGGCTCGGCAAAACCTTTCACCTTCCTCGATGGATCGAGCGGCGGGCTGATCAACTGCGCCAACTCGGTCACCGACCGGATTGCAAAGAACGCGAAACTTTATTGCTAATGGGTGCCTAATCACGACGGGGCGGCGGACAACATCTAATCGGGTTGCTGCCGCCATCGCCGGTATTTGAGGAGGGAGTTTATGAGGTCTTGGCGAGGGTCGCTCCTAGTGGTCGTGCTCATGGCTACCAGCCTTGTAGGTTGTGCGCACGTAGACGATTCGCGGCGGTCCAATTCAAGTAGTGGTGCACCGCCAGGAGACTGCTTTGTTCCGGTCGAGTCGCCAGCGAACTTCACTCTCGATATGGGTGCGGTAAGCGCGGATCTTCCTGTGGCGGACATTGATATTCAGTTTCATCAGAGCGAGAGGGTGTTGATTTCAGGCGGAGGAAAGTGCTCGCCGACCGTTCCGCGCGAAGTTGCCGAGAAATGTCGGCTCGTTATTGGGTCCATTGATTCGCTAGATCCTGATTATGAATCCGTCATGCTGTGGCGCTCCGGTATGGAAATGGCCGAGTATGTCTTTGCGGGGGGTGCGAAGAAACTCACCTTTGAAGGGGTGACTGCTTATGGTCAGGCCGAGTCGCTTACGGCATACAAATACCGGGTGTGGTTGGTCGAGTATCCGTCTCGCACTGGCGTCGAGCAGTCCAATATTCGGCCATTGGCCGACGAGTGCTCGGCATCGGTCGACGCCGAGTCCGAGCGGGGCCTACCTGTCGTCCACTCTGATGGCACCAGATTGGTGGTGGTCGAGCCATGGATTGCGGAGATCGAAGACCCAGACGGGGGCGATCAGATGCCGTCCGGTGTTCTCTCGGAGGCGGCTCTCGAATTTGTCGCTGATGAAGTCTTGGAGTTGGCCGACGGCTGATGCGAACGGGTGGCCCCGCCGGAGCGACATCTCCGGCGGGGCCACCTGCGTGACTACTTGACCTTGACCGTCACCGTCTCGGTGACCGCCTCGTTGTTCCGGTCACCCGAGTAGGCCACGTCGTAGGTGTGCGTGCCTCGGAGCGCCCGGAACGTCGCCTCCTCGCGCTTCAGCGTGAAGCGGCCGACGCGGATGCCGTGCTCGCTGACGACGATCTCGCCGGTCGCGCGTGCGCCGTCGACGGTGACCTTGACCTTGCCCCACTTGGGCGAGGTGGCAGAGATCTCCGGGACCGCCTTCTCGGTGCAGTAGCTCACCTTCACGTTGTCGACCGCCCAGCTCCGAGCGCCGCCACAGCCGTCGCGACCGAAGTCGAAGCGGAACTGCACGGTGTCGCCCGCGGCCGCGACGGAGTCGAGCTTCACGATGGTGGTGCCCCACTTGCCGGTGAAGCTGTTGCCGTCCGATCCGGTCCAGGCCGGCTGGCCCTCCATGTAGCCGCTCTTGGGGCTCATCGTGCCGCCCGGTGCGTTGAAGGCGTACGCGGCCTGGTCGACGAGCTTGAACTCGCCGCCGTTGACCGAGACCTTGACGTTGCCGCCGTCGTAGCCCCACTCGGTGAGCACCGAGTGGTCGAAGCTCAGCCGTGGCGAGAGGCCCGCGGGGACGGTGAGGGCCGGGCTGATCAGGCCGTTTCGGCTGGTGATGTCACCGGTCGCCGACCCACAGGAGCCGTCGTTCGGGTCGGGCGCGACCGCGAGACCGGTCTCGTTGCCCTCGACGTCGCTGCCGGCCTCCCAGGGGATGTCGTTGCCCAGGACCTGGGCCTCGGCGTCCTGGGTCCAACCGGCCAGACCGTCCTCGAAGTCCTCGGTGTAGGTGGTGACCTCGTTGGTGCCCTCGCCACAGAGCGCGGGGGTGTTCGGGTCGAGCATCGGGCCGAAGTTGCACTGGACCGGCTCCTTGGTGAGCTCGGTGGCCGTGTTGGCCGCCCCGACCGCCGCGCAGTCGTCGGCCGTGATCGGGTCGAGAGCCGGAGCCTCGGCCTCGCCACCCGGAGTCTCGCCGCCGCCGGTCTGCGGGGTCGAGGTGCCCAGGGTGAGCTTCTTGAGCGTCGTCACACCCATCAGGTCGGCGCAGGAGGAGACCATCGCCTGGGCGTACTCGGGGAAGCCCGAGGTCGGCGTCAGGTAGTTGGTCTGGGCGTGCCAGATCAGGTTGGCCGCTTTGTCCAGGCCGATGCCCGCCACGTTGACGTCGTTGTAGGAGCCACCGTCCACGAGCAGGGCGTAGTGGTGGTTGATGACACCCGAGTTGGTGTGGACGCCGCCGGAGTCGGTGGCACCGTCGCAGTGGTACTCCTCGTCGGAGACCTTGCCCGGGTCGCCGTAGCAGGTCGGGTTCCACATGTCGCGGATCGCGCCGCCGAAGGCGGTGGAGTCCTCACCCATCAGCCAGCGTACGGACTCGTCCTTGGTGCTGGTCGAGGCGTCCTTGATGGTGATGTTGACCGTGCTGGTGGCGTTCTTGATCTTCTGGCCGGTGGCGTAGTCGGTCGTCGCCCCGTAGATGTCGGCGTTTCCGGAGATCGAGCCGATCGGCTGGCCCTCCAGGAAGCCGATCACGATGCCCTTGGCGCCAGCCGTGGTGGCGTTGGCGACCTTGGTGGTGAAGGCGCAGACGCCGCGGTCGACGAAGACGAACTTGCCGGCGATGTCGGAGGCGTTGGTGAAGGCGCCACAGCCGTTGGTCGGGCTGCCGTCGGCCGGGTCGTCCTGACCCACGACGATGTCGGAGGTCACGCCCGAGGTCGGGAAGACCGGGCCGAAGTTGGCCGCGGCCGCCGGGCAGCCGCCCGCGACGTCGGCGGGGGAGTTGATCGTCAGCTCGATCGCCCCACGCGTCGAAGAGGAGCAGTGGCCGTCGGTGCGGTCGACGTCGTCGGTGGTGTTCTCACGCGTGTTGAGGAAGTCGACCGTGTTGCCCCACATGTCGGAGTACGCCTCGTTGAGCGCACCCGGCTGCCACTGGTAGATCAGGCCGGAGGTGTATTCGGTGTAGGCGTGACCCCACTCGTGGGCCACCACGTCGTCGGAGGTGACCCCGGAGCAGTAGTTGGTGGTCGCGCCGTTCCAGTTGGCGTTCGGGCACGAGATCGCCGGGTCGTTGTTGACCGTGACCATCTTGGCGCCGTTGCCGTCGTAGGAGTCGCGCCCGAAGGTGTTCTTGTAGAGCCAGTAGGACTCGCCGGTGGTGGCGACCTCCTTGGCCTGGTCCTGGTCGAGCGTTCCCGGGAAGGCGTCGTTCTCACGCCAGACGGTCGCGTCGTCGGTGGTGTCACCCGTGTTGTGCTTCTCGATCAGCTCGCGGTCGGTCGCGTTGTCGATCATCGAGTAGCGGTTGACCGGCTTGCCGCTGGTGGCGTCGAGCACGAGCGTCTCGCGCACGGTGGACTGGTTGGACACCTCGATGACCCAGGCGAGCAGGCTCTTGCCGCTCACGCCCTGGGCGGCGCCCATGCGGTAGATGTTGAGGTCGGCCTTGACGACCTCGACGCCGGTGGTGTCGATCTTGCTGTCGACGGGGGTCTCGGCGGGCTTCGACTTCACCAGCTCGAGCGCCTTGGCGCTGGCCTTCTCCTTCGACCACTTCGGGGTCGTGCTGAGGTCGAGGTTCGGGGCGGCGAAGCCGTTGACCGAGGTCAGGTCGCCGGACTTGTCGACGTGGGCCTTGAGGACGCCGCCGAAGACCGGCACGCCCTGGTAGGCCTGCTCGAACTCGACCGTCCAGCCGGCCGGGGTCGTGCTGACCTTCGACTGGTCGAGCTGGCTGGCCGTGGCGCCGAAGACCGGCGCGTACTCGTCGAGGTATTCACGCGCCTTCGCGGCCGCTTCGGACTTGGTGTCGGCGGCGATGCGGGGCAGCAGGTCACCCTTGGTGGACACGAAGCCGAGCAGTCCGGTGGCGCCCTCCTTCTTGAGGGTGACGGTCTGGTCGGCCGCGGCTTTGAGCTGGTCGATACCGCTGGGGTCCGGTTTCGCGGCGACCGCGGCGACCGGTGTGATCACCAGGCCTGCCGCGACGAGCGCAAGGCTGATTCCTTGCTTTCCGAGCTTCACGGGTTGCTCCTCTCGGGGTTCCGCCGCGTCGAGTCGCGGCGATTTCGCATCGTAGAGAGATTTGCGTCGACGAGGGGTGTAAACGCGAATCACGAGTCCGAAACGATTCCTCCTCGGGAGATCCTCAACGGGAGGGCCTCAGGGGAGATCTAAGGTAGTTGCCCGATGTGCGGGCCTACCTCAGGCGCAGATTCTCGAGGGGTGCCCTTGGAGATCATCCCGCCTTTGTACGCCGCCGGCCTGCCGTGCCACGGAGACGACTCTGCGTTGTGGTTCTCAGAGTCCCCCGCCGCCCTCGAGGTGGCCAAAGATCGCTGTCTCGACTGCCCGGTGATGCGCGAGTGCCTCTCCGGTGCCCTGGCCCGCTCCGAGCCGTGGGGTGTCTGGGGCGGCGAGATCGTCGAGCGTGGCCAGGTGGTCACCCACAAGCGCGGCCGCGGCCGACCCCGCCGCCAGGCGGCCTAGGCGTGCGCTGACTCCAGCCCCAGGCTCGCGGCGAGCTTCGCGACCTGGGCTGGGGCGGCGTACGCCTCGATCTCGGTGATCCGGCCGTCGACCACGGTGAAGGCCATGACGCTGAAGAGCTTCCCGTGGAAGGTGATCGCGACACCGGCGGCGCCGTTGACGAGGGCACTGTGCGTGACGCGGTCGGCGTGGGCGTACATGACGGCGTTGCCCGCCACCTTGGCCGCGCCCCGGTAGGTCGTGATCCCGGAGCCGAGGTCGGCCCGCAGGACCACGTCGGGGTGGAGCGCACCGATCAGCCGGTCCAGGTCGCCGTCCTGGGCGGCGGCGAAGAAGGCGTCGACGACCTCGCGCTGCGCGCTGACGTCGGCCGGTGACGTGCGGCCTCGGACCCGGCGTCGCGCTCGGCTCGCGAGCTGTCGGGTCGAGTCCGAGGAGCGGTCGAGCATCGTCGCGATCTCGTCGAAGGGCACGGCGAAGAGATCGTGGAGTACGAAGGCCAGCCGCTCGTCCGGAGAGAGCTGGTCGAGCACGACGAGGAGAGCGAGGCTGACCGAGTCGGCGAGCACCGCGCGCTCGGCCGGGTCCTGGGTGGTGCCGTCGTCGAGGACCACCGTGGGCTCCGGCAGCCGGTCCTCGATTGGCCCAAGATCAAGGGGCAGTTCTCCGCGGGTCTTGCGTGAGCGCAGCATGTTGAGCGAGACGCGTGCGACCACCGTCGTCAGCCACGCGCCGACGTTGTCGATCTCGTCGGTCTCGCTCCGGCTCAGCCGGAGCCAGGCGTCCTGCACGGCGTCCTCGGCCTCGGACGTGGAACCGAGCATCCGGTAGGCCACCCCGTACAAGTGCTGCCGCTCCTGCTCGAAGCGCTTGACCAGCCACTCCTGCTGCATCGTCCGTCCTCCGGGTCTCTGGGTCTCGGGGTAGGTCGCCCCCTAAGGACCCGACACGTGAAGGAGACCAGATGTGACCGATCCGGGCGAAGATTTTTTCTTCCCCCGATCTGTCACATCCCCCCGGTCGGCCGGGTCGAGATGGCATGGGCAACCGAATGAAGAACCCAGCAAAAGTCATCCCGCAGGCCTACAAGGGCATCGGCAACCTCCTCGCCGCGGTCGCGGACGGCGGCCTCCCCGAGACCACGACCGAGCTGATCGCCATGCGAGTCAGCTCGCTCAACGGCTGCGCGGCCTGTCTCCAGGGCCACGCCGTCCGCGTCGAGGAGGTGGGTCTCTCGATCGAGAAGATCGTCGGCCTCGCGGCCTACCGTGAGTCGCCCTTCTTCAGCGAGGCCGAGAAGGCGGCTCTCGCCCTGGCCGACGCCGTCACCCGCCTCGCCGACTCCGAGGACGCCGTGCCCGACGAGCTCTGGCGCGAGGTCACCAAGCACTACGACGAGAAGCAGACCGCCGCCCTGATCCTCTGCATCGCCACCCACAACCTCTTCAACCGAGTAAACGTGACGGTGCGAGAGGATGCGGAAGCCCCGTTCTGGACCCGCTGACCCGCCGAGAAGTCAGTTTCTGATCGCGAGAGGTCGATTTCTGACGCCGAGTGGACCATTCGGTGTCAGAAATCGACTCTTCGACGTCAGGGATCGACGTTTCGGCGGGGCGGTCAGGTCAGGGCGGCGGAGACGACCGCCCTGGCCTCCTCCTGCACCTGGGCCAGGTGGTCGGGTCCACGGAAGGACTCGGCGTAGATCTTGTAGACGTCTTCCGTCCCGCTCGGGCGGGCGGCGAACCAGGCCGACTCGGTGGTCACCTTGAGCCCGCCGATGGCCGCACCGTTGCCGGGGGCCTCGGTGAGCTTGGCGGTGATCTCCTCGCCGGCCAGGGTCGTCGCGGTCACGGCGTCGGGGGAGAGGGCCGCGAGCTTCGCCTTCTCCTCGCGCGAGGCGGGGGCGTCGATCCGGGCGTACGCCGGCTCACCGTGCTCCGCGACCAGCTCCGCGTAACGCTGGGACGGCGACTTCCCGGTGCGCGCCAGGATCTCGGAGGCGAGCAGGGCGAGGATGATGCCGTCCTTGTCGGTGGTCCACACGGTGCCGTCGAAGCGCAGGAACGAGGCGCCCGCCGATTCCTCGCCGCCGAAGCCGAACGAGCCGTCGATCAGCCCCGGCACGAACCACTTGAACCCGACCGGGACCTCGACCAGCGGCTTGTTCAAGGACGAAGCGACCCGGTCGATCATCGAGGACGAGACCAGCGTCTTGCCGATCCGCGCCGTCGCCGGCCAGTCCGGGCGTGCGCCGCCGAAGAGGTGGTCGATCGCGACCGCGAGGAAATGGTTGGGGTTCATCAGCCCGGCGTCGCGCGTCACGATCCCGTGCCGGTCGGAGTCGGCGTCGTTGCCGGTGGCGATGTCGAACTCCGGGGTGCTCTCCAGGAAGCGCACCAGCTCGGCCATCGCGCTGGGGGAGGAGCAGTCCATCCGGATCTTGCCGTCCCAGTCCAGCGGCATGAACCGCCAGGTCGGGTCGACCAGCTCGTTGACCACGTTGAGGTCGATCTTGTGCCGCTCGGCGATCTCCGCCCAGTAGGCGACCGAGGCCCCGCCCAGCGGGTCCGCCGCGATCCGCACCCCGGCATCGCGGATGGCGGCCAGGTCGACCACGGTGGGCAGATCGTCGACGTAGGTGCCCAGGAAGTCGTACGTCTCGGCCTTCCGCCGCGCGGCGGCGAACGGCACTCGCTTGACGCTGGCCAGACCGGCCCGGATCAGCTCGTTGGCACGGGCGGCGATGACCTTGGTGGCGTCCGAGTCCGCAGGGCCGCCGTGGGGCGGGTTGTACTTGAAGCCGCCGTCGGAGGGTGGGTTGTGGGACGGGGTGACGACGATCCCGTCCGCGAGACCGGGGCCGGACAAGCGGCCGCCGTTGGCCCGCAGGATGGCATGCGAGACGGCCGGCGTGGGCGTGTAGCCGTCGCGGTCGTCCACCAGGACGCGTACGTCATTGGCGACCAGCACCTCCAGCGCACTCGCCCACGCGGGCTCGGACAGACCGTGGGTGTCGCGCCCGATGAACAGCGGCCCGTCGATTCCCTGCGAGGTCCGGTAGTCGACGATCGCCTGGGTGGTGGCCAGGATGTGCGTCTCGTTGAACGCGGACCTGAGCGAGGACCCTCGATGCCCCGAGGTGCCGAACACGACCTGCTGGGCCGGATCCTCCGGGTCGGGCTGCAGGTTGTAGTAGGAGGCGACCAGGTGAGGTACGTCGACCAGGTCGGCGGGCGTAGCGAGCGTTCCAGCGCGTGGGTCAGCCATGTGTCCCATCATGCCTACTGCCCCGTAGTCTTCTTCCCATGCCCCTCGTCACCACCGAAATCAGCGACGGCATCGCCCAGGTGCGTCTCAACCGCCCCGACAAGCTCAACGCGCTGACCCTCGAGCTGCTCCAGGAGCTGGTCGACACCGCCAAGCAGCTCGGCAAGAACCACGACCTGCGTGCTGTGGTCATCGCCGGTGAGGGGGACGCGTTCACCGCCGGTCTCGACTTCGCCTCGGTCCTGCGGGACCCGAAGAAGATCGTCGGCGCCTTCATTCCCGTGCCCTTCCGCGGCACCAACCTCTTCCAGGAGTCGGTCTGGGCGTGGCGCCGGCTGCCGGTCCCGGTGATCGCGGCCGTCCACGGCCACTGCCTCGGTGGCGGCGTACAGATCGCGCTCGGCGCCGACTTCCGTATCGCCGAGCCCGACTCGCAGTGGTCGGTCCTCGAGGGCAAGTGGGGCATCATCCCCGACATGACCGGCATCCGGTCGCTCTCCGAGGTCGTCGGCATCGACACCGCCAAGAAGCTCACCATGACCGCCGAGCAGTTCTCCGGCCAGCGCGCTTTCGAGCTGGGCCTGGTCACCGAGCTCTCCGCCGACCCGGTGGCGACCGCGACCGCGTTCGCCCGCCGCCTCTCCGAGCGCTCCCCGGACCAGCTCGCCGCCGCCAAGCGCCTCTTCAACGACACCTGGTACGCCCCCATCAAGCGCACCTTCTCCCGCGAGCGCGTCGAGCAGCTCCGCCTCCTCTTCGGCGAGAACACCAAGATCGCCCGCGAGGCCGCCTTCAAGCGCGAGAAGCCGACCTACAAGCCCCGCCGCTGACCCGGTTCAGCCGAGGCGTCGCCCCCGTCGGCCGAGGCGTCACTCCGGTCGGCCGAGACGTCATCAGCTGCCTTCTCGGCCGACGCAAGCGACGCTTCGGCCGACGTACCTGACGCCTCGGCGTGCTTGCGGCGACGCCTGATCTCACCCTGGGCGAGGACGAAGGCGAGGATGACGGGCCAGACGTACTTGAGGTGGTTGGCCGCCCACGCGACCCATTCGGGGACCTGTACGTTCGGCAGGTCCGGCCAGGGGATCGACGGCCACGGGATGCTGGGGAGGTCGGGGAGCGGCAGGTCGGGGAGATCCGGCAGTTTCGGGAGCGGGATGTCCGGGAGTGAGATCCGGGCGACGATCCACGCGACGACCATCGCGGCGACGATGCCGCCGACCACGCCAGCAGCGCCGCCGAGGGTCTCGATGAGCGCATAGCGCCTGGGATGGTCGATCACCCGACGTTCGTACGTCGCGGCCCGCGACCCCGGCTCCGGAGTGAGATCGGCGCCGCCGATGCCGGCCAACCCGGCCAGGTCCTCGCCGGGCGCGAAGTAGGTCGCGCGGCGCGGCGTACCGAGCGCGGAGTGGATCACGAGCAGGCTCCCGTGGGCCTTGCTCTCGAGCCGTGCCCGGTCGTCGACCGTCTTCCGGGAGAGGACTTCCTCGCCGTCGACGGTCCACACGAACCGACGTACGATCTCGCCGGTCACCTCGAGGTGGTGGGTGTGCCCGGCGATCGTCCGCGACCAGGTCTGGACCTTCTTGCTCACCCTGGTGAATCTAGGAGCCGGGGCACCAGCACGGCATCGGCCCGAGGTAGCGACCGGGGTCAGACTTTGGTCAGGGGTAGGCGATACCTGTGGTCTGCTCGGAGAGCTCCCACAGCGCCCGGGCCGCCTCCGGATCGCGGGCGAGTCGCGACGCGTTGACCGGCTTCGGCGCCCCGCGGGCCTCGAAGGCGTCGCTCGGCCCGATGTACGTCCCCGGCTCCAGCCCCGGATAGGTCGCCGCCATCAGCGCAGGCCAGGCACCGGCTTCGGGGGTCTGCGCCATGGCATGGACGGCGGCCTCGCTGATGCTCGCGATCGGCGCGATCAGCCTCATGGACGTGCCGTTCGCCATCAGCCGGGTCGAGGCGAGCCCCGGGTGGGCGGCGTACGCGGAGATCGGCAGCCCCGCCTTCTCCAGGCGTCGCTGGAGCTCGAAGGTGAAGAGCAGGTTGGCGAGCTTGGACTGCGAGTAGACGTTCCAGGGTGAATACCGTCCGACCTGCACGGTCGGGTAGCCCAACGGCGCCTTGCGGGCCAGCTTGTGCATCACGCTCGACATGGTCACGATCCGTGCCTCGCCGCTCTCGGCCAACGGCTCCAGCAGCAGCCCGGTCAGCAGGAACGGGCCGAAATGGTTGGTCGCCATCTGCAGGTCGAGGTCGTCCACGGTCCGCGACTGCGGCGTGGCCATCACGCCCGCGTTGTTGACCAGCAGGTGCAGCGGTCCGCCGCCGTCGAAGGTCGCCGCCGCGATGGCCTCGGCCCCGGCCCGCACCGCCTGGAGCGAGGAGAGGTCGAGCGCGACCCGGTCGAGCCGGGCGCCCGGAACCTCCGCGGAGATCGCGGCCGCGGCCGCGTCGAGCTTCTCCCAGGACCGCCCCGCCAGGATCACCCGTGCCCCCGCGGCGGCCAGGCCACGCGCGACGAAATACCCGATCCCGCCCAGCGTCGGTCCGGTCACCACGGCGTTCTTGCCGGTCAGGTCAGGAATGTCGGAGGTCGTCCACGGCATGCGGCCACACTAGGCGGCGACTCCACACAATGGACGCATTTGACGGCCGGTCCCGCCCGATCAGCCCAGCCCGCCCACCGCGAGCCCGGCGGCGATCGCGAGCATCGTGCACCCGATGAGACTGTCGAGCACCTGCCACGCCCGCCGGCTGGCGAGCAGCGGCCCGAGCAGCCGGGCGCCGTAGCCGAGCCCGGCGAACCAGATGATGCTGGCCAGGCACCCGCCGACGGCGAACCCCCAGCGCGCCGAGCCGTACGTCGCCGCGATCGACCCGTGGAGCACAAGTGTGTCGATGTAAACATGCGGGTTGAGCCAGGTGAAGGCGGCGGCCTTGGCGATGACCCGGGGGAGTGCCTCGCGGGGCGCATCGGTGGCATCGAGACCAGAAGGGCGCAGTGCCCGCCGGAACGACCCGATGCCATACCAACCGAGGAACGCCACCCCGAACCAGCGCAGCAGCTCCAGCGCCCAGCCCGCCCGGGAGACGACCACTCCCATCCCGCCGACCCCGGCGCAGATCAGGACGAGGTCGGAGATCGCGCACACGCTCACCACCACGAGCACGTGCGAGCGCAGGATGCCCTGCCGCAGGACGTACGCATTCTGGGACCCGATCGCGACGATGAGGCTGAGCCCGGTGAGGAGTCCGGCGAGGCTGGCGTTGATCACCCCAGCGACGCTAGAGCGCGACCAACCAACAGACCAGCGAAAGAATCTAACCGAAGATAAGCAACACTTAAGCCATGCCCGCGCTCGACCCCACCCAGCTCGAGACCCTCGTCGTGATCGCCGAGGAAGGCACCTTCGACGCCGCAGCGCGCCGTCTCCACATCACCCCGAGCGCCGTCAGCCAGCGGATCCGCGCGCTCGAGCGCGCGGCCGGACAGGTGCTGGTGCGGCGTACGACGCCCTGCACGCCCACCGCGGCCGGCGAGCCGCTGATCAGGCACGGCCGCCAGCTCCGCCTGCTCCTCGCCGAGGCGGCCGAGACCCTGAGCACGGGTGACACCAGCGACGACACCGTGGTCGATCTTTCGGTCGTGGTCAACGCGGACACCCTCGCGACCTGGTTCCGGCCGGTGCTCGACGAGGTCGCGACCTGGGAACGAACGGCACTGCGGATCACCGTGGAGGACCAGGGCTACTCGGCCGACGCCCTCAGGCGTGGCGAGGTCCTGGCCGCCGTCACCAGCGAGCCGAAGCCGGTCCAGGGCTGCACGGTCGAACCGCTGGGAAGGCTCCGCTACACCCCCGGCGCCACACCCGCGCTCGTCGAGCGCCACCGCAGGGGCAGAGGCATCGACTGGAGCGCGATCCCGATGATCGTCTTCAACGAGAAGGACCACCTCCAGGACGAGGTGCTCGCCGCGCACGGCGCGTCCAGGCCGCCGGTCGTCCACCGGGTCCCGAGCAGCCACGACTTCCACGAGGCGATCCGGCGCGGCCTCGGCTGGGGCATGCTCCTCGACGCCCAGGCCGAGGCCGACCTCGAGTCCGGGCGGACGATCCCTCTGCCGGGCGCGAAGCCGATCGACGTCCAGCTCTTCTGGCAGCGCTGGCGCCTCGACTCGATCGCCCTCGACGACCTGAGCGAGGCCGTACGCCGCGCCGCCCGCTCCGGGCTACGCCCGACGCGCCGCCGCTGAACGGGTCATGCCCGGCGGCCGCGGTAGCCGGCCCCGAAGTGCTGGCCCTGAGGGGCGTTGTCCGGCATGGGCTGCCCGGCGGGCGGGTAGTGCCCCTGCGGAGGCGGGCCGGGAGGGTAGGGCCCCTGGGGGCCACCGCCGTAGGGGCCGGGGTCGTACTGGCGGTGCTCTACAGCGGTGGTGTGCTGGGACCGGTTCACCGACAACAGCACGCCGATCACGATCGCGAGACCGCCGGTGACGACGAAGATCCAGCCCAGCGGCTCGCTGGCGATCGCGTTGGCGACCTCGTCGGGCAGATCCACGGCGTTGGTGAGCAGGACGAGTCCGAGGACCAGCAGGATGATTCCTAGGCCGATGGTCATGGCAGAACTCCAGAGGTTGGGGGCAGGCGCGCCACGCTACCCAGCCGTTTCAGGCCCCCATACCGTCCCCCGCATCGCAGCCCGCAGCCGGTTCAGGCCGTACGCCGCGTCCCGGCCACCCCGCGCGCCGCGACCCCGAGCAGCACCAGCAGGAGGGCACCGAAGGCGAGCATCGCCGGGTCGGTCGCGACGTACTGCACCAGGATCCCCAGCAGCACCACCGGCACCGTGATCCCCAGGTAGGCCATCAGGAAGAGCCCGGCCAGCGCCTCGCCGCGGCTGTCCGCCGGCGCCACCGAGATCACGGTCGCGACCGCAGCCTTGAACGACATCCCCGACCCGGCCCCGGTGACGACGGCCCCGACGACCAGCACCCAGAACGTGCCGGACAGCAGGGCGCCGACGACGAGGAGGAGTCCGGCGGTCAGTGCGACCAGCCCGGTGACGTACAGCCGGCGCCGCGGCCAGTGTCCGGCCAGCACCTGGAAGAGCGCAGCGGCCCCGAAGATGGAGAACCCGACCACGCCCGCCACCGCATGCGAGTGGAGGGAGAGCTCGTCAGCCAGGAACGACGGCACCAGCGAGGTGAAGAAGCCGAACATCGCGAACGCCACGAAGCTCGCCATCCCGGCGGAGAAGTAGGCGCTGCGGGCGTCGGCCGGCACCCGCACCCGCTGCGGCCGGTAGGTCCACCCCGGCTGGTCGGTGTCGACCGTCTCCGGTGCCGCGACGACCGCCAGCAGCCCGATCACCATCAGGAATGCGAAGACCGCGTACGGCGTGTAGAGCGGTCGCGGTGCCCACTCGGCCAGGGCCCCGGCGACCAGCGGTCCCAGTCCCAGCCCGCCGATGTTGGCCGCGGTCGCGACCACCTCGGCCCGGGTCGCGGGAGCCTCCGGCCGCGCGGTCCGGTGCAGCTCGGCGAGATGGGCCGTCGCTGTCGCCGTCAGCATCCCGACGCCCAGCCCGGACAGCAGCCGCGCCAGCAGCAGCCAGCCCAGCTCGTGGGTCGAGAGGAAGATCAGCACGGAGAGCACGTTGAGCAGCACCGCCGGCGCCACCACCCGTCGTCGCCCGAACCGGTCCGAGAGGTGGCCGGCGAGGAAGAGGGAGACCGCCACCCCCGCGCCGTACGTGGCGAACACCACCGTGATCACGAACGAGCCCCATCCCTGCTCGTCGACGTAGAAGACGTAGAGAGGTGCGGGGGCGGCCGCGAAGCCCATCGTCGCGGCGAACAGGAACGCCACCGACCAGAACCCGCGGACGTGGTGGTGCCGCTCGGTGAGGGGCGCTGCCTGGATCGTTGTCATGCGTCCATGCTCGCCGATCCGCATGATCATCTCCAACGAATCTTGTCGACGGTTAGCATCACGATCTGCGATAGTGAGGAGCATGCAGCCGCACCAGCTGGAGTACTTCGTCGCCGTCGCCGAGACCGGCAGCTTCACCGCCGGAGCAGACCGGGTCGGTGTCGTGCAGTCAGCGGTCTCCGCAGCCGTCAAGCAGCTCGAGCGCGGGCTGGGAGCGCCGCTGATCGAGCGTGGCTACCACCGCCTCGCGCTGACCGCCGAGGGCGAGGCGCTGCTCCCACGCGCCCGCGAGGTGCTCGCCGGCATCGAGGCTGCTCGCGAGGCGGTCGCCGGCGCCCGCGGCCAGGTGGTGGGCACCGTCCTCTTCGGCACGCTCTCCTACACCGGCCGCTGGGACATCGCCGAGGTCCTGCAGGGCTTCGCCGCCCGCCACCCCGGCATCACCGTGCGCATGCGCCAGACCATCTCCGGCAGTTCCACCAGCGAGGCAGACGTACGCTCCGGGGCCCTCGATCTCGCCCTGGTCTCCACGCCTGCGGCCTCGCTGCCTGGTTTGACCCTGACCCGCATCCACGGCGACGAGCTGGTCTTCGTCTGCGCGCCCGACCACCGCTTGGCGCGGGCCCGTGCAGTGTCTCCCGCCGACCTCGCCGAGGAGAGCTGGGTCGACTTCCCGACGGGGTGGGGCAACCGTACGGTCGTGGACGCCGCGTTCGCCGCCGCCGGCGTCTCGCGGACGGTCCGTACCGAGGTCACCAGCTTCGGGCTCGCGCGCAACCTCGTCTGCCGCGGTCTGGGCGTCTCGATCGTCCCCCGCGCGTCGATCGAGGATGACCCCGTGATCGTCGCCGTGCCGATCGGCCTGGAGTGGTCCTTCCAGCTCGCCGTCGCGAGCGACCGACGGATCTCGGCGGCCGCCGCACGGCTCGCCGAGGCGGTCATCGCCTCCGCGATATGAGCGGCAGATGACGAAGCGGCCCGCCCGGAGAACCGGGCGGGCCGCAGCGTACGAATGGATCTTGGATCTCGACCCGCGGTCGCGGCTTCGCAAGCTCAGCCGCGCGCTCGCTCGATCTCCTCGCGTTGTGGCCCTGCTCGTTCCTCGCAGAGTCACAGGCTCGGAAGTCAGAAAGCAGACTCGGGCAGATCCATGATCGAGTTGTCGATCGCCTCGGCGATGGCCCGCTCGGCGGTCAGCTTCGGCAGGTTGTAGGAGGCGAAGAACTTCGCGGCGGCGACCTTGCCGGTGTAGAAGTCCGTGTCCTTGCCGGCGTCACCCGCGAGGGCGGCGAGGGCGACCTCGGCCTGGCGCAGCAGCAGCCACGCGACCACGACGTCGCCGACGGCGAGCAGCAGGCGCGAGGTGTTCTGGGCGACCTTGTAGATGTTGGTGATCTCCTCCTGGGAGGCCATCAGGTCGTTGAACATGTGCCCGACGATCGCGTTGACGTCCTCGAGCGCGGTCGCGAGCAGGGCGCGCGACTCCTTGAGCTCCGCGGAGCCCTCGTTGTCGAGGAAGGCCTGGATCTCGCCGGCGATCTGGCCGAGCGCGGCGCCCTGGTTCTTCACGATCTTGCGGAAGAAGAAGTCCTGGCCCTGGATCGCGGTGGTGCCCTCGTAGATCGAGTCGATCTTGGCGTCGCGGACGTACTGCTCGATCGGGTACTCCTGCAGGAAGCCCGACCCGCCGAAGGTCTGCAGCGACTCGGTGCCGAGCAGCACCCAGGCGCGCTCGGAGCCGTAGCCCTTGACGATCGGCAGCAGCAGGTCGTTGACCGCCGCGGCCAGCTTGTTGTCGTCGGAGCCGTCCTCGGTGAGGACGACCTTCTCCTGCCACGAGGTCGTGTAGTAGACCAGCGCGCGCATGCCCTCGGCGAACGACTTCTGCACCAGCAGCGAACGGCGTACGTCGGGGTGGTGGGTGATCGTGACGCGCGGGTCCGTCTTGCCGGCCTTGGTCAGGTCGGCGCCCTGGACGCGGGTCTTGGCATACTCCAGCGCGTTCAGGTAGCCGGTCGACAGGGTCGCGATGGCCTTGGTGCCGACCATCATCCGAGCGTTCTCGATGACGTCGAACATCTGGCGGATGCCGTCGTGGACCTCGCCGAGCAGCCAGCCCTTGGCGGGCTCGCCGCCGCCGACCTGCGGGTCGCCGAAGGTGAGCTCGCAGGTGTTGGACACCTTGATGCCCATCTTGTGCTCGACGTTGGTGACGTACGCACCGTTGCGCTCGCCGGTGAGCTCACCGGTCTCGTGGTCGAAGTGGTACTTCGGCACGAGGAAGAGGGAGAGGCCCTTGGTGCCCGGGCCGCCGATGCCCTCGACGCCCTTCGGGCGGGCGAGGACGAGGTGCATGATGTTCTCCTGCAGGTCCGACTCGGCGCTGGTGATGAAGCGCTTGACGCCGGTGATGTTCCAGGAGCCGTCCTCGTTGGGCGTGGCGAAGGTCTTGCCAGCGCCGACGTCGGAGCCCGCGTCGGGCTCGGTCAGCACCATCGTGGAGCCCCACAGGCGCTCGACCATGATCTTGGCGATCTGCTTGTCGCGGTCGTTGCCGTTCTCGTAGACGACCTTCGAGAAGAACGGGCCGGCGGCGTACATCCAGATCGCCGGGTTGGCCCCGAGCAGCATCTCGGCGGTCGCCCACACGAGCGAGTTCGGGGCCACCTGGCCGCCGATCTCCTCGGGAGTGTGCAGGCTCCAGAAGCCCGACTCCATCCACGCGTCGTAGGACTTCTTGAACGCGGCCGGGACCGGCGCGGTGTTGGTCTTGGGGTCGAAGACCGGCGGGTTGCGGTCGGCCTCGACGAACGACTCGGCGAGATCCTCGCGCGAGAGACGCTCGACCTCGGCAAGGATCTCCTTCGCGGTGTCGACGTCCAGGTCCGCGAAGGGACCGGTGCCGAGAACCTTGTCGGTGCCGAAGACCTCGAACAGGTTGAACTCGATGTCGCGGAGATTGCTCTTGTAGTGGCTCACTGATCCACCTTCATAACCTTTGTCGGATTTACCAGTTGCGGGAGCGCCGGTCGGCACGCACTACTGGCGGGTAACATTAAGAATAGGCTCGCCTTCAAGGGGTGGCAAGCCCGGGGCTACTCGCAGGTAGGGGTCTTCGTCACAGCGGGACGCCAGAGGCCCTGGGTGGACAGGAATCGGCGGCCAGATAGAACACGTTTCAGTTTCGGCGTACGATCGCCTGCATGATCTCCTCCTCCGCCGCCATCACCTGGAACGCCCCCGACGACGAACACCCCGCGCGTACGGCCGGACAGCGTTCCTATGCCGCGGTCGCCAAGGGTGACCTCGACGAGTGGCTGACGATCTATGCCGAGGACTGCGTGCTCGAGGACCCCGTCGGGCCGTCGATGTTCGACCCCGAGGGCAAGGGCCACCACGGCCACGAGGGGCTCAAGGCGTTCTGGGAGAAGGCGATCGCCTCGGTCCACAGGTTCGAGTTCGAGATCAACGACTCCTTCGCCAACCCCGCCGGCAACACCTGCGCCAACATCGGCCGCATCAAGACCTCGTTCCCGGACGGCAGCCACACGACGACCGACCTGATCATGGTCTACACGGTCAACGACGAAGGCCGGATCAAGTCGATGAAGGCCTTCTGGGAGCCGGACCGCACCATGGCGAGCTTCACCTCCGCCTGATGCCGGATAGTCCGAGACGTTCTGGCCCGTCTACCGACTGGTAATGGGCGGAAACGTCTCGGACTATGTCTCGGACTATGACGAGCGGTCCGTGATGCTCACGCCACCGCGTGCTCGGCGATCCACTCCACCAGGGGACGTACGGCTCGCCAGTCCTTCTTCACCTCGCCGACGAGGTCGGCGGTGTGGATGACCGGCTCGAAGCCGATGGTGCGGCCGAGGTGGATGGACTTGTGGCGGAGGAGCTCGATCTTGGGGTGGTCCTTGTCGATTCCGCGGGGCGCGGTCTTGAGGCGGTCGCCGGTGACCTCGAAGCCCTTCTTCTCCGCGACGGCGAGGCGTTTCTCCAGGTCAGCGCCGTAGTGGTCGTGGACGATGGCGTCGCGGAACGCGGCCAGGCGGGGCGGCTCGAACCAGTAGCAGCCGCCGCCGGTGCGGATGCCGCGGGGCGAGAGCTCGACGTAGTAGCCGGTCTGCGGGGCCACGGCCACGAAGGCTCCCTGGTGGGTCTTGTAGGGGAGCTTGTCCTTCGAGAAACGTACGTCGCGGTAGGGCCGGAAGATCTTGGCGCTGCCGAACTCCTCGGCGAGCTCGTCGGTGAGCGCCTTCATCGGCGCGTGCACCGACTCCTTGTAGATGTGCTTGTGGGCTTCCCAGAACGACTTGGTGTTGTCGACCTCGAGATCGTCGTAGAAGTCGAGTGCCGCAACGGGAAAGCCTTCGAAAGTCACCCGGTAAGTCTAGGGGCCGCTGTCTTCAGTCGTGGCGGACCATCCAGGCACCCGTGGAGTCGTCGAGCACAACCCGCACGGTCGGGTCGGCGCGGCCGTCTGCGGCAAACGTGCACAGCGAGCTGGAGCAGTAATGACGCAAGAGATGCACGCCTTCCGGCGTCCGAACCTCCAGATGCAGCGAGTAGATCGTGCTTTCGTCGGTGTGGTCGTCGTAGCCGACCACCATGGCCGTCTGCGTGGTTCCCTCGTGGAGGAGTCGCTGAGCGACGTCTGCGCGAGCTGGCGCATCCCACATGTTCAAGGCGAGCCCGGCCATGACGAGTGCTCCGGGGACGATGAGGAGCATCCACAGCCATCCCCATGGACTGGTCTCCAGAGCAGTCAGGACACCCAGAGGGATCAGTGCGAGTGCCGTCGCTCCGGTGGGTACGGCGAGAATCCGCTGCAGTCGGCCGCCTCGGCCGGTCTCCCACTCGACTTCATGAAGGTTCACCAACCGGCCCCATCCGTGACTTCATCTCTGCGACCTCCGCCTCGGGTCAGACGGCGGGAATCTGGATGGTATCCGCCACCCGGCGTGCGTGCTCGGCCATCGAGCGGGCGATGTTGGCCGACTCGCCGAGGTGGCGGCAGGGGTCGAGGAGATCGGCGATCTCTTCGCGGCTGAAGTGGGCCGAGACTTCGGGGGAGGCGGCGAGGAGCGAGGCGAAGTCGATGTCGTCGACCGCGGAACGCTGGGCCAGCTCGAAGACGACGTCGTGGGCGACCTGCCGGCCGATGCGCTCACCGAGCTCGAGCATCAGCGACTCGGAGCCGATCAACCCGCCGGAAAGCCGCAGGTTGGCGCGCATCCGGTCCTCGTCGAAGGTCAGGCCCGTGAAGATGACCACGAGCCGGGCCAGGACGTCGCCGGCGAGCTGGGACGCCTGGGCGACCGCGTCCTCGAGGATGCCGGTCATGGCCCCGTTGGCCTCGTGGTCGTGGAGCATCGACTCCATCGCCGGGGCGACGAGCCCGCGCAGCTGGGTGGCCGCGGTGATCACGTCCAGCGTCAGCTGCGGGTTGCGCTTGTGGGGCATCGTCGAGGAGCCGATGGTGCCCTCCGGGATCGGCTCGAAGGCCTCGCCGAACTCGGGCTGCATCATCGAGTAGACGTCCTTGCCGATCTTGCCGGCGGTGCCGCCGAGGAGACCGAGGATCGAGACCCACTCGACCATGCCGTCGTTGATCGCGCGCGAGGGGACCGGCATCGAGCCCATGTCGAGCCGGGAGGCGGTCTCGGTCTCGATGGCGCGGGCGTGGGATCCGAAGGAGGCCATGGTGCCCGCGGCCCCACCCATCAGCAGACGGAAGACGCGGTCCTCGACCGAGCGGAGCCGGTCGACGTGGGCGGCGATCTCGTCGATCCAGATCGCGACCTTGAAGCCGAAGGTGATCGGGACGGCGTGCTGGGAGTGCGTACGCCCCGGCATCGGCACCTCGGCGCCGGCCTCGGCGACCTTGGACAGCGAGCGGAGCAGGTCGCCGAGGAGGTCGAGGATCTTGTCGTGCGCCTCGCGCATCAGGATCAGGTCGGCGGTCTGGGTGATGTTCTGCGTCGTGGCACCCCAGTGGACCCAGCCGCCGTGCTTGGCGCCGACGACCCGGCAGAGCTCCTCGACCAGCGGCGTCAGCGGGTGGCTGTGCTCGGCGGTTGCCTTCTCGATGCGGTCCAGGTCGAGCTTGTCCAGGTCGGCGGCCTCGGCGATCGCCTCGCCGGCCTCCGCGGGGATCACCTTCACGGCCGCCTCGGCCTCGGCGAGCGCCGCCTCCACGTCGAGTCGCGCCTGCAGGCGTGCCTCGTAGGTGAAGAGGTCTCCGATGCCGTGGTCGGGGACTCGTCCGTCGGTGAATCGGTTGCTCGAGCCCGCGGGCATGGCGAGTGATCCTTTACGTGTCGTTCACACAATGACTGGAAAACAGAAACCCAATCTTAATTCACGCAAAGCGCAAACACCCGTGATCGTGTGCTGCATCACTTGGATCGTGCAAGTGAACTGAAACAGGCCGTGCCACACGGCACGACCTGGATCTGTGGAGCGGACGACGAGGCTCGAACTCGCGACATCAACCTTGGGAAGGTTGCGCTCTACCAACTGAGCTACGTCCGCAGGTGCGACCAGGATGTTACCCCACACACCTGGCCAGGTGTGAACCGGCTCAGGAAAGTCGTGTCATCCGGGGATAGCGAGCCGACAGCGCGTCGCCGGCGGGGCCGCGGAGCATGCGGCGTACGGCCCACGGGAGCGCCCGGGCGGCCAGCCGCCGGACCTCGCGGATCGGGCCGGCCAAGCCGTTCGGGCCCGGCTCCTCGATGACGACCAGCGGCTTCGGCGTGGGCAGGTGGTGACGTACACCCAGGGTGTCGAGGACCTTGATCGCCATCAGCTGGTGGCCAGGGGCTCCCAGGAAGCCGTGGCCGTCCCAGTAGCCGGCGTCGTCGTACTCCGTCATCCGCCAGAAGTCGACCAGCGTCGCCCCGCGCCGCTGCGCGATCTCGCGGACGGCCTCGTTGTAGACGGCGAAGCGCCCGCGCAGCAGTCGCCCGACGGTGGACGCCCGCGCGCCGTAGGCGGTGAAGACCAGCACCTTCGCGCCGGTCTCGACCAGCTCGCCGATCGCGGTCTCGTAGGTCGCGAGCAGGGCGTCGATGTCGACGTGCGGCCACATCAGGTCGACGGACCCGCCGTAGATCGTCACCACGTCCGGCTCGAGCGCGATCGCCGCCGGCACCTGCTCCTTGACGATCCGGTCGATCCCGCGGCCGCGGACGGCCAGGTTGGCGTAGCCGAACTCAGGGGTCCGTTCGGCCATCACCTCGGCGACCCGATCGGCCCAGCCACGTACGCCGTTCGGGCGGCGCGCGTCGGTGTCGCCGACGCCCTCGGTGAAAGAGTCGCCCAGCGCGACGTACCGGCGATAGCCGCCGGGGATCAGCGCATCCAGTGCCATGGGTCGATTCAACCGGGTTTGCCCCGGGACGTACGACTCTGGCGGGGAATCTGTGACGGATGAGGTAGGGGTGATTCCAGGGACGCCATCAGGGCGGCGCGGGAGCGGTAGTGGCGCCCGACTGGGTTAGGTTTTCCTCGTGCTGCTGAGCGACAAGGACATCCTGACAGAGATCCACGACGGGCGGATCGTCATCGACCCCTGGGACGAGTCGATGTTGCAGCCGTCGTCCGTCGACGTACGTCTGGACCGGTTCTTCCGGGTCTTCGACAACCACAAGTACGCCACGATCGACCCGGCCGTGGACCAGTCCGAGCTCACCCGGCAGATCGAGACCGAGGGCGACGAGCCGTTCATCCTGCACCCGGGGGAGTTCGTGCTCGGGTCGACCTACGAGACCGTCAGCCTGCCCGACGACATCGCCGCGCGCGTCGAGGGGAAGTCGTCGCTGGGGCGCCTCGGGCTGCTGACCCACGCCACCGCCGGCTTCGTCGACCCGGGCTTCTCGGGTCACGTGACGCTCGAGCTGGCCAACGTCGCGACCCTGCCGATCAAGCTCTACCCGGGCATGAAGATCGGCCAGTACTGCTTCTTCAGGCTCACCTCGCCCGCGCAGAACCCCTACGGCAGCGAGAAGTACGGGAGCCGTTACCAGGGTCAGCGCGGCCCGACCGCCTCGCGCAGCTTCCAGAGCTTCCATCGCACCAAGATCTGAGTGTCGGTGGTCGCGGCTAGGGTCGGGTGGATGAGTGAAGCACCATTCCTGGCCCCCGACGGCCAGACGCGTTGCGCGTGGGCCGGGGGAGCGCCGGAGTTCCTGAGCTACCACGACACCGAGTGGGGATTCCCGGCCGGCGGTGACGTGCGGCTCTTCGAGAAGATCTGCCTGGAGGGATTCCAGAGCGGGCTGTCGTGGCGCACGATCCTCAACAAGCGGCCCGCGTTCCGCGAGGTCTTCGAGGGTTTCGACTTCCACAGGGTGGCCGAGTTCGACGAGGGCGACGTCGAGCGGCTCCTGCAGGACGCCAGGATCATCCGTCACCGCGGCAAGATCGAGGCGGCGATCAACAACGCCCGCCGCGCGGTCGAGCTCGTCGAGGAACGCGGGTCGCTGGCTGCGTACGTCTGGGGTTTCGAGCCCGAGCCGCTGGCGATGCCGGAGGTGGTGGCGACGTCGCCCGCCTCGGTCAGCCTCTCCAAGGACCTCAAGAAGCGAGGCTGGAAGTTCGTCGGGCCGACAACGATGTACGCGTTCATGCAGTCGATGGGGGTCGTCAACGACCACTCGCTCGACTGCGTGATCCGGGAGAAGGTCGAGGCTGAGCGGGCGGCGTTCGTCCGACCGTGACCGGTCTGGGCCCGGTCTCGGACACTGTGCAATTCCCGGGCCGATGCCCCAAGCGCGCCGGAGTGTGTTTAGGCTGTCCTAACTAAGCATTGCCTAACCCCATGAGGTGTTCCCCCGTGATCCGTCGATCCGTACTCATCGCCGCGAGCCTCGTGCTCGCTGCCACCGGCCTGGCTGCGTGCAGCACGGGCGCGACCGACTCCGCGGACAACCCCGCGGACTCTGCCTCGAAGGCCGACGCGGGCGCGTTCCCCGTCACCATCGAGCACGCCTACGGCAGCACCGAGATCACCGAAGAGCCGACCAAGGTGGCCACCATCGGCTGGTCGGACCACGACGTGGCGCTGTCCCTGGGCGTCGTCCCGGTCGCTGCCCAGGCGATCACCTGGGGCGGCAACGAGCAGCAGTCGACCGACTGGTTCGACGCCGAGCTGAAGGAGATCGGTGGCGAGCAGCCGGTGCGCTACAACGCCGACACCAGCATCCCGTTCACCGAGATCAGCAAGGCTGCGCCTGACCTGATCCTGGCCACCAACTCGGGCATCACCGAGGCCGACTACAAGAAGCTCAGCGAGATCGCCCCGACCGTCGCCTTCCCGGGTGACCCGTGGCTGACCTCCTGGCAGGACTCGCTCGAGATGATCGGCAAGGCCACCGGCCGGGTCACCGCGGCCAAGGAGGTCGAGAAGGAGACCGAGGACGCGATCGCGCAGGCTCAGAAGGACTACCCGCAGATCGTCGGTGCCAGCTATCTGGTGACCGGTGTCTACGACAACTCCAAGCTGGGCACCATCGGCCTGTACGGTTCCGGCGACTCGCGTCCGCAGATGCTCACCCAGCTCGGCATGAAGAACGCCCCGATCGCGGACAAGCTCGTCCCGGCCGGCCAGTTCTACACCGACGTCTCCGCGGAGAAGGCTCCCGAGCTGGAGTCGGAGGTGCTGATCAACCTCGGCTACACCGCGGGCAGCTTCGAGGCCCTGCAGAAGGACAAGCTGCTCAGCCAGATCCCGGCGATCAAGAGCGGCCACTACCTCGACGTGACCGACCAGCCGCTGTCCCTGACCTTCTCCGCCGCGAGCCCGCTCTCGATCCCGTACTTCATCGACGAGCTCGTTCCCTCGATCGCCGAGGCGGTCGACGGCGGGAAGGTCAACGTCACCGCCGCTGAGTGAAGCCCGCGTTGACCACCCCCACACCTCTCGCCCCGGTCGACCCGGCAGTACCTGCCGCGGTCGCCCGGGGCCGGAGGCTGCCCGGGATCGGGCTGATCCTCGGCCTGCTGCTCATCGCGGCGGTCGCCTCGATCCTGCTCGGTGCCGAGTGGGTCTCGCCCGCCGCGCTCTTCGACGACGGCAGCTTCGGGCACGCGATCCTGGAGAACCGGATCGCCCGCACCGCCATCGCCTTCGCAGTCGGCGGCGCGCTCGCGCTCGGCGGTGCCTGTCTGCAAGGACTGACCCGCAACCCGCTGGCGGACCCCGGGCTCCTCGGCCTCAACGCCGGTGCGGCCTTCGCGGTCGTCGTGGCCCTGGTGTACGTCGGTGCCACCGGCCTCGACTCGCTGCTGTGGGCCGCCTTCATCGGCGCCGCTCTGGCCGCGATCCTCGTGCACGGCATCGCGGCGATCGGCCGCGACGGCGCCACCCCCGCCAAGCTGGTGCTGGCCGGCGCGGCGCTGACCGCGGCGCTGACCAGCTGGACCAGCGGCATCCTGCTGATGGACCACAAGGGGCTGGAGGTCTTCCGGCAGTGGCAGGTCGGCACCATCGGCAGCGACTGGGGTGACCTCGCGGTCTGTGCGCCGTTCCTCGCCGTGGGTGCCGTGATGGCGCTGCTGGGTGCTCGGGTCCTGGACGCGCTCGCGCTCGGCGACGACCTCGCCAAGGGCCTCGGCCGCCGCACCGGACTGGACCGGGTGGTCGTCGGTGTCGCGGTGGTGCTGCTGAGCGGCACCGCGACGGCCCTGGTCGGCCCGGTCGCGTTCGTCGGCCTGGTCGTCCCGCACGCCGTACGCGCCCTGGTCGGTCCCAGCTACACCCTGGTGCTGCCGCTCTCGATCGCTGCCGGGGCCGCGCTCACCGCGATCGCCGACGCGCTGGGCCGGGTCGTGCTTCCTCCCGCCGAGGTGCAGGTCGGCATCATGACGGCCGTGGTCGGCGTACCGGCGTTCATCTGGTTCCTTCGACGCGGACGGATGGCCGGCCTGTGAGCACGACAACTGCCGAACCCACTCGCCCCGTCGACGTCGTACGCAGGGCCCGGCGGGCGCCGCGACGGCACCATGCCATGGTGGTCGCTGCCCTCGCGGTGGTGCTCCTCGGAGCCTTCGTCGCCCGGGTGCTGCTCGGCAACTTCATCATCACCGTCCCCGACTTCTTCCGGATCCTCGGTGGCGCCGAGATCCCCGGTGCCACGTTCCTCCTGATGTCGGAGAAGCTTCCGCGAGCGATCCTCGGGGTGCTGGTCGGGATCGCGTTCGGCAGCGCCGGCGCGGTCTTCCAGAGCACCCTGCGCAACCCGCTGGCCAGCCCCGACATCGTCGGCGTCTCGCTCGGGGCCAGCGCGTCCGCGGTCTTCGCGATCGTCGTGCTCGACCTGCAGGGACTGGCGCTGAGCATCGCCGCGATCGTGGGCGCGATCGCGATCTCGGTCGCGGTCCGGCTCGTCGCCGGCTCCGACGGCAGCTACCGGCTGGTCCTCGTCGGGGTCACGGCCGCGGCCGCGATGACCGCGGTCGTCCACTACCTCTTCACCCGCGCCAACGAGTTCGACGCGCTGCTCGTGCTGCGCTGGCTCACCGGTGCGCTCAACGGCGTCACCTGGCCCACCATCTGGATCCTGCTGGGCTTCCTCGTCGTGCTCGTCCCGGCGCTGATCTGGACCGCTCGCTCTGCCCAGATCCTCCAGCTCGGCCCCGACGTGGCCAGCGGCCTCGGCGTCAGCCGGCGGCGTACGGACCTGCTGCTCCTGCTCGCCGTCCTGCTCACCGCGCTCGGGGTCGCGGCGGCCGGGCCGGTCGCCTTCGTCGCGTTCGTGGCCGGACCGATCTCGCGAGCGCTCAACGGCGGGCGTACGACCCTGGTCGGTGCCGCGCTTGTCGGCGCCATCGTGATGGTGGCGGGCGACTACGTCGCCGACTATGCGATCCCAGGCGTCTCCTTCCCGGTGGGCGTCGTCACCGGTGCGTTCGGGGCGCCGTTCCTGTTGTGGTTGCTCGCCGCGGGGCGGGCCGGAAGGCGATGACATGAAAGAGGCCCAGATGAGACTCGCTGCGGAGAGTGTGAGCCTCGGCTACGGAGGGAACCCGGTCGTCGACGAGGTCTCCCTGGAGATCCCCGACGGCCTGACCACCGTGATCGTCGGCGCCAACGGCTGCGGGAAGTCGACCCTGCTGCGTGGGATGGCGCGGCTGCTCCGCCCCATCTCGGGACAGGTCGTCCTCGACGGCAAGGCGGTCCACAAGCAGCCCACCCGGGCGGTGGCCAAGACGCTCGGACTGATGCCGCAGTCGCCGATCGCGCCCGAGGGGATCACCGTCGTCGACCTGGTCGGCCGTGGACGCCAGCCCCACCGCGGCGCACTGCAGCGCTGGTCCCCCGAGGATGACGCGGCCGTCGCGGAGGCGCTCGAGCTGACCGACACGCTCGACCTCGCCGACCGGATCGTCGACGAGCTCTCCGGTGGCCAGCGGCAGCGGGTCTGGGTGGCGATGGCCCTCGCCCAGCAGACCGATCTGCTGCTCCTCGACGAGCCGACCACGTTCCTCGACGTCGCCCACCAGATCGACCTCCTCGATCTGCTCCATGGTCTCCGCGAGACCCGTGGGACCACCGTCGTGATGGTGCTCCACGACCTCAACCTGGCCGCCCGCTACGCCGACCACCTGATCGCGATGAGCAGCGGCAAGGTCGCCGCGACCGGCAAGCCTGCCGAGGTGGTCACCGCCGACCTCGTCGAGCAGGTCTTCGGCCTGGAGGCGCAGGTCATCTCGGATCCTGTCTCGGGCACCCCGCTGGTCGTCCCCATCGGGCGTCACCACCGGCCCGCCGCCCACCCCCACGCACAAGGAGCCTGACATGCCCGTCCTCGCCCGCGTCTCGGTGCGCTCCGTGGAGCGTCTCTCCCCGTCCTTCGTCCGCATCGAGCTGGTCGGCGACGACCTGGCCGACTTCGGCAACGACGGCCCGACGCTCGACCAGCGGATCAAGCTCCTCTTCCCGGCCGCCCCGGGCGTGCTGCCTGAGCTCTCGGCCGAGGACTGGTACGCCGAGTGGCTCGCCCTCCCCGATGGTGAGCGCCCGCGGATGCGCACCTACACGATCCGCTCGATCGAGGGGGATGGCATCGAGAAGCGTCTGTACGTCGACTTCGTGCTGCATCCCGGAGCGCACGGTCCCGGCTCCGACTGGGCCGGCGCGGCCCAGCCCGGCGACGAGATCATGGTTGCCGGGCCCAAGCTCGGCGAGGCGTACGGAGGGATCGAGTGGCTCCCCGGTGACGCCAGCCGGCTGCTCCTGGTCGGTGACGAGACCGCCGTCCCGGCGATCGTGTCGATCATCGAGTCCCTGCCGGCGGATGCCACCGGATCGGCTTTCCTGGAGGTGCCGGTCGCTGGTGACGTACAGGAGATGGCTGCGCCTGAGGGGATGCAGGTCAGCTGGCTGCCGCGCGAGGGCGCGCCTGTGGGTGGGCCGGCCCTGGCCGCTGTCGGCGGGCTGCTCGGCTTCGAGGCGACCGAGGACGTGACCTCCGTCGAGGTCGAGGACCCGGACCTGTGGGAGACCCCCGACTACTCGTCCTCCGGCGAGGACGTCAACGGCACCGCGAACGGTGAGGACGGGCGCTACGCCTGGATCGCCGGAGAGTCCCGGATGGTCACCGCGCTGCGTCGCCACCTGGTCAACGAGCTCGAGATGCCGCGCAAGCAGGTCGCCTTCATGGGCTACTGGCGAGAAGGCGTGTCGATGAAGGGGTGACCCAGCGCATTTTCGAGGTGTACGCGTGGTTAAGTTTGGTGCGCCCAATCAAATAGAAGGGTCTCGGAATGCAAGCAAGCATCCTGGCCGCGGACACCCTGATCCAGGCCAACGCGGTCGACTATCTCCTGATCGCCATCTACTTCGCGTTCGTCCTCGGGATCGGCTTCCTGGCCAGCCGCGGCATGTCGAACTCGGTGGACTTCTTCCTCTCCGGTAGGTCGCTGCCCGCTTGGGTCACCGGTCTGGCCTTCATCTCAGCGAACCTCGGCGCGGTCGAGATCATGGGTATGTCGGCAACCGGCGCACAGCTCGGGCTCCCCACCGTCCATTACTTCTGGATCGGTGCGATCCCGGCGATGTTGTTCCTGGGCGTCGTGATGATGCCCTTCTACTACGGCTCGAAGGTGCGCTCGGTCCCCGAGTTCATGAAGCGCCGTTTCGGCACCGGTGCCCACCTGGTCAACGCGCTCTCGTTCGCGATCGCCCAGCTGCTCATCGCCGGTATCAACCTCTACCTGCTCGGCTCCATCGTGCACGCGCTGCTCGGCTGGCCGCTGTGGGTGGCGCTGATCGTGGCCGCGCTGATCGTGCTGTCCTACATCACCCTCGGTGGCCTGAAGGCCGCGATCTACAACGAGGTGCTGCAGTTCTTCGTGATCGTCGCCGCCCTGCTGCCGCTGACGCTCCTGGGTCTCCACCGGGTGGGCGGCTGGGACGGCCTGACCTCGAAGATCGAGAAGGCCGCGGCCGCCAACCCCGACACCATCGCGCCCGCCGCCGACCAGCTCAACTCCTGGCCCGGTGCCGCGCTGACCGGGTTCAACTCCGACTTCCTCTCGGTGGTCGGCATCGTCTTCGGTCTCGGTTTCGTGCTCTCCTTCGGCTACTGGACGACCAACTTCGTCGAGGTCCAGCGAGCCATGGCCGCGGACTCGATCTCGGCGGCTCGGAAGACGCCGATCATCGGCGCCTTCCCGAAGATGTTCGTCCCGTTCATCACCATCTTCCCCGGCATGATCGCGGCGGTCCTGGTCACCGAGATCGCGCGTACGAAGGCGGGGGAGGCGGTCGCCGGCGGTGCCTCGGGTGAGGGCGTGACCTACAACGACTCGCTGCTCTACCTGATGGCGGAGGTGCTTCCCAACGGTTTGCTCGGCCTGGCGATCACCGGTCTGCTGGCCGCGTTCATGGCCGGTATGGCGGCCAACGTCTCCGCGTTCAACACGGTGGTGTCCTTCGACATCATCCAGGAGTACATCATCAAGGACCGCCCCGACGACTTCTACGTGAAGCTCGGTCGTTGGGCGACCGTCGCGGCGACCGCGATCGCGATCTTCACCGCGGTCCTGGCGTCCAACTTCTCCAACATCATGGACTACCTGCAGACCCTGTTCGGGTTCTTCAACGCGCCGCTGTTCGCGACGTTCATCCTGGGTATGTTCTGGAAGCGGATGACCGCGACCGCAGGCTGGGCGGGTCTCGTCTCCGGCACCCTGGCAGCGGTGCTCGTCGGCATCCTCGCCGACGGCACGCTCGGTGGCCTCTCCGTCGGCGTTCTGCCGCTGTCCGGTCAGGGTGCGTCGTTCGTGGCCGCCGGTGCCGCCTTCGTCGTCGACATCGCCGTCAGCGTGATCGTCTCGCTGGTGACCGCCCCGAAGCCGGAAGGTTCCCTGAAGGGTCTGGTCTACTCCGAGACGCCAAAGGAGGACCTGGTCGATGCCCAGGACGCCGGGCGCCCGTGGTTTGAGCGCCCGGTGCCTCTGGCAGGTGTCGCGCTGGTCCTGGTCATCATCTTGAACGTGATCTTCTAAGGAGGCTGAGATGTCCACTGAAATCCCCAAGGACGGCGGCGGCTTCCTCGGCACGCTGCTGTCGCTCTTCGACATCCGCAACGTGATCGGGGCCTTGCTCTCCGTCTACGGCATCATCCTGCTGCTGATGGGCCTGTTCGGCGACCCCGAGGTCGACAAGACCGGCGGGCCCAACGCCAACCTCTGGGCGGGCATCATCCTGCTCGTCATCGGGGCCGTCTTCATCGCCTGGGGTCTGCTGCGGCCGGTCGTGCCGGACGCCGCTCCTGGCTCCGGCGAGGAGAAGTAGCCCTTCGGCTCAGAGCCCGACGAGCGTGACGTCGCCACTGACGGTGGTGCTACGGAGCTCGACATAGGGCTCACCCGCGGCCGGTGCGCCAGCGCTCTCGACAGTGCTGGTGCACCGGCCGCTCACCGTGTTGACGTCGGTCCACACCGGGGTGCCGTTCGGGATCCCGATGCGTACGTCGGAGGACGCCCCCTTCACCGAGATCCGGCCGGCGCTGACCGAGTGGATCGCGAAGTCGCCGGAGCCGGTCGAGTGGCTCACGTCGCCCTCGACCTCGTCGATCTCCACGCTGCCGGAGCCGGTCTTGGTGTTCAGGTCGTGGACCGTACCGATACGGATGTCACCGGAGCCGGACTTGATCGAGGCGCGCCCGTCGAGGACGTCGGCCTCGACGTCCCCCGAGCCGGACTCGACCTGAAACTCCTCGGTGACCCGGTCGATCCGTACGTCGCCCGACCCGGTCTGCAGCCAGGCGGCCCGGAGGACGCCCTGGGTGGCGATGTCGGCTGTTCCGGTGCGGGCCCGGAGCTGGCTGCGGGACGGGACCGTCACGCTGATCTCGTAGCGTCTCGAGCGGCTGAACGGGCCCTTGTGGGGGTCGATGATGTTGATCGTGTCGCCGCGCTGCTCGACGACGAGACTCTCGGTGTCGTCGCCGTCGATCTCGACGACCGTCTCGTCGGTCTCGGTCGCCTGGACCTCGAGGTTGCCCTTGCCGAACTCGACGAGCAGCTTGGCGGGGGCGGTGGACATGAAGGTGTACGTGCTCATGGTGCGGCTCCTGAGGGTGTGGTGATCTACCGGACCGGCCGGGCGGCCGTCCGTTGTGGTGTGTCTGCGATGGGTCTAGGTCAGAGCCAGCCGGTCATCCGGCGGTCGGACCGGCCGCGGTTGTTGCCGCGGAAGGGGTCGAGGCTGCTCATCGCCTCGCTGACGATGTGAGGGATGGCGGAGAGGTCGACGTCGACATTGACCGCGTTTTCGCGGGTCGCCGCGCGCACCGCACCGACGAGCCAGGTGTTGAGCGACTGGCCGGCGTCGGCTGCCGCCTCCTCGGCCTTCGCCTTGAGCGACTCCGGGATGCGGAGGGTCACCCGGGCGAGGGTGTCGTCGCCCTCCGGCTCCGGCGGCGCTGGAGGGGCCGGAGGAGCGGGCGGCGTCGGTGGTGTCGGGGGAAGCGGCTCGGCGAGCTCCGGAAGCGTGACCCCGAACTCCAGGTCGCGCCCCCGCAGGCGTACGTCCACGTTGCCTGCCGGGAGCTCGGCGGTGATCTCGGCGGCCGCCTGGCTCACCGCCTCCATCACCGCCAGCCGAGCGGCCGGATCGAGCGCAAAGGTGAGTCGCTCCGCGGTCTCCCGCGCCTCCGGCCCCGCTGCCTCGGCCGCGGCCAGCAGATCCCGTCGCAGGCTGTCGATGTACGGCGTGATGTCCATACGCACCACTATGACATCACGATGACGTCATAGCAACCCCGATCTGACAGCACGTGATGTCAGACCTCGTGTCGAGGCGTCAGCTAGGTCGGCCGAAACGTCACGCGCGCCGGTCGAGTGGGCACGGTGGTGCCCACTCGACCGACGCGCGTGACGCCTCGGCGGTTGGGGTCAGAGGTCGAAGAGCGACCCTGCCTCGTGGATGTCGACGTCCGTACGCGGCGCGTGAGCCTCTCCGCTCGCGGCCGGTGCCGGCTTCGGCTCCGATGCGGGGGCGGCGGCCTCTTCGACGACGGCCTCCGGCTCGGGCTCGGGCTCGGCCGGTGTCTCGACCTCGACGACCGTCTCCTCGACAGGCGCCGCTTCGGGCGTGGGCTCCGCGGCGGCCTCGGCCACCGGAGCGGCCTCGGCGGGAGCAGCAGCCGGTGCGGCGGGTGCCGCGGCGGCGACCGTGCCTTCCGGCGCCTCGATGTCGAAGAGCGAGCCGAGGCTGTCGAAGTCGACGTCGGTCTTCGGCTCCGAGGTCACTCCCGACCCGGCGACCGGGGTAGCAGGTGCGACCGGGGCTGCCGTTGCGGGCTCGGCCGGAGCAGCGGCCTCGACCGGCGCAGCGGCCTCGGGGGCCTTCGCCGGAGCCGGAGCCGACTCGGGCTCGCTGGCCGGGATGTCGAAGAGCGAGCCACCCGCGTTGAGGTCGATGCTCGGCTCCTCGGCAGCCGGTGCCTCGGGCTCGGCGGCAGGCGCGGCAGCGGGCGCGGCCTTCGCCTCGGGCGCCGGGACGGCCTCCTCAGCAGGTGCGGCCGGGATGTCGAAGAGCGAACCGCCCCCACCCAGGTCGACAGCAGGCTCCTCGGCCGGCGCAGCCTTGGCCTCGGGTGCGGCAGCGGGCTCCGCCTCCTGAGCAGGTACGTCGAAGAGCGACCCACCAGCCCCGAGATCCGCAGCAGGCTTCTCAGCCGGCTTCTCGGCGGGCTTGTCGGCGGGCACGTCGAACAGCGAGCCACCGGCAGTCGGGGCCTCCTCGGCTGGTGCCTCCGCAGGCGTGTCGAAGAGCGACCCGCCACCGTCGAAGAGCGAACCACCGGAGGCCGGCTTCTCCGGCTCCGTGGCCGGAGCCGGGGTGTCGAAGAGCGACCCGCCACCGGACGTACCGCCCGACGCCGGCTCGGCCGGAGCGGGGGTGTCGAAGAGCGAGGACGCGTCGGCCGGAGCCTTCGGGGTCTCGGTGGTCTCCGTGGTCTCGGCGGGGGAGTCGAACAGCGACGAGCCCGCAGCCGCGGTGGCGGCACCGGCAGCCGGAGCGGTCTCCTCGACAGCCGGGGCAGCCTTGGCGGCGGCACCGACCTTCGCGCCCTCACCCGGGGCCAGCTTGGTGGCCTGCTCGCCCTTCACGGACGCGAGCAGCATCTGCGCGACGTCGAGGACCTCGACCTCTTCGCGTGCGGAGCCGTTGGCCTGGGCCTTGGTCAGGCCGTCGGAGAGCATGACGCGGCAGAACGGGCAGCCGACGGCGATCTGGTCGGCGCCGGTGGCGACGGCCTCGTCGGTGCGGTTCTCGTTGATCCGCGACCCGATCTTCTCCTCCATCCACATCCGGGCACCACCAGCACCACAGCAGAAGGAGCGCTCGGAGTTGCGGGGCATCTCCTTGTATTCGGCCCCCGGCATGATCTGCAGCAGCTCGCGCGGCGGCTCGTAGACGCCGTTGTGGCGACCGATGTAGCACGGGTCGTGGTAGGTGATCGAGCGCTTGTGGGCGCCGGCACCGTCGGTGACCGGGGTCAGCTTGCCCTCGCGTACGAGACGGTTGAGCAGCTGGGTGTGGTGGACGACCTCGAGCTCGATGCCGAACTCCTTGTACTCGTTCTTCAACGTGTTGAAGCAGTGAGCACAGGTGGTGACGGCCTTCTTGACCTTGAACTCCTTGAACGTCTCGACGTTCTGCTGGGCCAGGCCCTGGAAGACGAACTCGTTGCCGGCGCGGCGGGCGGAGTCACCGGTGCAGGTCTCGCCGTTGCCGAGTACGCCGAAGGAGACCCCGGCCATGTCGAGCAGCTCGGCCACGGCGCGGGTGGTCTTCTTGGCGCGGTCCTCGTAGGCGCCGGCGCAGCCGACCCAGAACAGCCAGTCGACCTCTTCGAGGGACTCGATGTCCTTGCCGACCTCCTTGACGTCGAAGGGCAGGTCCTTGGCCCAGTCCATGCGCGCGTTGGCGTTCATGTTCCAGGGGTTGCCCTTGCCCTCGAGGCCCTTGAAGAGACCGTTGAGCTCGGAGGGGAAGTTGGACTCGACGAGCACCTGGTAGCGGCGCATGTCCATGATGTGGTCGACGTGCTCGATGTCGACGGGGCACTGCTGGACGCAGGCACCGCACGAGGTGCAGGACCAGAGCACGTCCTCGTCGATGACGAAGCCGCCGTCCTCGGGGTTGTAGAACCAGTCGAGGACCTCGGCGTTGCTCCCGGCACCCTCCGGGGCGCCGTCGGCCTTGCCGATGAGGGGCTTCTCCTTGAGGTCGCCGTCGGCGGCTGCGGCGTAGGCGTGCTCGCGCAGGCCCATCATCAGCAGCTTCGGCGAGAGCGGCTTCTCGGTGTTCCAGGCGGGGCACTGCGACTGGCAGCGACCACACTCGGTGCAGGTGGTGAAGTCGAGGATGCCCTTCCAGGAGAAGTCCTGGATCGAGCCGACACCGAGGATGGCGTCCTCGGGGATGCGGTCCTCCTCGACGTCCTCGAGGGTGACCGGCTTGCCGTCGATGAGCATCGGCTTGATCGCGCCGAGCGCGGTGCCGAGCGGGCGGGCGCCGTCAACGGCAGACGTACGCGACCCTGGCTCGCGCTTGAACCAGATGTTGAACCAGGCGGTGAAGCGGTGCCAGGCGACACCCATCGTCAGGTTGGACGAGATCACCATGAGCCAGATCAGCGCGGAGAGGATCTTGAAGGCCGCGATGATGTAGATGATGTTCTCCAGCGACCCGATCGCGTCGTGACCGGTGGGGTAGAGAGCACCGAAGAACTGCGACAGCGGGAAGTGGAAGCCGGTGGCGTGCTCGGCGTGCTCGCCACCGTGGGCCAGGGCCAGGTTGTACTCCGCGCCGCGGATGAACAGGATCGCGATCGACTCCAGCAGCACCATCGCCTCGACGAAGAATGCCTGCCACATCACCGAGCCGTAGAACCGCGTCCCGCGGCCCAGCTTCTTCGGCTGGTGCAGCAGGCGGTAGATGATCAGCGGGATGATGCCCAGCGCGCCGAGCAGGCCGAGACCCTCGGCCACCCACTCGTAGAGGAAGAACTTCCCGATGAAGGGAATCGTCCAGTCGGCGGAGAAGAGCTGGAAGTACGCCGAGCCGACCGCGGTCGAGAGCACGATGAACGCCGAGAAGGCGAACCAGTGCAGGATGCCGACCCAGGTCCACTGCAACATCCGCGTGTGGAGGACGGTCTCTTTCAGCATCGTCAGGGTGCGGGCCAGCGGCTGGTCGACACGGCTGATCGGCGTACCGATCTTGATGACCGCGAGCATCGACCTGACGGCCTTGGTCGTCAGGTAGGCGGCGGCCACCGTTGTCGCGAGGCACACGACGATGGTGATGATCTGCAACATGCCTAGGCGCTCCTCATCAGGGGGCAGGACTGCCGGAATGGACCGAGCCTAATGCTTGTGAGTCGGTCCGGTTATGTAAGGGTAGGCTGATACTACCCGCGAGTAACTTCATCATGAAGAAACGGCCCACGACCTGGTCAGGTCATGGGCCGTTTCTTAGGACAGCCTCAGTGGATCAAGGCCTCACGCGTTCGAGTTCACCTTGAACTTGGCGTGACCGATGTTGACAACGGTCTTGGTGCCCTCGGTCGCGTCGAGGAGGGTCAGCCGCAGGGCGACGACCTCGATCAGGTTCTTGCTGCGCTCGACGACGACGTTGGTCTCGATCTTGGCCAGGCCGGGGATGTCGACGCGGGAGAGCGCCGAACCGAGCTGGGCGAGGGAGACCTTCTGGTCGTTGACGTAGATGTCGCCGAACTTGGTGCCGGTGGTGGACGTCGAGGCGCCCTCGCCCTTGACGAACTTGGCGTTCGCCTGGGCGCGGAGGCCCTCGATACGGATCGCGCCGTCGCCGATGTTGACGCTGGCGACCTCACCGAAGGTGTAGCCCTCGGCGGTGGTCTTGGTCTGGTTCGAACGCTGACCGCTCGTCAGACCCTTGACGTCCACGACGTCGCCCGCGTTGCCCAGCGGCACACCGGCGATGGACTTGGTCTTCACCTTGCCCTTGGTGCCGGCGCAGGAAGCGTTCGTCAGCGGGTTCTTGCCGACCAGGGCGGCACCGCCGACAGTGGAGGCGTCGATCGAGTCGGCGAAACCGCGGAACGTCGCGGAGTAGGCCTGGCCGTTGATCTCCGCGCGGGAGCGACCGATGGTGACCTCGGAGTCGCTGCCGTGGAGCTTGATCCAGATGCCGTTGGCGTAGGCCTCGGCGCCGTCGGCGTTGGTCTTCTCGACGGTGTTGCCGATGCCGATGGTGGCGATGCCCGGGATGACGAGCGGCTTGTCGCGGCCCGGGATCGGGAGGTCGACCTTCTGGCCGGGGCCAGCCGGGTCGAGGACGATGTGAGCGATCTTGGCCTTCGAGTCGGCCTTGTAGCCCTTGCCGTCCCACCAGGCCTGGGAGATCGAGCTGAGACCCTCGACGGTGACCGTGCCCAGCGGGCTCTTGTCGAGGACGACGTCGGCGATCTTGTGCTCCGAGATGGACTTGACCGTCTCGCCGGACTTCACGGTGCGCTGCTTGGTGGAGGTCGCGCCGATCGTGCCGACACCCGGCACCTTGGCGCCGGCGGTGTTGTTGTCGACGTCGTAGCCAGCCTTACGGGTGCACCCGATGGTCTGGTATCCGAGGTCGCCCGAGTTGGCCGGGATGCTTCCACCCGTCACGCGGGTGCCGAAGCCGCTCGCGAACATCCCGAAGGAGGTGTTCGTCAGCGCGGCCTGTGAGGGCGCCGGCACAACCAGAACTGCGCCGACGACGGCGGCAGCGGCTGAGGACAGCGCGAGCGTACGAATGCTTCGCATTGTTGGTTGGACTCCGATTCTGCGGTGGGGATCCCCCAAGATCCCCGCAACGGGGCCGTGCCACCTGCCAGATCCGGGGGAACCTGGCGCACTCCCGAGTTAAGGGGTGGCACATCGAGCAAACGAGAGAAAACCTCGGAAGTTATCGGGACGGAGGTCCTATTTCTGGATGGCCCGTCCTGGCCACCGCATACCCACCCGGACGTACGCAAACGGGCCGTGACCTCGGAGGAGGTCACGGCCCGTTTCGGGTCCTGCGATCACGGCGTCAGGTCGAGCTTGATTCCGGTGAGACCGTCGATGACGCCGGTCACCGTGTCGAGCACCGGTGCCACCACGTTCTCGCCGAGCGACGGCTCGGCCGGCGCGGGGTTCGGTTCGGGCTCGGGGTCCGGCTGGGGCTCCGGGGCGGGCTCCGGGGCGGGCTCGGGTGCCGGCTCGGGAGCGGGCTCGGGGTCCTTGTCCGACAAGGGGTCCCCGCTCTGCGGGCCGGAGACCGATCCGCTGGAGGCGTGGGCGCCACCGTAGCTCTCGGCGCTGGAGGGCGCGTCGTAGGCGCCGTTGGAGTGCTTGCCGCCGGAGGTGGTGCGGGCGGCCCCAGGGGCGAAGGGAGATGTCTTCTCCGGCGCGATCACGCCGGGGGCGTCGATGACCGTCTGGGTGTCGGTGTCGACCACGGGCACGGCGTCATACCCGCCGGCGCGCGCCTCGACCTGCTGGGTCTCGATGTCCGGGTCGACGTTGGCCTGGGCGAAGGCACCGATGCCGGCCGAGGCGATCGCCATCGCCGCGAGCGGCAGCAGCACGGCCTTCTTGTTGCGGGCGCGGCTCTTCGGGATCCGGTGTTCCTCGACCACGGCGTTCCGGGTCGGCACCTGCGCGGCGGCGTACGGCGGCATCGCCGGGTTGGCGAACATCACCGGTCCGGCGGGGTGGTACTGCTGCGCCGTGTAGGGGCTCGGCTGGTAGGCGTACTGCTGGTAGGCGTACTGCGGCAGCCGGGTGTGCGGCGGCATCGGGCGCTGGTAGCTGGGCCGCGGCGGTTGTGGCGGCCGCTGCGGCTGGGAGCGGCCGGGAGCGGGGTGGAGCGGGACGAGCGCGGTGCCGGGCTGCGGCTGCGGCTGCGGCTGCGGCTGCGGAGCGTGCGGCGTGTGACTCGGTCGCACTCGCTCGGCGGCGGGGTTCGTCTTGGGATTGGTGAACCACGACTCGTCTGCCGGCGACAACCCCTCGAGAGCGCGGCGGGCGATCTCGAGGGGTTCGGGCGCGGTGTCGTTCGTGGGGAGCATCGGTGTTGCGGGGTGTCGAGCCGGCGTGGGCGGGACGTTCGAGTGGTCCCCCGTCGCGGGCCGACGATTCGCTTCAGTCATCTGACGCTGTCTCCTGAGCGCGTAGCGAGTGTCGGTTGTGTCGCGCAGCACGTAACGGAACCAGAATCTCGACTGCTTGTCACCTTCTTCTCGGAAAAAAGTTACTGACAAGCCCAAATGGAGGCAGGAGGTAACAGCAAAGATACACCCAGGGGTATTTCGGTTTGTGGATTACAACGCCGCGATGGCCTCGGCGATGCTCAGGGTGCGTCGCGCGGACTCGACGTGGAGGTTCTCCACCATCTTGCCGTTGTAGGTCACCACGCCGCCGTCGCTCGCCTCCCAGGTCTCGATGAGGCCCTTGGCGTCGGCCACCGCCTGCTCGCTGGGTGCGAAGCCGGCGTTGGCGCCCTCGACCTGGCCGGGGTGGACCAGGGTCTTGCCGTCGAACCCGAAGATCCGGCCCTGCTCGACCTCGGCCGCGTAGCCCTCGGCGTCCTTCACGTTGTTGTAGACGCCGTCGAGGATGACCTTGCCGCTCGCGCGCGCGGCGAGCACCGCGAGCTGAAGCGAGGTGACCAGGTTGGCGCGGGCGGGGACGTGGTCGACGTACAGCTCCTTGACCAGGTCGTTCGTGCCCAGGACGAGCACCGTCAGCCGCTCGGAGGCCGAGGCGATCTCCTCGGCGTGGAGGATGGCGTACGGACTCTCGATCATCGCCCAGAGCTTGGTCTGCTCCGGGACGCCGGCCTTCTCGAAGGCCGCCACCAGGTCGAGCACCTGCTGGGGGCTGTTGACCTTGGGGACGACGATGGCGTCGGGGCCGGCCTTGGCGGCGGCGGCCAGGTCGTCGGTGTGCCACTCGGTGTCGGCGCCGTTGATGCGGATGGTGAGGTACTTGTTGCCGTACTCGCCCGAGGTCACGGCCGCGGCCGCGTTCTCGCGCGCCTCTGCCTTCGCGTCGGGGGCAACGGCATCCTCGAGGTCGAGGATCAGCGCGTCTGCGGTGATCGTCTTGGCCTTCTCGAGGGCGCGCGTGTTGGAGCTCGGCATGTAGAGGACCGAGCGCAGTGGGCGGAAGGTCGTGTCGGTCATCTCAGTCCTCGATCTCGATCGCGTCGTAGAGCTCCTTGAGCTTCGGGTCGATGGCGGCCAGCTCCTCGGCGAGGTCGACGAGGACCAGGCACTGCTTGAGGCTGGCGTCGTCCTCCATCTTGCCGTCGAGCATGACCGCACCGGTGCCGTCGCCCATCGCCTTGACGACGCGGCGGGCGTGCTTGATGTCCTCGACACTGGGCGAGAAGACGCGGTTGGCGATCTCGATCTGCTTCGGGTGCAGGCTCCAGGTGCCGACGCAGCCGAGCAGGAACGCGTTGCGGAACTGGTCCTCGGCCGCGACCACGTCGGTGATGTCGCCGAACGGGCCGTAGTAGGGGTAGATCCCCGCCTCGGCGCAGGCGTCGACCATCTTCGCGATCGTGTAGTGCCACAGGTCCTGCTGGAAGACCGTGCGGTTGCCGTGGATGTCGCCGTCGACCGGGTCCTGGCGGACCAGGTAGCCGGGGTGGCCACCGCCGACGCGGGTGGTCTTCATCTTGCGGTCGGCCGCGAGGTCGGCCGGGCCCAGGCTGATGCCCTGCATGCGCGGGGAGGCGAGCGCGATCTCCTCGACGTTGGCCACGCCGCGCGCGGTCTCGAGGATCGCGTGGATGAGGATCGGCTTCTGTACGCCGCCCTTGGCCTCGAGCTGCGCCAGCAGCCGGTCCACGTAGTGGATGTCCTCGGGGCCCTGCACCTTCGGCACCATCACGACGTCGAGCTTGTCGCCGATCTCGGTGACCAGGGTGAGGAGGTCGTCGAGGACCCATGGGGAGTCGAGCGAGTTGATCCGGGTCCACAGCTGCGTGGGGCCGAAGTCGGTCGACTTGGCGATCTCGACCAGGCCCTCGCGCGCGGCGATCTTGTTGTCCGCCTTGACGGCGTCCTCCAGGTTGCCGAGGAGCACGTCGACGGTGCCGACCATGGCGGGCACCTTGGCCGCCATCTTCGGGTTCGACGGGTCGAAGAAGTGGATCGCGCGACTCGGTCGTGCCGGGATCTCCCGCAGCGGTGCGGGGGCGCCCACCGCCAACGGCGCGAAGAAGTCCTTGGGGCTCTTGTGACTCATGCCGGTCACCCTAACGGCCGGGAGTTACCCGTCGGTAGGCGTCTCGGCTTGTAACGATCACGACCGGCGTCGGGAGGGATGGTCCTTCGGAACCTGGGCGCCGTGACGGATCCGGGCGCCGGCGTCGAAGCCGGCGAGGATGGAGCGGACGGTGCGGCGGACCTTGCTGGGGTTCTTCTTGGAGTTCGTCATGCCTCCAGCGTGCTCTCGTGGGGCGCCCTGAGGGAGTGGCAGGATTGACTAAGAGTGATAGATTCTTGCCATGTCTGCGAAGCCGTCCATCGCCATCCCGATCGTGGACGGGATGACGCTCTTCGAGATCGGGATGCCCCTCGAGGCGCTCGGCTACGACTGGGACCACGACGCCAGCCCGCTCTATGACGTCGTGCTGTGCGGCGACCTGCGCGGGGTGCGGGTCCACGGCGGGCCGCGGCTGACGCCGCAACGGCCGATGACCGCGCTGGCCGAGGCCGGCACGGTGCTGGTGCCCGCGATCCGGCCGGGCGAGACGATCAGCCCGACCCTGGTCAGGGAGCTCCGCCGGGCCGCCGATGCGGGCGCCCGGATGGTCTCGCTGTGCACCGGTGCCTTCGCCCTCGCCGAAGCCGGACTGCTCGACGGTCGCCGAGCCACGACCCACTGGCGGTGGGCGGAGCTGTTCCGGCGTACGTATCCCGGGGTCGAGCTCGACCCGCGGGCGATCTACGTCGACGACGGCGTGCTGACGAGCGCAGGATCGGCCGCCGGGCTCGACCTCTGCCTCCACCTGATCCGCACCGACCACGGCCAGCACGCCGCCAACACGATCGCCCGCAACCTGGTCATCGCCTCGCACCGCGACGGCGACCAGGCCCAGTACGTCGCGGCCGACCCGCTCACCGAGCAGGCCCACTGGCTCGACGAGCTGCGCACCTGGCTCCGGGCCAACCTGCACGAGGACGTCACCCTCGAGCGCCTGGCGGCGGCCGCCGCGGTCTCACCGCGCACCCTCGCCCGGCGCTTCGAGCGTGACCTCGCCACGACTCCGATGCGGTGGGTCGCCGCCGAGCGGATCGCGGTCGCCAAGACGCTTCTCGAGACCACCGACCTGCCCCTCGACCGGATCAGCCACGAGGCGGGCTACTACTCGCCGGTGACCTTCCGGGCCGGGTTCACCTCGGAGGTCGGGGTGACTCCGGGGCGCTATCGGATGCGGTTTTCTCGGCGTGATCTTGGTGTTCGGGGTGGGGAGGTCGTCGGGACGCGCTGAGGGTTCTGTGTTTTGTGGTTGGTGTTTGCCGCCGACCCGTTACGGGAGAATTTTGGCTGGTTATCGGGTCGGCGGCAGGGGTCTGGCGCGGCGATGTGGGTTGGGTAGGGGCTTGGGGTTTGTTGGGGTGAACGAATTTTCGTTCAGACGGGGACAGGCTCCGGGGCGGTGCGGTTGGCGGGTGAACGAATTTTCTTTCACCGCAGCAGGGCTGCTCGAAGTGGCGGGTGAATGAATTTTCGTTCACCCCGCAGAGCGGCCCTCTCCCGAGGAGTGAGTGTGCCGCGGCCCAGACCAGCCCAAGACAACAGTCGCTGACCGCAGTCTTTCACCGGCCCGGCGACCGCTCAGCGCTGCCACCAGCGTCGTTTCCGGGGTGCCTGCTCGCGGCGTACGTCCCTGGCGGCAGCGACCCGAACAGCACGACGCTCGCGCCAGGCGGCCAGCGTGGCCTCGACGTCCCGGGGCATGGTGATCAGCGGCGGTCCCTCGGGGGCGCCGTAGCGGGCCGCGATGACGCGCTCGTTGAACTCCTCGACGATCGTGCGGGCGCCGTCCTCGGTGGTCTGGGTGTCGAGGAGCGCGTCGAGCTCGGCGTCGTCCTTGCGGAGCTGGACCGACCGGGGGAGCACGACGATCTGCTCGCGCTCGACGAGCTGCTTGACCCACCAGTCGGGGTCGTGGTCGCGGTCGAGGTTCTTGATCGGCTTGCCGGCGCCCGGCAGGTTGTCGAACTCGCCACGCTGTATCGACTGCTGCACCTGGAGATCGACCCACTTGGTCTGGTCCTGCATCCGGGCAGCAGCGGCCGCCTTGCTCGCGTTGTCGTCGAGCTGCGGCCGGTCCTCGCTATCGGGCATGTGATCACCTCCGGAGGAGGAGAGTTTACCGAGCGGCGGTTGCCCCGCGCGGGAGAAGGAGCAGCAGCCCGGCGACGAGGGCCGTGACGCCGCACACCGCCCAGACGGTCAGGTAGCCCGAGAGCGGCGCGTGGGCCTCGCCGGAGATCGACCCGTCCGCGGCGAGCGCGATCGCGAAGACCGCCGAGGCGATGGCACCGCCGACGGTCTTGGTGGCGTTGGTCATGCCGGTGGCGAAGGCGGTGCGCGAGGACGGTGCGGCCGCGGCGGCGGCCGCCGGCAGCGACGCCACCAGCGCGCCCGAGCCGAGCCCGACGACCGCCATGTTGAGAAGCCCCTGTCCGGTGGAGCCGTGGAACGGCAGCCACATCAGGTAGCCCGCGGCCACCAGGAAGCAGGCGACCGCCTGGGCTCGTACCGGGCCGAGGAACCGAGCCCACAGCGGCAGCGTGAAGGCGGAGACGGCCATCGCGATGACGTACTCGGCGATCAGCAGCGACACGAACGACGCGTCGGCGCCCAGCCCGAATCCGGCCTCGTCAGGTGAGGTGCGCGCGAAGGTCGACAACGGGATCTGCGCCCCCAGTACCGACATCCCGAACAGGAACGCGGTCAGCTGGATCGGCCACTGGTGGCGCGAGACCAGCAGACGTACGTCGATCAGCGGCTCGCTCCGGCCGGCATCGTCGAGCGCCGTCTCGATGCGCCAGAACGGGATCAGCGTGAGCAGCCCCAGGACCACGAGTGCCCAGGCGAGCAGGGACCCGGCCCCGAGGACGCGTACGCCGACCAGGCCGGCCATGACCAGGCCGAGCACGAGGGTCAGCACCGCCAGCCCGAGCCAGTCGAAGGCGCCGCCGCTGGTGCCGGAGTCACGCTCGATGCCGACCGCGATGACGACGAAGACCGCGGTCACCGCCACGGCGGGGAAGGCCAGGATCGCGGTCATCGGGAGCACGCCGACCAGGGCACCGGCGGCGATCGCGCCGATGATCACCGAGAGCTGCAGGGCGCCGACGAGTACGCCGGCGGCCCGCCGGGTCAGGGCGGTGTCGCCCCCGGTGCGCTTGTGGACGATGGCGACCTCCAGCGGCAGCCAGATGACGTAGGCACCCTGGATCGACCAGGCGACCAGGAACGAGCCGAAGTCGGGAGCGACCACCGTCCACCAGGTGGCGAGCGCGGTGATCCCGGTCGCCAGCAGCAGCACCTTCTTGTGGCCGATCAGGTCGCCGAGCCGGGCGAGCGGCGGTACGCACAGCGCGGAGACGATCAGCTGCCCGGCCTCGAGCCAGTTGAGGTCGGCGTCGGAGACGCCGAGGTGGTCGGCGAGGTCGGCGAAGATCGGCGTGTAGTAGCCCTGCAGGATGCCGCTGGCGAACTCGACTGCCACCAGGAAGCCGACGATCACCCAGATCCCGCGGGCGGCCGTCCGTAGGCCGGTGCTGCTCTGGCGTTCGGTGGTCACAGCGACTCGATCAACCTTCGGTAGAAGCGGATCCCGTCGAGGTAGTCATCGACCCTGATGTTCTCGTCGGCGGCGTGGATGGTGGCCCGCTGGGCGGCGGTCATCCGGAACGGCGCGAACCGGTAGACCCGGTCGCTGATCTCGTAGAAGAAGCGGGAGTCGGTCGCGGCCATGACCGTGTAGGGAGCCGGCACGGCCTCCGGGAAGACCTCCGCGATGGTGTCGGTGACCAGCGAGAACGCCTCGTCGCGAGGGGAGACCGGTGACGGCTCCCCGGCACGGACGACCTCGATCTCGACCTGCTTGTCGTTGATCGCGGCCCGCAGCCGCTCGACGACCTCGGCGACCGTCTCGCCGATCATGATCCGCAGGTTGACCCCCGCCGAGGCGGCCGACGCGATGACGTTGGCAGCGGGGCTGCCCTCGAGCGTCGTGATCGCGACCGTGGTGCGGGTCAGCGCGGCCGGCTCGGGCCCGAGCCGGGTCAGCAGCCGCGCCAGCGCCGGCGCCAGCCGCCCGGCGTTGGCCAGCACCGGGCGCAGGGGCTTGGCGGCGTACGGGGCGATCTGCTCGAACATCTCGACCGTCGGCACCGGCAGCCGGACCGGCATCGACATGCGGTCGAGCCGGGTGATCGCGCGTGCCAACCGCGCGGTCGGGCCGTTCTGGCGTGGGGTGGAGGAGTGGCCGCCGTCGCCGGTCACCGTGAGGCGTACGTCGGTGGTGCCCTTCTCGGCGACGCCGACGACCCCGATCGGCGCGGCGACGCCCGGGAAGGCGTCGAAGGCGACCGCGCCGCCCTCGTCGAGCACGAACCACGGCTCGACCCCCTGGTCGCGAAGCTCCTGGACCGCCGCCCGCGCGGCCGCGCCGGTCGTCTCCTCGTCGGAGCCGAACGACAACCAGACGTCGTACGCCGGCTCGAACCCGTCCGCGAGGAGTCCCTCGACCGCGGCGCAGATCGCCACCAGCTGGCCCTTGTCGTCGAGCGTGCCGCGCCCGTGGATCACCCCGTCGACGATCTCGCCGCCGAACGGGTCGTGGGTCCAGACGCCTGCGATCGGGACGACGTCCTGGTGGGCCATCAGCACGACCGGCTTCTCGGCCGAGGCGCCGGGCCAGCGGAAGAGGAGCCCGTGCTCGCCGACCGGGGTGAGGTCGAGGGTCGAATGCAGCCGCGGGAAGTGCTCGCGCAGCGCCTCGTGGAGCTGTGCGAACGCCTTCGCCTCCGCACCGGAGCCGTCGTTGACGGTCGGGGCTCGAAGTGCGGCCTGAAGTGCGGCAACGGCATCGAGTGTCATGGCCGAAACCTAGTCGCTCCCTGGCGGTGCGGATGACCCTGATGGCGACTCCGTCACCAGTTTGTGGCGTTCCCGGGCAGCCTCACGTCGCGCGGGTGGATGACGTAGGCGATCCCGTCGGTCGAGGTCTGCCAGACCCGCTCGAAGTTCTCGCGGGTATAGACGTTGCGGACCTCGTCGTCGGAGGGGTAGTTGGGGTCGTAGAGGATCGGGTCGCCCTCGGCGGTGAAGCCGCCGATGACGAGCAGGTGTCCGTCGGTGCCGTAGCCGGCCTCGGGCATCTCGTCGAGCTCCCAGTTGGCCGAGACGACCAGCGGGAACCCGGCCGCCACCAGGGTCTCGGCCTCGGCCAGCGAACGCAGCCGGGTCACGACCCCGTCCAGACCCCAGCGGCCGGCGTAGGCGGTGTTGAACGGCCAGTTGCCGGCACCCTCGTAGGCGTAGTCCCAGGTGTTGATCGCGGCATAGGCGACCTGCGGGTCGCCGTTCGGCGCCTCGATGTCCGCCAGCTCGCTCGCCGGGACCTCGTGACCCCAGTGGTACTGCACCATCGTCGTCGAGGTCGGTGAGCACCAGACCTGACCGCCGCCACCGAACTCCGGGTACTCGCCGCGGTGGATGTTCTGGCTGAACGGCGGCACCCTGAGGTCGACCTCGCTGTCGAGGGTCGGCGTGCTCGTGCCGGGGTAGGCGGAGTCGGGCAGGTACTCGTTGGTCAGCGTCGAGACCGTTCGCAGGCTGGGGGAGACGGTCGCGCCCTCGGGGCGCAGCAGGGTGACCCTGGTCTGGAACGCCTCGGGCTCCTTGCCGGTCCGGGCGACGTACGTGTCGGTGTAGAGCCCCGCGTCGGTGTCGCTCTGTCCCTCGACGGAGGTGCGGTGGATGTCACCGGCCGCGAAGTCGTCGCCGGCCGTCCAACGACCCATCACGAACCACTTCGTCCAGGTGCCGTCCGCCTTCCGGCCGCGGAACCGGATCTCGGCCCAGGTGCCGGTCGGGGTGTCGACGTCCCACGAGGTGACCGACTCGTCGATCGCGTACCCGGTCCTGACCACGGGCGAGGTCCAGGTGCCGAGCTCATACGTCTTCGCCGAGCCGTCCCCGAACGGGTCGGTGTAGGTCCTCGTCTCGCTGCCGTGGCCGATGCGGAGGGTGCCGTGCCGGTCCGGGTGCAGGTTGCTCGACCGGCCCTGCGCGAAGTCCTCGAGGCTGTTCCACCGGGTCAGGGTGATGCCGGTGGGCTGGGTCTCAGGCTCGGCCGCGTGGACCGGAGTCGTGGGCGCGACCAGGACGGTTGCGGCGACGAGGGCGGCAACGTACGCGAGGCGGGACCGAGATCTCATGTCGGAACGCTATTCCTCCGCGGAGCGCGCGGCCACGACAATTCGTCGGTGCCGGCTGGCATCCTTGGTCGACGTGAACAACTTCGCATCCGACGGCTGGTTCAGGGACGAGTTCCACAAGAGGTACGCCGAGTCGGCCAAGGAGATCGGCCGGTTCAACCTCGCCGTCTTCGGGAAGACGGGGGTCGGCAAGTCGACGCTGGTCAACGCCGTCTTCGGGGCGGAGGTGGCCAGGACCGGCATCGGTGAGCCGGTGACGAAGGAGTCGACGCTCTACCTGCACACCAGCGGCTTCTTCGGGCTGCTCGACACCCAGGGTCTCGAGATCGGGATCGAGGGCGACCGGGTGATCCGTGATCTGGCGAAGGTCATCCAGGAGCGGCGGCGCAAGCCGCAGTCCGAGCAGATCCATGTGGCCTGGTACGCCGTACGTTTCGCCGACCGCCGTTTCGAGGACACCGAGGCCGCGTTCATCCAGAAGCTGGCCGACCTGGGCCTGCCGGTCGTGCTGGTGATGACCCAGGTGCCGACGTCGCCGACCGGCGCCTACCACCCGGACGCGGTCGAGTTCGCCCAGCAGATCGACGCGCGCGGGCTGCCCGTCCACGGCGCCCGGGTCTACCTGACCAACGCCAAGGCCGACGACTTCTCGGGCCAGCAGGTCCACGGCCTGCAGGAACTCGTTGATGCCACCTTTCGATGCGCGCCTGCAGGCGTCGAGGAGGCCCTCACTGCGGCGCAGAGGGTGGATCTCAAGCGGAAGCAGGAGCAGGCGAACACCGTGATCGCGGGCGCCGCGACCGCGGCCGGTGCGGCCGGAGCCACCCCGATCCCGTTCTCCGACGCGGTCGTCCTGGTGCCGATCCAGCTCGGGATGATGGCCCGGATCTCGGCGATCTACGGCATCGAGGTCGACAAGGCGGCGATGGCCTCCATCGCGGCCACTGCCGCCGCCACCCAGGCCGGGCGCACCGTGGCCGGCAACCTGCTCAAGCTGATCCCTGGCTTCGGCACCGTCGGCGGTGGTGCGATCAACGCCACCGTCGCCGCGGGCTTCACCGGCGCCATCGGCGCCGCCTGGTCGGCCGTCTGCGTCAAGCTCGGCGAGGGCAAGCTGCGTGGCGTCAACGGAGCGCTGGACACCGAGAGCATCCGGTCGCTCTTCCTCGATGAGCTGAAGAACCAGATCTCCAGGCTGAAGCTTCACGCCAAGGAGAGGTGAGGGTGTTCCTTGATGGAGGAACAGCAGAGCCGACGCAACTAGGGTTCAGGCGTGGTCAGCCTGTTCTCGCTCCCGCTCCTGCAGACACCCCGCGCCCGGGTGGCGCGCACGCTCAGGGCGGTGACGGGCGGTCCGAGCCCGCTGGCCGGGCGGACCGCGCTGGTCACCGGCGCCAGCTCGGGGATCGGTGAGGCGACGGCGTACGCCGCGGCCCGACGGGGCGCGCACGTGCTCCTCGCCGCGCGCCGGGCCGAGGAGCTCGAGCGGGTGCGGAAGACCATCGAGCAGAGCGGCGGGCAGGCGTCGACGTACCTCGTCGACATGGCCGACGGTGACTCGATCGACGCGCTCGTGGAGCGGCTTCTGGTCGAGCACGGGGCGGTCGACTACCTGGTCAACAACGCCGGCCGGTCGATCCGGCGGTCGCTGGAGCTGACCCACGACCGCTTCCACGACTTCGAGCGGATGATGGCCGTGAACTACTTCGGCGCGGTCCGGCTCACGATGGGCCTGCTGCCGGCGATGCGGGCGCAGCGGTTCGGCCATGTGGTCAACATCGTCACCTGGGGCAACCAGATCAAGGCTCCGAAGTTCGCCGCCTACATTGCCGCCAAGTCGGCGCTCGACGTCTTCGGGCGGATCCTGAGCCGCGAGGCCTACTTCGAGAACGTGACCTGCACCAACATGCGCGTCGCGATCGTGCGTACGCCGATGATCGCCCCGACCGCTGAGTACGCGGGCCGCGGCGAGAGCCCCGAGGAGTGCGCCGAGCGGGTCGTCCGCGCGCTCGAGGACCGGCCGGTGACGGTGAACGGCGCGTTCGGCTCCGTCTTCGAGATCCTCAACATCACGGCGCCCCGGCTGGCCGACCTCGCGATGGCCGTCTCCCACCTGCGTACGCCGGACTCCGCTGCCGCTCGCGGGCAGGGCCGTACCGGCCTATGAGAGCTGCGCCTGGTCCAGGAAGGCGGACAGTATGTGCGCTGCTTGGTCCACGAACCTGACTCCGGTTCTCGCGAAGATGTCGACATCGGGTGGCGGGCAAGCTGTCACCATGCCGGTGGACATATCCGAGTCGCCCGGCAGGTCGGTCGTCGAGATGTTCCAGATCACCAGGCCGAACACCAGACAGAGCAGCCCAACGCGAGCCCAACGAGGAGTCTTGTGTCGCCAGAGCGGCGAAACCATCAGGAAGGTCGTCGCGATCAGCAGAGTCCCGGACACGATCTTGCCACCGCCGAGCAGCACGATGCCGCACAGCGCGGTGAGGACGACCCCTGTCCAGATCGCTGACTTCTTGAAGGCGTCCATCAGGGCAGTTCTCCTCGCTCGGGCCGGCGATCAACGATCGCGCGACCGTCTGTCCGCAACCTGTGAAGGCGCTGTGAGCTTCCTGGGCGCCTCGGCATCTTCAGCGGCCGAGGAGCCTCACCAACGACCGCGGTGGACGACCTCCTCGAGAGGCGTACGCCGGCGGCGGGTGGGGGAGCCCTTGGCGCCGCCGGAGGCGGGGTGGCCGATGGTGACGGCACCGATGGGATCGAAGGTGTCGGGGATGTCGAACGTCTTGCGGACCGCGGCGTCGGACTCCGGCGGGATCCCGAAGTAGAGCGCGCCGAGGCCCTCGTCGACGACCGTCTGCAGGATCAGCATGGTCGCCATGGCGGTGTCCATGTGCCAGAACGGCATCGGCCAGTGGGCCTCGTCGCGGTCGGTCCAGCCCTTGTCGGGCTGCGCGTAACGGTCGAGGTAGGCAGCCTTGGAGGAGCACGGGATCACGATCACCGGGGCCGTCATCATCCCGGTGAGCCACGTGTCGGGGTCGTCCACATCGGCGGTGGCCTCCCAGTAGCGGCGTACGTCCTCGGGGGTGTCGAGCACGAGGAACGCCCAGCCCTGGGAGAAGCCCGCCGACGGCGCCCGGGTGGCGTTGTGCAGGATCTTGTCGATCACCCCAGGGTCCACCGGATCGCTGGTATAGCTGCGGACCATCTTGCGGCGGCGTACGACCTCGGAGAACTCCATAGGCCCAGTGTCCCGTCTAAGGCGCTCAGGTCCGGGCCGAGGTCGGAAAGTAAGGCGCGCGACCGATCCGGGTGCCTACCTCAGCGGAGGAGTCTTCTCGATGTCAGCAGCACAACCCAGCAGGACAAACCAGCAGGAGATCGAGATGTACAGCACCGTAGGTTACGAAGCAGAGGTCAAGTACCGCCGCCAGCAGATCCAGAAGGACCTGGTGAAGCGCCAGCGGGCCAGCGAGGCCCGTCAGAGCCGACGCAACCGCACCCGCTGAGATGCGGGCGCGGACCGGCGGTACGGAACGGGAGCAACGCCGAGCAGGAGAGATCCGGCTCGGCGTTGTTCCATGTCCGGGGCACGGAAATAACAACCCAGTGGTGTCGGATGGCGCGATGATTGCGCCCATGGCGCAGAGTGCCGAGAGGCTGGTCGGGCGGGATGCCGACCTGGAGACCCTGGCCGGGCTGGTCGGCCTGGGCCACATCGCCCCGCCGGGCGGAGGCAGGCACGTGCTCCTCGCCGGCGACGCCGGCGTGGGGAAGACCCGGATCCTGCGCGAGCTCGGTGGGCGGGCCACGGCCGACGGCCGGCAGGCGCTCGTCGGGCACTGCCTCGACTTCGGCGACAGCGCCGAGGCGTACCTGCCCTTCACCGAGATCCTCGACACCATCACCACCGCGCTGCCCGACGTGGTCGCCCAGGTCGCCGACGTACATCCGGCGCTCCTGCGGATGGCGCCCGTCGCTCGTGCGCTCGGCGGGGCTGACACCGCCGTTCAGGAGGCGCTCGACCGGGGCAACCTCTTCGCCGCGATCCACGCGCTCCTGGAGCACGCGGCCGAGAAGGCGCCGGTGCTGGTCGTCGTCGAGGACACCCACTGGGCCGACCAGTCCACGCGTGACCTGCTGACCTTCCTCTTCACCCGGCCCTTCGACGGCCCGGTCACGATCGTCGCCTCCTACCGTGCCGACGACCTCCATCGCCGCCACCCGCTGCGCCGCCAGCTCGCCGAGTGGACCCGGCTGCCCTCGGTCGAGCGGTTCCACCTCGGCCGGCTCTCGGACGACGACGTACGCGTCCTGGTCGGCGAGCTCGCCGGCGACCGGGACGCGGGGATCGACGTCGAGAGCGTCGTACGCCGCGCCGACGGCAACGCCTTCTTCGTCGAGGAGCTGGTGCAGGCCGCCGGCGCCGACGAGCTTCCCTGGGACCTCGCCGATCTGCTCCTGATCAGGCTGGAGCAGCTCGACGCGACCGCGCGCGAGGTGGTCGACACCGCCAGCGCCGCCGGGCGCGACGTCAGCGACGAGCTCCTCGAGGCCGTCGCCGGTCTCGACCGTCCCACCCTCGACGCCGGCCTGAGGCAGGCGATCGAGCGCGCGATCCTGGTCCCGCGCGAGGACGGCTACTACGTCTTCCGGCATGCGCTGCTCGGCGAGGCGGTCTACGACGACCTGCTGCCGGGCGAGCGGGTCCGGCTCCACCAGCGGTACGTCCAGGCGCTGAGCGGCGACCTCAGCACTGGCAGCGCGGCCGGCCTCGCGCGTCACGCCCGGCTCGCCGGCGACCACGAGACCGCCCTCAGGGCCGCGATCGCAGCCGGCGACGAGGCGGCGGCCGCCGGTGGTCCCGACGAGGCCTCCCAGCACTATCAGCAGGCCATCGCCCAGCTCGCCGGGCGAGCCGGCTCCGACGTCGACACCCAGCGTCTGGTCGACCTGGTGGTCAAGGCCAGCGACGCGATGGTGGCCGCCGGACACGCGGACCGGGCCGGGAAGCTCGCCCGTGAGCAGCGCGAATCGCTGCCCGCCGACGCCCCGGGTCTGTGGCGCGCCCAGCTGATGACGGTCGAGATCGAGACCAGCTTCGCCTACGTCAACGACGTCCGGGTGGGGGCGCTCGCCGAGGCGGCGGTGGCCGAGCTGCCCGCGGACGCCCCGCCGCTGGTGCGGGCGCGGCTGCTCGCGGCGTACGCCCGGGCGCTGATGATCTACCGCCGTCACGACGACGCCGAGAGGGCCGGCCGCGAGGCGCTGGCACTGGCCGAGGAGCTCGGTCGGACCGGTCTAGCCGCCGAGGTGGCTGCGACGCTGGCCGGGTCGTGGGGTCGCCCGCCACAGGCCTGGATCGAGCCGCTGCGCGAGGCCGTGGCCAGGGCCGCGAAGGTCGGCGCGCTGCACCCGGAGCTGCGCGCCCGGATCCAGCTCGCCTTCGCCCTCGACGCCGCCGACCGTCTCGACGAGGCCGGCGAGAACTACCGCAGTGCGTTCCAGCTCGGTGTGGATCGGGGCGTCCCGTGGGCGCCGTACGCCTTCGACGCCCGGATCGCATGGCTCGACCATCTCCACACCACCGGGCGATGGGACGAGGCGCTCGCGCTCACCGATGCGTACGGCATCCCGCCGGCGCTGTGGCCGTGGCTGGAGTCCAAGCGGCTGATGATCGAGCAGGCCCGCGGCGCCGACGTCGGCGCCGAGGCGCGGCGGCTGCGGCCTTCGTGGAAGCAGGAGGTCGCGACCGCCAGCGAGTCGGCGCCGGTGGAGATCAGGGCGGCCGCGGCGAGTGGGGACATCGACGCGGCGATCGAGGCCTACGACGCCGGCGTCACGGCACTCACCACCGGCTGGGGAGAGTGGTTCGGCGCCCATGCCCGGCTCTCGGCGATCGCCGTCGGGGCGATCGGCTCCGCCATCCCTGCCGTCCCCGTCGGTGCGCGCCCGCAGGTGATGGCGCAGGTGGACCGCATCCTGGAGGCGGGCACCCGGCCCGTCGAGACGGAGCAGCCCTGGGGGCTGGAGGGGCAGGCGTGGTCGGCGCGGCTGCGGGCCGAGGGACTCCGTGCCCACTGGCTGGCCGGCATCTCCGTGCCCGAGCAGGCCGACCTCGTCGAGGCGTGGCGGGAGACCGTGGCCGCTTTCGAGGCCTTCCCGCACGTCCACGAGCTCGCCTGGTCGCGGCTCCGGCTCGCCGAGATCCTCCGCGCAGGTGGCGACACCGCCGGCGCGCGTGAGCTGGCTGACCAGGCCAGGGAGGCGGCCAAGCGGCTCGGTGCTCGACCGCTTCTCGACCACCTGCTCACCCTCGGCACCACGCCGCAGCGGTCGACGGCCGGTCCCTCCGGCCAGCTGACCGCCCGGGAGAGCGAGATCCTCGCCCTGGTCGCGGCCGGGCGGAGCAACGGCGAGATCGGCAAGCAGCTGTTCATCTCGACCAAGACCGTCTCGGTCCACGTCTCCAACATCCTGGCCAAGCTCGGCGCCTCCGGCCGCACCGAGGCGGCGGCGATCGGGAGACGTCGCGGGCTGGTGGAGTGACGCTCATCACGGCCGAATGAGGCACCCCTGACGTACGCCTAAGGCAGGCGCCTCATGCGTGGCACTACCTCAGGGGCCGAGTCTGGATACATGACTTACACCAACCAGATCAGCTACGACGCCGAGCTGGCCTACCGCCAGCAGACCATTCGCCGCGCGACCGCGGCCGACCGTCTCGCCCGCCAGGTCAAGCGCCGCCGTCCGCGCCGGATGGACTCGATACACAACTGAGTCCTCGGACGACGGTAATGCGGGAGAATCCCGGGCCCGGAGGCGCGATGATAGGGGACATGGCGCAGAGTGCTCGGTCCTTCGTAGGTCGCGACTCCGAGTTGCAGACCCTCACCGGGCTGCTCGGAGTCGCCTCGACCGACTCGGTCACCGATGCCCGGCGCCAGCACGTCCTCCTCGCCGGAGACGCCGGCGTCGGCAAGACGCGCCTGCTCACGGCTCTGCGTGACCGGGCGGTGACCGACGGCTGGCAGGTGCACGCGGGACACTGCGTCGACTTCGGCGAGAGCGCCGTGGCGTACATGCCGTTCTCGGAGATCCTCGACCGGATCGTCGCGGAGCTGCCCGACGTCGTCGAGCGGGTGGCCGCCGACTATCCGGCGCTGGCCAGGCTGAGGCCCGTACGCCGCGTGATGGGCGCCAACCAGGGGGCCGCTCCGACCGGCACCGACCGTGGCCAGCTCTTCGACGCCGTCCACACCCTCTTCGAGGCGGCCGCCGAGAAGGCGCCGCTGCTGGTCGTGGTCGAGGACACCCACTGGGCAGACCAGTCCACCCGCGACCTGCTGACCTACCTCTTCACCCGTCCCTACGACGGCCCGGTCGCGATGGTCGCCTCCTACCGCGCCGACGACATCCACCGCCGCCACCCGCTGCGCCGCCAGGTGGGCGAGTGGGGCCGCCTGCCCGACGTGGAGCGGATGGTGCTCGAGCCGCTGACCGACGACTCCGTGCGACTGCTCGTCCACGAGCTGGCCTCAGGCAAGGTCGACGCCGAGCGCGTCGTACGCCGCGCCGAGGGCAACGCCTTCTTCGTCGAGGAGCTGGTGCAGGCCGGTTGCGACGAGGATCTCCCCGTCGACCTCGCCGACCTGCTGCTGGTGCGACTGGACCGCCTCGACGGGGCGGCCAGGAGCGTGGTCCGCACCGCGTCGATCGCCGGACGCAGAGTCACCCACGAGCTGCTCGCCGCGGTGACCGAGATGAAGACCGACGAGCTCGACGACGCGCTGCGCACCGCGGTCGAGCAGAAGGTGCTCGAGCCGACCGGCTCGCGCTACACGTTCCGCCACGCGCTGCTCGCGGAGGCGGTCTATGACGACCTGTTGCCCGGCGAACGGGTGCGGCTGCACGCCCGGTTCGCCGCGGTGCTGAAGGAGACCCCGGGCCTGGGCGCGGCGGCCGAGCTCGCGCTGCACGCCAAGCACGCCGGCGACCTCTCGACCGCGCTGCGTGCCCGCATCGCCGCGGCCGAGGAGGCGCGCAGCGTCAGTGGTGTGGGCGAGGCGGCCCACCACTACGAGAAGGCGCTGGGCCTCGCAGCGGACCCGAAGGTGGCCCAGGCGGCCGCGGTCAACCTGGACCGGGTCTACGAGCGTGCCGCCGACACGCTCATCCTCGCCGGCCTGCCCTCGCGCGCCGACGCGATCCTGGCCGAGCGGCTCGACGCCATCCCCGCCGGGCCGTCGGTGGGCCGGGCGCTGCTGCTGGCGACCAGGGCCGAGGCGGCGCTGCTCATTGAGAACGGCGACCCGCTCACCTACTCCCATGACGCGATGGTCGCGCTACCCGCCGACGCCGAGCCGAAGGTGCGGTGTTCCGTCCTGGCCGTGCGCACGCGCACGCTCGTGACCTACCGCCGCAGCGAGGAGGCCGAGGCCGTCGGGCTGGAGGGCATCGAGATCGCAGAGCGGCACAGCCTCTCCAAGCTCGCCTCCGACATGGCCACCAGCCTGTCGATGCTCAAGGTCCGCACCGGCCGCGCTGGCGGCGACAAGGTCGAGGGCTTCCGGCAGGTGCTGCGCGAGACGATCGACCAGGCACGGCAGGTCGGATCGACGTACGCGGTCAGCCGGGGGCTGTACACGCTCGGTCGCTCCTACGACGAGGCCGGGGACTACCGGGAGGCGTTGAGGTGGTTCCGGGCGGTGATCGACGAGGCCGGAGGGGAGTCGCTGCAGTGGCAGCCCTACGTTGCCGGGGCCCGCGCCGACATCGTCCGGATCCAGATGGTCCTGGGGGAGTGGCGGGAAGCGCTCGCGCTGACCGGCGGAAATCTGCCGGACGCGCCGCCGATCCCGGTCGCGCTCCTCGACATGCTCCGGATGATGATGGAGCAGGCGCAGGGGGCATCGGTCGGTGACGCGGCCAACGCCTTGCGACCGTTCTGGACCCAGGAGGGCCTGGTCGCCCTCTACGGCTCGGTCGTGGAGATGACCGCGCTCGCCCGTGCCGGCGACCCCGAGGGAGTGCTCAGGGTCTACGCGGAGACGGTCGAGACCCTCTCCCAGTTCTGGACCGAGTGGTTCGGCGGTCGGGTGCGGCTGGCAGTCGTGGCCGCCTCCGGGATCGCGCAGATGCTGCCCTCGCTGCCGGCGGCGCGCTGGCCCGCGTTGGTGGAGGCCGTCGACGGGCTGCACAGCGACGGCGAGCAGGTGGTCGCGCAGTACGAGGCCGGAGAGTGGGGTCCCGAGGGCCGGGCCTGGGCCGCACGGCTGGAGGCCGAGGCGCTGCGGGTGCACTGGCTGGCCGGCATCGACGCCCCGCCCCAGGAGTCGCTCCTGGCCGCCTGGGCGCGTGCCGAGCAGCAGGTCGAGGCCTACGGCGACGTCCCCGGCTTGGCCACCGTCCGGGCGACGTACGCAGCCATCCAGCGCGCAACGGGCGACGTCGCCGGCTCGCGGGTGACCGCCGACAAGGCCAGGGAGACGGCGAAGCGGCTCGGGCTGCAGCCGTTGCTCGACGAGCTGAGGTCGCTCGGCGCGACGGCGGTCAAGCAGCAGCAGGCGACGTCGACGGCACTGACGCCGCGGGAGAGCGAGATCCTCACGCTGGTCGCCGCGGGACGCAGCAACGGCGAGATCGGCAAGCAGCTGTTCATCTCCACGAAGACGGTCTCCGTGCACGTCTCCAACATCCTCGGGAAGCTCGGCGCCGGGAGCCGCACGGAGGCGGCCGCCATCGCGCGTCGCCAGCAGCTGATCAGCTGAATCTTCTGGTGCTCGATAGGAACGTGTGGCTGAATTGTCACCATCACCACACGTCGGTCAGGGACAGTTGTGGCCGGACGTCGAGGAGCAGATGTGAAGCAGGCGGAGCAGCACCCGATCGCGGCCGGGATCACGGCCCTCGTGGCGGTCGCCGTCGGGGCGGGGCTGATCGTCGGGATCGGGATGTTCGTCGGCGTCAACGTCATGGGTCTCGGTGGCGGGGGAGCCGCCGACGACCGGGCCACCGACCCCGGCGCGGGTGCCTCGCTCTACGCTCCGCCGCCGAAGCCCACCAAGACCGCGACCGGTCCGGCGATCACGCTCAACGCCTCGCCCACGAGCACTCCGGAGAAGCAGGCGGCCTCCGCCTCCATCAGTCCGTCTTCGTCCAAGACGGTCGCGGCGAGACCGGTGAAGAAGGAGATCACCCTCCAGGCCGGCACCGTCGCGGCGAAGCCGATGGAGCGGATCGATCTCAGCGGGATCTACCCCGGCGGCGAAGGGGCGATCCTCCGGCTCGAGCGCAACGACGGCCAGGGCTGGGAGGACTTCGGCATCCCTGACGTACCGGTCACCGGCGAGCAGTTCTCCACCGTGATCCAGTCCGGCCGGGTGGGCAAGCACGAGTTCCGGATGAAGGACATCGACACCGGCACCTACTCCAACCCGGTGAGCGTCACGATCGGCTGAGGATGGAAGCTGAGGATGGAAGCTGAGGATGGAATAGGTGTTGGGGCCCTTGGTTGTATGGGGGTATGACGGTTCCCACGATCAAGCTCAACGACGGCACGTCGATCCCGCAGTTCGGTCTCGGCGTCTGGCAGGTCCCCCAGGACGAGACCGAGCAGGTGGTGAGTGAGGCCCTCGAGGTCGGCTACCGCCACATCGACACCGCGCAGATGTATCAGAACGAGGCCGGTGTCGGCGCCGCGCTGAAGAGCGCCGGACTCGACCGCGAGGACGTCTACGTCACCACCAAGCTCAACAACTCCCAGCACGACCCGGCCAACGCGAAGGCATCGCTCGAGAGGTCCCTGGAGCTGCTCGGTCTGGACCGGGTCGACCTGTTCCTGATCCACTGGCCGCTACCGACGCAGTACGACGGGACGTACGCGAAGACGTGGGCGGCGCTCGTCGGCCTCCGCGACGCGGGCCTGACCACCTCCGTCGGCGTCTCCAACTTCCAGCCCGACCACCTCGACAAGATCGTCGCCGAGACCGGTGTCGCCCCGGCGGTCAACCAGATCGAGGTCCACCCCTACTTCGCCAACGAGGCCGCCCGCGCGGCCACCCTCGCCCACGGCGCGAAGGTCGAGTCGTGGTCGCCCCTCGGCCAGGGCGGTGGCGAGCTCACCGACCCGGTCGTCGCCGAGATCGCCTCCGCGCACGGCAAGTCGCCCGCCCAGGTCCTGCTCCGCTGGCAGATCGACCGCGGCGACATCGTCTTCCCCAAGTCCGTACGCCGCGAGCGGCTCGAGGAGAACCTGGCGATCTTCGACTTCGAGCTGAGCGCCGACCAGGTCGCCGCCCTCGCGGCCCTCGACAAGGGCGAGTCCGGCCGCTCCGGCCCGAACCCCGACACCTTCGACTGGATCCCGTCCTTCTGACCGAAGCCCCCGCCGAGTCGGCTCGTCATGACGAGCCGACTCGGCCTGATTCCGGCGGGCTGGAATAGGGGGCGTAGGGTCTTCGTTGTGGACAGTGAACGAAGTTGAGTTGATTCGACTCAACTTGTTTGCAACACTCGGCGGCAGCAGCCGCTGGGCGGCAGACCAACCAGTCTTCCGGGACTCCCCGGATCCACAACACACAGCTTCAACAAGCGGAGGTAGCAAAGATGGCACGTGCCGTCGGTATCGACCTCGGGACCACCAACTCGGTCGTCTCGGTTCTGGAGGGTGGCGAGCCCACCGTCATCGCGAATGCCGAAGGCGCCCGTACGACGCCTTCCGTGGTCGCGTTCAGCAAGTCCGGTGAGGTGCTGGTCGGCGAGGTCGCCAAGCGCCAGGCCGTGACCAACGTCGACCGCACCATCCGGTCGGTCAAGCGTCACATGGGTGAGGGGTGGAAGGTCGAGATCGACGACAAGACCTTCACGCCGCAGCAGATCAGCGCCTTCATCCTGCAGAAGCTCAAGCGCGACGCCGAGGCCTACCTCGGTGAGACGGTGACCGACGCGGTCATCACCGTCCCGGCCTACTTCTCCGACGCTCAGCGCCAGGCCACCAAGGAGGCCGGTGAGATCGCGGGCCTCAACGTCTCCCGCATCGTCAACGAGCCGACCGCCGCTGCGCTGGCCTACGGCCTCGACAAGGGCGACGACCAGACCATCCTCGTCTTCGACCTCGGTGGCGGCACGTTCGACGTGTCCCTGCTCGAGATCGGTGAGGGTGTCGTCGAGGTCAAGGCGACCTCCGGTGACAACCACCTCGGTGGTGACGACTGGGACAACGCCATCGTCAAGTGGATGGTCGACAAGTTCAAGGCCGCCAACGGCGTGGACCTCTCCGCCGACAAGATCGCCGCGCAGCGCCTCCAGGAGGCCGCCGAGAAGGCGAAGATCGAGCTCTCCTCGAGCCAGAACACCTCCATCCACCTGCCCTACATCACCCACGGTGAGTCCGGCCCCCTCCACTTCGAGGAGACCCTGACCCGGGCGGAGTTCCAGAAGATCACCGCCGACCTGCTCGACCGCACCAAGAAGCCGTTCGAGTCGGTTCTCAAGGACGGTGGCGTCGCCCTCAAGGACATCGACCACGTCGTCCTGGTCGGCGGCTCGACCCGGATGCCGGCCGTGACCGACCTGGTCAAGAGCCTGCTCGGTGGCAAGGAGCCCAACAAGGGCGTCAACCCCGACGAGGTCGTCGCCGTCGGTGCCGCGCTGCAGGCCGGCGTGCTGAAGGGCGAGGTCAAGGACGTACTGCTTCTCGACGTCACCCCGCTGAGCCTCGGCATCGAGACCAAGGGCGGTGTCTTCACCACCCTGATCGAGCGCAACACCACCATCCCGACCAAGCGCTCCGAGATCTTCACCACGGCTGACGACAACCAGCCGAGCGTCGAGATCAAGGTCGCCCAGGGCGAGCGCCCGATGTGGTCGGAGAACCAGCCGCTGGGCAACTTCGAGCTCACCGGTCTCCCGCCGGCGCCGCGCGGCGTGCCGAAGATCGAGGTCGCCTTCGACATCGACGCCAACGGCATCGTGCACGTCTCCGCCAAGGACCAGGCCTCCGGCCGCGAGCAGTCCATGACCATCTCCGGCGGCTCCGCGCTGTCGAAGGAGGACATCGACCGCATGGTCAAGGAGGCGGAGCAGTACGCCGAGGAGGACGCCAAGCGTCGCGAGTCCATCGAGATCCGCAACCAGGGTGACAGCCTCGTCTACACCACCGAGAAGTTCATCACCGACTCCGGCGACAAGGTCCCGGACGACGTGAAGACCGAGGTGCAGGCCGACCTGGACGCCCTGAAGAAGGTCCTCGAGGACACCGAGGCTGACAAGGACGCCATCCAGACCGCGATCACCAAGCTCGGTGAGTCGTCGCAGAAGATGGGTGCGGCCATGTACGCCGCGGCCGAGGCCGAGCAGTCCGCCGCCGGCGGCGCCACCGGTGCTACCGGCGAGGCCGACGACGACGTCGTCGACGCCGAGATCGTCGACGAGCCCGTCGAGGGTGAAGAGGGCGACAAGAAGTGACGAAGCGCCGCCCCGGCGGGGCGGAGGAGGTCGTCGAGGAGACGGCCTCCGAGGCCCCGCCCGAGACCGACCCTGAGACAGAGGCCGGCGAGGAGTCGACCGAGGACTCCGAGGTGGACGCTCCGGAGAGCGACGCCTCGGACTCGGACGACACCGCCGAGGACGGCTCTGACGAGGATGGCTCCGACGAGGCGACCGACGACGAGACCGAGGACGAGGCCGAGGCAGACGTGGTGATCGAGGACGACAGCGAGGTGGACTTCATGGGCGATGCCGCCGACGAGGTCGACAAGCGGGTCGCCGAGCTGACCACGGACCTGCAGCGGCTGCAGGCCGAATACGTCAACTACAAGAAGCGGGTCGACCGTGACCGCGAGCTGGTCTCGCAGAACGCGACCTACAAGGTGCTCACTCCGATCGTGGATGTGCTCGACACCATCGACCGTGCCCGCGAGCACGGCGAGGTCGAGGGCGGCTTCAAGGCCGTCGCCGACCAGCTCGAGAAGATCGTGACCAACCTGGGTCTGAAGAAGTTCGGTGAGCCGGGCGACGTCTTCGACCCCAACCTTCACGAGGCGCTCAGCCACATGGGCACCGACCCCGAGGTCGAGGAGACCTCGGTCAAGCTGGTCGCCAAGGCGGGCTACATGATCGGTGACCGGGTGGTCAGGGCCGCGCAGGTCCTGGTCGTCGACCCGGAGTGACCCGGAGTGACAACAGTGGGTGGTCGAGCCTGTCGAGACCTCGAGGGGCTCGGCAGGCTCGACCACCGAGAAGAAGGGAGGAGGGGCTAGGTGGCTGAGAACGACGGGATCCGGCCGGACTGGATCAACAAGGACTACTACGCCGAGCTGGGCGTCAAGAAGGACGCCTCGAGCGACGACATCAAGAAGGCCTATCGCAAGCTCGCGCGGGCCAACCACCCCGACTCCAACCCGGGCGACGAAGCAAAGCACGAGAAGTTCAAGAAGGTCGCCGAGGCCTACGACGTCGTCGGCGACGCCGAGAAGCGCAAGAAGTACGACGAGGTGCGCACGCTGGGCGCCACCGGCGGTTTCCCGGGCGGCTTCGGCGGCACGGGCGGTGGCCGCGGCTACAACTTCGACGACCTCTTCGGTGGTGGCGGCGCCCAGGGCGGCGGGCTCGGCGACATGTTCGGCGACCTCTTCGGCGGGGGTGCCGGCGGAGGCTTCGGTGGGCGGCGTACGGCCCCGAGGGCTCGGCCGATCAAGGGGGCCGACGTCGAGACGAGCGCCACGATCGGGTTCACCGATGCGCTCGACGGCGTGACCATCTCGCTGCGGCTGACCTCGGACGCCGCCTGTCCCGACTGCAACGGCACCGGCGGCAAGCCGGGCACCAGGCCGCGGGTCTGCCCGGAGTGCGAGGGCGCCGGCTACGTGGTCAACTCCGTCGGCGGTGCGTTCTCGATGAACGAGACCTGCCCGCGCTGCGGTGGCCGCCAGCTGATCTACGACGAGGCCTGCCCGACCTGCCACGGCTCCGGCCGCGGCACCTCGGCGCGCACCATCCAGGCGCGCATCCCGGCCGGCGTCAAGGACCGTCAGCGGATCCGGCTCAAGGGCAAGGGTGCCGCCGGGGAGAACGGCGGCCCGGCCGGTGACCTCTACGTCACCGTGCATGTCACGCCCCACCGCGTCTTCGGCCGCAAGGACGACAACCTCACCGTCGACGTACCGGTCGGGTTCGACGAGCTGGCGCTCGGCGCCGAGGCCAAGCTGCCGACGCTGACCGGCTCGCCGGTGACGCTCCGGATCCCCGCGGGCACCCCCAACGGGCGTACGTTCCGGGTCCGCGGCAAGGGGTTCAAGCGCTCCGACGGCACCGTGGGCGACCTGCTCGCGACCGTCGAGGTGCAGATCCCGGCCGTGCTCGACGCCGATGCCAAGGCCGCCGTCGAGGCCTACCGTGCCGCGATGGCCGACAAGCCGCTGCGTACGTCTCTTCTCGAGGAGTCATGATGAACGACGGATTCGGCAGCCCGGCTCCGGACGCCGCGGTCTACGTGATCAGCGTGGCCGCGGAGCTGACCGGGCTGCACCCGCAGACACTGCGCACCTATGAGCGGCTGGGCCTGATCACCCCCGGTCGCACCGGCGGTGGCGGGCGCCGCTACTCCTTCCACGACATCGAGCTGCTGCGCTCGATCGCCGACCTGACCGCGGCCGGCATCGGCATCGAGGGCGTGCGCCGCATCCTCGCTCTCGAGCAGCACGTCGATGCCCTGCGCCGGCGCAACGAGGAGCTGCTGCACGAGCTGGCCGCGACCCGCGAGGCGCTCGCCCAGGCGCGGGCTGCCGCGCCGGAACCGAAGAGCCCCACCAGCAGGCTTCCTGCGGTTCGGCAGGACCCGCCGGGACAGGCGGTCGTGGTCTGGCGACGCCAGCGCGGATAGCACGTTTCCTACTGATCGCTTGACAGATTTGTTGGCGAGTTGTGGATTTCGGGTAAAACCGATGTGGGTTCGAAACCCGCATACTGATGAGTAAGCCGCGAGTGTCGGACCAACCCCCATATGGTCGGGGCACACGCGGCGGACCCGGTGGAGCCGACCCGAGACGGACCCACCGGGTCCTTCCAATTTCGCGGTCGTCTCGGCGCTCAGCGCCTGCCCGACCTCAGTTCGGGAACGACCCGGACTGAGCCGCCGTCTTGCAGGACTGGTCGCCCGGGAGCAGGTCGATCTCCAGGTTCGGCAAGGTGACCTCGCCTTCGATCTGGGCCTGCCGGACGTCGCCGTAGACGGCGCTGAGATCGGCGACGGTCGCGTCGATGCCGGTGAAGCCCTGACCGTTGTTGTGGCCGCTGTTGCCGCTGAACTGGTACCAGTTCGGCTCGAACTCCTGCGGGACGCCCATCGGGTTCGCGACGTAGGGCGCGGTGCCCGGGTTGGTGGTCAGGTCGGTGGTCGCCAGCCCGATCTGGGCGGTGCCCTGGAGGTTCACCCCGGGCGCGGACGCCGCCCGGAGCCGGGTGATGTCGAAGGCGACCGACTGGGCGCTGATCTCGTTGGTCGACGGGTTGTCGTCCCCGGCGGTGAGCCGGATCGTGTAGCTGCCGAGCGGCCCGACCTCCTCGACCCGCGAGAGACAGAAGCCGTTCATCGTCGCGCTCGCGAAGCCGGCCCGCAGCACGGGCGTCCAGCTGCCGCCGCTGCTGGCCGCGGCCTGCGTCCGCACCACCGAGGTGCCGAACGCCGCGTCGGCGGCGTGGATGTTGGTCGAGGAGAAGGTCGAGGTCCCGTTGTTGATCGTCAGTGTCGGGTTGAAGACCGCCGACGCCGACGATCCCATCGCCGCGACCATCCCGCCGAGCAGACCGACGCCGATCGCCGTCATCGCGGCCATGCGGCGCCATCGTGTGCCGTACGTCTTCATTCCGCGGTCACCGTGATCGTCGTGTTGGGGAGCTGGATCGAGTTGAGCGGGTTCGTCGTGCCGCCCGGTGGGTAGACGTAGGGGTCGTTCGAGGCGTTGTTGTCGTGGGTGAACAGGTAGTAGAACTCCAGGTTGGCCGCGAGGATGTTGTAGTCGCCGCCGGCGGCGAGGCCGCTGAGGATCGCGGTGACCAGGTCGTTCCAGCCACCGGTGCCGTCGCCGGCGAGGGTGCGGATCTTCAGCCGGCACGAGTCGCCGTTCCAGCCGGCGGTGCAGATGGTGTTCTTCTGCGTCGTCGTGGTCAGGCCGGCGGCGATGATCAGGATGCCCGCCAGGTTGGTGACCGTACGCCACGGGATTGCGACCCAGGAGTCGCCGGTGGTGAGCAGGTTGGTCTTCACACCAGGGCCGCCGACGGTGAACGGGCCGTCCGGGGCGATCCGCAGGGTGTGCGGCACCGCCGCGGTGGGGGCGGGAGCCGTCGACGACCTCGCGGAGAGCACCGGGGCACCGAAGGAGGCGACGTTGCTGCGGAAGACGAGGTCGCTGAAGGCGATCTGGAACAGGCACATGTTGCCCGTGGCGGCGTTGTAGTAGGTGAACCCCTTGTTGCTGTCGCAGTTGCCGTCGCTGTTGTTGGTGTAGATGCCGTGCACGTCGGCGGCCACGTTCGTGGTGCTGCTGCCGTTCGGCTCACCCGCGGTCAGCAGCCAGCGCGTCCCCGACAGGCAGGGGAACATCCGGGTGCCGAAGAGGCGGCTCTGGAAGGTGCCGTTGTCGCCACCGTTCTTGAGGGGCACGACCTGCCGGCGCTGCTGCGGGTCGCTGCTGCCGGGCTGGTCGCACCGGAACGGCTGGTAGGCGTTGTTCTGGCTGTTCGCCTCGGCCCGGTCTTCGGCCGACGGCCACAGCGCCGCCGACATGATGAAGAGCGCGAGGGCGGTGATGACGACGAGGCGCTGCCTGCCGACGCTGAGTTCCTGAGGCACGGCCGATCATCCGCCGGAGGTGTCACGCCGGGACGGGTGAGACTTCTTCTCGCCCCAGGACCAGATCATCGAGCCGCCGACGATGCCGAGGACGGAGCCGAGGACGAAGCCGCCCAGGTTGGCGGTGGGGAAGGCCCCGAGCGCGATCAGGAACCCGACGATCCCCGAGAGCGACTTGTAGTGCGGCGCCAGCCAGGTGACCAGGCCGAACATGATCAGCGCGCCGCCCATGACGTAGCCGGCGGAGTAGGACCAGCCGCCGGTCAGGGCGATGCCGATGTCGAACGACATCCAGTAGATGATCCAGGCGCCGGCCACGATCAGCCACAACGCACCCCAGAAGGGACGGGTACGTCGCCACGCGCGGAACCACGAGCGGCCCGCTGCAAGGAGGGCGCCGAGCCGGTTGCGGCGTACGTTCTCGGGGCCGGGGAGGAAGCCGAGGACGTCGGTCGATGTCTTGGTGCTGGACTCGGTCATGAGCAGTCGGCCTGCGTCTTGGTGCCCGGGACGACCCTGATGTTCAGGTCCGGCAGGGTGATGTTGCCCCTGAGGTTGAGCCCGTAGCTGTTTCCGTTGAGGCCGGCCACGTTGAGCTGGCGGGCGTAGAGACCGAAGGCACCTGCCTTGGGCAGCTGGTTGGCGTTGCCCTCGAAGGTGAGACCGGCCGAGTCGCCGACGGTCTCGGCCGACTGGCCGAGGTTCATGCCGGAGATCTTGTTCCCGTAGCCGCTGAGCGCGTCGGAGTTGAGGTACAGGTTGGTCGCCGAGATCGCGTTGTCCAGGCTCCCGTTGGTGAGCTTGCCCGTGGTCGGGTCGGTGGTGGTGCCGGTCGGGATCGACGAGCCGCTGTAGCTGTCCGGGACGTCGTCGCCGGCGGTGATCATCAGCGAGTAGTTGCCGACGAGCGGGATGTTCTCGGTGGCGATCCCGCACAGCCCGGCGAGCTTGGCCTGGTGGATGCCGAGCTCGGTGACCCCGCACTGAGCCTGTACGTCGGCGACGTCGGCGTCGCAGTCCGTGGACCCCTGGCGGCTCGTCGGGGCGAGATAGCCCGCCGCGTGCTCGGCGTCGAGGTAGTTGGAGTAGAGCTTGAACTTCGAGTTCCCGGTGGTGAAGTTGACCGCCAGCGCGCTCTGCGAGACCGCGCCGAACATGGCCACCAGCGCGGCGCTCCCGACGATCATCAGCGGCAGCGAGCGTTTGCGGCTGCCGCGGCATACGGACTCGGCGTCGGCCTTCATCCGCGCCGACTGCTCCGCGGCGTGATCGATGGCCGCGTACGCAGCTCGGTAGAGGCGGCCGGTCAACCGGGCCCAGACGTGGGACACCCCGGTCTCCTCGCCCCAGGGGTCGGTGCGCTCGAAGCGGCGGGCACGGGGGCTCATGCGATCGCTCCGCTCCGGGCCGGCTTCCGGGCGTCCTTGCGGGCGCGCTTGCGGGCGTCCTTCTCTGCCATCTCGGTCAGCTGCTTCTCGGTGTAGGGCGTCCAGGCGACGATCAGGGCGCCACCGATGACACCGGCGACGGTGCCGATGATCAGGCCGCCGAGGTTGGCCAGCGGGAGGGCCGCGATCGCGAGCGCGACCGAGACGATCCCTGGGAACGTGCGCTGCGACGGGAGGAACATGGCGATCAGTGCCGCGGCGCCCAGGGCGAAGGAGATCAGCACGGGCGGCAGGGTCTGGTTGCCGAAGGCGGCGAAGATCGTGAAGTCGAGCTGCTTGGAGAGCGTCGAGGACCCGATCAGCCACGAGGACCACAGCAGGATCAGGCTGCCCCAGAAGGGGCGGGTGCGTCGGAAGCGCTTGAAGCCGCGCGGCGTGGGGCTGGTGGCCGAGGGGCTCGTGGTGGGGTCGGGCATCGCGTCGGGACCGGTGTTGGTGGGCGTCTTGTCAGGCATGGCTTCTCCGGCGGGGGCTGGGATGAGACGTTGGCGGGCGCTCCGGAACGCCCGCCAACGGCTGCTGGTGGGTGGGTTGGAGGTGTTACGGGTTGAGCCTGATCGACAGGCTGCTGAGGCTCAGCGAGCTGAGCTGGACCGCGTACGCCTGTGCCGACAGGTTGTTCAGCACCTGCTCGCCGCTCCGGCCGCTGGTCTGCGCGGCCTGGAGAGCGAACCCGTCCGCCACATACCCCGGACCGGCCGGGTCGAAGCCGGCATCGGCCTGCGACTGGCCGAGGGTGACGTTGGCCATCGTGGCGCCGCTCGGGGTGTTGAGCGACGCGGCGTTCAGGGCCACGTTGCCGAGGTTGATCTGCGGATCGCTCGAGGTGATCCCCAGGTTGAGGCTCAGGCCCGGGAGGACCTCGACCCGGGGCGTCACGACGTTGAGCCCGTTGGCGACCGAGCCTTGGGTCTGAGCGTAGATCGTGCCTTGGTTGTTGCCGGTTGAGCCGACCTCAGTGGCGCCGGTGCGCATCTTCAGCGAGTCGGCGGTGAGGTTGGTGCTCAGGTTGAAACCGCCGGTGGAGGAGATGACCGCCCCGACCATGCCGGACAGCATCGCGTACCCCATACCGGCGGAGACGATCGCCGCCGGCAGTGTGACGGCCGCGAAGCGGCCGAGGCTGGTATGCCCCAACTTGTTCATGTGTGCTCCCTCTTTGGGCCCGTCCCTCACGGGCTGATGAACCCCGAGAAAAGTGCGCCGCCCACAGGGCTGGATACCCTGGGCGGCATTCAAACTGTGATGGGCGCCACGTGCTACGGTCAAGCACATCTGGACAATTTGTCCCCAAATGTCTACGAAGTGTGGCTATTCCTGCTTGGGTTTGGCCACGCTCTCGTCGATCTGCCCGAGAGAGAGCCTGGTTGTGTTCGGACGGTCTCTGAATGATCCTGTCGCTGACGAGCGAGGCTTCGCCGGTGCGGCCGTCGGCTGGGTCGCGCTGATCGCCTTCCTGCTCGCGATGACCGTCGTCGTCGCCGCCCTGTTCGGCTCGTTCACGGTGAAGGGCCGCAGCATGGAGCCGACACTGTTCTCCGGTGATCGGATCCTGCTCGACCCGCTGCACAACGACGACATCGAACGCTTCGACCTGGTCCAGGGCATCGAGCCGGGCCCCGAGCGTTTCGGCGGCGGCGCGCAGGTCGTCAAGCGGGTGATCGGGATGCCTGGTGACCGGGTTGCGATCGCCGGCGGCGAGACGCCGGTCGTCTATGTGAGCCCGGCCGGTTCCGGCGACGTCTTCCGTGTCGTCAATCCCGCCTGGCCCACCCGCGTCGGGGCCGACGTCGGCATGTGCTGCGACCAGGGAGGTACGTACGACGCCAATGCCTCGTCCGGGGTCTGGGTGACCGTCCCGAAGGACGCGCTGTGGGTCCTCGGGGACAACTGGGGCGGCTCGACCGACTCGCGCGCGTTCGGCTTCCTTCCGGTCGAGGACGTCTCCGGCAAGGCCTGGTTGCGGTTGCTCCCGACCGGCTCGTTCGGCGGGTTCGACGACGGCGGAGCCGAGCTCGTCGAGGTGGCCGGACGGGTCTCCGGCGTGGACGAACCGTGAGGAGGGTCCTCGTCGCGAGCGGCATCGGCGTAGGGGTCGTGGCATTCGCCGCGCTCACCCTGGTGGTCGCGGCGCTCGCCTTCTCTGTCACCGTGTCCGGCACGAGCATGGAGCCGACGCTGCGCGACGGTGACCGGATGCTGCTCGAGTTCTGGACCCGGGACGAGATCGAACGCTTCGACGTCGTCGAGGCGGACGCCCCGAGCTCGGTGGCGGGGGACGGCGCTCAGATCCTCAAGCGGGTGATCGGGATGCCCGGTGACCGGGTCTCGGTGACCCGCGATGCCCAGGTGCTGGTCGAGCCGGCGGGCGAGGACAGGATCTACGTGGTCGACAACCCTGCCTGGTCCGCCGAGGCCGCGGCTGTGGAGCAGGAGTGGCTGACCGTGCCCGAGGACGCCTACTGGCTGCTCGGCGACAACTGGGGTGCGTCGACCGACTCGCGCAGCTTCGGTTTCATCGATGCCGCGGCCGTTCATGGCAGGGTTGTCTTCCGAATGCTCCCCTTCGGTCGGAACGGGACGGTTGCCCGCGACGTCCGACTTGCTCTCGTCGAACCGGACTCGCCGCGGTGAGGCTGCGTGCCTCGCCCGCCTGCGGGTCTTGGGACCGATATCTGAGCGATCGGTGGACATTTTGCCCCAAGTTGTCAAACAGTCGACTAGCCTTCGCGCCAGGGAGACCACGACACTGCTTGCACCTGGGGCGGTCTCGTGGATGAGGGAATGAAGGTCAGGTCTGTGTCTCACACCATTTCGGCCGCGTTGGCCCTGTTCGACGACTTCAACTGGTTCGAGTTCTGGTCGGTCCCGCTCTTCACCGCGCTGATCGGCTGGCTGATCAACTGGTCGGGACTGTGGATGCTGTTCTCCCCGATCCATTTCCACGGCATCACCGTGCCGGGGCTCAAGCAGGCCGCCGGCTCGCTGCCGCGCAGGATCCAGGAGATCCCGGGCATCCTGCGCGGTGGGATCGGCTGGCAGGGGATCGTGCCCGCGCGAGCCGCGAAGATGGGCTCGATCGCCGTCGACCGGGCGCTGTCGCAGATGGCGACCGCCCGCGACTTCTACGAGCAGCTCGAGCCGGACAAGATCGCCGCCCACATCGTCGACGTCTTCCGTCCCGAGATCCCGTTGCTCGTCGACGAGATCATGTGGCGTGAGCATCCGCGGTTCTGGCGGGATCTGCCGCGCCCGCTGCGTACGGTCGTGATCCAGCGGGTCCAGGACCGGCTCCCCGCGGTCGTCGGCGACGTGACCGTCGAGATCGGCAACCACATCGACCAGCTCTTCGACCCGAAGATCATGGTGATCGAGAACTTCGAGAAGGATCCGTCGATCATCGTGCGGATCTTCAAGGACTTCGGAGCCCGCGAGCTGCGGATGATGGTCGTCTTCGGTGCGGTCTTCGGCTTCCTGCTCGGCATCCCGGTCGCCGTCGTGGACCAGGCCTTCCACCTCTGGTGGCTGCTGCCGATCCTCGGGGTGCTGGTCGGCTGGACGACCAACCTGCTCGGCATGCTGCTCATCTTCGAGCCTGCCGAGCCCAGACGGATCGGTCCGGTCAAGATCCAGGCACTCTTCGCCCGGCGGCAGTGGCAGGCCTCCGACGTCTACGGAAAGCACATCGCCCAGGACGTGATCACCCTCGAACGGATCGGTGACCACCTCCTCAACGGGCCCTCCGGCGATCGCACCCGCCAGATGCTGGCCGCGGCCCTCGAGCCCGCTGTCGACGCGGCGGTCGGTCCGGCCTACGGTGCGGTCCGGGTGGCGGTCGGGACCCGGAGGTTCGACGCGATCCGGTCCTCGGTCGCCGAGCAGGCCGTCGACTACACCATCACCCCGCTGCGTGACGCCGCCTTCAGCCAGCAGCAGTCGTGCAACATCCGACGGCTGATCGCCGACCGGTGCCGAGCCCTGCCGCCGCGGACCTTCGTTGAGATGATGCGGGCAGCGATCAAGGAGGACGAGTGGCTGCTCTACGCCCACGGGGCGATCATGGGCCTGGCGGGCGGGTTCCTGCACGTGGCGGTCTTCGAGTGGTGGAACGTGTTGTGAGCGCCCTCCACATCAACACCGAGCCGGGGGCCCGGCGACCCTCGATCGCTCCGAAGGAGGAGCTCGTGCAGGGCCGTGAAGGGATGCACCGCATGCCCACCCCGGCCCCGGGCGGCGGTCTCGTCGAGGACGCGATGGACGTCCTCCCGGGCCTGCTCAGGATCTCCGCGGTCACGGTCGCCCACACCGCGGGCTGGGGTCTGAGGACGTACGCCCGGGGGGTGGGGCGGGTCGCGAAGGCGGTCGTCGACCCCGACGAGGCGGTGCGGCTCACCGAGGACGTGGCGACCAACGCCCGCCAGGTGACCGCCCTCGCGAAGCGGGTCGCGACGGGCAACCCGGTCACGGGTCTGCTGGAGCGGTTCGCGCTGCCGGCGGCCGAGAGCGCGAAGGCGGCGATGGAGGGTCGCGCCGCGCGGGTCAACGGCGTCGCCCCGGGCACCGGCCCCGACCAGCTGCGGCGGACCGGCGAGGAGCTCCTGCGCCGCTCGCGCGACGTATGGGACGAGAACGAGCGCCACCCGGCCTTCGTCAGCATCCTCAACGAGCTGGCTCCCGACGAGGCCCGCATCCTGGTGCTGATGCTCGAGGACGGCCCGCAGCCGGCCGTCGATGTGGTCGAGGGCGGCCTGATGGGCCAGCTGCGCGGGTCCCCGACGATCGCCAGGGGCCTGACCATGATCGGGTCGCAGGCCAGCGTGCGCTACGCGTCACTGGTCCCGCAATACCTCAACAACCTGACCCGGCTCGGCCTGGTGTGGCAGTCCGAGGATCCGGTCAGCGAGCTGATCCGCTACCAGGTGGTCGAGGCACAACCCGACGTACTCGAGGCTCTCCATGCCAAGAGCGGCGCCCGGATCAGGCGGCGCTCGATCCATCTGACGCCGTTCGGGCAGGACTTCGCCCGAGCCTGCTTCGCCGATGCCGAGGATCTCGACGGGCTGCCCGACCACGAGATCCCGCCCGGTGCGGCGACGGAAGCGTCAGCCGAATAGCAGACGGTTCGGGGTGTTTGCGTTCGCCTGTGGGTAGGGTACGCATACTGACGGTCTGGAACTCTGGCGGAAGGAGCTCGGATGTCGCCGGAGTGGCAGGATTCGCTGGTCAGCTGGTTCGACGACTGGGCTGCCCACGTCCACTGGCTCTCGCTGATCACCATCCCGATCTTCACCGGGGTGATCGGCTGGCTGATCAACTGGTCGGGCCTCTACATGCTCTTCTCCCCGCTCTCCTTCAAGGGGTTCCGGGTCCCCGGGCTGCGTGAGCTGACCAGGGTGCTGCCGCACAAGCTTCAGGAGGTCCCGGGCTTCGCCCAGGGCGGTCTCGGCTGGCAGGGCATCATCCCCGCCCGGGCCGCGAAGATGGGCTCGATCGCCGTCGACAAGGCGATCGCCAAGCTCGGCACACCCAGCGACTTCTACCAGCAGCTGGGCCCCTCGGAGATCGCCACGCACATCGTGGAGACCTTCCGCCCGGAGGTGCCCGAGCTGGTCGACCAGATCATGATGCGCGAGCACCCACGGCTCTGGCGTGACCTGCCGCGGGCGGTCAAGGACGCGATCGTCACCAGGGTCCAGGCCCAGCTCCCGACCATCGTGCACAAGGTCACCGACGACATCGGTGTGCACATCGACCAGCTGCTCGACCCGAAGCTGATGGTGATCGACCACTTCCGCAAGAACCCGGCCCTCGTGGTCAGGATCTTCCGCGACTTCGGACAGCGCGAGCTCAACCTGATGGTCGCCTTCGGCTTCATCTTCGGATTCCTGCTTGGCATCCCGGTGGCGCTGATCGACCAGACCTTCCACCTGTCGTGGCTGCTCCCGCTGCTCGGCGTCGTCGTCGGCTGGGTGACCAACCTGCTCGGCATGTGGCTGATCTTCGAGCCCGCCGAGCCGCGGCGCGTCCTCGGGATCAAGGTGCAGGGGCTCTTTCCGCGCCGTCAGGAGCAGGCTGCGGAGGTCTACGCCGACATCATCGCCACCGACGTGATCACGCTCGAGCGCATCGGCGACTTCCTGCTCGACGGCCCTCGGGGCGATGCGACCCGCAAGCTGCTGATCAACGCGCTGATGCCTGCTGTGGACAGGGCGGCCGGGCCCTACCGGGGCGCGGTACGGATAGCGCTCGGCTCGGAGCGGTTCGACCGGATCAGCACCTCGGTCGCCAACGAGGCGGCGGATCGTACGCTGGTGCCGTTCCGCGATCCCGGCTTCAGCCGTCACCAGGCGGACAAGATCCGCGACCTGGTCGCGCGGCGCACGAAGGAGCTTCCGCCGGAGGACTTCGTGGACATGATGAGGTCAGCGATCAAGGAGGACGAATGGATGCTCTACGCCCATGGCGCGATCATGGGGCTCGCGGGCGGCTTCCTTCACCTTCTAATCTTTCCGACATGAGTCTGCTCGGCAAGGTCCTCCCGACCGCCTCCGCCGTGGCCGGCACCGCTCCCGGTTTGGCGCGGGTGGCGGCCGGCGCTGCCTGGCAGACCGCCGGGTGGGGACTGCGCACCTCGGGTCGCGCCGGCATCCGGGTCGCCCGGGCGATGGTCGACCAGGACGTACGCGTGGGGTTGGTGCGGGAGACGGCCGAGGCCGTCGGGATCGTCGCCGGCACGGCGGCCCGGATCATCCTGCCCGGCACGAACTCGGTGATGGAGCTCTCCGACGCCGACTACGAGGCAGCCGGTCAGGAGGTCGTGCTCGCCCGCACGCGGGAGGCCGAGGCGTCCCAGGACTCGCTTCCGGTGCTGCGCCGCCGTGGGGCCGAGCTGCTCGACCGGTCCCGCGACGTCTGGGCCGATGAGCAGGGGCATCCTGCGTACGCCCGGATCCTCGACGAGCTCGCGCCCGACGAGGCGCGGATGCTGCTCTACCTGCTCCAGGCCGGCCCGCAGCCGTCGGTCGACATCCGCACCGGTGGCCCGGCCGGGCTCGTCGGCAGCACGATGATCGCGCCCGGTCTCAACATGATCGCCGGGCGCAGCGGAGTGCGCTATCCGGACCGGGTGCCGGCCTATCTCAACAACCTGTTCCGGCTCGGGCTGGTGTGGTTCTCCAAGGAGCCGCTGCCCGACCCGCTGGAGTATCAGGTCCTCGAGGCCCAGCCCGACGTGCTCGGGGCGCTGCACTCGGTGAAGTTCGCCAAGATCGTGCGCCGCTCGGTGCATCTGACGCCGTTCGGTGAGGCCTTCGGGCGCACCACGCTGGTCGACGAGGACTCGGCCGAGTCCGCCTACCCGGAGCACCAGGCTCCGGTCACCGGTGGGGCGGACCTGCCCAAGGCCTGAGCACTGCCTCGGTGCTCAGCCGCCGCGACGTCACGCCGGACATCGGCTGACTGCTTCGGACAGCGTCTCGAACTCCGGAGCGACCGTCTCGGGTGAGACGTCGCCGTCCCGCTCGAGCATGATGCCGGGCAGGCCGCGCCCGGCGTAGGCGTCGACCAGGGTCTCGAGGAGCGAGAGCACCGGCGGCGGCATCGGGTGGGCGTGGGTGTCGAGGTAGAGGCCGTCACGCTCGATGCCGCCGGCCACGTGGACATAGGCCACCGCGTCGAGGGGAAAGCGTCGGAGGTCGGCTGCCGGGTCGGTGCCGCGGGCGGTCGCGGAGGCGTGCAGGTTGGCGACGTCGAGGACGATCTGTACGCCGGTGCGATCGACGAGCTCGGTCAGGAAGTCCGGCTCCGCGTAGGTGTCCTCGGGCCAGGTGAAGAGGGCCGCGATGTTCTCCACGGCGAGCGGGACGGGGAGGGACGACTGGGCGATGCGGACGTTGTCGCACAGCACGTCCAGCGACTCCCGTGTGCGCGGTGGCGGCAGCAGATGGCCGGCTTCGAGGACGTCGCCGTGGAGCTCGGACGGGGAGTCGGCGGCGCGTACGAAGGCGGCATGCTCGGACACGACCGGGCTGCCGAGCGCCTCGGCGAGCGCGGCCAGATGAGCGAGGCGCTCGGCCGACGGCTCGGACGCTCCCGCGAGACCCAGCTCGACTCCGTGCACGATGACGGGCACCCCGAGCGAGGTCAACGCGGCGGGAAGCCGCTCCACGGAGAGATTCTCGGCGACGACCTCGGTGAACCCGAGGCGGCCGGCCGATGCGTACGACGTCAGGAGGTCGGCGATCGAAGGACGCCAGGCCACCGCCGTCCCCTGAACCCGTCGCGTCATGGCTCAAGTGTGGTCTGGACGGTAATGGTCCGTCTCCTGAATTGCTTCGCCGGTCCGGTAGTCTGGGATGACGTTTCCCGTTGCCCAGTTTCCCATCGCCGGTCCTGGCTCGAGGCCCGTGTAGGAGCCCCCACGTTGGCGCGCAAAGTCGTTCGTTCCGTACCGTTTCATCGCGCCGTGATGCGGTTCGCGGCATTCATCGGCGTCGCCGCGGTCACGGGTCTGGTCGCCTCCGGCATGGCGATCCCGTTCATTCACCTGACCGGTGTCGCGGCCAAGTCGGGCGCCGAGGTGATGGACGAGCTGCCCCTTGACATCGACATGGGCGAGCTCTCGCAGACGACCCGCGTCCTGGACGTCCATGGCAAGGTGATCACGACCCTCTTCGACCAGGACCGGTCCTACAAGGCGCTCGACCAGATCTCGCCCAACATGCCGAAGGCGCTGCTTGCGATCGAGGACAGCCGCTTCTACGAGCACGGCGCGATGGACCTCAAGGGCACGCTGCGGGCGCTGCTGCGCAACTCGGCCTCGGAGTCGGGTTCGGTGCAGGGTGGCTCCTCGATCACTCAGCAGCTGGTCAAGACGACCCTCGTCTACAGCGCGGACACCGACGAGGAACGGGCTGCCGCGACCGAGAAGTCCACGGCCCGCAAGGTCCGCGAGCTCCGCTACGCGATCTGGCTGGAGGAGAACCACGACAAGGACTGGATCCTCGAGCGCTATCTCAACGCGGCCTACTTCGGCGACTCCGCCTACGGGGTCCAGGCGGCCGCGAAGCACTACTTCAACGTCGACGCCGCCGACCTGACCTGGGGACAGGCCTCGATGCTTGCCGGGATGGTGAAGAACCCGACCGGCTACGACCCGACGGACTTCCCCGACGCCACGATCGCCCGCCGCAACCTGGTGCTCGAGCGACTGGTCCAGGTCGGCGACCTGCCGCGGGCCGACGCCGAGAAGGTCAAGGAGAGCGACCTCGGGCTCAACGTGCAGGACAGCCGCAACGGCTGCTTCGGGTCGTCCGCGGAGTTCTTCTGCGACTACGCGCTGCGGTGGCTGCTCACCGACAAGTCGCTGGGCGAGACCGAGGCCGAGCGCTGGCGGCTGCTGCAGACCGGCGGCCTGACCATCCGGACGACGCTGGACTCGAGCTTCCAGAAGGCAGCCCAGAGGTCGGTCAGCCGGGCCGTCTCGCCGACGAACAACGCCGTCGGGGCCCTGGCGATGGTCGAGCCCGGCACCGGTCAGGTCAAGGCGCTCGCGCAGTCGCGGCCGATGGGGGAGAACCGGCGCAAGGGTGAGTCCTACCTGAACTACCTGGTCCCGAAGGAGTACGGCGACGCCAACGGCTTCCAGGCAGGCTCGACCTTCAAGGTGTTCGTCGGCGCCGCGGCGATCGAGAAGGGCTTCCCGCTCCGGCAGGAGATCAAGTCGCCTGAGAAGAAGACGTTCAACCAGGCGTCCTTCGCCAACTGCCCCGGCCAGGGCAACTTCAACCCCGACCCCTACCCGGTCGGCAACTCGACCACCTCGGGCAACAAGAACCTCTACACCGGCACCCGGGAGTCGGTGAACACCTTCTACGTGCAGCTCGAGCAGTTCACCGGCGTCTGCGCCCCCTACACGCTCGCGAAGAAGATGGGCGTCCACCTGACCGATCCCTCGCGCGAGCGTTTTCCATCGTTCACCCTTGGTCCCATCGACGTCAGCCCGTTGGAGATGGCCGAGGCGTACGCGACGTTCGGCGCCCGCGGCAAGCACTGCGACTCCCGCCCGGTGACCGAGATCGTCGGCGCCGACGGGAAGACGATGAAGGAATACCCGGCCTCGTGCGAGCAGGTGATGCGTACGGGGACCGCGGATGCCATGAACGACATCCTCCGCGGCGTACTGCAGCCGGGTGGGTTCGGGCAGAAGCTCGCGCTGAGCGTGCCGTCCGCCGGCAAGACCGGGACCACCAACAGCAACCGCGCGGTGTGGTTCAACGGCTACACGCCCAAGCTCGCGACCGCGTCGATGATCGCCGGTGCGGACTACGAGGGCCACTGGGTCACCCTCAACGGGCAGCGCCTGCGCGGCGGCTATGTCGCCTCGGCCTCCGGATCGACCGTGGCCGGCCCGATGTGGGCCGCCGCGATGCGGGCGATCGACGGCAAGCTGGGCTCCGCGAACTTCGTACGTCCCGGCGCCAGCGTCATCAACGGCAAGGGCATCAAGATCCCGAAGGTCGAGGGGCTCTCGGTCGCCCGCGCGACCGCCCGGCTCAAGGCGGCCGGGTTCAAGCCTGTCGTCGGCAAGCGGGTGACCTCGCGCTTGAAGGCGGGCACGGTCGCCGGCACCGTCCCCGGCAGCCGGGCGATCAAGGGTGCGACGGTCGAGATGCTCGTGTCGAAGGGACGTGGGTAGCGCGCGCCGGCGGGTGGTTCGTCTAGGTATGCAGACCAACCGTCACATCCCATGCGGAGTTCCACGAGGGAAGTGAGGGTTCGGCTACATACCTGGACGAACCGCCGCCCGTGCTCGAGCCGCCTCGACGGCCTCGCGGAAGGCGCGGGCGACGTAGTCGGGGACGGGGAGGCCGTGGTCGCGGGCCCAGAGGAGCTCCTGCTCGACCCTGGCGACGTCGGCGGCGAGGTCGCGGCCCTCGTGGTCGATGCCGAGGGTCTCCATGACGTCACCGAAGTCGGCCAGCTGGGTCGCGTTGTTGACCCCGACGGGGGCGAAGGAGATCCGGCGCATGCGCCTGACCAGCCACTTCTGCCAGGCCGCGAGCGTGGCCCAGTGGGCGCGTGCGGAGAGCTGGTAGAAGGCGTAGTGGCCGGGCTCCTGGCGCTTGATCGGCGCGATGACGGTCTCGGCGACGGCCTGCTCGCCGGTCTCGACGACCCCGTCGTGGAGCAGGTTGTAGGCGATCACCGCGGAGCGCTCGGTGGCCATCCCGGTCAGGTAGTAGAGCATCCGGCAGACGTCCTGGAACGGCTCCAGGTGAGCCAGCAGTCCGAGTACCTTCAGCTTCAGGCCGACATGGTCGAGGTCGGTGGTCGCCGGCGGGCGCCCGACGACCTGCTGGAGCCGGTCGAGGATCAGCCCGTGCTGGATCTCCTGCGGCTGCCACACCTCGGCGTAGAACTGTTGGTCGACCTCGGGTGGGTTGGGGAGCATGGTGGAGATCTCGAGTACGTTGCGGTCGACCTCGAGCTCGACCCGCGCCATGTAGTCGAGCACGTGTCCGAAACGAGCGCCGAAGCCGGCCGGGTCGTTCACGGTGAAGTCGACGGAGTCCATCGGGATCGGTGGGTGCTCCTCGCCGAGGCGCGAGACATGGGCGACGAGACGATCATGATCGGTGAGCATCCGAGGCGGCTCCTGGTGGGGGAGTCAATCTGCGAGCCACAGTCTGCCCGCACCCGGCGTGGCTGTAACCCGATTTAAGTGAACAGCGGGTGTTGGCCCCGGCACGCTCCGCCTGGCGGCTCCGGCGGATCGGCCAACCGGGGGAGGACGGAGGTCGAGCCGGGGCGCGCGCGGCGTGCCGAGGCCAACACGTTCTGGGCCGAGTCTCAGGGCGCGCTCGCGGAGGCCTCCGCGCTGGTCGGCTCGGCGGTCGGCTCGGTGGTCTGCTCGATGGCCGCGGGGGTCTCGGAAGGTGTTTCGGTCGGGACCTCGGAAGGTGTTTCGGTCGGGACCTCGGTGGGTGTCTTGGTCGGTGTCTTGGTCGAGGTGTCGGTGGGTGTCTTGGTCGGTGTCTCGGTCGGGGTCTCGGTGGGCATCGGGTCCACCGTGGGTGTCTCGGTGGGTGTCTCGGTGGGTGTCTCGGTGGGTGTCTCGGTCGGTGTCTGCGTAGGCGAGTCGGTCGGTGACGGCTCCGAGGTGGGAGACTGGTCGACGGAGTCGCCGTCGCCGAGGGAGACGGAGCCCGACGATGCGGGCGCGGACGGCGTGGTCGCGCCGCCGCTGGGCGTACCGGTTTCCTGTCCGCCCGAGGGCGAGCCGACGGCGGGCCGGGGTGGCTGGGCGCTGGGCGTGGCGCCGGAGAGCGGTTCGAGGTCGGCGGACGAGGTGACCGGGATCTGTGCGGCGGGCAGAACAACCCCGGTGGGTGCCTCGAAGGTCCCGAGCCGGTAGCCGTCGGCGATCTGCAGGACCGCCGAGACGTACGCCTCGCTGTGGTTGTAGCGCAGCACCGCCCAGCGCCGCCCGGCCTCGGTGGACAGGTCGGCCGAGCCGGAGCACAGGTAGACCGCGGCGGCGAGCGCGGCGTCGTCGACGTCCTGCGGGTCGCGCCGACCGTCGCCGTCGGCGTCGACCCCGACCTCGGACCAGGTCGATGGGATGAACTGCATCGGCCCGACCGCGCGGTCGTAGGCGAGGTCATGGTCGAAGGTGCCGCCGTCGGTGTCGAGGATGCGTGCGGTGCGGCCGGCCCCGGTGAGAGGTACGCCGAAGATCCCGGGCGTCGCGACGCCGGATGCGGACAGCGTGTTGCCCCCGGCACGGCCGTGGTCGGACTCGACCCGCCCGATGGCGGCGATCAGCGACCAGTCGAGATGGCAGGCGGGGTCGGCGTCGGCGAGCACGGTCGCGGCGCGCTGGTAGGCGGAGAGTGCGGCCTCGGGGATGACGCCCGCGGCGGCCTTGGCGGCGAACCCGGCCGGCTGGGCCGCGAGGGCGGGAACGGCCTTGGGGATGGGTGCGACCGCGGAGACGCTCACCGGCGGGAGCAGCTCCTGGGCCGGCACCTCGATCGGCACCTCGATCGGCACCTCGATCGGCACCTGCACCACGCTCGCCGTCGCTTCGACGGGCCGGGCCTCGTCTGGGATCGCATGGATCGTCCAGACAGCGGCGGCAGCGGTGGCGGCGGCAACGGGCAGGACCGCTGCCTTGAGCAGCAGGCCGGGTCGTGGGGCCATCCTCGGTCACATCCTCGGGTCGGGCGGGTCGGGGCGATGTCATCGATCCACTCACCATGTGAGACCCGCCACAGCGCGCTGCGCGTGATCCGGGCCGAGAATCCCCGAAAAGGTAGATGACAAGCTTCCCGACCTCGTCACCGCGATCGCCCGGTCACGAGAACGACCAACTCCACGTGTGACCCCCGGGTCACTCGGCAGGGAGGGGGTCAGTCGCCGCCGCCTCCACCGCAGCTCGAGCCGCAGGAGGAACTGCTGCAGGAGGAGCTGTTGCAGGAGGAGCTGTTGCAGGAATGGTGATGACTGTCGCCGGAGTCGGTGGAGGAGCCGCACGAGGAGCTGCTCGAGCCGCAGCTGCTGCCGCCTCCTCGGCCCTGGCCCCGGCGGCGGTTGCTGCGACCGATCTTCAGCGCGGTCTGGGTCAGCGCGTAGATGACCAGACCGAGGATCACGAGGATGATCAGGGTCTTCACGTGGAGCTCCGTTTCCAGGTGCGGCGGGTGAGGTGCCAGATCTGCGTGCCGAGACCGACGGTGAGCACCCGGCGCCCGGCGATGCTGGTGACCGCCAGCCGCCGCCTGCCCTCGTAGACCTCGTGCAGGCGCACCCAGTCGGCACCGATGGTGGCCAGGAAGGCGCGTACGTCATCGTGGGCGCAGCCCTGCTGCGGATGCTGCCCCGCCCAGGCATGGAAGCGGGCGCGCCAGTCCGGGAGCAGGTCGAGCTCGGGGGCGGCGTGGTGCGCGGCCGAGGAGCGCTTGTGGTGCAGCACCCGCGTCGTCGCGGTCGTTCCGGCGGCGTCGAACCCCGGCGGCGTACGTCCCGCCAGCAGGTCGTCGAGGACCTCGCGCTGGCGCGCGGCCAGCTGGTCGCGTACGGCGCCTCGGAAGTCCACGGGGAGGAGTGTGCCCGATCGCCGAGCAGGCCGCCATGACATAGAAGATTTGTGAAAGTTGAGTGGAACAGACTCAACTTTGGTTGTGTTGAGATAGATGCGAGTGGATGGCACTCGCGACAGACTTGGGTGCGTCCCCAGGAGGAGTACAGACACACATGAGCCAGTTTTCGGCAGACAAGTTCACCACCAAGGCTCGCGAGGCGATCGAGGCCGCGCAGCTCTCCGCCACCACGGCGGGCAACACCACGACCGAGCCGATCCACCTGCTCGTCGCGCTGCTGCAGCAGGACGAGGGCACCGCGACGTCGATGGTCACCAAGTCCGGTGTGGACGCCGAGGAGCTCTCGCGAGCGGCTGCCGCCGACCTCGCCGGGCTCCCGCGTGCCAGCGGCTCCACCGTGCAGCAGCCCGCTGCCTCGGGTGCGCTGACCCGTGTCCTCGCCGGAGCGATCACGCTGGCCACCTCGATGAAGGACGACTACGCCGCCACCGAGCACCTGCTGATCTCGCTGGCCACCGTCGAGTCGTCGGCGCAGAAGGTGCTCAAGGGCGCCGGGCTCACCGAGAAGGGGCTGCGTGAGTCGCTGAAGGCCGTCCGCGGCAACCGCCGGGTGACGAGCCAGGACGCCGAGGACTCCTACGAGGCGCTCGAGAAGTACTCCCAGGACCTCACCGAGGCCGCCGAGAAGGGCAAGCTCGACCCGGTCATCGGCCGTGACGCCGAGATCCGCCGGGTGATCCAGGTCCTGAGCCGACGCACCAAGAACAACCCCGTCCTCATCGGCGAGCCCGGCGTCGGCAAGACGGCCGTCGTCGAGGGGCTCGCCCAGCGGATCATCGCCGGTGACGTACCCGACTCGCTGAAGGGTCGCCGCGTCCTGAGCCTCGACCTGGCGGCGATGGTCGCCGGTGCGCAGTACCGCGGTCAGTTCGAGGAGCGGCTCAAGGCCGTCCTGGAGGAGATCAAGGCCGCCGAGGGGCAGGTCATCACCTTCATCGACGAGCTGCACACCGTCGTCGGCGCAGGCGCCGGTGGTGACTCCGCGATGGACGCCGGCAACATGCTCAAGCCGATGCTGGCGCGCGGCGAGCTGCACATGATCGGCGCGACCACCCTCGACGAATACCGCGAGCGGATCGAGAAGGACCCGGCCCTGGAGCGCCGCTTCCAGCAGGTCTTCGTCGGCGAGCCGTCGGTGGAGGACACCGTGCAGATCCTGCGCGGGATCCAGGAGAAGTACGAGGCCCACCACGGTGTCCGCATCACCGATGCCGCGCTGGTGGCCGCCGCGACCCTGTCCGACCGCTACATCACTGGTCGTCAGCTGCCCGACAAGGCGATCGACCTCATCGACGAGGCCGCCTCGCGTCTGCGGATGGAGATCGAGTCGTCTCCCGAGGAGATCGACCAGCTCCGTCGCGCCGTCGACCGGCTGAAGATGGAGGAGTTCGCGCTCTCCAAGGAGTCCGACGACGCCTCGCTGGAGCGCCACGCGGCGCTGCGCAAGGAGCTCGCCGACAAGGAGGAGGAGCTGCGCGGTCTCGAGGCCCGATGGGAGCGGGAGAAGGCGTCGCTGGAGGGCGAGGGCGCGCTGCGCAAGCAGCTCGACGCGCTGCGCAGCGAGGCCGAGCGGCTCCAGCGAGAGGGATCGCTGGGGGAGGCCTCGGAGATCCTCTACGGCCGCATCCCGGAGCTGGAGCGGCAGATCGCCGATGCTGCCGAGGCCGAGAACGAGGGCGAGGTCGCCGACCGGCTGGTCGGTGAGGAGGTCGCCGCCCAGCAGATCGCCGAGGTGGTCGAGGCGTGGACTGGTATCCCGACGGGCAAGATGCTCCAGGGCGAGCAGGCGAAGCTGCTCGAGATGGAGTCCGTCATCGGACGCCGGCTGATCGGGCAGAAGTCCGCGGTCACCGCGGTGGCCGACGCGGTCCGGCGCTCCCGTGCCGGCATCGCCGACCCCAACCGCCCCACCGGCTCGTTCCTGTTCCTGGGCCCGACCGGCACCGGTAAGACCGAGCTGGCCAAGTCGCTGGCCGACTTCCTCTTCGACGACGAGCGCGCGATCGTACGCATCGACATGTCCGAATACTCCGAGAAGCACTCGGTCGCGCGGCTGGTCGGAGCGCCTCCGGGCTACGTCGGCTACGAGGAGGGTGGTCAGCTGACCGAGGCCGTGCGCCGCCGGCCCTACTCCGTGGTGCTGCTCGACGAGGTCGAGAAGGCCCACCCCGAGGTCTTCGACATCCTGCTGCAGGTGCTCGACGACGGGCGCCTGACCGATGGTCAGGGCCGCACGGTCGACTTCCGCAACACCGTCCTCATCCTCACCTCCAACCTGGGCTCGAACTTCCTGGTCGACCCGGTGATGGAGGAGCGCGAGAAGCACGAGTCGGTCATGGCGGTGGTCCGGGCGTCGTTCAAGCCCGAGTTCCTCAACCGTCTCGACGAGGTCGTCATGTTCGACGCCCTCTCGCTGGCCGACCTCACCAAGATCGTCGACATCCAGCTGGGTCTCCTGGAGAAGCGCCTGGCCGCCCGCCGGATCTCGATCTCGGTCACCCCCGCTGCGCGGGAGTGGCTGGCCGAGACCGGCTACGACCCGGCGTACGGTGCCCGCCCTCTCCGCCGCCTCATCCAGTCCGCCATCGGCGACCCGCTCGCCCGGATGCTCATCGGCGGCGAGGTCTCCGACGGTGGCCAGGTCACCGTCGACCGCGACGGCGACGGCCTGACCCTGAAAGCCTGAGCCGAGGCGTCAGCCCCGTCGGGCGAGGCGTCACCCCGGTCGGGGGGGGGGGGGGGGGGGGGGGCCCCCCGCCCCCCCCCCGCCCCCCCCCCCGGGGGGGGGGGGGGGCCCCGCCCCCCCAGCCCGCCCCGCGCGGGCCCCCGGGGGTAAGGGGGGA